>CAXRFO010000011.1:0-2156 GCA_964230025.1 Flavobacteriales bacterium | reverse complement strand
TTGTTGCTGGCCACCGGTACAAGCTTTCATGAAAAAAATGCCAAAGAGAGAACTTTACTAGCTATTGAATCGCACGCTAGGCGGTCTGATTCGAAAATAAAGCGTGAAAAGTACTTTTTGCCTAGCCTAGTCATCATTCTTCTATTGGGCATATTATTGGACTGGACATTATTGCTAACCTTAGGAGTGATGCTCATTAGTGCTATAATTTGTGGGTTGACTTTTGCTGAACGTATAAAGAACGAATTTAACATACAACTATATGCGCTGTTAGTACTCTCCGTTGCTTTCGGATCCGCAATTGTTGAAGGTGATCATGCAAGTTATTTTTTGGAAATGATTACATTACCTGAAAACAGCCGTGTTGCGGTATTCATGCTTTTCGGGATTACTTTACTCTTCACCAACTTTATGACTAATGTTAGCGCCGTTGCGATTGCTTTTCCTATTGGAGTGGCCATCATGAAGCATTATGGTTTATCACATCTTGAGGTGTTCTTACCCATGGCATTTGCAGCGAGTGCGAGTTTTCTTACCCCTACTAGCTATCAAACGCATCTTATGGTTATGGGGGCAGGAAATTATTCGAATCGAGATTTCTTAAAGATGGGTCTGCCTGTTCTTTTGGTGTACACGGCTATTGCCTTGTCTATACTGTTATGAGGTTTGCATGCATCTTCTAAATTGATTTTATCCTCATGTATGTTGGTAACCAACAGACTTTTAAATCGTCTTAGTTACTTACACATTGTACAGGTAACTTCATAGATTAATGCTTCAAATCGAAATATTGCCTATTACATCAGTCGGAATTTCAGAATTCTTTGAGAAAAGTGAGCATTACGCCAACCTTTAATTTTAAGAAGGTAAGTCATATTGCATATCTATTTGATTAACTATTATGTATATCTTGAAAATCAATTATTCTCTTTAAGAAAGGCATTGAAATGAAACGAATTCTAGTCACCGGTGGCCTTGGATATATAGGTTCACATACCTGTGTAGCATTAATAGAGGCCGGATATAAACCAATTGTAATAGATAATCTTCGTAACACTCGTATTGAAACCAAAAGGGCTATAGAAGAAATAACAGGCGAAACCTTGGAATTTTACGAGTTAGATGCCAAAAATACTAAAGAGGTTTCTAGTAGGATTGGTTTACTTCATGGAACTATACATTTCGCGGCTTTAAAAAGTGTGGGGGAATCGATTAAGAAACCCATGGAGTACTATACTGAGAATCTTGAATCACTTTTAAGCATCATTGAAGTTTCCGCGGATAACGGTTCTAAGAATTTTATTTTTTCGTCCAGTGCCACTGTCTATGGAGAAACATCCGAGGAATGTGTGATGGAGACAACACCTCTAGGTAAACCGCTAAATCCTTATGGTCATACCAAATCGCTTGGTGAACAAATCTTAAAATCAGGCAATTTTCCTTTCAACACTGTTTTACTTAGATACTTTAATCCAGTAGGGGCTCATCCCTCTGCTAAAATTGGAGAATTACCCAATGGTGTTCCTAATAACCTTGTCCCATATATAACTCAAACTGCAGCAGGTTTAAGAGAAAAACTGACTGTCTTCGGCTCAGACTATGATACACGAGACGGCTCTTGTATCCGCGACTTTATTCACGTGGTCGATTTGGCGGAAGCACACGTCGCAGCACTCAGGTATTCGGATAAAACAACTAATCGTTTTGATATCTTCAATGTAGGAACAGGCAAAGGAAATACGGTTTTTGAGCTTATCCAAACTTTTGAAAAAGTAAATGATCTCAAACTTAATTATGAAATAGGACCTAGACGAAAAGGGGATATAAAAGCTATCTACACTGACACCTCCAAAATCAACTCAACATTAGGTTGGAAAAGTAGGTTTAATTTACAGGAGGCATTAAAACATAGTTGGCATTGGGAAAAATACTTGAAAGACTGCAGTTTAAAGTAATTCTGACCAAAATATTTCTATTATCATTCTTTATTTTTCTGCCTCTGTAACAAGTTAAATATTAGGAATTAGTTCATAGAATTTTCATCTTGCGCGCTCAATAAGTTAAAGTGAATTTAAACGTGGGCGAAAAACTCCACATCATTCCGCACCAACACTCGGTTTCCAAAGAAGACCGTGAGCAACAAAACGGACATAAAG
>CAXRFO010000010.1:0-133583 GCA_964230025.1 Flavobacteriales bacterium | reverse complement strand
TAACCAAAATATAATTTCCTTGGATGACAACGAGTCGCTTCGTATAGACCTAAAGGAAGTAAATAAATCGACTACAAATCACAAAAGAGATATCCACAAACTAGAAACGACTATAAATACCGTAGCAAAATCTGATTTAAAAAATGGAATTAAAACTTTTACAAAAACTTCCAATGAAGCACCTAAAATTAATACACTTGGGCTAATCTCTTTTATCTGTGTTATTTTATCTTTGTTTTTTCCGGGTGTGGGGGTCTTACCATCATTACTCCTAGGAGCAATTGCTCTCAGGCAATTCAAAAATAACCCCGAAAAATATAATAATAAATGGATGGCAACCTTTGCGGTTGTATTTGGCTATATAGGATGTTCAGTGGGGATAATATTTTCAATTGGAGCGTTAATTTTTGATGGGCCAGTTTGGCTAATTCTAGCGGGTATATGCTTAATTGATATTATTGTCAGCACCAGTATTCTAACGAAAAAGCCAGCCCATAATAACACCTAAATACAACAACACAGGAATTATGGATGTAGAATATTTGTGTACTAATATGATTTGGTCGTAAGAGTTGCAAAAAGCACCGCTTCTTATAACTACAAACGATTAAAGAGAATTTAACAAACAATGAGGAACATAACAGCATCTTTGCCCAAACTCAATTACCCTAATCTTAACAAATAATTTATTATTCTCAACTAATAAAATTCGCCTCTAAATTGTACTTGCTTTTGTATTCGTTTGGGGTAAGACCCGTGTATTTTCTAAACAGGTTGCGAAAGGCCTTATCATCACTGTAACCAATTTCAAACATGACTTCATTGATGTTCTTGCCTGAAGTTTCTAATTGTTTTTTGGCGGCCTCTACTTTTACGCGTTGTATATACTCCAAGGGTGTATTGCTGGTGGCCTTTTTAAAACGACGGATGAAATTTCTTCTACTTATGGCAAACTTTTCCGCCAGTGCTTCTACATTCAGCTTTTCCTTAAAATTACTCTCAATAAAGTTCTGTGCCTGTCTAATAGGGTCGTCCAAATGCTCTTTTTGCCCTTGAAAAATGACAAAATGGTTTTGATTATCCCTTCCGTACTCAATTTCAAACAATTTTGCTGCCCACAGAGCTGCTTCCTTACCCGTATGTTTTTCAACCAAATGAAGGATCAGGTTCAAAAAAGAATAAGCTCCACCGCTCGAATAAATACCGTTATCCTCACAAATAATTTTCTCGCTTTCCAATTTCACTTTAGGAAACATCCTTTCAAAGTCGGAGGCTGAAATCCAATGGGTTGAGCAAGATTTCCCATCCATCAAGCCTGTTTCGGCCAATAAAAATGCACCTGTGCAAAGAGATGCTATCTCTGCACCGTTTTGAAGGTGCTGATTTCTTAACCAAGGCATAAAATCCTTATTGTCCGCTATACCCTCCTCAAGGTCGCCGGTAATGGTTGTCACAATTATGAGATCTGTTTTTTCTACCTCCTCTATCTTTTTTGTTGTTTTAATGGAGAATAAACCGTTGTATAGTTGTCGCTCATCATCCAATCCTACCAGGTCAATTCGAAAAAAGTCATCGCTTTGGGCGCCTGTCATTTTTAGATAATTGTTAACGGCCCCAAACACCTTAAAAGCTCCAACAACGGAACTTAGGATCACTTGGCCTCTAGGAACTAGGATGCTTACATGCTTCATTTGATAATTTTTGATAAATATAAGCGAGATGCTTGGCACAAACAACCCTTTGACTTGTCATAAACGTACCCTCTTTAAGAAAAGCTTCCTACATAACTTTGAATTCATAATCAAAAAACTAAAAATATGGATAAGACAACAAACTCATTGAACTGGTTCGAAATTCCAGCAGCAGACGTAAAAAGAAGTAAGGCATTTTATCAATCTATTTTCGAGATTGAAATGGAAGACATGGCAATGGGAGATGCGCAAATGGCATTTTTTCCATGGGAAGCTGGGTCAGGAAAGGCAACAGGTGCTGTAGTTCAAAGCCCCAACCACAAACCAAGTATGGAAGGCAGTATTATCTATCTAAATGCAAATCCAAATATGAACAATGTTTTGGAAAGAGTGGAAAAAGCTGGCGGAAAGATTCTTGCTCCTAAAATGAACATTGGCGAGCACGGACATATCGCATTTATAATGGATACAGAAGGCAATAACATAGGCATCCATTCCATTAAATAAGACAGACCAACTAAAAAGAATAAACCGGAGGATCTAGCCTTCGGTTTTTTTTATTTAAAAAGTGGCTATTTCCTAGTCGGTAACCTGTATCCAACCGTTAACTTTGCGCTCCTCACTGGTGATTTCAAAAACATAGAAGTAAGTGCCTGATGGTACCATGCTTCCATCGTTGTACGTGCCATCCCAACTGTTATCCATGTTGTTATAGTTGCTAATACTTGTTACTATATCACCCCAGCGATTAAAAACGATAAGTCTATTGTTTGGATAATCGTCAGCTAAATCAATGTACCAATTATCATTTAATCCATCTCCGTTGGGTGAAAATGCATTCACCGTATTTTCAACGCATTGGTCCTCTGAATAAACCTCAACATATACACTATCACTATAAAAACAGGAATTTAAGTTCATTACAGCTGTGAAATAGACTGATTCCTCTGGGCGAGCTTGTGTCGTAGCGGAAGTCGGGTCTTGGATATAACCATTGGGTACCCAATTAATATTTCCTGTTCCTATAGCCTCAATATCAAAGACCTCACCAGGGCAAACCGCAAAAGGGATAGTGGGTAGAATTTCCAAATCACCGTATTCAATTTGGATTAAGGCACTATCCGGCAAACTTGAGCAACCAGCCACGATATTTACAGCAATTATATAATCACCATCTCCAATGGAATTGGGCAGATTTATAGTGTTTCCAGTATTTAGGAGGTTGTAATTTTGATCGAACCAGCCTATAGTTCCAGTTCCACTAGCGGACAGCGCACCAAGTCCATCACAATAAGGGTTATTAACGCTAATAACAGCTTGTTGTGGCGTTAAATCTTGCACCGTTAAGTTAGCAGTATCTGAACATGAATTAGCGTCAGAAACAACAACTTCATATGAGCCTCCTAATAAATCAGTAAAGCTTGAGTCCATTTGATATGCACCTCCATTGATACCAAAAACATAGCCCGCTTCACCACCTGATATGTTCGACAAGTTGATACTCCCTAAATTAGGTAAACATAAATCTTGCACATTTACGTCATAGCTTATCGGCGCCGGAGCCACCAGAACAATAGTATCAACGCCACTTCTGCAACCGTTACCATCCTCAAAAACGTGTAAGTATTGGCCAGCTGTTAGATTAATCCAGGTTCCAGTAATACTTCCTGCTAAAGAAGACCCCGGAAGTCCTGCAATATCAAATAAAGAAACATTGTAGTTGCCGTCACCTCCTGACAAATCATATTGAATTTGACCATCATCCAAATAACTACAGCTTGGATCAACTCCAGCTAAAGAAGCAACCAATGTATCCGCAGTTGTAATTACAAAATCTAGGGTGTCCTTACAACCAGACATGACAGTTGCTGCAAACACTTGATATGAACCTGGTGCCAACGCATTAAACATAGTGGAAGTTTGAAAACTATTCCCTCCATCAATTGAATACTCTAATGCCCACCCGTTTCCGTTAGCGGAAATATCAACTGCACCATCTGTCAAAGGATAACATGTTGCATCTGTGATAGTGGAGGCAGCGACATCAATTACAGGAAAAGGCACAATTACAATTTGTACCGAATCCGTACCTGAACATCCATTAGCGTCTGTACCTAAAAGTTGATATGTTGTAGTAGCACTCGGAGCATTGAAACTCACACCATTAGTAGTTCCGTTATCCCAACTATAGCTTGTTGCACCACTTCCAGTTAAAGTAATTGGAGTGCCTGGACAAACAGTATCCATTGATGCTGTTGCGGTAACCGTAGGGCTTGGAATTACATCAATAAAAATAGAATCCACTGGACCATGCCAGGAACAATCTCCTTTTCCTCGAACGTAATAGGTTGTACCTACTGTAGGGCTAACAAACTCACTTAAACCTGTGCCCTCTACGGTACCTCCTGGAACATCATTGTACCAGGTCCAAGTCGTGTTATCATTCAAGTTTAAATTTGGTATAGTTAACTCCACACTATCACCTTCACAAATCGTGCTTCCCCCTACTGCCGTAATAGGCACATAATCCGCATTACCACAAGGAACCAGTTTAACCAAATAACCATCATTGGTGCTTGAATTTGATGTCATGTTGAAAGTTCCGTCTCCAGGGTCAAAATCACCAGATCCATTAAAATTTCCGACAATAAACACCTCATCCAAGGCATTCACATGAATTCCGTAGCCGACATCATTCCCGGTAGTTCCAAAGTTATTTGACCACTTGTAGTTTCCACTTGGCTCATAACACACTACAAAAGTTTGATTGTTATTATTGGGGTAACCGTTTTGGTCAATGTAATAGGAAGGATCCATATCCATCACATTTCGAAATCCTCCTGTAAAATAAATTTCATTGTTCGGGGAGCAATATAAATTTTGACCAATGTCACCACTGCCGCCCCCAATACCTTGAGCCCATTCAAAAGATCCCGTAGCTCCATATTTTAATAGTCCTGTATCCCAATTTCCGTTTGAAGTCAAGGTGAAATTCGCTGCACTTGGATCAGCATCAAAACTGCCTTGAAAGTACATCAAAGCATAAACATCCCCATTGTTATCTAAAACTAAATCACTGTCGTATTCGTTGTTTGTACCTCCCATGGTATATGCCCATACCACGGCTCCTGCAGGAGAGTACCTACCTATGAAAAAATCATTTCCACCTGCGCTCGTTTGAATGTTATTCGTAGCCATAGGATCAAGATCCATAGTATTGTCAAAATATCCAGAAAGGAAATAATCTCCTGAGGCCTGGTCGATAGCAAAACCCTTGTTAGCTCCAATACACCCGGCGCCTGTAAAATGCAAATAACTTTGCATAACGCCAGAAGCGGAAGAAAACTCAATTGCTGCTGCATCATTACATGCCTGCGGTGTAAGACCAAACCCCGAACTATTAGGGTCAATTACCATAGTAGCACCAAATTGACCATAAACCACAGGATTACCCGCTGGGTTAACATCAATACCTGAAAAATAATCATAGCCAGATGACCCCAAATGAACCGACCACTGGTAATTACCATTTAAATCAAGTTTGATTAAGTAACTGTCATAGCTACCGTTGTTTCCAGCGATGGTAATATTCACCCCGCCTGGATCAAAAACAAGAGAGCCATTTTGGTATAGACCTGTGACATACAATTCCCCACTACTGGTAATATGAATATTACTTGCATCTGAACCACTGCCACCTCCAATAACACGTAACCATAATAATTGACCTGAAGGGTCATACTTAACTACATATGAATCCCATCCATTTGAAGTTTGCGTTACAGGGCTGCCAAGCGGATTGAAATCTGTTGTTCCCGTAAACCTCCCGGTAACATAAATATTACCACTGGCATCAGTTGTAACTGCCTTAGCGTCTTCAGGTGAACCGGAACCACCTATTGGGAAAGCAAAGTCAAGTGCCTGGCTTGTCACCAAGGTCGGAAGAATTATAATTGAGAGTAGAGCGATTAGAAATTTCATTCCAAAGATTTACGAAACTAAAATAGTTATTAAAAGTAAAGTAAACAGTAATAAATGTCCGATAACTACCGATACTGGACAGAAATACGTTTTTTTAGGTTAGACGTTTATTTTCAAACGTTTTCTGAGAGTTGAAAATATACTTGAAAAGCGCAAATATGGCTATACTTATTACAACTGAGATGTTGGCCATCAATCCTAATTTACCCCCATAACCAGTAAATATTTTTATGCTTAAAAAATATAGGAAAGAGAAGAGTATGGCAGCCATAAACATGTGTGATAAGCTTTTAAAATGACGCGTATTGCTCATTCCGATAAAGCTCGCTCCCATTAAGCACAAAGGAAGACTTGATTGCAAGGCTGGTTCAAACAAATTTGGAGTAAAATAGAATATAAGTCCAACAACTAAACTGGAAAGCGCTGATGATCGAACGCTCCCTTGTTTCAGGGTATGATTCAAATGAAAGGTTGAAAAAATACCTGCAAATGAGAAGGCAAAAATCAATATAAAATGAACACTATAATGCATGGAAAATTATATCGGTTAAAAGCACACCACTGAAGGCTATACTTCCATGCTTACCCCCTATTCCACTTAAAGAGTTGTTGGCAAAAATATAAATGACACCTGTCATTAATCCTGAGAATAGCACTAGAAAGTAGGAGTCAAAAATCAAACCTGAACTCATACCAACAAATGCCCCACAATACACGGCAAAAGGAGAACGCTTAAGATTTTGATTTTTAGGATTAATTGACGGCAAAAATGAGGATATTAAACCTATTAAACCGGCTGCTATTACGGGGCCTAGTTCAACTTGGACACTAAGGAAGTATGTTAGTAATGCTCCAATTGCCACAAGCATAATTTCTAAGACAAAAAAGGGCTGATTCGCTTTTCTGGGGTAAAGAAATATAAAACCAATTATACTAAATGCTACAAGCACGATTACAGAGCTTAAATTGTACGCGGATGGTTCCTGCTTGAGGATTCCAAACAGCAAGATTAAGTGCAGCAAGGGAAAAAAAATGATGTGGAAAAACTTATTCAACACGAGCTTTCCTTACGTTTATAACCAAAATAGGTTTCCAATAAATTTATTTATCCTTCATTCAATATTTAATCGTAATATTGCGATTAAGATGGGGGGCAGCAAAAACAGAGATTTTTAGTTCGAAACAAAATGAAATTTCATTGTTTGGAAAAGCTTTTGGTCATCCAGCCAGAGTGGCCATTTTAGAACATCTTTTCTCCCTAAACACCTGCGTATGCGGAGATTTAGTGAACGAAATTGGCTTAGCTCAATCTACCATATCTCAGCATCTAAAAGAACTTAAAGCCTTGGGGCTTATTAAAGGAAGCGTTGAGGGGACCAGTGTTTGTTATTGCATAGACACTGAAAAATGGACAGAAATGAAAAATTGTTTAAGTCAATTTTTAGATCAAGACCTTAAAGAGCAGTTATGCTGTTAAATCAATTATAAACACATTAAGCATGAAGTTATCAGAAGTAAAAGAGGTCCTCAAGGGCTTAAAACAAATACATTTTGGTTTAGAAAACGGAGAAAAAGTACCTGACCATTTTCATGTCACTGAGGTGGGTAAAGTTAGCAAGCATTTTATCGATTGTGGAGGAACAATAAGAAAAGAGGACATAGTTAGCTTTCAATTATGGACAGATGAAGATACAGACCACCGATTACAAGCAGATAAGCTCATCAATATTATTTCATTAGCTCAGGAACAACTAAATCTTGCTGACCTAGATGTAGAGGTTGAGTACCAAGCAAACACCATTGGAAAGTTTGCGCTTGAATTTGACGGTAAACAGTTCATTCTATTAAACAAACAAACCGACTGCCTTGCCAAAGAAAATTGTGGCATACCCACTCAAAAACCTAAAGTCAAGCTAGCTGATTTACAAAATCAAAATAGTTGCACACCAGGTAGTGGATGCTGCTAAGTTTCTTTGACATGAATAAAAAAATACTAGAGTACATAGAGACGCTTGATGTTGAATCCATCCCGAGGGATAGATTGCCTGAATTGAACGTACTGATTGACTATGTATCAGAAAAAAATGCAAACTCACATTCAGTCCGCCTAAACTTTATTTGCACGCACAACTCAAGAAGGAGTCACTTTTCACAAATTTGGGCTCAATGCATGGCTCATCATCAGGGTATAAACCTGGTTCAATGTTATTCGGGAGGAACGGAGCGCACTGCCCTATTCCCAGCAGTTATTGAAACACTTAAAAGTATTGGCTTTCAGATTGATGTTTTATCGCCGTCAGACAACCCTTTGTACCAAATTAAATATTCAGAAAATGAGCCCGCGGTTTTAGGGTTCTCAAAAAAAATGAATTCCATTTTTAATCCCAAATCAGAATTTGCAGCAATTATGACTTGTTCATCGGCAGATGAAGCCTGCCCCATTGTGGCCGGTGCTGAAATCAGGATACCCATAAGGTATGAGGATCCAAAACTTTTTGATGGAACCGAACATCAAACTGAAAAATACGAAGAGAGAAGCAGAGAAATTGCCACTGAAATGCTTTATGTATTTTCCCAAATAAAGAAGCAAAATGCCTAATTCAAAAAAACTTAGTTTCCTGGATAGCAAACTTACATTGTGGATATTTCTAGCAATGGGAATAGGTGTTGCTATTGGGTATTACTTTCCTAGATTTCCAATTTTAATTAACTCAATGGGGCAAGGAAGCACAAATATTCCTCTGGCAATTGGTCTCATTCTAATGATGTATCCGCCACTTGCTAAAGTTAATTACAAACTACTTCCCAAGGTTTTTAATAACGTAAAGCTCTTATCCTTTTCCATTGTATTGAATTGGATTGTGGGCCCCGTTTTAATGTTCCTTTTAGCCATTGTTTTCCTACATGACTATCCTGAATATATGGTCGGCCTTATTTTGATTGGGTTAGCTCGTTGTATCGCTATGGTTTTGGTTTGGAATGATTTGGCCGAAGGCAATAAAGAATATGGAGCCGCATTGGTCGCTATAAACAGTATTTTTCAAGTTTTTACTTATAGCTTTTATGCCTGGATATTTATTACCGTACTCCCCCCCTACCTTGGTTTCGAGGGAGCAATCGTAGACATATCGATCGGTCAAATTACTCAGAGCGTAATTATTTATCTGGGGATACCCTTCACTCTGGGAATAATAAGTCGATTTGCTCTAGTAAAATATAAAGGCATAGAATGGTATGAAAATAAATTTTTGACCTTCATAAGCCCACTTACCTTGATAGCCCTTCTGTTTACAATACTTTTAATGTTCTCCCTGAAAGGTGAATTTATAGTCCAATTACCTTTGGACGTATTGATCATAAGCATACCGCTAATGATTTATTTTCTACTGATGTTCTTTATTTCATTTATTCTGAGCAGGAAATTGGGTGTAGATTATGAAAAAAGTACTGCTGTGGCTTTCACAGCGGCAGGTAATAATTTTGAACTAGCTATCGCTGTTGCAATCGCTGTTTTCGGGCTCAACTCTGGTCAAGCTTTTGCAGGCGTTATTGGTCCTTTAATAGAAGTCCCTGCCCTGATTTTACTTGTGCGAGTGGCTTTAAAATCAAGACGCTATTTTCAAGTCAAAATCTAATTTTATATAGATTCAATATAGGGATCCAAATACTCCTCTTCACATTCTTTCATGAAACCATTAACCTTAGGATCGGTTTGGTGCTCCTTGAACTCTTCAAAAGATTTGTACTCTTTAAAAATCTTTTCGGAAACACAATCCACCCAGCCATCAACAACCTTATCTGGCATTGACACACCGTTCGATTCCAAGCCCTTGACAAAATTTTCTTTTAGAACTTTCTTTACCGCATCTTTTTTATTTCCTGCCCAACCTAAGTCACAAGAACTAAAAATTAACGCTCCGCTTAGAAATAGGGTCATAAATACAATTCTTTTCATAACTCCGTTTTCAGTAAATATAAAAAATGTATTATCTCCTTCTTTTGTGGCCGCCACCTTTCTTCTTACCACGCACATCTTTTCCTCTTGAGTTAGACCTGCGCTTACCACTGTCTGGCTTGAATTTTTTAGAACTTGGACCAGTGCTTTCGGCAGGCTCCAATTTTAATTGAACTGAGCCCCATGATTCACCGTCAAAACCAGACTCAACCATTCCAGCAAAGGATTCATCAATTTCAAAAAAGGAGAAGCCTTTCATGATTTCTATTTTCCCGAATTCGATATCCTTTGTTGCCGTTAGATCGTTAACAAGACCAATTAATTTTGGTGCTTTTAAGTTATTCTTTGAACCAATATTGATGTAATATCGTTTGAAATCAACATTTGATCTCGACCTTGAACCTTTTTCAAACTTATCTCTTTTGTTTTCTTTTGAGCGTTTACCTGGTTCAATGTTCAAGTCGGCTTGTTTTACCTTGGCCGTTTGAAGTTTATTCAACTCCAAAGAAAGAAACTTGGCGATCAATAAATCCTTATCCATCCAATCCATTCTTTTCAGAATTTCATCCAAGTATGGAGCTACTTGTTTCTCATTAACATCAAGTTGCTCAATGTTTGCCGCCCAGTTGTGCAATCTTTTCTGGAATATCACATCCAAACTTGGAATTTCCATTTGCTGGAAACTGATTTTAAGATCTCGGGCTACTTGCTCAAGTTTTCTTACTTGACGTGAATGTGCTAAAATAACAGAAACACCTTTCTCCCCCGCTCTACCAGTTCTTCCTGAACGGTGAACATAAACTTCTGGGTCATCTGGAATGTTGTGATGAATAACGTGAGTTAACTTTTCTACGTCAATACCTCTCGCTGCAACATCTGTGGCCACCAAAACTTGTAATTGACGATTTCTAAATCGCTTCATAACATGGTCACGTTGCGCTTGTGACAGGTCACCATTTAGCGCATCAGCCGCATATCCAGCATCAATAAGTTTGTCAGCTATTTCTTTACAATCCCTTCTTGTTCTGCAGAAAACAATACCATACATATCGGAATGCACATCCATAATACGCCGCATTGCTTCAAAACGGTGCTCAGATTTGCATAGGGTAAAACAATGCTCAATATTAGGTGCCAACTCATTATTATGTGCAACTCTAATTTCAACTACATCATGCATGTATTTATTGGAAATCCTTTGAATTTCCTTAGGCATTGTTGCTGAGAACAACATGGTTTGTTTACCATCTGGCGTTTTTGACAATATATCATCCAACTCCTCTCGAAATCCCATGTTCAGCATTTCATCGGCCTCATCTAGCACAACATATGCCACCTGATCAAGCTTTAACACCTTTCTTCGAATGAGGTCTAAGGTTCTACCTGGTGTTCCTACAACAACATTAACCTTACCTTTCTTTAAGGCTCTTAATTGTGTTTCAATACTTGTCCCTCCATAAACGGCGAGTACTTCAAGCCCTTTCATATGCTTGGAAAAGGCCTCCATATCTTTACTAATCTGTAAACATAGTTCCCTGGTAGGCGAAAGAACTAAGGCAGCAATGTGCTTTGTGCTTTTATCAATATTTTGCAGTATTGGCAAGGAAAAGGCAGCAGTTTTACCAGTACCAGTTTGTGCCAAAGCCAATAAATCTTGTTTAGAATTTAATACTTGTGGAATGCTTTGCTCTTGAATTTCGGTTGGATTTTCAAATCCCATTTCGGAAAGAGCTTCAAGGATTTCAGGTTTTAACCCGAAAGAAGAAAATTTACTCATTAAAATTATATGTGGGTTGCCCCGTTAAGAGCGCAAAGGTACGTCAATTAAATGGATAAGCAGGATTTATTCGTATTCCAAGAAAAATTCGAGCTCTGCTCTGCCCTTAAAATCACGGAGAATATAACTTTCAGGATAGTTGTTTTGATGGAAATCCAAAGAGTTAAAGTACAAGGCACACATGGTTTCTGTTTTTCCGCGTTCATCCATATCTGTGAAGTAAACGGCAACATCAACTGTATCAAGTCCTATTTTAAAATTGCTCTCCAAATATTTTTGCCCTTTAGCTTCTTCCCAAATAGGAGAATTGTATGCGACCTCTCGATTCAAGTTAATCCCCAATCGTATATCCGGACGAGTATTCACGAGTAAATCCCAATCCGTTCCATTATTTTTAAGTGGGAATTTCTTTATGGTAATCCCGATTACTTTGACTGAATCATAGCGTAGCTTCCCGCTCAGGCAGTTAGGCCCTTGGGATCCATCTGGACATAGACATATTCCTTCCAAGCAATCGCCATCTTGACAATCCATTTCAGCGCATTTATCAGCACATGAAGCGAATATTACAGTCAAAATAGACAAGCATATTAAAAGGTTTAATCTCACGCTTCAAAATAACTTAAAAACTATTGATTTATTGTCAGAAAAGTTTGCAACAAACAAAAAAGCCCGCTCCCCAGCGGGGGAACAGGCTCTCGGTTTTGGAAAGTTGTTATTTCTATTTTTTGATAAACTTGCTTGTAGTGGCTTGACCCCTTGCACTTTGAACTGTTAAAAAGTAAAGGCCACTTTCAAAATCAGTATTGATTTTTATCTGGTTTTCACCAAATTGAGCATTGATAGCTTCTTGGTGAACTATTTTTCCGTTTACATCTGAAATATGAATAGTTAATGCGCCGCTTTCAGCAACATTCATGTTTAGGTTTAATTCGTCCTCAACAGGATTTGGATACAAACCTGAAATACTTACTTGCTCTTCAGCGATATCATTAGCTGGATCAACAACATTGATTGTGAAACCGTTCGCTCTGATCACATAGGTTACTGAGTCGCAATAAGTATCAGTACATCCATTCCCGTCATCAACAGTGAGGCAAACTAAGTAAATACCATCCTGCAAATATGTGTGTGTTGGATAAGCCAAGTTTGATGTAGTTCCGTCCCCGAAATCCCAAGTATATGATAAGTTATTTCCAGAGCTTAAGTTAAACATTAGTACGATAGGAGATGTTGCTGTTGAATCTTCCCACCATGCAAAGTCTGCATTACATGCTGATGCACCGCTTGCATTTGTAACATTAATAGAGTACATGGCAGAGTCACAATGGTTTCCATTACTATCCAAGCCTTCTAGCAAAACAAGGTGATTTCCATTCATGGTTGGCGTATAAACAAAACTGTTGTTAGAAGAGCTCAACACCATGTTGAAGTTAGGGTCATAAACCATCCAAGAGTGAGAATCAGCCGTACTGCTAGTTACTGTTCCGCTTATTTCGTTATTACTTGCGTTGTACGTGGCACTGCCATTTACGGAACAAAAAGTATTCCCTCCTACATTGTACACAGTAACAGCAATTCCAGAAGAATCACATCCATTCCCTAAGGAATCAGTTCCGTAGAATCCAACGTAGTATGTTCCATTCATGGTTGGGGTATATGAGAAGCTATTACCAGAGAAATTTTGTATCCAATTGAAATTAGGATCGTAAATTCCCCAGAAGTGATTAACAGCCGTAGAGCTTGTAATCTGTCCGTTTATAGTATTGGTTTGAGCATCATACGTTACTGATGCATTTACTGAACATGAAGATGAGCTACTGTTAATAATTGTAAGTGCCTGACAAACTGTATCCACGCAGCCAACATTATCTCCTACCATTAAGCAAACAGTATATACACCTGCTGCACCGTAATAATGTGTTGGATTAGCAGAAGTAGATCCATTTCCATCTCCAAAATCCCACCAATAATTATTTCCTATACTACCGCTGCTATTAAAATTAACGGCATCATTTACCTCATAGGTTGCGGAAGAGGCAGTAAAGCTAGCATTACAATTAGCTGGAGAACCTTGACCTGTGATAACTACAGAATCACAAAACTGGCTGTAGCAATTAGGATTTGTAACAGAGTCACCCTGTATGTAAAGACAAACAATATAGGTTCCATCATATTGATAGGTATGGGTAGCATTTTGTGTATATGCATAATTTCCGTCACCAAAATCCCAGGTATAATAATCGGGATTTCCTGTAGAAGTATTTGTAAACGTAACCGCTCCGCCATTAACGTTAGCCGACCAGCTTGCGCTGCACTGAGCGTTTACAAATCCCAAAGTGAGGATTGTAAGGGCCGTAGTTAGTATTAATTTTTTCATTTTGATTTTGTTTTTTTGATTACAAGACCGAATTTAGTTCAACTACTAGGCTCACACAATGCAAGTTTTTAATAATCTTACTTGTTCAAAATGATCATTTAACAAATAACACTATTAAAATAGGTATTTAAAAGAAATAAACCTTACTCTTTCTCTTAGAACAAGCCATTGTTATTTTGGCCTCTAAAACTACCCCATGACACTTTGGAAGTTGAATTTGTGGAATAACAGTAGACATATCCATTCAATCCCAATTGAATGATTTCTAATTTTCCATCACCATCAATATCGTCCACAAATAAAGTTGCTTCACTTCCAGCTGGAAGTTTAAGCATCATCAAGGAATCTCCTTCCTCGGTTAAAATCAATAAATCACCTGACTCAGAAGGGATGAGAACTTCTTCAACTTTTTGTTCTGCCCCTATTTGCATAACATTATTTTTCTTTCTCTTATTGCTGTTTATGACATCTGCAATGACCGGACTAGCGGAAACATTACCATTGATAGAATATGACTTATATGATTCCTGCTTTGGTATTTTTATTCCCCCACCATCTGACCAATAATACCCGCATTCACCCAAAAGATCACAGGACATATCAACACAGAAAACTTTCTTATCAGATCGATAAGAATATTCATTACCGAAAAAAACCAAACCCATTTTAGAAATAGCCATACTTCCAAAAGAACCATTGTACGACATATCAATTGCAATTCTCCCGTTAACAACATTATATGCCATGACATCTGAAACAGAGCGTATATATAACAGAGGATGATCATACCCATCAGTTTCAACCAAAACCGGTGAAGCGTGAATACCTGCTTCCATTTCCTGAACCCAAATTACACTCCCCGTTTTACCATCCAAGCAATAAACTAAATCTGCCCATTGATAGTTTTCCCATTTCTCTGATAAATTCTCTCGAACAGGTCTACCTGTAGCAATTACATCTTTAATCCCATCACCATTCACATCATATAGTGCCGGCGAAGAATTTCCTTGGTGCGACCCTAAACTATCATTACTCCAAATAGACTCCCCTGTTTTTCCGTCTAAAACATGAACCCCATCCATTTGAACATTGAAAATCACATCCATAGTCCCGTCCATATTCATGTCAGATAAGGCAGGCACTGACTCACAATCATTCTTTGTTTTGTACTTCCACAGCTCTTTTCCCTCTCTCCAATTAAAGCAATAAAAATAATCGTTATCGGTCCCGAAATAAAGGAGGTCTTCAGACACAGCTACTCCATTCACATCATTATCTCCTAGCTGGGGCAATTGGATATGACGGAAGCTTTTACCCGTTTTTGGATTTAATATATGCACTCCATCTAAAGCATCAATATCCTTATTTAAGTCCTCTCCACTACTCCCTATAAAAAGGTAGTCCTGGCTATAAACAACGTTGGATCGATAGGTGCTTGTTCCGATTTTAGATTTCCATTGCAAAGGAAAAACTTGTTGAATATTTTTCTGACCAATTGCAGGATTAATCAGGAACATGATCCAAAATATTATAGTAAATCTCATAATTATTCCTCCAGCGGCAATTCAAAAATGTACTGCCAATTATTATTAATAAACACCTCCAACCCTTCCGGCCCATCTCGAAAATCATCAAAAACTCCTTCATACAGCATACCGGCGGTCAAATCATAAACCCGGTAACGTCCAGTGGTCTTACTTGTCATAAGCGCTACGCCACCGTATAAATCGATGGTGTAATCTTTCGAGTCTTCAAATACTTTGTAATAATATTCAGAAGACATACTATAAATGTATTCGCTTTCTCCTTCTTTCACCTCAAAGAATAGAAAATCAAGATCGTACTTAACTACTTCTTTAAAGGAAAAGCAAACATCACTAAAACAAGAATTCTTAAATATATATGACTTACCGTTCTCGTCAGTCATAGCGAGACCATTAAAACCGTAGTACTCAAAATCATCAAGCATTGCTTCAATAGGCTCGTAACTTTTAATATTGTTAGGAGAAATTATTTCTCCGCTTTCATAATCTATAAGCAGAAGTCCATTTTTGGTTTGAATCTCTAATAGCGTCATACCATCTAAATATGGAAATTCTGCCCCTTTGAATGCTCCTTCATAAATTAAATCACCATTCAATTTATAAAGTGCAGAAATTTTAGAACTTACCGCATGAATCACCTGTTCCTCATAAGGATCATACAATATCTCTAGTTTCTTGAACTTTGCTGGGACGATAAGCTGCCCCCCAATCGTATTAACTCCCCAACCTTCCGTACTTTTTACTTTTGCCAAATGATAATTATCATTCCAGTGGGGTACAATTTTTTTATAATCTTGAGGCTCAACTGCAAATGAATTCCAATTAGCTTCCGGATTAATTTCTTTCAATGCTATTCCCCTTTCGGTATACACAGCCTTTAGATATGACTCTTGGTAACTCGCCTTAACACCCGTTGAACTCATGCATAGCGAACCTGTATCTGTTTCGGTGTAAAGCCAGGTTTCGTAGTCATCACTTTCAAACCTTGGTGTTTGATTTACATTCATTTGAACTGGATAGTAAGCTATTCTTCCACTCACATAATTTCCATACTCCATAAAATACATGTAATCAACCCGTCCATTATTATACATTTTCACCAATCCAGGAAAAGCATTTATTGAGTCATATTTTGCCTTAATATGTCTTCCATTGCTTAACAGAGCACCTATTTTATCATTCCCATCCTTATAGAAAAACTCTGACTCATATTCAGGGTAAATTACTTCTCCATATTCATTAATTAAATTCGCTTCACCATTGTAGTTGATAAGGTTTATTGGGTAGACGTCTTTTACAAGAGTTTGATTGGGACTATTCACATAATAAGCATCAAAAGTTCCTACTTGCCTCCCAGCTTTCAATAAAATATTGCTGTTGTGAAATTTCAGATAATTGGAATGAGATAAAATCTTATTTCCTTCTAAATCATAAATGGTAAATTGTTTTTCATCCTTTGCTAGAATGTAATCTACCTCTCCATTTTTCTCTTTAAATAGTTTATTCTTATTACTTGAAAATTTAGGGCAGTAAAAGCTTTCTAACTCCACTTTCTGCCCTTTGAAATGCTTATCGTCGAAATAGAGTATTTCATGATCCTTATTTTTAATTCGCACAAAGCGATCAGTAACCTCAAGTTCACCTCCATAAAATTCTCCAAGAACCATTTTACTTGCAAGGTGATAAATTCCAATACTATTACCTTTTTTTAACCACAAATATTCAGCTCTGCCCTCGTTATAAGAATAAAGCGGTTCGCCCCACTCATCAAATTCCATATAATCATCAGAATTTGAAGAGGACAAAAAGATTGTTCCAAGAGTATCAAATTCAGCTGGCAAAAGCGTATCGCTAGAAGCAATCAGGCCATATTTTCCCTTGGAATAGAACGTCTTCATATTGGGAAGAAGACCTTTCAAGTCTAGTCTATGACTTTTCCTAAGCTCCAATTTATTACCGTTAAAAAAGGGCTCATACTTTTCTCCATTTTTAGCCGTGAATACATAGGCAACTTCACTATAAGGCTCAGTTCCCCAATCGTACTCCATATGGCCATTTTCATAAACCTTTTCAAAGGAAACTAAAGTGTCATGATGCACTATAGAACCTTTTTTATCTAATAACAGAAAGTTTTTTTGGCGGTATGAGGATAATTCACCCTCATTACTAACCATAACCAAAGGTATTGCCCCCCACATCTCAACGTGCATACCTTCATACTTTGGTTCAATCAACCAGACTCCCCTGCTTGATAATAGACCATAGCCATCTTCTGTTTTTCCTTTTGCAATTTTCTTATTTGAAAAATAGGGCGTGCTAACAAGATTTTGAACTTTCAATTCATCATCATGAACGATTCCCAGCTTGTCGTTTTCTAGACGCACAACACAACTCCCCATACGGTAATTAACATATTTGTATTTAGGGGAAACTATGACCCGATCTGATGGAACGAAAAGCCCTCGTTTACCCTTTAGACCAAGCTCAAACTGTTCATCCGACCCGTAAGTCTCTAGATACTGAATAAAATCCGCACAAGGTGCTAATGCAACATTGCCAGCAGTATCAATCAGCCCTATCAGTTCTCCTTGTTGAAAACGAGCGTACCCATGCTCAAAACCTGATACTGCCTTGAATTTGTTAGGAATAATTAGTTCTCCTTTTGGATTTATAAAACCCCACTTACCATTCAATTTTACAGCGGCTAGGCCTTGTGAAAAATCAAGAGCATATTCGTATTTTGGCTGGATCACAATTGTTTGTTCAGCCTTAAACCCGTACATACCATTTCTTGAAAAGGGCACTAAATCTTGTGAATGGACTGCTCCCACTAGCAAAAGGAGAAAAATGAAAGAGCTTAGTTTCATAATTCAAAAATAAGAGTATTTGTTAGAGTTTTACTAAGGTAAACTGCGTAATTTAGCTCCGTGAAATGGTATGTTATAGCAGGAGAAGCTTCAGGAGATCTGCATGGAAGTAACTTGATCAAAGAACTAAAAAAGCAAGATGAAAAGGCTGACTTTAGATTTTGGGGAGGTGATTTGATGCAAGAGCAGGCTGGGAAACCGGTAAAACATATTAAAGAACTCGCTTTCATGGGGTTTGCAGAGGTCATTGCAAACCTAAGAACTATTCTAGGCAATATTAAATTTTGTAAATCCGACATTCTTAACTACCAACCGGATGCAATTATATTAATTGACTATCCTGGATTCAATCTTAGGATTGCTGAGTTCTGCAAAGAAAATGGCATCCCTGTTCTATACTATATCTCACCTCAAGTTTGGGCATGGAAAAAAGGAAGGGTACATAAAATCAAAAGGATAGTTGATGAGATGTACACCATTCTGCCCTTTGAAAAAGACTTTTATGCTAACTACGATTATAAAGTTGCTTATGTCGGTCACCCGCTTATTGATGCCATACAGAATTTCAAAGAAAGCTTCAATAAAGACCAATTTTTAAAAGAGCATCAGCTAGAGAACAAAAAAGTTATTGCGCTTTTACCAGGAAGTAGAAAACAAGAAATAAAAAAGAAGCTTCCCATCATGCTAAAAATGACTTCTCAGTACCCTGATTTTCATTTTGTGATAGCTGGAGCACCTGCAATTGAAGAGACATATTACGAGCAATTTAATTCAAACTCCAATATTCAAATAATTTACAACAAAACCTATGCGCTCTTAGAAACGGCTTATTGCGCCCTGGTAACGTCTGGAACTGCCACCCTAGAAACTGCTTTGTTTAAAGTACCTGAAGTTGTTTGTTATAAGGGCAGTCCTATCTCTTATCAGATAGCAAAAAGAGTAATTGATATCAAGTTCATCTCGCTGGTGAATTTAATACTTGACAAGGAACTCGTGACAGAACTCATCCAACATGAATTCAATGAAATAAACCTTAAAAAAGAATTGGATTTGATACTTTCTGGCGAAAAAAGAAAGCGTGTTTTGGATGGCTATGAGGAGCTTGAAAAGGTTTTGGGTGGAGCTGGAGCAAGTGCACTTACCGCAAGCAAGATGTTAAAAACTATCCAAGACTTAAAGAGAGAGAAATAAGTCCTGCATTATTTTTGCTCTGTAAAGGTTGATATGCGTAGTTTTTTGGTAATAGTTTTCTTTTTTACAGGCTTATTTGGCTTTTCCAATGAGCAAATGGAAATTGGAATATTTAGGGATAGCAAGGTATCGCAACTTCAAATTTCTTATGTAAACAGCAGCTTTGACATATACATTGACAGCGTTCATTTAGGAAGAATTTACGAAGGGAACATTTGCTATTTATCTCATTCCAATGGCAAAGTGTTCGCAAGTCTTTCCGGAAAAAAATTTAGCGGAGAGCGACTGGAAGTGAGAAAAAACAGCCCGAATGATGTCTGTCAAATTGATCCTACCAGCCCAGACAAAAAAGCTAGGAAATATGAAGGCGACTTCCGAATTGATGTGAGCAAAGGTTCATTGCGCATAGTAAATGTTGTGCCAATGAATTTATATCTGGCTGGAGTTATAGAAGCGGAATCTGGGGCTTATCAAACCAAAGAATACTACAAAGTACAGGCAATAATTAGCCGCACCTATGCACTTAAAAACAAATCCAAACACCGTTTTGAAGGATTTATGCTAACCGACTTAACAAATTGCCAAGTTTATAAGGGAATGTGCCGTTTTTCAGATAAAATTAGGGAAGCGGTTGAAGAAACAAAGGGCCTTGTTATAGTTGATAGTAGTTTACGCCTTATTACTGCAGCGTTTTATTCCAACAGCGGAGGCCAAACTGCCAATCCAGAGGATGTTTGGAACAAACCTGTTCCTTATTTAAAAAGCACCAGCGATCCCTTTTCTATTGGAGGTAGAAGTTGTAATTGGAAAAAAGAAATTCCCCGCTGGAAATGGCTAAATTATTTGAGAGATGAATTCCAATATCCTATTGAGGATTCAACAGCAAGAATGAACGCTCTCAACTTCAAACAAGAAAAAAGAAAGGCCTTCTTTGTTCACCCCTCTTATGGGATTCCTTTGCGGGACATTCGAAAGGATTGGCGATTAATGAGTACTTTTTTCAGCATCCATGAAGAAGGCAGTAATGTAGTATTGGTGGGACAGGGCTTTGGTCACGGCGTAGGTCTAGCGCAAGAGGGCGCAATGAAAATGGTAAAAGAAGGATTTAGCTATGACCAAATTATACACTTCTACTATAGTGGCGTTTTTATTATGGATAAAGAAAAGGTAGATTACTTTACCTTAGATGTAGCTGAGTTCTAACCCTCCACCTCATCTTTTAAATAGACCACTTCCGTTTTTGAATAAACAACATTCATCTGCAGATCGAAATTGAATATACTTTCATAGTACAGTTCGTTTTCCGTGTCCTCTTTTGCTCTGTATCTGTGTTTTATGGTGTACCCACTTACTTCTTTGTCAAAAGCATCAAAAACGGCTTTAAGCGAATCGATTCTTTCTAGCTCATAATTATTGTAATTGTAATCTTGAGTGGAGTCCAGTGCCATTTCCTTAAAGAGCTCCATTCGAGCATTTAGCCAATCCGATTGAGCCTTTTGGGCCTCTTCACTTAAATCATAAATCTCCTTGAAGTTTTCGTAGTCCTCAGGTACGTAGTACTCCGGGTGATTCAATATTTTTTTCACCACCCATTCTGATGCCTTTGCCTGCGCCTTTTCTTTTTTAGTTATTTCCTGGGGACTATTGGTGAAAGCCAATAGAAAGAGAACCAAAGAAAGACCAAGTAATTTCATCCTACTTTATCCCGTGCATTTTCTTGATTAGCCACTTATTCATCAAGACTAATATTAGTCCAGCTGCAATTGGAATAGCAGTGAAAATACCAAAGAATACACTTAATCCAGATTGTTCAGATATACCTTCAATCATACTACCAGAAAGACCGGCCAATAAGTTCGCGATAAATGTTGCTGTAAACCAGATACCAAACATAAATCCAACAAGTCTTGCTGGTGATAATTTACTCACATAGGATAATCCTACTGGCGATAATGCAAGTTCACCTAAGGTATGTAACAAGTAAGCCAATACTAACCAAATCATGCTAACTTCAGCGGAAGTAGCTCCATTTTCAATTGGGGCTGCACCTATGGCCAATACTCCAAATCCTAATCCTAATAAAATAAGTCCTAAAGCAAATTTAATAGGTGCGCTTGGGTTGAATCTACTCTCCCAAATTTTAGAGAATAATGGAGCAAATAAGATAATGAATAAAGAGTTTAACACCCCAAACCAAGAGGCTGGAATTTCAATTTGCTTATCCTTTTTTCTTACCACCGTTGCGTTAGATCTTTGATCAACACCCTTAGCTGTTTCAGGATCTAGATATCTAAAACTTCCTTGCTGGTCTTGGTCAAGGATGAAAATTTCATCGTTATCGGCTAATTTGTAATCCGTTCTTATGATCGTTGTATCGAAAGTAGGCTTAAGTATAGTCGCCTCAATGCTACCTTTCTCCTTCTTCTCCAATACTACTAAACCTTCTTTTTTATCATTTTTCAAATGAATTATAGCGCCTTCTTTTTTTCCAGCTTCAGTCTGAATAATTTCTTTAACTGTTTCTCCATCTTTCAGGTATTCCACTTCATAACTACCATTTCCAATAGTGGCCATATAGCTAACCTCATAAGCAACCGTATTGGAGTCTTTCACAACCTTCCAACCTGCAAGTCCCCAAATAATAAGGAAGCTAAATCCTATACACAAGCCTGCCAAAGGAATCTTTTTGTAAGTAGCCTTTATTAAAAGGAATAAGACGTAAGTAATAACCGCTAAGGGAACTATTGTGATAATGGTGTCTACAATCACGAATGCGCTTGCAGCTCCTCCTTCCAAAATTCTATCTGTGAATGATTTAGCGAAAATTGTCATCGACCCTCCGGCCTGCTCAAACGCCATCCAGAAAAAGATAGTGAAAAAGGCTAATATCCCAATAACTGTTAATCTATCCTTTTCAACTTTTGGATCCACTTTTTCAGCTTCTTCCGCGTCAATAACATCCTGTGGAATGTCAGCTAAACCATCATCTTTAGGCTTCAATCCTAAATCTCCCAATATACCTTGCCCAAATTGGAACATCAACATTCCTAAGAACATAAAGATACCCGCTAAACCAAAGCCGTAGCTCCATCCAATTTTTTCACCTACGTAACCGCAAAGCATTATCCCAAGAAAAGCTCCAGCGTTAATACCCATGTAGAAAATTGTATATGCTGCATCTTTCTTCTCTTGACGATCTTTGTATAAACCACCTACGATAGAGGAAATGTTAGGTTTAAACATTCCATTTCCTAATATCAAAAGCGCTAAACCAAGATAAAAAGTTGCTTCAGTCTCAAATGCCATGGAAGCATGTCCAGCAGTCATCAAAAAGGCCCCTATCATAATTGCCTTTCTGTATCCAGTTATTTTATCAGCAATTAATCCTCCAAAAATTGGGGTAACGTAAACAAGTCCGGTATATAGTCCATAGAGCGTTAAAGCCTCTGCAGGAGTCCATTCCCAGCCCCCAATTCCAGCTGCACTGATGAGAAATAAAGTTAAAAGTGCACGCATTCCGTAGTACGAAAAACGCTCCCACATTTCTGTAAAAAACAACAGGAATAATCCTGCAGGGTGGCCTAAAACTTCACTTTTTAATTCTGATCCAAATTTGCTTTTTGACATTCTATTCTAATTTTTCGAAGGCGTGAATTTACGAAAATTTAATAGCTCCAAGAGAATTTTTAAATCTTACTTTAATTCGTATTCATCTTACATGACGTTTTGTTAGTCGATTTAGGCTTAAAATACGGCTACTTTTCATTACCTTTGCAGCCTCAATTAGATTTATTATGCATAAATACCTTATAATCTTAGTATCTGCCTTAATCATGCTGAATATTTCAGGATGTAAAGATGTTGAAGAGAAGGAAAATGAAAAAACGAATCAAACTTCTAATAAAGAAGATCAAAGTGATGAACTCATCCTTCCCAT
This sequence comes from Flavobacteriales bacterium, assembly GCA_964230025.1. Classification (GTDB taxonomy): domain Bacteria; phylum Bacteroidota; class Bacteroidia; order Flavobacteriales_D; family JAUILH01; genus CAXRFO01. The sequence continues at coordinate 110,260 of CAXRFO010000010.1, read as the reverse complement.
GGGTTCAGATGACCATAGCTATGCCAATATCGCGCAAGTAAAAACCAACCATATCCACATGGATATGAACGTTGACTTTGAAAGCAAGCAATTAAAAGGTGAAGTACGTTTGGACATTGAGAATATTGCTAAAACCGATAGTCTAATTCTAGATGTAGATAACTTACATATTCAACATGTTACACTAGACGACGGAAGCAAAGCAAACTTTAAAATTGGAAAGAGAGATCCAATATTTGGAAGTCCAATGTTGATTAATATTAAGCCAAATACGAAATCAGTAACCATCGCTTATGAAACAGATCCTAATTCTAAAGCACTGCAGTGGTTAAGTCCAGAGCAAACTGCAGGAAAACAACACCCATACCTGTTTACTCAGGGGCAAGCTATTTTAACCAGATCATGGATACCAAGCCAAGATGCTCCTGCACTTAGAATAACTTACAGTGCAGACATCCATGTTCCAAGTGAGCTAATGGCCGTAATGTCTGCTTCAAATCCACGTGAGAGATCCGAGAGTGGAGATTATCACTTTGAAATGAAACAAAGTATTCCAGCTTACTTGATTGCCTTAGCAGTTGGAGATTTAGAATTCAGAGCAATTGGAGAAAGAACAGGTGTATACACTGAGCCTAAAATGGCTGCAGCTTCTGAAAATGAATTTGCGGATATGGAGAAAATGTTAATTGCTGCAGAAGGCATGTATGGAAAGTACAAGTGGGATAGATATGATGTAATTGTTCTTCCACCATCTTTCCCATTTGGAGGAATGGAAAACCCACGTTTGACTTTTGCCACACCAACCATTTTAGCTGGTGACAAGTCTTTAGTTTCTCTTATTGCACACGAAATGGCACACAGCTGGTCAGGGAACCTTGTAACGAATGCGAGCTGGGATGATTTTTGGCTAAATGAAGGATTTACCGTCTATTTTGAAAATAGAATTATGGAAGAGGTATATGGTAAAGACTATGCCGACATGCTTATGCTTATATCTGAGCAAGATTTGAGAAAGGAAATTGAAGAACTAGATGAAAGAGATACTCACCTTAAACTAGATCTTGAAGATCGTGATCCGGATGAAGGTCTTACAGCTATAGCCTATGACAAAGGTGCTTTCTTCTTGAAAATGCTTGAAAATGCAGCTGGAAGAGAACGTTGGGATGAATTCTTAAAAAACTATTTCCAGGAGCATCAATTTGAAACTATTACAACTGAGAAATTTGTAAAATATCTGAATGAAAACCTTATTGAACCAGAAAATTTGAATGTTAACATTGATGAATGGATCTATGGCCCCGGACTCCCAGCTTCTCACATTAAAATAATGTCTGAGAAATTTGCCAAGGTTGATGAAGCAGCAGAGGCTATGAAAAACGGAAAGGATTTAACAGAAATTGCTTTTGATGCGTCTGATTGGGCCTATCAGCAAAACCTACACTTCATTCGATCCATACCAACAGATTATGGGCCGGATAAAATGGCTGAAATTGATAAGGCATTTGGGTACTCAAAATCTGGAAACTCTGAAATTTTGGCGGAGTGGCTTGTTCAATCTATCCGAAGAGGTTATGACGTTGATAAGGAAACTACAGATTTCTTGACTCGTGTTGGACGTAGAAAGTTTTTAACTCCTATTTACTCTGAACTTATTAAAACAGAAGAGGGTAAAAAGAGAGCTCTTGAAATTTATGAAATGGCAAGACCTAACTATCATGCGGTATCTTATATTACCTTGGATGGAATGTTAGGATATGAGCCTCAATAAAATTTTGATTTAATAATATTTTAGGGGAGCTCATCAGCTCCCTTTTTTGTTTCCCAAACTCTCATTTTTACTACCTTTGCATTCCTAAAACGACAAAACTATGTTCGAAAATTTAAGTGATAAGTTAGACAGAGCGTTTAAAGTCCTAAAAGGACAAGGAAAGGTGACGGAAATTAACGTAGCCGAAACCCTTAAAGAAGTAAGAAGAGCCTTACTTGATGCGGATGTTAACTACAAAACTGCCAAGGAATTCACGAACACAGTAAAAGAAAAAGCCTTAGGCCAAAATGTAATTAACTCTATTTCTCCCAACCAACTCTTGGTTAAAATTACCAAGGATGAGTTGACTAAGCTCATGGGAGGGCAAAAGCAAGACATTAATTACAATGGTAATCCAGGAATTATTTTAATGTCAGGACTTCAAGGTTCTGGTAAAACAACCTTTTCAGGAAAACTGGCCAATTACCTTAAGAACAAGAAAGGAAAGAATCCGCTTTTAGTTGCTTGTGATGTATACCGTCCTGCCGCAATTGATCAGCTGCATGTTTTAGGAGAACAATTAGGTGTTGAAGTCTATTCAAACAGAGAAGAAAAAAATCCAGTAATCATTGCTCAGAAGGCTATAGCCCATGCCAAAAGCAATGGGAATAACGTTGTAATTGTCGATACTGCCGGTCGTTTAGCCGTTGATGAGCAAATGATGGAGGAGATCGAAAAGGTTAAACTGGGCATTCGTCCTTCAGAAACCCTTTTTGTTGTTGACTCCATGACGGGTCAGGATGCGGTTAACACTGCCAAAGCCTTCAATGAAAGAATTGATTTTGATGGCGTGGTGCTTACCAAGCTTGATGGTGATACCAGAGGTGGTGCTGCACTTTCCATTATGTCGGTGGTTGAAAAACCAATTAAGTTTGTCGGTACCGGTGAGAAAATGGATGCCTTGGATATTTTCTATCCTGAAAGGATGGCCGATAGAATACTGGGAATGGGTGATGTTGTCTCACTTGTTGAAAAAGCCCAGGAACAATTTGATGAAAAGGAAGCAAAACGTCTTCAAAAGAAAATCCACAAGAACAAATTCGACTTTAACGATTTCTTAAGCCAGATACAGCAGATTAAGAAAATGGGAAATGTTAAGGATTTGATGGGAATGATTCCAGGAATGGGTAAAGCCATGAAAAATGTTGACATTGATGATGATGCTTTCAAGACCGTGGAAGCCATTATTTATTCCATGACACCCAAAGAAAGGGAAAACCCTAATCTATTGAACGGTAGCCGAAGAAAAAGATTGGCAGCAGGAGCTGGGACAGATATTCAAGAGGTTAATAAGTTGCTGAAGCAATTTGAGGATACGCGTAAAGTCATGAAAATGATGTCGAACAAAAAGAACATGATGAACATGATGCGTCAAATGAAAGGCATGCAAAAAGGTGGAGGAATGTAATCATGATAAAACTGGATGGAAAAGCTACTTCTCAGGCAATCAGAAATGAGATAAAAGAGGCCGTTGACAAGCTCAAAGAAAAGGGTGAGAGAGTTCCTCACTTGGCTGCAATTCTAGTTGGCTCTAATGGAGCAAGTATTACCTATGTTAATGCTAAAATAAACGACTGTAAAGAAGTAGGATTTGAGTCAAGTTTAATTAAGCTACCAGATACCGTCTCTGAAGAAGAACTTTTGGAAGCTGTACACGAACTGAACTCAAATGATGAAGTGGATGGATTCATTGTTCAGTTGCCTTTACCAAACCACATTAACGATAAAAGAATTATTGAAGCTGTTGACCCTGTTAAAGATGTTGATGGTTTTCATCCTGAAAACGTTGGGAAAATGGCCTTGAATTTACCGGCTATACTTCCGGCTACGCCAAAGGGTATTTTAGAATTAATCAAGCGTTACAATATTGAAACAACAGGTAAACATTGTGTCGTTGTAGGTAGAAGTAATATTGTTGGATCGCCTATGAGCATCCTTATGGGAAGAAATGCTTATCCAGGAAATTGTACAGTCACCCTAACTCACAGTCGTACCGTAAACTTTAAAGAGATTTGTAGGACTGCTGACATTCTCATTGTTGCCTTGGGAAAACCGGAATATATCACAGGTGATATGATTAAAGATGGTGCCGTGATTATTGATGTCGGTATCACAAGAGTAGCTGATACTAGCAAGAAATCGGGCTATAGAATTGTAGGAGATGTTAATGCTAAAAGTGTTGAGGAAAAGGCATCTTTTTTAACGCCAGTCCCGGGAGGTGTTGGTCCGATGACAAGAGCAGCCTTAATGATGAATACCTTACTTGCACGTAAAGTTTGGTAAATGAAGAAAATTGTCCTGCTGAGTGATACGCACGGGCACTTTGACCCAAAACTTCCCAAATATTTAGAAGGAGCCGATCAAATTTGGCATGCAGGTGATATTGGAGACCTGAGTGTTACTGATGAACTCAAAAAGTATGCCCCAGTAGCGGCTGTCTATGGCAATATTGATAATCATATTGTTCGAGCAGAATTCCCGTTAAACTTGCGTTTTAAAGTAGATGAGGTAAAAATATGGATGACCCACATTGGCGGAAAACCATACGTTTACAATAAAGTAACGCGAGAGGCAATTCATAGAAATCCTCCAGACATTTTCGTTTGTGGACACAGTCATATTCTTCTTGTGCAATACGATAAACGAATTAACACCCTTTGTTTGAACCCTGGAGCTTGCGGCATTAAAGGCTTTCATAAGAAAAAGACCTTACTCCGTTTCAAAATTGAGGGCAAGCGAATATTCGACATGGAGGCTATTGAATTAGGTGACAGAGCCTCAAATAAAGAATAAATTTATCTTTGTCTTATGCGCATAGCCATATATCTACTTCTATTGACCCTAATTTTTTCTTGCTCATCCGCGGATAATAAAGAAAGTAATCAAGAGAAGAATAAAGCATCAAATAGCACCGTAAATTCAGTTGATACCGATGATCAAACTAAAAAAGAGATTATCATACCAATAGATACTGTTCAAACCGAAATAGCGTATTACCTGGCCGGTTTAAAACCACCCTTCCCTACCCGGAACCCTATTTTTAATGCTGGGAATTGGAATGTTTACGCCCAAAAACTGACTAAAAAATGGCTGGAAATGAAACGCAAACGTCAGAATGATTTAGAAGCTTGGGGTGCTTCTGAATTATCGTGTATGATAGAGGATTCCTTAGCTCTATTCTATCCATTTTCAGGTCCCGACTTCCTGCATGCAAACTCCTTTTACCCTACAGCCAAGGAGTACATAATGATGGCCCTTGAGCCCGTTAATGAAATTCCAAACCTTGCAGAAATGGATGACCAAGAGCGAGACAAATACATAGATCTATTGAACAATGGATTGAGAGATGTTATAGGAAAATCTTATTTCATAACCACACATATGATGGAAGACTTAGATGAAGAAAAAAACACTGGAGTACTTCCTGTATTTTACATCTTTTTAGCACGATCAGGAAATGATATAGTATCAGTTAATCCGATTGAGGTTGATGAAACAGGTCAGATCTACAAACACGATAGTTTGAGTTACGAGAAAAATCAAGCGGTTGAAATTAAATACAAATCACGCGCTGATAACAGTCTAAAGCGTATCGTTTACTTTTCAAGGAGTATTTCTGACGCCGACTTAAAAAATGAACATCCCAACTTCAAAAAATACCTTAGTACAGGCCTTCCAAATAAGATGAATGGCTTTGTGAAAGCTGCATCTTATTTAATGCACTACCAAGGATTTAGCGAGATCAGAAATTCACTTTTATCCCATTCTGAGGTTATTTTTCAAGATGATACTGGAATTCCGTTAAAATATATTGATCAAGAAAAATGGGGAATTCAGCTATATGGCGCATATACTCGACCGATTAAAAATTTTAGCGACAAAATGTATCAACCCGACCTGCTTGAGTTATATAAGTCTAGTCCAAAAGAGGAGATTAAAGAAATCCCTTTCAGCTTAGGATATCATGTTGTGGGAGATAAAATTCAAAATCACCAGCTGATTTATAGAAAGTAGAATTACACCAAACAATTGATCCATTTTAGTTGACTACATTCTGTATATTTACAAGAAATGAACAAACTCGACCGTAAACAACTCAGTGCATTTGGCAGCCTTGACCTTTTGGCGAACCAAGTGGTAGAAGGTTTTATAACGGGATTGCATAAAAGTCCAAATCACGGATTTTCAGTTGAGTTTGCAGAACACCGACTATACAATAAAGGCCAAAGTACTAAACACATTGACTGGAAGCTATTTGCCCGAACGGAGAAGCTATTCATAAAGCGCTATGAAGAAGAAACCAATCTTCGTTGTCAAATATTAATTGACAACTCCAGTTCCATGCTTTATCCGAAAAACAGTGAATTCCCGAATAAACTAGAATTTACTTCATATGCCGCTGCTAGCATTATAGAGTTGATGAAAAGACAACGTGATGCCGTTTCCTTGTCCATATTTAATGAAGGGATTGAGCTAAAAACCGAAACGAAAAGCTCTGCAAGTCATCAGCGCTATCTATATCATGAAATAGAGACACGTTTATTAAATCCTAGCGAAGAAAAGAAGACGAGTTCAACGGTTGAAGCCCTTCATCAAATCGCTAATACTATCCACAGAAGATCATTAGTGGTGGTATTTTCGGATATGTTCGACTCGAACAACAGCTTAGATGAAATTATGGAGGCATTTCAACACCTCAAGCACAACAAGCATGAACTTATTGTCTTTCATGTTATGGAGAGGCAAACAGAAAAGCTTCTTGATTTAGAAAATCGTCCCTATGCCTTCACTGATATGGAAACCGGTGAGCAGGTAAAACTCAATCCCCAAAGTATTCAAAAAAATTATCAGGAATCAATTCTTGCTTATCAAAAGGAATTGAAAAACAGATGTGGCCAGTACAAGATTGATTTTGTTGAGGCCGATATAAACGAAGGCTTTTACCCAATTTTACTCCAGTTTCTGATTAAGCGGAGTAAATTGTAAAAAATCCGACAAATTTCTTTGCCGGATTTCTATCTTGCTTGATTATGATTTAGAAAACTAATCCAACTTAAACTGGATTGGTAACTTTAATTTAGTTGCGACAGATTTACCGTCTTTTTCGGCGGGTGTCCAATTAGGCATATTTGATACAGCATCAAGTGCTACCTGATCAAAAGCAGACCCCATTCCTTTTACAACGGTGGCATCAGCTATACTACCGTCCTCCATAACCATGAATGACACGATTACTTTACCCTCGGTTCCATTTTCCTTTTCAGATTCTGGATAACTAATGTTATCAACCATATAAGAAATCATAGCTTCTTGCCCTCCAGGGAACTGAGCCATTTTATCTATAGCAAGATCTGCCTCCTTTTCTGACATTTCCTTTCCATCTGGACTTTCACCCTCTTTAGTGAAAGTATTGGCATCAGCATTTTCTTTGATCTCCTCTTTTGAACAAGACCAAAATCCAATGGATACGATACCGAGAAAAGCAGCTAATAAAAGTAGGGTTGATTTTTGCTTTTTTTGTTTCATCATTTTTAAGCGATTTTTAAGGTTTGAATTATTGAATGAATGGCCGAGGACAAGGGGATCCACCTTGAAGTGTCTCGCTACCAAAATTTTGGAGTACTCTGGTTCATACTGCGATACCGCAGCATCCACTTCATACTCATGGTTTAATTTTATTTGATGAACATACCATCTGTTTATCGGATTAAACCAAAAGAAACAACAGTACAATTCAGCCAGCATAACATCAAGGGAATGTAATTTTGTGGCGTGTAAATCCTCGTGATTTTTTATGGTTTGTTCAATTTTCCTATCTCCTAATCGGGGTACAAAAACTTTATGAAAGAAAGAAAATGCAAAGTTTTTGTCTCCGTAACTCGTTTTATACAGTCGGAATAAAAGTATTACCCCAGTTACAATTACACCAAGCCAATATACTTGAGTCCAACTTACTATTGCTCCTGTGTTTGCGCTGTTGATTGCATTTAAAGTGCCTTTACTTGAAATAACAATTTCATCTAACTGGACGCTTGTAACCTGCTTGTTTTCAACTTCAGTTGGGAAAAAGAACCAAAGAGTGCTTACCATCGGCAAAAACAATAATATGAATCGATTTAATCCGAAATATCTACTTCTTGAAAATAGTAGCTTATAAGCTATAAAGTAAACGTTAAACAGTATGGCACTTAATATTAAAAACTTCATGACTTCTTCTTTTTATCTTGTAATAGTTTCATGATTTCCTCTAATTCTTTGAGGTCAATTTCTTCTTGTTCAACAAAGTAGGAAACCAGTGACTTTGGCTTGTTTTGATAGAATCTTTTTAATAGACCTTTTGTTTGATGTTCCTGATAATCCTCTTTCTGAAGAATTGGATAATAAACGTGCGTTTTCCCAAACGCCTTATGAGACACAACTCCTTTTTTCTCAAGGATACGCACTACCGTTGATACTGTATTATAGGCAGGTTTGGGTTCTGGGAGTTTGTCTATGATGTCTTTAACAACTCCATTTTCTATTTCCCAGAGAATGGTCATTACCTGCTCTTCTGCTTTCGTTAAATCTTTCACGAAACAAACATATAACTATTTTTTTAGTTAAACAACTATTTTTATAGTTTATTAACTAATCTTTTAGTTTTAATTGATTTTCAGCAAGTTAAATATGGTATAAAACATCCATGTAATTTTTTGATTTTTTTTTTCGATTTGAATAAAAATTTGTTTTACATTTGCACTCTCTCCGCTGAGAGAAACAATTTCCTTAAGCTTGACTGTTGTCAAGATCGGTTGAAAAACAGGTAGGAAAATTGGTCCGGTAGTTCAGTTGGTTAGAATACCTGCCTGTCACGCAGGGGGTCGCGAGTTCGAGTCTCGTCCGGACCGCCAACTAAAAAGCTTCATCAAATGATGAAGCTTTTTTTATCTCATTAAAATACGCCCTTTATGGCTGAAGGGAATAGAAAACCCCGAGAAGTATCAATTTTCTTGGGGTTTTTGTTATTATTCATTTTTAATTAATGGTATAAGAACTTAGATAATAAATCTTTTACAAGCTCACCCCTATTACACAAACATCATCCAGTTGTTCGATATCCCCCTTCCAGTTTTCAAATGCTTCATCAATAAGTTCTTTTTGCCTATCCATAGGTTCCTTTTGAATGGAAAGCAGCAAACGTTTAAAATTGGTTGCCTTGAATTTTTTGCCGGATTTGCCGCCAAATTGATCGGCGTAGCCGTCAGAGAAAATATAAAAGCTATCTCCCCTATTTAACTCAACCGTTTGTGTGGTATATGGTTTTGGATTCGTGTATTTACCTATGGGTTGTTTCGTGGCCTTTATTTCTTCTACATCTTCTGCCCCATTGCGTATAATCCAAAGCGGGTTATGAGCACCAGCATATTTGAGGGTATTCCCCTCCAACGAACATAAGGCAACATCCATTCCGTCTTTTACTTCTTCTTCCGATTTCTCAAACTCAGAAATAATTATTTCTCTTGTCTTGTCTAGAATCTGCCCTGGATCAGACAAACCATGCTCTCTAACAGACCTGTTTAAACCATTATTGCAAACCACAGACACCATCGCACCTGGCACACCGTGACCGGTACAATCTGCTGCAGCAAATAATACTTTGTCTTCTTTTGTCTCTAACCAATAAAAATCCCCTGCAACAATGTCTTTTGGTTTATATAGCACAAAGGAGTTGGGCAGGTATTCTTTTACCATTTTACTGGGAGGCAGTATTGCCGATTGAATACGTTTAGCATACTCTATACTATCGGTAATTTCTTGATTTTTCTTTTCAATAATATCCTTTTGCCTAGTAAGCATCAAATTGTTACGCCTTTTTTGGTAAAACATAAAAAAACCAATACCAGATATTACCACCAACACCAGTACTCCAGCTGTATATTTATACTCTGTTGCTTTGCTTCTTTCTACTTCTGCTTCATGTTGTGCTTTGTGATAATCAGCCTCTGCGCTCATTGACTTGGCTTTAAGCTGAGCTAATTCTGTCTGTTTTTTAAGAAGGTTCAAACTATCGGTAGCCCTTTCTATTTCATATCTAGATGTTAGTTGATTAATTTGACCAGTATTTTCCACATTCAACAAGCTATCCTTCACTATGGCGTATTTTTCATAATGATCATACGCCATTTTATAATTGCCTTGCTGCTTATAGATACTCGCAATTCCATGATGTGCTTCTTTGATAATCTCAGGCAAGTGAATCTCATTTGCTATTTCAAGCGCTCGTTGATAAGAATTTAAACCTTTTACTTTATCACCCAATTTTTCATAACATTCAGCAATGTTTTTGTAGCTTATTGCTAATCCTCTTTTATCCTTAAGTTTATCCTTAATCTCCAGCGTTTCTATGTGAGCGTCCAAAGCCTTTTGGTGGTTCCCCATATGAGCGTAAAGTATACCAAGGTTTGACGTTACGTTTGCCGTGTAGTACAGTTGGCCATTTTTTTCATATAAGTCGTATGCTCTATGATAATAATCAAGACTCGTTTTATAGTCGTTTATAATGTCATATACAACACCTAGATTCACACATGTTTGTGCTACTCTCAGTTCATCATTATGTTTTTCACGTATTTCAAGAGCTTCTTTATAATACGAGATTGCTTTTTTATATAAACCTTGATTCTTATAGATAATACCTATGTTTTGCCTGCTTGTAGCCGCCTCCAATTCGTTACCCAGACTTTCTTGAATGCGTAGACTCGTTAAGTAGTGTTGAACAGACTTATCATAATCACCAAGAAAATAATAGACTACACCCAAGTTATTGTTGGAAGTAGCCACACCATGTTGGTTATCTAGCTCTGTAAATATTTCAAGTGCTTTGTTGTAGTAAAAGAGCGTAGAGTCGTAAGCACTCATATACTCGTGTGCGACCCCAATTGTATTATAAGAGCTGGCTTCACCTCTAGGGAAATTGAGTTTTTTTGAAAGTTTAACTGCAAGAAACCCGTATTCTATACTTTTTGAAGCGTCAACGGACCAATATGCTTTCGACAGCGCATTATATGTCTCAACAAGACTAGTATCCTCTGGCGCGTTGGCAACTAGGTTTGTTAAACTATCGATTCTATTGCTCGCCATAGTGGCCAAACTAATGACGGAAAAAACACAGATGATAATAAACTTGTTTATCATTGGGCTTGAAGATACAAAATTCACTTTGAGTTTGGCTTTTGTGTAATGAAATTAAACCCTCACCCCTATCACACAAACATCATCTAACTGTTCGATATCTCCTTTCCATTTTTCAAAGGCTTGATCAATTAGTTCTTTTTGCCTTTCCATGGATTCATTCTGAATGGATAATAACAAACGCTTAAAGTTAGCCGCCTTAAACTTCTTCCCTTTTTCACCTCCGAACTGATCTGCATAGCCATCAGAGAAGATATAGAAACTATCCCCATTATTTAATTGTATCGTGTGAGTTGTATAAGGAAGTGGGTTATCGTATTTCCCAATAGGTTGCTTGTTTGCTTTAATTTCTTCAATAGTTTCAGCTCCTTTACGGATAATCCAAAGTGGGTTGTGAGCACCGGCATATTTAAGGGTATTAGCTTCTAAGGAGCATAAGGCAACATCCATTCCGTCTTTTACTTCTTCTTCTGACTTCTCAAACTCGGCAATGACAATTTCTTTTGTCTTATCCAGTATCTCTCCAGGTTCCGTAAGCCCGTGTTCTCTAACGGATCTATTAAGACCATTATTACAAACTACTGACACCATCGCTCCAGGCACACCATGTCCAGTGCAATCTGCAGCTGCAAATAGCACTTTATTGTCTTTGTGTTCCATCCAGTAAAAATCTCCGGCAACAATGTCCTTGGGTTTATAAAGAATAAAAGAATCTCGAAGGTATTCCTTTACAATCTTGTCTGCAGGCAGTATAGCAGATTGGATTCTTTTTGCGTAGATAATAGAATCTAATATCTCCTTGTTTTTTTCTTCCAATTCATCGTAAGCAATATCAACCTTTTGTTTTTGATCTTCAATAATGCTTTTCTGCTTTCTGGTTACTCTAAACCGGTTAAAGATGAAGCCTCCAAACAGAAGAGCAAGCGATAAACCTCCATATAAAATGTACTTCTGTTGCCTTTCTTTTTCAGCTTCAAGTTTAATTTTATCATTCTCAGCTTTCTCAGCAATGATTTGGGCATCCTTCTTTTCGGTCTCATATTTTGTTTTCATCTCCTCTATAGAAGATGCCTGCTCGATATGTATTAGACTATCTTTAAGGTCAATAATTGCCTTATATATGTTGGATTTCTCTTTATAATTACCTATTTCCTCATAATTGTTAGCCAGGACCTGATAAACTCCCAATAAATCTGATAACACGCCTTTATCTTTTATTATTTTTATCGCCTTTAGCCTGTAATCAATTGCTTTATCGTAATTATGAATAAGTGAATAACAATGACCCAGGTTACTCAATGCGTTTGCATAATGATCGAACTGATTCGTTTTTTCAAGATCTACTAAGAAGGATTCATATTGAGATATATAATTTTTAATCTCGTCATATTGTGTACTGTCCACTTCTTGCAGCTTATAATCAAGTAGGCCAATTTTCATTCTTAACAGACCATTTTGATTGTTCGCTTCTTTGTAGAACTTTTCTGCTTCACGAATATGAAAAACAGCCGAATCTCTAGACCCCATATTTTTAAAACCAATCAATACAGCTAAATTTTCATGCGCAATACCCATATTTTCGGGATCATTTGCCTTGGGGTGCAAATTGATTACTTTGTGAAATTGCTTTATTGCATTTTTATTTTGCCCCAACTTAAAATAGGTAGAACCAAGGTTAATGTGAACTACAGATACTTGTAAATAATTTTTTTCAGCTTCAAAAGGAGAAATTGCTGCATAATAATCATGAATAGCTTGTTCAGTGTCAAGACGGTAATTATCGTAAAGATATCCCCTCAAAGAGTATAAATTACCCAGTTTAAAATTATCCGTATTAAGAGAGATTTTGACCGCCTTATCCAATGTCTCAATAGCCTTATCCACATCTGAATCTTCAATAAAGTAATGGTTTCTTGCTAGGTTAAATAGAGTATTAATTCTTACCGTATCATGAGTTTTCGGCTCGCTTATCAATTGTTCTAGAGAATCTCGTTCGCTAGCAAAACAACATAAGCTATAAAGTGCAAAAAAGCTTGATAGAAATATGCGGAAGGTAGGGTGCAATAGTTATAACTGGATTTTGGTGAAATTTAGTTATATATTTAGGAAAATCAAAATAATTAAAAAATGGAAATTTACACAGGAGAAATCGTAGGAAGTGGATCAAATCTGCAGATCAAAGAAGCAAATGGGAACACTAGTAATTATGTTAACGGTGCTATCCAAGGCGAGCGACCTGGAGATCGTTTTGAGTTCATTAAGATTATTCAAGGTACGCCAAACGGCGATAGAGTTTTAGCTATTCTAAAAACTAAATTACCTTAAATAGTTTTCTTTGAAAAAAGCCAGTTTCATCTGGCTTTTTTTTCAAAGCTATAATTTAGATTTTCATTATTCAATCGATAATCTCAGGAATATGGTATAGCTGCTTCATTAAGCCCTAAAATTTTCAAGGGATTTATTGCTATTTTTTTGTCGACAAAAGCTTTTTCTAAATAATTACCCTAGATGTATCAGTGAGCGCTTTCCCTTTAAGAAATGTCTAATTAGCATAAATATCCTTTAATTCATATATAACTCTTGTTTTGCAAAATTTACTGTCAAAGTTTCCACAATGCCTGTATGTTTCTGCCCAATATATTTTGTAGGTATGACCAATAAGATTTTCGTTGGAAGTATACCCTTCACTCTGGTTATACTCAGGAAGGCGCATTTCCTCTTTACTCAGTTGCCTAAACAATCGTACATCATCGTCATTATTGCCTTCAAAATGAATAGTGTTTCCGCCATCTTTTCTAAATGTAATATAAGGGCTATCACCTCCAAATTCGTAACTGACAAAAGTACCTCCTTCAGACTTAATACGTCCATGCAACAGGGAAGCTCCTTCTGGCATCTCATCATAACTGTGCCATCTGGCACCTACTTCAAAATTTGTGCTACCATCAACCTCAGAGAAATCATATTTAATATCAAATGTACTTGCTAAATTCAAGACAAATTCGTCTGTTTTTAGTTCAACTTTATTGCCCATCAAACGCAAATAGCGCGATGGGAAATTATGGCTCTGAACAGAGATTTTTCCCTCACCTTCTAAACCTGGTACGATTCTAAAACTGGCATCTTGATTAAATAGTGCGGTGCTATCCTTCTTATCTAGTTTTAGCAGAAATGACTCATGTCTTAAAAAATATGTTGTGTCTCTTATAGATTGAAAAGAGATACAGTCTTCACAATCCCGTGAAAGTGACGGTACAATATTGTACCAATCATAGTTCTTCGTATCTGCACTAACATTATCATTTGTAGCTTTAAATCTTCTATCCCTATAACCGTGACTAATACTTACAGGTGCTTTTGCAAATTCATCTGGTTTTAGCCATTTGCCACTAAAGCCTATGAAATCGCCATGAGCAACAAAATAGCCAGTTACATTATTATCTTTATCGCGCTCTTTTAGTATAAAACCATCATCGGTATATTTTCCTTCAAGTTTTATTGGTGTTAGATATTCTTCATACATATAACTACCCGAAATGGTATGCTCACCAAAATCTAACTGCATAAAAACAGTTTTACCTCCTACATCCCCTTTGTATGGAAAATCTGGTGCAACAATTGTGATTTCTTCTACAACTGTATCTCTAAGCTCCACATAATCTGAACTTCCAGATAAAGATAGGGAGTCTTTTTCTGTTTCCGTATTTCTTGATAATCCTTCCTGGTCTTTTCTATCACTTGAGTTTGATCCGCAAGAAGCAAAGAAGTATATGAGTAAATAAATTAATGAGCAATTCTTCATGATTTGTAATGCTAATAGTTAAGCCAACAAAACTAAAATTAATAGTAGGATACTTCTACTTTTCGAGAGCTATTTATCGGATGTAATTATTTGTAAAAAGCATCAACGGAGGCCTGCGTTCCTCGATTGATGCTTTTTAATTCTAGTATAGTTATTACTACTTGTTCAACTCTATCAGCATGTCTCCGAATAATCCAGTATTCGCTGTAATTCGGAACCTTTCTTCGTTGAGCTCTAAAATATCGAAGGTGAAATTGTAATTACCTCCTTCAGACATAGTGTCAACTATAGTAATTTGAGTCGCGTCCTCATTCATGGTATAAGTGAACTGCCCGGTCGTAGTATCAGAAGCCTTAAAATCTGTGCCGGTTCCACTCAACCCTCCTGAAAAGGTTAAATACGATCCGTCACCTGGGTAAGTTGATCCTAAGATTTCTTGATTATAAATTACCCATTTACCCTCAAGCATTTCCTCAGGTAGTTTTTCTTCTTCCTTTTTGCACGAAACAAAAATTAAAGACAATATAAAGACCGAATATATAAGTTTCATGATGCTTAGATTTTAATTTTACAGTCTGGTAACCATCCTTGAATTTCTTTAAGGTGTGCAGCGGAAACTTTAGTTCCTTTGAGGTTTAGACTCTTTAAGTTTTTACAGTTCTTAATGGACTCCGGTAAAGTTTCAATTGGATTTCCGCTGAGATTTAAAACTTTAAGCTCGCTGCAGTTCCCTATAGATTCAGGAATGCTGCCGATCTTATTTTTAGCTAAATAAAGTTTCTTCAATGCATCCATGTTACCAATTTCCGTTGGTATGGTCTCTATACTATTTGCATTAATAGAAACAGATGCAAGACCGTCAATCTGTGTAATTTCAACCGGAAATGACGTTAACTCTTCCTGAAGTTTCATTATGCTTAAAGTCTTAGGAACTGAATTAGGCACAATGTATTTATCATATGATGTTCCTCCAGAAGCTAAATTTGCCTCTTCCGCAGCATTTGAAACGTTTAAATTTTGATCACCAGAAAACTTTAAATAATCTGATTTTGCATCCTCATTGCTTCCAACAAAATCTTGTAAACTAAGATTAATCGACTTGCTTTTTTCTGCCAGCTGATGTAGGTTATTTAAATCACTAATCAAATCTTTATTCTTATCAATGGCAGGTTTTCTCCTGTTTACATCTTTTCTCAATACTTGAATCTCAGTTCTAGTGTTGTTTGAAAAATTTCCAAATGATTCATCCGCTTTTTGAGCTGCAATACCAGCCTTTAACATCTCCATTCTGAAGAAGTGAGCGTGTGTTAAATTAATGTAAAGGCCTTGAGCTATTTTCTTATTAATTCTAGCATCTTTATTTTCATAATCAGCTTTTTCAACTTCAGCTTCCCATATCGCAACAGCTTTCCCAAGATCATCAAAACTTTTTTGACTTAGGCCTGATTCAGCAATTGATTCATATGCCTTGTAAGCTAGTTCATATGCTTCCTCAATTGACTTGTAATCTATTCCTTTCCCTTTAGCTGAATAAACCTCAATTTCAGTTGGAACGTAACTTACAAGACCATTCTGTCTTAATCGATTTGACGCAATTTCTTTTTGGCTACCTACGAAACTTCCATGATCAGATTTTTCCCATGAAGCTTTTTCAGCCTCATACTTCTTTTCCAAGTTGGATTTCATCCAAAACTCACATTTTTCCTTACCAAAATCTGCCTTGGCAACCTCAGTTTTAGAAACTTGGTTGGCATAAATTGTATTTCCAGCAGCATCTTTTAAAAATAAATAGGAGGCTGGACGAGTAACACTGTGCTGATAATAATAAGTGGTTAACTCTTTTGCGTCCTTAAGAGATCCACCCTTCACAACGCACATAGTTTTTGAGTCCGCTAATTTCTTTGGCCCATACTGAGAATTACCAATTGAAAAGTAGGCATTTAATGAGGCGGCATCCGTTGATGCAACATCATAATTTGGGATACTAATAAATTGGGTCTTAACTTTTTTACTTGTGCTTTTTTGAGCTGCAAGACCGAAGGACAAGAGAGCACATGTTGATAGTAACAGTATTTTCATAATCAATCATTTTGTGGGATTACTCCCGTTTATAAAAAATAAAGGGGAGCTTAAAGCTCCCCTTTTGTAATTAAACTTTTCCAAGCATTCCGCTTTTGAGCTTTGAGCTTGCTGGCTTAGCTCCTAACCAAATGCTAAACAGCGCTTTTTTAAATTCTAGACCTGGTACAATTCCTTTGTAATCACCGTTAATTGTAACAGCAGTTCCTTTACCTGGTACGTAAATTATATTAATCTCATCGTTCTCTTTAAATTCTGCAGAAAAGAATGATTTAAACTTATCAATTTCGGCTTTGGTAGCTTTTCCTTCAGATGCCTTCTCAAAACCTTCTTTCACACTTTCGTTAAATTTATCACGGGTTACCTTTTTGGAAATGATAACGATTTTAATGGCCTGCATTTTATTATCATTTATGATAGATCCAGCGTCCATAGAAGATCTTCCAAGATATAGCGCAGCCGCATATAGATCAAGAGAGTACTTTTCTCTTAGTCCTGCCCCATTAAAGTTTAAGTATTGATCTTTTACTTTTAATTTGGCATCAAATGTTACTCCAGCTACTGTTCTCCCTTGTTGCGCATTTACAGACCCTACAAGCAATAAAAGCATTAAAGCTGCGAATGATCCCATTAATTTATTCCCTACATTTTTCATTATTTCTATTTTTTATAAATTTCTATCGCTAAATTTAGAACTTTAATATTATAAACAAACAACAAGTCCCATGGCAAGCATACTAATTCTACTCTTACTGTTACTTACCGGTTTAACCTTTTCGATCTTAATTTATCTAAAAGCGCGAAAAAACGATAACGCTCTCTCCCAAAGTCATGCCATTTTATCTGGATCCATGATTTTAGGTTTTGGAATCATGCTAATCGCCTACTTTATATACAAAGGAAATGGTTGGTCTGAAGATAATAGAGTTGCCTTTTATCAGACAGGAACTATATCTGTGGCACTGGGTTTTCTAATTTTTGGAGTTCATTTAATTTTAAGTGGGAAAAAACAAAAGAACCTTTTAACCATGATAAGTGGAGCAGGTTGGGTCATTGGAATTCTAACTATCGCTTTTTTCAGTTATGGATTGGCTAGCAAACTAAATCAAGGGTGGTCTCCAGAGAAAAAGGCGAAAATCAAAGCTAAATGTAACTCCTCAGAACTAGATTGCGAGTGCTACCTGCAAAGAACCATGACGTATTTCAAGTCTGTTGAAGATTACAACAAAACACTATCCAACGAATCAAAGTACAAGGAACGTGTAGATGCATATTTTACAATGATCACTGACTCTTGCTCTTGCGGCCAGGTAAATTCTAACGTTGAAGAGGTAGAGCTTCCTTTCTAAGAGTAGATTAACTTAATTTCAAAGTTTCCTTGAAACAATAAGGAAGATTCTTACGTATGTACTAAGAGCTTTCTAAAAATCATCGAAACTGGACTATACATAATATTTATTGTGCTATCCTCATGGGTGGTTTTAAGCTATTTCATAGCCGTTTTCTTAACTCGTCCTGCACCTTCAAAAATAGCCCAGATTAAGCAAATCAGTGGTCAAAAGGTGAAAAGGGTAAAGTTCAAAGCAAGAGATGGGGTAAAAATAAGTGCCTGGCTTATAGCTAATCCAAAAACAGATAAGGCCGTTGTCTTACTTAGCGGGATAAGAAGTAATAGAGAAGCTCAAATAAGAAGAGCTCATTATTATCTTAAGCGCGGTTATACAGTTCTTATGCCTGATTTAAGGGGTACTGGAAAAAGTGAAGGAAATTTTATTTCATTTGGGTGGCACGAAAGAAAAGATTTACAAGCTGCCGTTTTCTTCCTAAGAAAAAGAGGATATAGCAAGGTGTCAGCTCATGGTCAATCACTGGGTGCAGCGACTATTGCCTACGCACACAAAGAATTCCAAGGTTTCGAATTTATCATCATGGAGTCCTGTTATGACAACATCAATAATGCATTTCGACATAGAATGGACAAATTCTTAGTTCCACGGATTTTCTATGCTGGTGTGTTCTTTTTTGTTGAGCGTAAGATAAAGGCAACTCAATTTAGTTTGAGGCCTGAAAGGTTTGTTAAAAGTTTTTCCGCTCCTACCCTTTTTATGGCAGGTGATAGCGAAGAGGTACTCCCACTTCCTGAAAGTCAAAAAATTTACAAATTTTGCACCAGTAAGTTTAAACGATTTGTTATTTTTCAAGGAGCTGATCACGTAGACTTATACGAAAACAATCCCTTATTTTTTGAAAGAAGTTTAGATGATTTCTTAGCCGAAATTGACCATTACCATATAGCCCAATCTGCCTAGTTTAAAGGAACTGCTGTCTCTTTCTTTATTTCATCCATCACAAACAAAGTTTCTAGAGATGCAATATTTTCAATCGCCGACATCTTTTCAGTAATGAACTTTTTGTATTCCTGTATATCTTCAATGAGCACTTTTAATACGTAATCCGTATTTCCTGCAACATGATAACATTCCATAACCTCTGCTAATCGATTTATAGAAGTTTGAAACTGCATTAAATGGCCTTTAGAATGTTTTTCTAATTTAACTGAAACGAAGGAAGTTAAGTTTTTATTCAACTTTGACTGATCCAAAATGGCTACGTAATTTTTTATTACGCCATTTTTTTCAAGCTTTTTTACTCTTTCAAAAACAGGTGTTGTAGACAAGCCAGTCTCCTTAGCCAATTCTTTGTTTGAAATTCGCGCATTGTTCTGCAGTAGTTTAAGAATGTTTTTATCCGTATTATCCATGTGAATTGCTTTGTAACAATAATACAAAGTCAAACTGCATATCCGCTAATTGAACGAATATTATTCTAACACTCCTCTGTGGATTAGAGAAAATTAATTCTGACTCGCTTTCAAAATCATCTCCTCTATGGATAAATCTATATTCTCAATTCGATTCTTCCAACCATCCAGGTTTGGATCATTTGGATAATCTGAAATTAGCTTTTCATAGGTTTCAATTGCTTCATCATCTTGCTCAAGCATGAAATCCTGAATGAAAGCCTTTTGCGTAAGAGCTTCCAATTGATACTCCTTGTTATCGGAATACTCATTTAAAAAACGTTTATATAAATCAACCGAACGTTGGAACTCGTTTACACCTAGTTTTACATCAGGCTGTGTTTTTGAGTTCATTTTTGTCTGCCCCATTTGATAGGCTTCATTTGCCGCATCAAGGAGCCTCCTTGGTGACTTTTCATTATCAGGATAATACTGAACAAAATCCAAATACTGGGCAACCAACTCATCCTTTACTTGAAAGCTATTGTTGTTTGATGCAGCTTTTTCAGCTTCTTCAATCCTTTCTTCTAACTCAGCTATTTTCGGTTTAATATCCTCAGGATCCAGAACTTCATGGTCTGTTCCTGGCTTTTTTGCTTCTTCTTTATCCTTCTCACCAGAAGAGCAAGCTGCCATTAATCCAATAAAAACAAATACGATTGGGAATTTCAATTTATTCATAATTATCTTTTTAATTGTGGAAACCTCATTTTATAGTCAACATCAACGATTCCTTTTGATATGTTGCTTAGTTTTCTCTTTAGTAATTTTCTTCTTAAAGGGGAGATTCTGTCCGTAAACAAAACTCCTTCGACATGATCATATTCATGTTGAATTACACGAGCCGCAAAACCATCATACTCTTCTTCATGAAAATTCCAGTTTTCATCAAAGTAAGTAATCAGAAGCTTCTCATTTCTGCTTACCTCTTCTCTAATTCCAGGAATACTTAAACAGCCCTCTCTGAAACCCCATTTATCGCCTGTTTCTTCTTCAATTATGGGATTAATAAAAACCTTCTTAAAATCGGCACATGATGCGGCTCTAGGATCAACCTCACCATCATCATCTGGTTCAGCAAAGGAACTCGCATCAACTACAAATAATCGAATTGATTTACCTATTTGAGGAGCAGCCAATCCTACTCCATTGCTTCCGTACATAGTTTCCCACATATCAGCAATTAATTTATCCAATTCAGGATAATTTTCATCAATCTCTTCCGCCTCTTTTTTTAAAACAGGATCTCCAAAAGCCACAACCGGTAATACCATATCCTTTTTATTTAGCAAACAAATTTACAAAACTATTGCCTTCCAATTCATCGAGAACTGCTTTCCATATAACTCTGTAAAATAATCGTTGCTGAAATTTCATCAATCAAAGCCTTATTTTGTCTTTGCTTTTTCTTTAAACCACTGTCTATCATTGTTTGAAAGGCCATTTTACTGGTAAAACGTTCATCTATACGGTGTATTGAAATTTCAGGAAATTCTTTTTTAAACCGCGTTTCAAATTTTAGTACCAAGGGTGCGGACTGAGCAGCTTCATTATTTAATCTCTTTGGATCTCCAAGGGCGACAGCATCAACTTTATTTTCCGAAAAATATCGCTTCAAGAAAGTAAATAGTTCTTTGGTATCAACCGTACACAGCCCGCTTGCAATGATTTGAAGATCATCACTCACAGCAATTCCGGTTCTTTTTGCACCAAAATCTATCCCCATTAATTTCCCCATCACGACAAAAATAGGAAAGAAGTTTATCTTTGTCCGAAAATTAATCTGATGAGGGAAATAATTGAAGCAGCTTGGGACAATCGCGAACTTTTAAAGGACGAAAAAACGATAAAAACAATTGAAGCTGTTATTGAAGAAATAGATAAAGGAAGGTTAAGAACAGCTGAACCCATTGATGGTAAATGGCAAGTTAATGAATGGGTTAAAAAAGCAGTTGTGCTGTACTTCCCTATTCGTAAAATGGAAAAAATTGAGGTCGGTCCCTTTGAATTTCATGATAAAATGGCCTTAAAATCAGATTATGACAAGCTGGGAGTACGTGTAGTACCTCATGCAATAGCGCGTTATGGAGCCTATATCTCAAAAGGAGTTATTATGATGCCATCGTACGTTAATATTGGTGCCTATGTAGATGAGGGCACCATGGTTGATACTTGGGCAACGGTTGGTAGCTGTGCACAAATCGGCAAGAATGTTCACCTCAGTGGGGGCGTAGGAATCGGCGGGGTTTTAGAACCTTTACAGGCAAGTCCAGTAATTATTGAAGATGGTGCGTTTATTGGTTCAAGATGTATTGTTGTTGAGGGCGTTCATGTGGGCAAAGAAGCTGTTCTAGGGGCAAATGTTGTTTTGACAAAGTCAACAAAAATAATTGATGTTACAGGAAGTGAACCTATTGAATTAAGGGGACATGTTCCTGCCAGATCTGTAGTAATACCCGGAACTACAACAAAGGAATTTCCATCTGGAGCCTATCAAGTACCATGTGCTTTAATCATTGGCAAAAGAAAAGAGAGTACAGACAAAAAAACAAGCTTAAATGATGCTTTAAGAGAGCATGATGTAGCCGTCTAACCCAAAGCTCTTCTATTAAAAATAACGTAGCCAAATTTCACAAGGAAACTCAATGGGTCTTCTTCATTGTGGTAATAATTTAAGGCAACAGAAATAGGTCCGAGTGGGCTGTGATAAACGCCATTCAAACTGGCAATATAACTGCGGTAAGCAAAATAATCATCTGACAAATATGCTTTATTTAGACTATCCGCCAACATTTCACGAACAGGCTGAAAAACATAACCCTCAAGTCTGAATTCTATGTTCCTTGTAGTGTTGTAAATAAATTGAAGCCCTCCAGCTGCAAATTGAAAGGTTCGAAACTGACTCATGAACCTGGTTTGAGCCTCTGGGATTGGAGCGTAGGTTGGAGCAGCTAAAATAGATGCTGAGTAATTATCAAAAAAAGCTCGTGTTGTATGGGTTGCCTCTAAATTGAAGCCCATTGTGAATTTATTCTTGTGAAGAAAAAAGTTTTGGTAATTAAACCTCAGGTTCAACCATTGGTGTTCGTTTACAACGGAGTCTCTATCCACACTGGTTGACCCAGGTAGCGTTATTTCATCACCATCAAACACTTTCGCGCCAAAACTTAAATAAGTACCTCTATTCGGATATTGTTTCCGATTTAGGGTTGACCTTTCATACTTCAACCCAACAACAATCGGATAAAAAGAGGTCAGGTCAGTAGTATCTGTATTGGTAAACTCTTCCGTTTGATAATACCTCAGATCGATATCACTGTAATAAGAATTCAAAAATAGCCTTGATTTTCTTCCTGTTGGCATTCCTATTCTTAAACCAGCCATTTGCTCATTATGCACCAAAAAAGAGGGTTTTACATCCTCAAAAAAGGTGGCAAAACTTCTAAAATAATCCCATCTATTCTTAATATAATAGGGCTCAACCATGAACAAACCAGGACTGTGAAAATCAAAGCGAGCACTTGCGCCAACGCTACCATAAAATTTCCCAAAAAATGTATTAACTCTCGTCTTCATTGCAAAAGACCCCAGGTACTGGTATTCAAGACCCATATAGGCCGTATTAAATGGTCTCGACGAAAACACACCCCCAAATTCCGCTTTAAAATTTTTCTGCTTTGCAATGGTTAGGTGCAAAACATAAGCTCCAATTTCTTCATCGTAAATTGCTGAAGGAAACACAAAATCAATTTTTTCGTCCAGTGCAATTTGATAAAAGCGTTTTTCAACTTCATCTATTGTTAGGCTGTCTCTTTTTTTAAATAGTAAGCGGTTTAAGTACTTTTTTTGTGCCTCATTAACCCCTTCAAACTCTGCTTTCTTGAAAACTATAGGACGAAAATTCTGACGGAATTTTAATCGTTCCTTTTCTATTTCTTCCTTTGATGAAATTCTATCTCCAACTAATGATTTAATACTATCCATATTTTCCATGGTGTACTTATAACCAGCATCAATTGCTTGTGAAATAGCGTTCCAATCAAAGGTTCCAATATCATCGTTGGGGTCAGCTTGAATTAAAATTGAATTTGGCGCATTTAGTGTAAAATCAGACTGACGAACAATCATCCCTTTAATCTGACTATAGAGATTTCCTGGTGTTGGAGGATCACCATTCTGCGTCACTGTGACCCCAATCATTACATTGGGGTTAAAGTTCTCCCATGCTACATTGGCTGGAAAGTTGTTATACAAACCACCGTCAAATAATACTTTCCCATCATATGAAAGTGGCCTTAAATAAAAGGGGTAAGACATGGATGCTCTTACACATGAATTAAGGCTACCAGAATTAAACACAACCGATTCTTTCGTGGAAATATCACTTGCTACACATCTGTATTGACAAAATAGGCTGTCAAAATTGCTTCTTGCAACTTGATTCGCTTTTGTCAAATTCTTCATCAAGCTAAAATCGATACTGTAAGAATCGATAACGTTTGTTGGAAGACTGGTTTCAATCGTTGAATCAATGTTTAAGCGTATTCGCACCCACTCCGGAGCATTTTCATTTTCATAGAAGTAGTACTTATAATCATCTTCAACTAAACCATAGCTCATTCTCTTAAATTCTTCACTGCGCGCCATAACTTCAAGCTCTTCAGGGGAGTACCCACTTGCATAATAGGCACCAACTAAAGCACCTGCGCTTGTTCCTGTTATGTAATCCGGTTTGATGCCATTTTCCTCCAAGGCTTTCAAGGCTCCAATATGTGCCATTCCGCTAGCTCCACCGCCACTCAAAACAAGTGCGATACCCTTTGTAGAGTCAGGTTGCTGTGCACAATTAAAAAAGGGAAATATTAAGATTCCTATGACTAAAAAAACGGATCTCACGGCTTAATTTCAGGTAAATATAAGTATATTGGTCAATTCATATTAAGTAAATGAGAAAAGTCTTTTTAACCCTAATATTCTTAAAAATTTACCTTCTCAGTTATGGACAGAATAATATTGAATCACTAATTCCAGTAGACGTATCCGACATCAGAGTTTTTGATGGCACAAACATCAGTAAACAAATTGATTTGGACTCCATATTAACAGAAGAGCAAAAAGACAAGCTTTATGAAGACATTTCGGACCCTGAAAAGAACTCCCTAAGTTATTTGCCTAAAGCCTTACTTAAAGACGGAAAGAATTGGGGAATTGACTTTTCTAAAAAATACTACTACTACTCCTACAGAACGGATAGCTCAAGTATTACAGCCTATCTCTTTCCATTGGGAAATACCATTCAACTTACAGATCAAATAAATAAAACTTTCCCCGCAGAATTACTGGAAAAAAAAGACAAAAACCTCAAGTTTGAGAGTATAGCCAAGGAAAGCAATGTACTATTTTGGAGCCAGCAATTTGTTGGATACATTAATGCAAACCTAGATTATTCTTACTTAAGAAGTGAGATGCTTGGAGAGGGAGATTATTATATTGAAGACCTTAAAGAATCTGAAAAAGACAAACGAGATCTACAAAAAAGTGATTTAAAAGAAAAGTATGCATTAAGATTTTTGGAAAGTTTGTTTGAACAAAATTTTGATGAAAGCATAGTGTCAAATGAGAATTTCATGGAGATGCTCTCTCAGAATAATTTCATATCTCAATATAAACAAATGGATGGAAACCTTTTACCCTTCCCTTTTGCGAGAAATTCTTATCCAAGTTACGGAGCAGTGCCAAAAAAAGAATCAAAAGATGAATTCAAAGCCTATAACATTACCCATACCTACATGGCGAACAGTGGAATTAAAAAAGAGCTAAGCATATACCTAGACCCAAAGTACATGCAAGATATAAAAAGGACCTTTAAAGCTAAACAAGATAAAAAGCTCCTCAACTATATTGACGCCACAGAACTTTCCGGTTTTATGTCTACTACTGTTAACACACCCAACTTATTCAAAACCATCCGTATGATGCAAGCCAAAGACGGTAGTTCCTCTTCTATTGACTTTAGAGGCATGCAACAGTTTACCAGCTCGCTCATGTTCGAACTCATGGATGAAAAAAAACTCAAAAAAATACTCCCTGGTAAAATGATTATGGCCTACACCGGCAAACAAGAAATGGATGTGAAGTATTTAGATTACGAGTTCGCCGATGATGGGTCTAGAAAAAGAATTATTGAAACAAAAAAAGAGGTTATGCCAGAGTTCGTTTTAGCTATATCCTTGGGCAATGAAAAAATGGTGGCAAAATTCCTAGAAAATTTGGCAAAGGGACAAAGCCTTCAGGATTTAGGCGGATATTATAAAATCAAGACTAGAAACTCATATAATTCATATGGTGGGTATGGCAGCTCTAAAGGAAAAACAGAGACTTATTTGACTTATGTAGATGGTACTTTGCTTATCTCAAACGATGAGCAATTAGTTTCAACTGAAGCTCCAAATGGCGGCGTGCCAAAAGAAAGAAGAATGAAAAAAGAAGATATTCGCAACTTTAAAAGCTATCCATTTTTTGCAGAAATGGATCTTTTGGCCTTTAAAGAATACAAGCAAAACATCATGGGAGGAATGATTCCTATGCCTTTTGAAACAAAAAATTATACTTATCAAAAAATATCAGGGCCAATTCTTGGAGAAGATTTTATTAAATTTTCAAACGAGCTTAAGTCAATGGCGAGTAAAAAAGACATCTATGAATCCTTAATTTCAGACATACTTTATTCCTATTCTTGGAATAGTGATTCCTTGTATGAAAGCGCCTATTAAATGAAAAGTTTTTTTCCCCTCATAAAACTTGTAGCACTGTTCGCGATCCTTTATTTTATTTGGGATTTAAGTTCCTTCTTGATGAAATCAAGAAGTGAGGAACACCTAAGTCATGTTCCTGAAAGCGCTGATTTTATTCTCATTTCTGACAACAAGTCAATCGGTAAATCCATTTTTACTGAGCGTTTATACCATGAAGACACCTTTAATAAATATGTGAAATTAGGTGATGGTACAGAGAAAGAGATAATTGAGGCAGCTCAAAATGCTGGTGTGGATATTCTAGGCAAAACAGCATTTTTTAGTGATAATTACCAAGGTGTTCATTATTTAGGTTTAATTGTAGCTATTGATAATGGAAACAAGTTCGAAGAATTTGTTCTAGCGCAAATAAAAAATATTGGAGTTCCTAAAACACAAATAGACTATGCCTTTAAAGGTGAAACAGGAATTATATGCTATAGTCCTGATGGTAACTTAAATGGAATTTGTGAATATATACTCAACAATAAATCACCCGAATATAAAAAGGTAAAATTTAGAAAGGGAATTGCTGGAATTCATAGTGCTGAAAATAGAAACTCAAGTCTTTTATCCCCCTTTCACGACCTTTTTCCTGAAATGATTGTTGAGAATGATGTACAAGTTCACTATGAGAAGAAAGGTTTTGAACTGTCCAGCGAGAGTATTTTAAATGAAGTAGAAAAGGATCATTTCCCAGAAATGATTTCTACTGTTCCAGGAGGTTTTACAGAACCCGGAATCTATGAAATTTCCGCTCAAATTAAAATGCAGGAATTAGAACATTATCCAACACTGTTGGAATACATTCATTTCAGCATTAAAGATAAAGACACTAGCTATTCGGCAGAGTTAGAAGATTATTTAAGCGGAAAGTTCTGTTTTCAAGTCAGAGAAGAAAACATTTTTGACAGAAGCTTTATTTGTGCCCTGCACTTAAATGATAATTCTGGCTTAACAGATTACCTGGACACTGTGCCTTTCATTAAAAAACATAAAGCTTCTCAGAACTACCATTGGTTTGATGAAAAATCTAAAAAGCCATATCTGTTTGGTAAGATTGAGGGGAGCTATCTATTTCTTAGTTCGGATGAACAAAGTTTAAGCAAGCTGAATTTCGACCCCAAGAAGAAAGTGGATTATTTGCTGTCTATAAATATTAATATGGAACAAATGATTGATAAGCTGGATAATCCTATGATGCAAGATCAAATTAGAAAGTTGAACACCCTGAAAGAGATTCGAGCAAAGTTTAAGCTCAATAAAAATGGAAATATTGCTGGTGACACACATTTAGAGTTCATTCGGCAAAATCACCCTAGCATAGAATTATTGCACCTACTTAGCCGTTACGGCGAATACAAGGCCGTAAGCGATTTGTTCCTTACTGGATTAAAGTTGATGTAAAAAAAAAGGCCGCCTAAAAAGACAGCCTTCTAATAAATTTCTGGAGTGATTATTCACCCAACATCATGGCTTGAATCTCATCTTGAAATTCCTGTATACAATCAGCTGCAACTTCCATGATTTTAGCTTGATCATACATGTCAGAAATACTCATATCAGCTTCCTTCATAGCATCCATAGAGCAAGAACAATAATCTTCAACTGCTTCATTCAATGCATCTTCATCAAATGCATCTCCAGCAGCTCCCATGCTTTTCTTAGCTTGAGTAATACATTGCTCCAAACCTTTCTCCCACATCTCGTCTGTTGCATCTGCTGCAGTTAGTTCTCCGTCGTTGTTAAGATCTTCGCTTGAGTTTTTTTCAGCTTTTTCTGATTCATCTTTATCTTCTGAACCCTTTTCACCGCAAGAAATTAATGTCGCTGTCATTAGAATTCCTGCTAATAATAATATACGTTTCATTTAAAAAATTTTGTGCAATATAATAATTTAATCAACCCTTAGCACAAGACCCTTCAAATACTCACTCTCAGGATGATAAATATTGATTGGGTGATCTGCAGGCTGATGCAATTGATGTAAAATCCTAATTCGCCTTCCTGATTCTATAGCTGCACTCGCAATCGTTCGAGTAAATAATTCCTTGTCAACTACCTGAGAACAAGAAAACGTAAATAAAATACCACCAGGCTTAATGCTTTTTAAGGCCATTTTATTTAATCGTTTATAACCCTGAACAGCCTTATGCCTACTTTGTCTTTTTTTCGCGAAAGCAGGCGGGTCTAAGACAATTACATCATAGTCTGTTGACATTGATTTGAGGTACTCCATTGCATCTGCAACAACGCTTTCGTGCTTATCGGTTTTATCGATTAATTTTATATTTTCATTGGTTAGATCTATAGCTTTTTTACTAGCATCCAAACTAAGAACGTAGGCAGCACCTGCATTCAATGCATAAATGGAGAAACCACCACTATAGCAGAAAGTATTCAGTACTTTTTTTGCCTTAGAATACTTTGCCAATAAATCTCTGTTCTCTCGTTGATCAATGAAAAAACCGGTCTTTTGACCACTTACCCAGTCTATGTTAAAATCGTTTCCGTGTTCTTTGACTATGACAGGAACCTCCGCTGCTCCATGAATATATTCATCATTTGGGTTTATTCCAGAGCTTGGACTTAATGTATCTGAACTCTTGTGATAAATTGACTTAAGATCCGGATTTGCTGCAAGCAAAGCTTCTTTAATTGCGGCGATACTCTTGTACATCCCAGAACTGTGGCATTGTACTACTGCATTTCCAGCATAAAAGTCAACAATCAATCCAGGCAAGCCGTCTCCTTCTCCGTGTATCCATCGGAAGCAATTGTTTTCATCACACAAAAGGCCTAAATCAAGTCTCAAATTCCATGCTTCTAAAATTCTTCTATTCCAGAAATTCTGATTAGGTTCATCACTAAAGCTTAAAATCCTAACCGTAATACTCCCATTTTCCTGAAAGTGGCCAAAACCCAAACTTCTATGCTCAGAATCGAGCACCTGCACTATATCTCCCTCCTTGGGGTCGCCATCTACTCCATAGCAGGCCCCACTAAAAACCCAAGGATGCCTCCTAAGAACAGAAGACTCTTTCCCCTTTTTTAATACGATTTTATCCATTTAAAAAATGCACTTATTTTTGCGTGAAGATACTTAATTATGAAGGCACTACATTTATTTATTATCCTTTCTGTATTCCTTTCATCTTGTGGTGATGGGCGTAGAACCGATTTTACTGAAGTTAATGAAAACGGCAAAAAGGTAATGACAAAGAATTCTAAAAAAATCATGGCTGAGCTCATCTCAGATTTTGAAGATTGTAGAGAGGAGAATCAAAACCTTCACTATTGTCGTCATTTCATTTCAAAGGCCCTTTGTGAGTTTTATGAAATTGACGACTTTAAAGAAAATGGAGAATACGTAGCCTATGAAAAGATGTTTGATATTGTTACAGGAAAATTCGGTACATGGACCTATTTAGGTGATGCGAAAAATCAAAAAGCGATGAAAACTGCTCAAGAGCATGCCAATAACGGGCAGGCCACCGTTGCAATTTCAACCAATGGTAAATATGGCCATGTGGCAATAATTTTACCTGGTGAACTAACTAAAGCAGGAAAATGGGGTGGATTAAAAGTGCCCAATTGTGCCAGCTTCTTTATGGTTAGAGGCCTTAAACCCTTTTATGATAAATCTGTTGCATATGCATGGAGAACTGGCGACGGAATCAAATTTTTCAGTAAAAAAGTCGACTGATTGCAACCATATCTATTAAATCCTCATCAATTTAGCATGAGAATTTTAGTCGTGTTAGCTCTTCTTGTATTTGCCACTTCATGTAAAAAAAATGTTGAAGGAGCTGAAGTTATCCGAGATTGTACGGGCACCTATTTAAAAATTGGCAATGAAGATTTTAAGGTATATAATATTGAAATTTTAGATGATTACCCGGAGGGAAGTACTGTAAATGCTCACTACAAAAAAATTCCTGAATTTGAGGAAGAGGGTGCTGTTTGTATGTTATATCATGAGTATTCCGCATCTATCGAGATATACAGTGTAAAGTAGTTCACAAGGTCGTTTTTAAAAACTTTAAGCGCAAATACCTTTTTTAGGGTATTCATTCTTATTTAGAATCATTTTAAATTTGCTTCATGCAAGTTCAAAAGGCACACTCAGAAGAAATCAGTTATTTGGAGTTTTCATGTGACTTATGCAGTAAAAAGAAGAAGTGTTGCAAGAAGTACAAGAAAGGAAAAGCTTGTAAATCTTGCCCTAAGAAGCGCTAAGAAAAGCCTCAATTAGCGTTTTTATTTTTCTCCCCTCCGTCAAAAATCCGTCGTGACCATAATAGCTATCAATCTCATAGAATTGTGCGAAGGCAAAGCTTTCTGCTATTAATTTTTGCTCAGAACTTGGACACAACACATCCGATCGTATTCCCACTGATAAATGTTTCGTATACGATTTTTGCATTAATGCTCTCCAGTCCGGTCGGTCTCTGCGAATATCATGGCTATCCATGGCATCCAATAAACTTAAGTAACACTTAGCTGAAAAACGATCAGCCATTTTTTTCGCTTGGTATTCAATGTAAGACCGAACCTTGTGCTCCTTAATTTTCGGATTAGAGTCTATTTGGAGTTCTTTATAACAATCATAGGATCTATATGAAACCATCCCGAGGGCTCTTGCAACTTCCACTCCTGCATAACCCGGTTTATCTGGATATTTTGGATTCAAAAGATCATTCACCAATGCCATTCGCTGTGCCGTATGAATTGCTCTACCCCACTCCGATTCTCTGATAGAAGTAGCCAGATAAATCGCATTTTCAAAGCGAGCTGGTTCGTCCAATTCCCATTCCATTAATTGATAACCTCCCATGCTTGGTCCAATACCAATGTGTATTTTATCAATACCCAAATGATTAGCTAATAGCTTATGACATTCGACCATATCACGAATGGTAATGAATGGGAAGTCTTTCATATCGTTAGCCCCTGTAGTACCATAACAACTTCCTAAAATATTGGCACACACTATAAAATATTTGGATGGATCAAAAATGTTACCCTCTCCGTAAAGGTTTGACCACCAATCACTGACATTAGAATTTGCCGAGAATGCATGAAATACCCACAAAACATTGCTATTATCTTCGTTTAGCTCACCCGCTGTGTGATAGCGTATGTTCAAGGGGGCAATTAATTCGCCTTGCTCAGTTCTAATTCCTTGACTGAAATTTATATCATTTTGCTCCATCAAAATTTATCTACTTCAATAACTAGAACTACAGCATTTTTACCATTTACGCTTGTATTCACTGAAATCTTATTTCCCCCATTATAATTCACATTAGTAACGAGATCAACTCCAAATGCATTTCTCAATTTTTCATAATAGCTATTACCTGGTGCTTGATTAATCTTGTCATTAATCAATTTATAATCGATTGGTTTTTTAGTTAAAACGACAGCCATAAAATCTTTATCCCCTATATTATCTGCTTCAAAGCTATCATGTCTTGGCCACCTACGTGTGCCTACGATACCGCAATACGGGCTATGCTTTGGAGTATTAGGAAATAGCGTGTAAGAACTCCCATCAGTTTCCATTCCAAAAACATAGGTATAGCATTCAATGGAATTCGTGCTCTCGATTTTAAAACGAGTCCCGACTTGAATTGGTCGTTTTGTTTTAAACCAACCTTGCTCTACTTTCTCAAGCTCAATTGGACGATTTGACTTATTGTCAATCAAGCCAACCTCTGCTTCAAATTTTGAAGCTACAACCTTTGAATCACCCATTGGATACAAGCCATATGCCTCTCTTGTAAAGTGCTGAAAATGATCGTAACGAATCCAAAACACGCCTTTATCACCCCATTTTTCACCCCAAGAATTCATAATTTGAAAACCTAAACCATCTTTGTCTCCAAACTTGTAGTCGTCATAACCTATGACGCACATTGCATGACCACCAAATCCTTTTTGTGCAAAATCTGATTGGGTAGGGATCCACTCTGATTTACCTATCATTTTTTTCATAAAGCTTCCGCCTACCATCATCCCAATTATTACAGGAGAGCCTTGAGATAAATTTTGTTTAATCGCTAATAAATCAACTTGGCCTGACCTTGCATCCTCAGACAGGCGATTATAGCCACGGATCGTATGTTGCTTTGCTCTGGATCGCTGACTTGCAGTTGGACTTTTTGCGCAAGAACTTTCAGTGTAAGGGAACTCTCTCATTGATAAGCCCCCAATATTGTTCATGGTCTTACAGGCCTCAATAAGGTAGGACCCCTGGCAATTTTCTAGAGCAATCTGATTGTAAAGGAAAGAAGGTGAATAAGCAATTTGGTTCGGATTTTCACCTGTTGCTTTAGCCTCAAGTATTGTTCTTGCTGCATAAGCACTGGCCCAACCTACACAAGACCCCTGTTTACCTTGATTTAATCTTTTAGGGGCGTATTCAATTAAACTGTATTTTTCGGGAAGAGGATTTTTTGCATTATCCACCAAAGGCTCGAAAATCTCAGCTTTTTGGTATTCTTGTGGATCAAGTTTCCCACCAGTAAAAAACTGGCTTATCATATTCGTCACTGGATTCCCCCCCTCATTGGAAGATGGATTTGTAGGCAAGCCTGAACATGCTTTTTGCCCGAATAAGAAATAGGCACCAACAGCAACTATTACAAGAACAATAATAATTTTGGGATTCTTTTTAAATAATCCCATGACCACTGGTAATAATGCCCCCAGTTGACCTGCTCCTCCGCCTCCAGAAAAACTTCTTCCACCGCTAGATTTATTAACTTTTTTTCCCCCGCGCGTACGCCCTTTATTTGGATCTCTTGTAATTCTAATTGGCATAGCTACTCTTTTATTTTAAAACCATTCCTTACGAATTGTAGAAACTTTTTAAATTCACTTTTCTCGGTTAAAACGGACTTAACAATTCCACCTCTCCCTGCTTTTTTCAGGCTTTTATCTTCTTTATTTATTTCTCGCTGGATATTTCGTGGAACTATCTTCTTCTCACTACCTGGATTAGGTGCATTGTCCAAGCGATCTAATTCTTTTTTAAAACGTTCGTCCCTTCCCTTGTCTATACCTAAAATTTCGTCTGACTTTTGGAACCTCCGTTTAGCCTGCTCTATTTTACCTAGCTTCTCTTCTAAAAGTCCCAAGTTGTTCCATGCAATAGCGTCTTCAGGGTCCAATTTAACCGCAATTTTATAGTCTTCAATGGCCTCCTCAGTTCTTCCCATGGAATCCTTGATATAAGCTATCGAAGAATAACGATAGGGATTTTCAGGCTCTATATTTAAAGATTCTTGAAGGTCCTTTAAGGCTTGAACCTTATTGTCCATATGAAAATACGCTACCCCTCTGTCAGATAGTATATCGGCATCTGGCCCAAACTTTTCCAATAATTTAGTATATAGCTTTATTGCCTTCTCTGGTTTTCCGTCCTTGAAAACGGCATAGGCTTTCTGATATTCACTCTGTTTATCCAAACCACAAATATACAAAGTTGTATTGCGATAAAGTACTATTTTTGTGTCATGTTGGAACGTCCTAGAAGAAATCGAAAAACTGAAGCAATAAGAAACATGGTGGAAGAAACTAGCCTTTCAGTAAACCATCTTATTTACCCACTTTTTTTGGTGGACGGAACAAAAACAAAGAATGAAATTCACAGTTTACCTGGAAACTATAGATGGAGTCTGGATTTACTATTAAGTGAAATTGAAAGCTGCCTAAAGCTTGGAATAAACAGTTTTGTTCTGTTTCCAGCAGTGGCTGATAACTTAAAAGACAAAGTAGCCAGCTATTCATACTCGGAAAAGAATTTTTATCTGAAAGCCATTAAGGAAATTAAGAGCAAATTTCCAGAGTTATGCCTTATGTCTGATGTTGCAATGGATCCTTATAGCTCTGACGGACATGATGGGTATGTTAATGAAGCAGGGGAAATTGAAAATGACAAGACCTTAGAAATTTTAGGAAAAATGTCCGTAGCACAAGCGGATGCTGGAATTGATATAATTGGCCCTTCCGACATGATGGATGGAAGAGTAGCCTACATTCGTGAAGAGCTGGATGAAGCTGGTTTTAATAATACCGCTATCATGTCTTATACTGCAAAATATGCGAGCGCTTTTTATGGTCCATTTCGTGATGCTCTGGACTCCGCACCTAAAGGAGGAGATAAAAAAACCTATCAGATGAATCCTGCTAACCGCAAAGAGGCTTTAAGAGAAGCTCTTTTGGATGAAAGCGAAGGAGCCGACTTTCTTATGGTTAAACCGGCGTTAAGTTACATGGACATTATTTCTGACCTAAGTCAAGCTTCAAGCTTACCAATAACTTGTTATAATGTTAGTGGTGAATGTGCCATGGTCCACGCTGCATGTAAAAATGGATGGTTAGAATACAAGCAAGTTATGCCGGAAATGTTATTGGGTTTCCGAAGAGCTGGAGCAAGCGCCATTCTGAGCTACTTTGCAAAAGACTTTGCACAAATGAAGTTCGATGGAGCAATTTGATGTTGTCATACTTACGGAATCGAAATATATCGATTTCACTCCCAATGCCGATGATTGGTATTCAAAAAATGTTCTTTTAGAAGATAACTTGTTGAAAGATGCTTTTACCAAACATGGCAAGAGCGCGTGCATAAAATCATGGGATGACCCATATTTTGATTGGTCTAGAACGAAAGCGGTTGTATTCAGGACTACTTGGGATTATTTTCATCGATTTGAGGAGTTTGAAAAATGGATGAAGGAGACTTCAAAAAAATGTCAGATGTTCAACTCCTATGAACAAATCATGTGGAATATTGACAAGGTCTATTTAAAGGAATTGGAGAATAATGAAGTTGTTATTCCACCTACATATTTTATCAGAAAGGGAGATAAAAGAAGCTTGGCAGAGATTTGTTCAATACACAAATGGAAAGAATACATTCTTAAACCTAACATTTCTGGTGCAGCAAGACATACATATAAGCTCAATGAAAACAATATTGAGCAGCATGAAGAACTCTTTAAAGAGTTAATACAAAATGAGGACTTCTTGCTTCAGGAATACCTGGAAAATATTACTGAAAAAGGAGAGATTTCACTCATAGTTATCGGAGGTGAATTTACACATGCTATTCATAAAAAGGCAAAGCAAGGTGATTTTAGAGTTCAAGATGATTTTGGTGGAACAATTCACGATTATACTCCCAAAAAAGATGAAATTGAATTCGCAGAGAAAGCCATTGCTACTTTAAAAGAACTCCCAGCCTATGCTCGTGTAGATTTGGTTTGGGACAATCAATCACAACTTTGCATTTCTGAACTTGAAATGATCGAGCCTGAATTATGGTTTCGAAAAGATCCAAGCGCAGCTGATTTGCTTGCTAAGTTTATTTGCCAAAAAATTTAATTTCCAAAATACTTGAACCAATTTTTAATTGGGTTGTAAGACTTGAAAAAACAAAACGATGAAAATATTCTTACCCCTTTTATTAGCGATTATTATTGTTTCATGTTCTGGAACAAAAGATGCAAAACAGAAAAATTTACCCGCTCAAGTTGACCATAAAATTGGTCTAAACATGACTTTGGGTGACTTCCTTCAAGCCAAATCTGTTAAAACAGAATTGGCTAAAAAAGAAGATTATAGAACCATATATGCAGAAGTATTAGATGGAGATCCTTACGTTGAAGCTATAGTATATTACATTTCCACTGGGGACGACCCTAGGCTTTATGAAGTGATAACCAAATACAAAAACAAGACGGCATTAGAAGCAGCTTCAAAGGATCTATTTGGCGAACCTAATTACAAGGAAAATGGATGGCGAATTACCAGAAACAACAGTTTTAACCTTTGGGCTTGGACTCATGACACAAAATTAGTGGTTGTTGGTATGATTCCAGGAACAGAATGGTCTGATCAAAATTGGTAAACTTTAGTTTTCATTTTTACTCAAGGAACTATAAATCAACATAGCTTGAATTACAACACCTATGATAATGAGCAAAACGATTTCAATTCGGGTATAATTGTCGATGGCATCCATAGAGCTGGTGGCCTTCAAGAGCTGAGCTCTGCCTTCATCTACTTGGATTTTCGATAAGGTATTTAATTTTGCATTTATAACCTGAATTTGGTCAACCATCTTCTGTTTCAATTCAGGTTCAAAAATTTGTTGAACACTATCATACTTTTCATTAACGAAATATCGTTCTATGTCGATAATTAAATCGTCAATCACCTTTGTTTCACCATTCGATAACTTGACTTCATAAACACGATTAAGACAGCTTTCTAAGGTATCGTTAAGATCGCTATTTTGAACTGATTCAAAGTAAGCGGTATCATTACTTATCAAAGCATATTGCTTATGGTCCATTATGTGATGGACATCAAATAACCAATCTTTTACTTGAAGACGATCCTCGTAAATGGAAAAAACGGAATTTTTGATTTTGCCGTAATTTCTTTGATCGATTAGGTTCGTTGCAAGAACCATAAGAAACACAAGCATTGTTGCCGCAATCCACTTAATTTTGTTTACGAAACCCTTCATCTTTTTTTTATTAAAAGTAGGAAAGGGATTTCAAAAGAACAATAAGAAATTATTATACAGTGAATAACTAGCAGCCCATTTGATCTAATTTATTCAATCCTGCAAGGGCCGGCGCATAGTTTTCACGGTATTTTAGGGCCTTTTGAAAAGGGTCACGAGCCATTTCACAACGCCCTTGTTTTATGTAAGTTTCGCCAATAAGAACATAGGTGTCTGGCAAATACTGACCACTATTATAAAACAAGGCCCTATGAAGGTATTCTTGTGCCTTGGTATATGCTGTGTCAAACGTTGTATACATGTAACCAAGGTTATGATAAGAAATGGCATGTAAACTATCCTTCTGTATTGTTTGATTGTAGTAATTCTCAGCATCATCATAACGTTCATGATTCTGATAATAAACCGCTAGATTAAAGCTTGCCTCTGTTGAATTAGGTCTAATTTCTAGAGCAGTTTTGTAGGCGTCCTCGGCCTTAGGATTATGAGCCGCTGCGTATAGTATCCCTATGCGAATGTATGCATCATAATAATCGGGATATATTTCAGAAGCTGTTTTAAACGACCTTAAGGCTGCCCCTGAATCTGCTAGCTCCTGATACAATTGCCCCCTCCAAAAGTATGCTTGATGGAAACTGGGATCGATTTTTATAACCTCAGAAAGTTCATCAAATGCTTTTTTATAATTGTCTTTGTACTTGTCGTTGGGTCGCGCTAGGGTCGTATATATCTTAGCTAAAAAGAAATGAGCTTGCTTGTGCTGAAAATCTCTTTCTAATGCTTGCTCAAAGGCAGTTTTTGCCTCAGAAAGCAAGAGCTGAGAATGAAAAAAGTAACCCTTTGTAAAAAAGTAGTCGGCATTATCTCGATCCAGCTCAATCGCAACTTTCACATCATTTATGGCTTCATCTACATTGCCTTGATAAAAATTAGCGTATGCTCTTTCGTGATAGAGACTTGCATTTTTGGGGTCCTCAACAATTTTTTCATTGATTTTTTCGATACTGGATGATCTTAAATTACTCGAATCGCTTTGAAGTGCGGTTGCACTTGGCCCCTTTGCAGGAGCTGGTGATGTTTCCGTTTTACTTCCACAAGAAAACAATGTCACCAACAAAATACATCCAAAAAATAATCTATTCATCTTCCCCTTTGATTTCTTTGTATTTCTTTTCATTATTGGTCCAGGTATACCAGGCAATTGCCGGTGCAACGACCCCCACAAAAAAGAGCCCCATCAACAAAACCTTACCTTGATCTAACCCCTTAAAAATGGGCTCGTTTCGAGATAGATTGCCTATTGTATTAGCTGCTAATAGCATAACAGCCATAAAAAGAACAATCCGCAGGATAAATTTTGACTTTCCCATGGAACGTCTTTTCTCCCAGTATTGAATAAAAATTTTCCCTTTTTCGGACATGCAACAAAGGTAGTAAAATGCACCCTTAAATAATGACCATAAAATGGATATTATATACAATTTAGGAAGTGTTTTTACGTTTCAACAACGTGAGTAGTTTGAAGGTCCTTTTATTTATTATTTTCCTTCCAATGATCTGTTTTGGTCAGAAAGACGATTATTATAGCGATACTCTTTCCTCTAACATTGCTCAGTACTCGGAGAAAAACAATTCGATAGAGCTTATCATCCCAATTGAAAACGCTTTTGGATTGAGGTACAGAAACTATAAAGCCGATTGGACCAAAGAAATTTACTTTCAATTAAACGGAGAGCGCCTGCAACTCGATCGCCAACAACACTATATGAACGACACGGCGGTATTTTCGTTTGCTCCTACAAGTATGACAAATTTAATCTCATTAGAAGGAGGCTTAGGAAAGATGAAAGAATATTGGGGATGGACATCAAGGTTATCCGTTTCCTACTTAAAAAGAGAAGATAGTTATAACTATGACTTTCTGAGATATAGAAAGGATCCCATGACAGAACAATATTATTTTGAAACGAATAACACTAATGGAAAAACTTATTTAAACTACCTTACTATGGATCGTTATTTCATGAGCCTTGATTTTATCCGAGTTGGCATTAATACAGGAATAGAAGCACACGTCAATGTTCAACGTTTCTTATTCTCCTTGGGAACTGACCTATTTATTGGAAAGGAAATTTTGCTCAAACAAAGACAAAAGGATCCTTATGATTTTTTGGATTTATCCAATGATAACCCATTTATTTTTAATCAATTCATTCGATTCGGTATGGGTTATTCCTTTTAACAAAAAACCGCCGCTAATGCTTTCACACCAACGACGGTTTCAAGATAAATCTTAACTTATTTAAGCCTCTACTTCTTCTTGAGCAGTTTCAGGGTTTTTGATCTTGGCCTCAAGTTCTTCCATTAACTCAGGATTGTCTTGAATCAAAGACTTAACAGCATCTCTTCCTTGTCCTAATTTGGTTTCACCATAAGAGAACCAAGAACCACTTTTATTGATAATGCCTTTCTCAACTGCAAGGTCAAGAATTTCACCTGATTTGGAAATCCCTGCACCGTACATGATATCGAATTCAGCTTTTGCAAACGGAGGAGCAACTTTGTTCTTAACCACTTTTACACGTGTTCTATTACCAATTACGGCATCACCGTCCTTTAATTGAGTTGAACGACGAATATCTAAACGAATCGATGAATAAAATTTAAGCGCATTTCCACCCGTTGTTGTTTCTGGGTTTCCAAACATTACCCCAATCTTCTCACGTAACTGGTTAATGAAAATGCAACAGCAGTTCGCCTTGTTAATAGAACCGGTCAATTTTCTTAATGCTTTGGACATTAACCTTGCTTGTAATCCCATTTGAGAGTCACCCATCTCACCTTCAATCTCAGCTTTTGGTGTTAAGGCAGCCACGGAATCAACTACCAATAAATCAATCGCTCCTGAACGAATAAGGTTATCAGCAATTTCGAGTGCCTGCTCACCATTGTCTGGCTGAGAAATAAGAAGTTCCTCTGTATTCACACCTAATTTTTCAGCATAAAAACGATCAAAGGCATGCTCCGCATCTACAATCGCAGCTATTCCACCTTGTTTCTGAACTTCTGCAATTGCATGAATTGCTAAGGTTGTTTTACCCGAAGATTCTGGTCCGTATATCTCTACAATTCTACCTTTGGGGTAGCCCTGTACACCCAAGGCCATATCCAAGGTAAGAGATCCCGATGGTATAACATCCACTTCTTCGATGGCATTATCTCCCAGTTTCATTACGGTTCCCTTACCGTATGATTTTTCTAGTTTATCAATTGTAAGCTGTAAGGCTTTTAATTTTTCTTTGTTTACTTCTTTTGACATATCTTGAATTTTTATCAAATGTACGCCCCCCAAAACGTAAGCTATTTACGTTGTAATATTAAGAGCCGTCAACTCTTACAAAATTGCGATTATTTAAGCTTGGTTTTTCTTTGAATTATCAACAATACTATGAATTTGCTGAGGAATTTAAAATCATAAAGTTCTGCAATTGTATTTCATGCACATATCTTTTCACACCGCTTTCATCTGTATAGGAACGCTGGAGTAGCTTTCCTTCCAGTGCCATATTTTTTCCTTTATCCGCATGCTTTACGAGGGCCTCTGCCATGCCATTCCACGCAATTATGTTATGCCAATCTGTTCTTATTTGCGTACTTCCGTTTGCATCCTTATAAGACTCATGTGTAGCAAGACTTAGATGCGCTATTTTCTTGTTATTTGATAATTCTTTTAAACTAGGTTTTGCACCCGCATTCCCAATTAGTTGTACTTTGTTTGTTAGATTTTTCATTTTCATAAAATTTGATTCAACAATAATTATTTGACGGTGCAAAATTGAATTAGGAGAAATGAAGGATTCGTTTTTTTTACGTTTAATTTACATTTACATACGTTTATTTACTTTTAATCCAATAAAAACACTCATAAGATAATGAACAGCCTGTAAAATCCATGGGTAGAATTCCATGGAATGCGGCTGGATAATCATCACTCTTTTTCTAAAGGTAAAATCATGAGCGTGTGCGGAAATAACTATAAAATGTTAAATGACACCCGCTACAAAAAGCACTTTTAATTTTACAAGGATTGGAGCACGCATTACATGGTTTTTGAGGATTATGGAGGAAATGCACCCTTCTCAATTTCTTCTGAAGAGGACGGTCTGGATGGAAGTTGTTGTTAAAAGATATGTTAACTGATGTTAAGGCTGTAACATTTCAGGCTTTACTTAGTTATAGTAGTATCATAATCAAACAAATCATCCAAACGAGGAGATTTAGTAACCTAATCGCAGCAAAAGGCCCTTAAGAAATTAAGGGCTTTTTCATTTTATAATACCGCATCAAGACTTTATCCATTTCTTAGAAAATACTTTCGCGCCATTTTGAATAGAAAGTATATAGACACCATCTTCAAATTCACCAACTGAGAGATTGGCAACACTTCCAAAAATAACTTGGCTTAATACCAATCTTCCGCTCAAATCATAAATTCTTACTCTCATAGTTGCGAATTCACTCGGTCCTTGAACATGAAGAATATCTTCTGCAGGGTTTGGGTAGAGCGTCAACTTGTTTTCTTTCAAGACCTTTTCATTAACACTGACTAACTCATCCTGATAATACAAGCGCTGTCTATTATTCCATTGCTTCCATTGAAAGGAAATGGGAGAACCTAAATTATCATAAAATAATACGGTATCTAAACCATCATAATCCAAAAGGAACGACATGCCTTGACTAGGGTTAATAGTTAAATTTACAATTAAAGTGTCATTATTCAATACCGTACTGTAGTCCAAAGCAGTTCTTTCCTTCCAAAAGTTCCCATAATCCTCAAAACTAAACACAACAACATCATTTGGTAGTCCGTTTAAATAATCTTGCTGCGCAGTTAATTTATATTGCCTGTTGGGATGAATTAATAAATTTATTGGTGCATGATTATCACGGTACTTAAAACTAGCATCCAACCATGTATTAACCCGTTGGCTATAGTTTGTTGATGTAAAGCCACCGCTAATAAACACATCTGAGATTGTCATCGGAATTTCAAGTACTGGCGAACGCCATGTGGTAAACTTTTGTCGCCTAAAGGCATAATAGGGATAACCTGTTAAAATGTCATTCGCAGAATAAGTTGAATTGAACTCATAGCCCAAAGTATCCAATCCGATAATTAAAGAGTCTGGAAAGGCTAAATGCCCAGCCCTAAAACTCTTAATATCTACCAAAAAATCACCTTCTAATAAGTCTTTACTGACCTCAAGCTCACCAAGAACCGTCCCTCCTGTTGTTGATCCAGAACCATAAAATGGAGAATAATTACCTGTGGTGGAGCCCAAATTTCCGAATTCAAAATCTGCATAATCTGGATAGTGACCAATACTATGTGATGCCAATTTATGACCATCTGTTAAAAGCTGATTGATCTCTGATGTAGCACCGATATAAAAATTCGACATCCAATTATCTGAAAGATATCGGCATGTGATATTATAGTGCCCTTCCACACCCAGCTGATTCTCATAAGTTGAAAAAAAATGCATGGTGTCTATGGCCGTCCTGCTATCCACATCATGAGTGAGAAAAAGCACACTGCTGGCGTTTCCTGGAACGGTGTGTGGGTATATGGTATGCGGAATATACTCTCGGATAATATTTCGAATAATAAACATAAAAACATCTGTTGTAGGCTCAAAACCATTCGAATAAGTCCTATGTGCGTTAACATCTGCGTTAATTCTGTTTCGGTATACTACATCTCTAAAATCAGGACCGAACAGATAAGTGTGCCCGTTTCCAAAAGCATGTTTTATCATTGCCGGACTGCCATTTTCATAGCTTGCCAAAACCTCAGACCCCGCCTGCGCGGTATATTCACGCGTAAAAAAATTGGGATATGAACTTGGTCGTCCCAAGCTTATTTGCACCTCTAAACTATCATTTACATATTGAAAAATAGACGGCATACTCAAGGTATCAAAATCCATGTAAAACAAACTGTCATTGCTTGAACTTGAACTGATTCCAAAAGTTGAAAATAAGGCTGACTCACGTAGCGAAGATGAAATGAGCACTCCCCCATTCTGCACATAGGCCTGCACATCCTGAATTTGATTAGAACTTAAATCACCGTCCGTAAAACGGGAGGCAGTAATAACTACCGGATAATTCTGTAGCTCACTAAAATCAGAACTTGTATCGTATGGCACCTTACAAAAGTCTAAAATATCCTCCACAGCATAAAAGCGCGACAAATT
Organism: Flavobacteriales bacterium; assembly: GCA_964230025.1. Lineage (GTDB taxonomy): Bacteria > Bacteroidota > Bacteroidia > Flavobacteriales_D > JAUILH01 > CAXRFO01. The sequence goes on along the minus strand of CAXRFO010000010.1, from coordinate 66,998 downwards.
GGTTTCACTATTAATTGATGTTAAATCAAACAATAGAACTTTCCGATCTGTTTGCGAAAAAACGGTAAGTGGAATAAGAAAAATTAAGATGAGTAGCCTTTTCATAAGCACTAATTTAGTACAATTCCATATAATTTAAACGCTAGTTGTTTGGAGCGCCATCACACAACCAGCAAAGAAATAGCTCTTTTTCAAACTGCGTTAGAGAATCAATTCCGAAATTATTGGGCACTTTTGGCATAGAGTTATCCTCAATCACAGACCTTATTTTTCCATTTTTTGCGGCACCATCCATGCCTTCATAAGTCAGTATCCAAGCGTCATGACAACCCGTACCAGGCCCAAGACCAGTGGCACATTTTGCCTCTATTAAGGGTTTTATATCGGCTGAGTAGGAAGTTTGACCGCTAACACAGTAATCCAAATCACACTCTAAAAGAGCCCTATCTTTTGTGCAAGAAATAAGATGAAATAAACCAAGGATAAAAATTATCCTTCCTAGCATCTACCGAGCATCTTTAGCATCTTGCCGTGATTCCGTACTGCTGACCAAAATGTTGGCTCCGTGTTGTATGGCTGCGCGAATTCCTGAGCTGTTTGTTTTACCAATTTACTTAACTCCGGGTAATGAATGTGTGATATATTCGGGAACAAGTGATGCTCAATCTGATAATTCAACCCTCCTACTAACCAGGTAAACCACTTGCTTTTCATAGCAAAATTGGTAGTGTTTGAAAGTTGGTGAACAAACCAATTATTTTGAATTACCCCTTCTTTTTCTTTGCTTTTATAGTCTGAAGTTGGAACCACATGCGCAGATTGAAAAACCATGCTTAAAAATAGACCCGATATAGCATGCATAAGAAAAAAGCCTATTAAAACCGCCCACCAAGGTGCAATAAATATCATAGGTAGGCCTAAAAAGATAAACCAGTACAACACTTTCCAAACTATTAATTGCGACAGCACCTGACGCTTTTCTCTAATATTGGCGATTAAGCCGGTTTCTTTAAATCGTTTAATCAACTTAAACTCATGTGCTGTTATCCAAGATACAGTCATCAATGAATATAAACCCCAACCATAAATGTGCTGGTACTTATGAATTCTTCTTTTCTCCTTATCTGGATTCAGACGCAGAATTGCATTTCCTTCAATATCTGGATCCATTCCTTCAACGTTCGTATGGGTATGATGCAATTGATTGTGCTGCATCTTCCAAATTTTTGAATTTCCTCCGAGTAGATTTAGTGAATAGCCCAAAAAGGTATTGACCCATTTTTTATTCGAAAGACTTCCATGATTAGCGTCATGCATGATCCCCAAGCCAATCAAACTGGCCCCAACTCCCATTAATGCAAACATTCCTATGGTAAACCATATTGAACTGTTTAAAGGAGTAAATAATAACACAAAAGGAACGGTATAAACCATGATGGATACGATTGCTTTACCCCACATTTTGGCACCGCCTTTTTTCGAAATTTTATTTTCTTTAAAATAAGTGTTGACTCTGGACTTAAGTACTCTGAAGAATTCCTTGTCCATACGGGCGTTATAGCCCATTGTTTTTGTTGATTCTGACATATTACTTAGACAAAGATACACCAAAAGACACCAAATTGTTTCTGAAAGTTATAAACGGCATTGGATGGCTAAGTTTCTATTTTACGTCTATTTGAATGGCTATTTCTTATGCAGCGCCTAATAATTAAGAGAAAATTAGTATCTTTAGATTATGAAAAAACTTCTACTCTTTATAGGACTTTCAATGTCTTTTAGTGCATTTTCGACGGTACATACGGTACAAGTTTGGAATGGATATCTTAAATTTCTACCTAATCAAATAACAATTCAGCTAGGAGACACGATTCAGTGGTTGCCGTTGGATGAACCAACAATGATCCATACCATTACCTCCGATAACATTCCAGCTGGAGCTGCAACGTTCGACTATATCTGGCAAGCACCTGCAGATACCTTTTTCCAATATGTACCAACGGTTAAAGGCACCTATGATTATGTGTGCACGCCTCACGTTAATCAAGGTATGACAGGACAGTTTATTGTTGAAGACACAACTGTATCTCTTGATGAAAATGAACTTAAGATTTCTGTATACCCTAATCCTACCAGCGATTTCCTCAGAATAGAAAGCGATAGAAATTGGGATAGCTTTAGCATTATTGACTTGACGGGTAAAACCGTTCTATCTGGATCGCAAAATTCGCTAATAGATTTGCGCACTTTGCCAGCTAGTATTTACTTCTTGGAAGTAAAGGGAATAAAATCTAGAACTGTTAGAATTGTAAAATACTAGATAAGCTCTTTTAAGGTTGACTTTGAAATTTCTTTTAGCTGTTTCAACACTTCTTGCATGTAGTTTTACATTCAGGACGGCAGATACTGAAGTAATTACAGAAAGAAGGAATGGTAATTTTATAGTTTATCTTGACGAAAGAATCAATCCCTGCGAAAAGGAGGAGAGCTACTTCTATGGATACAACTATTTTGAAAATGGTAAAGCAGTTTGGAAGTATTATAAGTCAGCAAAAAAAGATAGTGTCGTCAGCGATACCAACGGAATAAAAAAAGGACAACCTGTTTTACTTAACCAAACAATTAGAAAGTATCGCTACAACGGCTTCTTGGTTTCGAAAGAGGAATATCGTAAAGGAAAACCTTACTTTTTTGACAGCCAAAATGGTCCCAACGGCTTAATCGAAAAGCTATATTTCTACAAAACATACAAGAATCAAACAGGTTCATATTTCTACGAAATAGGGATGCCAGGTAGTTTAAAAACTTTTTGGTACCGAAAAGGAAAAAGAGGCTGGAAAAGTTATCCGGCATAACTCACATCAATTTCCTACCTTTGCGGCCTAACATAAAAATATTTGTAGCATGAAACTGCATAATATTTACGACAAAGAAACGCTTGTAAAACTATTGGCGGAAGAGGGTAAAGAACGTACAACACTCTCGTTTTATAAATACGCCAAGATAGAAAATCCCGATTTTTTTAGAAATCATCTATTTGCTACGTGGTCCGAACTAGGAGTTTTTGGACGAGTTTACGTTGCTAAAGAAGGCATTAATGCACAAGTTTCAGTTCCATCTGAAAATTTCCAAGCATATCACGACCTCTTAGAAACGATTACCTTCCTGCAAGGAAATCGTTTGAATGTGGCGGTTGACGACAAGTCCGACTCTTTTTTAAAGCTTAAAATTAAAGTAAGAGATAAAATTCTTGCCGATGGACTAAATGATGAAACCTTTGATGTAACCAACAAAGGCGTGCACCTATCAGCCAAGGAGTTTAATGAGCTTACCGCTAAGGAAGAAGACACGATCATTATTGACATGCGCAATCACTACGAGAGTGAAATAGGTCATTTTAAAAATGCCGTAACGCCAGACGTTGACTCTTTTCGAGATAGCTTACCCATTATTGAGGAGATGCTTCAAGAACACAAGGAGAAAAACATTGTAATGTATTGCACGGGTGGCATACGTTGTGAAAAAGCTAGTGCTTACTTCAAGCACAAAGGGTTAAAAAATGTTTATCAATTGGACGGCGGAATTATTGAATACGCTCGGCAGTGTGAAAATGAAGGATTAGAAAACAAATTCATTGGTAAAAACTTTGTTTTCGATGAAAGAAGAGCAGAAAAAATATCCGATGAAATTATTTCTGTTTGCCACCAATGTGGAGATCCTTTTGATGTTCATACAAATTGTGCAAACGTTGCCTGCAATCTACTTTTCTTACAATGTGATAAATGTAAAGAAGAAATGAACCATTGTTGTTCCAATGAGTGCAAAGAAATTGTTGCACTTCCAGAAGAGAAACAGAAGGAACTCAGAAAAGGTCGAAGAAACAGCAATAAAATATTTAAAAAGGGACGTTCTGAATCCCTGAAATATAAAAAGTAAATGGATTTACTCGGAATTGTCTGGGATGCGGATCCCGCCATTATAAAAAACCCTCTTGAAATTCGTTATTATGGAGTTTGTTGGGCGCTAGGCTTTATGCTAGGCTACCAAGCTTTAAAACGGATTTTCACCAAAGATGGTATTCACATTGACCGTTTAGACACCCTTCTGATGTATTCGCTACTTGGAGGCATCCTTGGTGCTCGTTTGGGACACGTACTATTCTACGGACCTTGGTATACGGATGAAGGGACAGGGTATTTTGATGAGCCTATTTCTATTCTAAAAATCAATGAAGGTGGTTTGGCATCTCATGGTGGAGTTATTGGGATGTTGATTGCTATGTGGCTTTTTTCACGATTCGTATCGAAAAAAAACGTTCTATGGGTGCTCGATAAGGTAGTAATAGGCGTAGCCATTTCAGGAGCGTTAATTCGTGTAGGGAATTTTTTCAATCACGAAATTGCAGGTACCAAAACTGATTTGCCTTGGGGTGTTCACTTTACAAAATTTATTGACCCGCTAACCCACCATACCGATCCAGAAGGCGTTTTTAGACACCCGGTAGTTTTGTATGAGGCCTTTGCCTATTTGGGAATATTTATTTTACTGTACCAAGCCTATAACAAATGGGATTGGCGGCTGTACAAAGGAAAAATGTTTGGTTGGTTTTTAACGCTTGTTTTTGGGGTTAGAATGCTGGCAGAAATCGTCAAAGTTCACCAAGTAGAGCTTGATAACACTTCTATTTTAACAAGGGGGCAGTGGTTAAGCTTACCGCTATTGTTGGCGGGTATTTTCTTTATTTGGTATAGCAATAAGCAAGAAAAACGTTCCTTAGAGGATCTAAAACTTGAGGCAAAGGAAAAGAAAAAGTAATTTCGCTTAAAGAATTATCTTTGGGCTATTAACTCAGCTGGTTTAGAGTGTCACCTTGACAGGGTGGAAGTCACTGGTTCGAATCCAGTATAGCCCACAAAACTGAGTCCCCAAGAGGGACTTTTTTGCTTTTCTTTCTTATAAAATAGTTCAAGGGAATAAGAATTTACTCCAAGAAAATAATATTCCCAATTGCAAGCCGAATTCATTGTGTAGTTTTGTACTTCAATCCTTATCTTTAAATCAAAATATGAGCGACTACAGAGGTTTTTTAGGGAAAATGCCCACCAATTATGCGGATACCATAGAGTATAAAATCCCATTTTTAGAAGGCACAGTGAATGATTACTTGGGTAAGGAGTTACAAATCAGATACACCGGCCTTATCAAATGCCAAAACTGTGGAAAACCAACTAAAAAATCTTTTGGAGAAGGGTTTTGCTACCCTTGTTTTGCCAATGCGCCTCAAGCAGCAGAATGCATCATACGCCCAGAACTTTGTAAAGCACATGAAGGGATTGGAAGAGATGTTGAATGGGAAGAAAAACACCACAACCAACCTCATGTCGTGTATTTGGCCTTATCCTCCGCCGTTAAAGTTGGAGTTACACGAGCAACACAAGTGCCTTACCGTTGGATTGATCAAGGAGCTAGCTCAGCCATCAAAATTGCTGAGGTACCTTATCGTCAATTAGCGGGGCAGATAGAGGTGGCCTTAAAGGAACATTTTACCGACAAAACCAACTGGCAACGCATGCTGAAAAATGAAGTTATTGAAGCTGATTTAGTTGATGAAAAATGGGAATTAGAAAGTCTGCTCCCAATGGATTTAGCCGAATTCATGTCAGAAGATGACGAGATTATTGATTTAAATTACCCCGTTCTTCAATACCCAGAAAAAGTTAAATCCGTTAATCTGGATAAGGCTCCTATTATTACAGGAACTTTAGTTGGAATTAAAGGACAATACCTCATATTTGAAGACAATAGAGTATTTAACGTAAGAAGACACACAAGTTATGAAGTGGATATTAGCCTTTAGTTTTAGCCTTAGTTTGAATATTTTATGGGGTCAAAACTTTACTTGGACCGAACTGGACACCATGCCTTTTAGAACTGCAAACAATGCCGTTGTAGAGGCACAAGTTGGAGATACCACTTATGTACTAAGTTTTGGAGGTATTGATACATCTAAAACTCACGATGGAATCCATCAAAAAGCCATGCGTTACAATGTTCAAAGTGGTGCATGGTCTTATATTCCTGATTTACCCGACACGCTTGGAAAAATTGCTAGCGGAGCTTCTTACGTAAACGGAATTGTATACATTATGGGGGGATATCACGTCTTAGCAAATGGCAATGAACTATCAAGCGACCGTGTTCATCTTTATGATCCAGTATCAAATACTTATTTGTCAGATGGTGCTCCTATACCAGTTCCTATTGACGATCAAGTGCAGTGCGTTTATAAGGACTCTTTAATTTATCTGGTGACAGGATGGAGTAACAATGGGAATAAACCGGACGTTCAAATTTATAATCCAGCTACTGACAGTTGGCAAGTAGGGACATCTACCCCCTTTTCCAATCAATACGTAGCATTTGGAGCGAGCGGTGACATTGTAGGAAATAAGATTTATTATAATGGAGGTGCAGCAGGGAGTTTCAGCTTTACTAACCGCCCTTATTTGCGCATAGGTGAAATTGACCCACTGGATCCAACACAAATTACATGGACTTATCCAGATGATAACCCTGGAGATGCAGGATACAGAATGGCAAGCATGAGTTATGAGGATAAAATGTTTTGGGCAGGAGGAGCCCCTATTGCTTATAATTACGACGGTATAGCATATAACGGTTCGGGAGGTGTTGACCCGATGAGTAGGATTTTAATGTACGATACGGACGGCCTATGGTGGGATGAAGGCATTGGTCAGCCATATGCACAAATGGACCTTCGTGGGATAGCAAAAATTGCTTCTAATAAATGGATTATTTGTGGCGGAATGGAGACCAATCAAATCGTTAGCAACAGAACTTTTTTACTCGAATTTGACACAACGGTTCAGAATTTATACGAAAAGACAGAAAGCTCATGGAAGCTCGAAAATCCTATTTCACGTAGGATAGCCATTCCAAACTCAATAAGCCATGTGACAATAATGGATTTAAAAGGTAGCCTCATTGCAACTCCTGATAGCTTTATTAATCCTGAACAATTTACAAAAGGTATCTACTTTCTGCGCTTTGAAGAAAAGGGCCATCCTTTTGTTCGAAAGCTTGTGATTGAATAAGGCGGTTAATGCAGTACTTTAAACAACTTGATAGCTTTCGGTTTTTTGCAGCATTTTTGGTGCTAGTGGCTCATTGGTTGCACTTTGTACCCGGATTAGAAAAGTTCAAATTGGGCTTTATAGGAGTTGATTTTTTCTTTGTTATCAGTGGCTTTTTAATATCGGCTAAACTTCTTTCTTACCAAAAATTCGTTGAGAGAGATGAATTGAAAAAAGGAGCCGTATTGAAAAGCTTTTTTGTTCGTAGAACCTTGCGAATATTCCCTCTTTATTATCTGATCGTCATTTTTGGAACCATGTTTAATGAGGGTTTAATCAGAGAAGCCCTGCCATGGAATTTGACATATACATCCAATTTCTTCTTTATACAGCAACAGGAATGGACGAGTCTATTTTCTCATTTTTGGTCGCTTTCTGTAGAAGAACATTTCTATCTTTTTTGGCCTTTTTTAATCCTTTTTATCCGCAGAAAATACTTCCTTTTGTATACAGGCTTATTAATACTGGTAGCCCTTCTATTCAGGTTATATATGATTTCAAATCATGACTTAATGAGCGCAAGAATCCATACGCTTTCTTGTCTGGACATGTTCATGTTTGGTGGAGTCTTGGCCTATTTTAGATCTGATTATCGGGGTTCTTTTGATAAGTTCTTTTCAAACGACTCTGTTAAATACTCCATTCTATTGAGCTTCTTCCTTTTTTATGCGGGGATCGTATACTACCACAGCTCTACTCATCTTGTCTGGGGCTATTATCGTCTAATAATGGGTGTGCTTTACGCCGGTATTATTGGTTTACTTACCATTGGATTTAGGGGTCCAATTGGAAAACTATTTGAAAACAAGTGGCTGGTATTGGGTGGGGCTCTTTCCTATGCTATCTATGTGATTCATAGTTTTATCCCTGGCCTTCTACTAGAAATTAAAAAACTGCAACTACCCGTATTTCTAGAGTTTATGAGCTACTTCTTTTGCACCGTACTCCTCTCCTATTTACTTCACCGCTTTTTTGAGAGGCCTATTAGGAAACTGGGAGATAAGTTTAAACTTGAGAAAGGTGCTTAACCTACTTTCGAATCTCTTTTGATTCTTGTTTCTATAAATCTTTGCTCAATTTTTCTTGCCAATGCTTCCTTTTGCAATTTCGGGTAGCGAATTATGTTTTCATCTTCCAACAAAAAGGCGACTTGAGACCAATCTCCATCAAAAACGCGAATGTCGGAATGCTGGAAAGGATTGCTCTCAAATAAAACTTCCTTTCCAACTTTATTTGCATATGCTAGTGCTTCTTTCATTTGGTATCGGTCTGCTGCCGGGTATGGGTAAAGTATTTTATCTCCCTCTCCAAATTGTAATTCAGGTGAAAGTTTTTGCCAAGGAATACTCTTAAAATGTTTCGGAAAAAAATCCCTAAGTTGAACAAAAGGAGATAAAATCAAGTCCGCAGCTTCTAAAGCCTCTTTTTCAAAATCTTGCCATTTATATGATACCCGATATCGATTAAGCTCTTCACTACCTGAAGAATTAAATTTATTATCTAGTTCTTGCTGTAGTGCATTTAACGGTTTTCTCGTAGCTAAAACAGTATATGTTCTACCCCACAAGTCACCATTAGCCTGTGCAAAAGGAAGTAAATATTGAGGAATAATCAGGTGCCTGCAACTAACTGGGATTCTTTTTGCCAGTATACTCCATTCTAGTTTTGCCTTTTCAAAAAGTTTGTGATGATCGCTTTTATAGGAAGTAAACATTTGTGCTGCTTTCATTATTAATCTGTCCAACTTACTTGGACTTAAACGAATAATTCCATCCCATTCTTCATTCATCGTATTATTGAATTCCGGCCAGTTTAAGCTTCCTATGAATACTGGCTTTTCATCATTATCTTCCACCTTTCTTGATAGGGAACATGACGCCTTTCCACAACTCAAACAATCATGAATTTCATCGATCTTTCTGGCTTTATTTTGTGAAATTTTGATCGAGTTTTGCTTTTTGCTATCAGACAAAAACTTGATAGTGTACAGTTCCTTACCAAAATCAACTTTAATAAAGAAATCATGCTGCGATTGAAAACGCAAATCAACATAATTCCATTTTACGGTTGCGTCTCTGTCTTGTTCAGCAAGACTTCCCTTAATTACCTTGGTATGACGATGACGCTCAATAATTTCAAAACCTGCCTTATTTGCGGCATCATAAAGCGCATTGCTTAATTGACAAATCCCTCCCGCGATAGTAGGAATTACGCAACCCTCTCTTACTTCTCTTCCTTCCACATAGCCATTCCATTTTGTTGGCCTTCCCATAAGCTCCCAAAAGGAAAAAACTGAGCCCGCTGGAACAAACAAACCATCAATTTTTCGACTTGCCACGCGGAGATTTTGAACTTTACCAGCCGTTAAAATGGCATTCTGAGCATTATCATCCTTATTCCATAAAGGAGAAGATGAAGTAGAAAGAAGTTTCAAATTATCTCCCCATTCACTTACCTGCTTCAGTTTATTTAAGTCGGAATCAAAAAAATTAGTGAAGTAGCGTTTTAAAATAAGTGCTCTGCTTTTTAAATAAAATGTTAATTGTTGCCGTCCGCTTAATTCTTCCATTTCAAAATTCTTTGTTTGAAAATACGGTCAAATCCTCCAATATCTTCTTTGAATTATTATTTGAATTCGATAAATGATAATTCGTGATTTTTTCACGCTTTTACAGGATGTAAACGAATTGTTAAGCTTTTCAACAATCTCATAAAAACTCATTTAAATATCTTATATTTGGAAAGCAGACTCACTACTTACTTACCTGCACTGTGATGAAATATATTTTAAGAAAACTGAATCTAGCAGTCATCTTGACCATCATGATGATTAATGCTCCAGAAGGTGCAAAAGGGCAAATTATTATTTCCGAATACCTTGAAGGAGCCAGCAATGACAAGTGTATTGAATTATTTAATACTACCAATGCTGCAATAAATTTAACTGGATATTCCCTCAGGCGATATACCAATGGAAGTACAAGCGCTACATCTATTGCCTTAACTGGAACTATTCCCGCTTGTGGAACCTACGTGGTTTGTAATTCATCCTCACAGCCCGCTTTACTTGCATTAGCTGATCAAACAAGTGGAAGTATGACCCATAATGGAGATGATGCCTATGATTTATTTGATGGCACCAGTGTTCTTGATGTTTTTGGTGATATAGGCTGTGACCCGGGTTCAGCTTGGACATCAGGGGCAAATACCACCGTTAACAATGGTCTTATTAGAAATTCTAATGTATGCACTGGTGTTTCCGACCCTACTGGGGCATGTAACTCATCTTCTTTTACAACTTTGGGCACCGAATGGTCAACAACGGGTTCAACCTCTGATTTTTCAGATTTAGGGTCACATACAACGACTTGCTGCGGATCATCTAATACCATAACTACCGGCACCGTAACGGGTGGTCCGTTTACCGTTGATTGCGCAACAACGGATGCAGGCACAGTGGATTTCACCAGCACAGGTACTTTTAATGCCGCTAATATTTACACCGCTGAACTTTCTGATGCCAGTGGTTCTTTTACTACTCCAGTAAGTATAGGAACTTTAGCTTCCACAGCTAATTCGGGCACAATAAATATTACAATACCAGCCGGAACAATCGCTGGGACTGGCTATATTATCCGAGTGGTTTCTGATGACCCTGCAGTAACCGGTACAAATAGTGCCTCATTTACGATTAATAGCTCCGTTACAACGGGGACGTTAATTATGAATGAAATATCGAACGGTGCTTCTGGGGCTAAAGAATACTTTGAAATGCTGGTTGTAGGCACAGCTTGCACTGAGGTTAACATCCAAGGACTAATTTTTGACGATAACAATGGTGATTGGGGAGGTGCAGGAATTGCTTCTGGCCACTACAGATTTACAACTGATCCTCAATGGGGTTGTGTACCCACCGGAACTATTATTGTAGTTTATAATGATGGAGATGCAAATGCTTCATTACCGGCCGATGACGAGACTGATGCCAATTCTGATAATGTTTTCGTATTACCTATTTCATCTACTTATGTTGAAGCATGCACCGGTGATCCGAACACTGGCAGCGCTGCATATAACGTAGGAGGGTGTACCTACTCTTCAGGAGGTGCATGGTCAGCATTAGGTATGGCAAATTCAGGGGATGTTGGCCAAACGAGAGATGCTACCGGAAATTTCGTACATGGAATTGGTTATGGTGGTACTACCGCACCTGCTGGAGGTGTTGATTTTGGTGCTTCTGGAGGAGGAGGAGATGCATTCATTTTTGACAATGCTGTTGATGACGATTACACCGACCCTAACAACTTTAGTTTTGGAGCTGTTGCTTCAACTGAGTCTCCAGGTGCTGCTAATTCAGCTGCAAATGCTACTTATATTGCAAGCTTTGATTGTATTGTTTTACCCGTTGAGATGCTTTACTTTGAAGTCTCTAAAAAGGACAAAACATCTCTTTTAACTTGGGAAACTGTCACGGAAGAAAATGCATGGTATTTTAGTGTTGAACGCAGCGTGGATGGACACAATTGGCAAGAAATTGGAAAAGTAAATGCGAATGGTAACTCCTTAGCTAATCGTAAGTATGAATTTGTAGATGAGAATCCGCGAATAGGATTTAATTACTACCGACTTAAACAAGTAGATTTTAACCAATCTTATGATTATACAGGGATTCGGGTTATAAAACACTGGAATAATCAGATAAGTCTCGATTCATATTCATACTCAGAGGGTAGCTTGTTTTTGAGACTGAATGGTGAAGTCAATATGTTGAATGCCTATTTATATGATGTTTCTGGAAAACTTATCGAAAACTTCAATATTTCAGGAAATACACAAACTGTTGGAATTGATAATTTGATTCCTGGTGTATACATTTTATCTGGCCAAAGCGCAGATGGATATTTCAGTGAGAAAATTATCATTCACTAGCGAAAAATCATTGATAAAGTCCAAATAAAAATCGACGATTTTAAATCCGAGATAAATCTATATTTTTACCCTTATGAAAGCTGTAATTATAGATGATTTATCGGAAGCCAGAGAGGCACTCAAGCAAGACATTAAAGAATATACCCCTCAAATCGAGATTTTGGGTGAAGCAGATGGAGTCTTAACAGGAGCCAAGCTGATTAAGGAACAAAAACCTGATATTTTATTTCTTGATATCCAAATGAATGATGGTGATGGTTTTGATCTATTAGACATTATTGACCGAGAAAAGTATAAAGTGATTTTTACCACTTCTTCTGATAGTTACGCGATAAAAGCTTTCAAATTTTCAGCGGTTGATTATTTACTTAAGCCGATTGATCCAGACGAACTTGTGTCCGCGGTAGAAAAAATTGACACGAGCACAGTCAAGGATGAGAACATGGATGTTTTGATGGAAACCCTGAAAAGTTCCAACCGTCCGAAAAGGGTTGTGCTCGTAACACAAGATAGAATTTTTGTGAAGGATATTGAGGAAATAGTGCGCTGTGAAAGCAATGTTAACTACACCTGGTTTTATTTACTAGATGGAAGTAAAATCCTTGTCTCGAAAACCCTAAAGGAATACGACAAAATGCTTTCTGACCATAACTTCTATCGTGTGCATCAATCCCACTTGATCAATGCAACTTATATAAAAGAGTATGTCAAATCTGACGGCGGTTACCTCTTAATGAAAGATGGAAGCTCGGTTCCAGTTTCTACACGAAGGAAACAAGAAGTAATGGATATGCTATCCAGCCTTTAATATTGGTCGGTAGCTAATAAAACAAGGGTGCAAGCTTCTTCTGTTTGTATTCCCTCCTTTTGAAGCTCCTGTTCTAATTTGTCATTTTCTGTTCCTGGGTTGAAAATAACTCTTCTGGGTTCCAGTTTTTTTAGGTAGTCCACATAGCTATCCTGATGACTAGGACCAACATAAAGCGTTACCGTGTCTATATCATCAAACATGGTATTTAGCGGATGTATCTGCTCTCCTGCAACCTCACCATCTTTTAGGCCTATCTGAACGATAGGATGTCCAGCATTTTTAAGGCTATGAGCGGCTTTATATGAATATCTCTCTGGGTTGGTGCTTGCACCAATGATTAGTGTTTTCTTAGCCATCTTATTGCTTTTCACATTCAGATATCATCTTTGACATCTTCTTCTTCGTTTTCTTATCGGCTTTTTCCATGTCTGTACGGAATTTTTTCTTTGCCTCCTCACATTCCTCACTGGGTTTCTCTCCAGCCATTTCAGCCTTAATACAACCGCACATCAGCTCTTGATCAATAGCACTAAGATCCACAGAATTGGCTTTCTTCCCTTTGCCTTTGTTATCTCGCTGAGCCTCACCCGTTGCACGTACTATTTTATCTCTTTCTTGCGCCTCTTCTTTTGTCAATTTATGTCCTTCTTCATCAATTGGGTTTCCAAACTCATCCCAAAGGAACTCAGACATTAAATAGTTGTTTTCGTAAAGCCTTTCAGATTTTACTTTACCATCTTCTTCATAATGTTCAACAAATTGTCCATCCTTAACACCATTATTATAGTAAGCAACACTTTTTTCTACTCCGTTCTTAAAATAGTGAACCCATTTACCGTCTTTCACTCCCATTTTATATTCACCTTCCATGGAAATCTGACCATCCTCATAGTAATGCTTAATTGGGCCATCCAATTCCATGTTTTTGTAGTTCTTGTCTATGCTTATTTGGCCGTTTTTGTAATAGGTTTTATAAGGACCATCATAGCGACCTTCAGAAAAATGAATAATACTTTTAATTTTTTTGGGCTCATAGTATTTGATGGTTGGTCCATCGGGTTTACCCATTTTATAGGATATCATTTTACTAGTATCATTCGGCATTGTTCCTCCTCCCGGGAAGTACCAAATACAATTTCCATTTTTCTTTCCATCAACGTAGGTAAATTGCCATCTAAGAGAAACAGGAACTACAATATCCCCCTCAGCATTTCTCTTTGCAGGATCATAAAATTCCCAAACACCGTTTTCAACACCGTTGGTAAAGGATCGCTTGGTATGAATGGCTCCATCTGGATGATAACTATAGCTGGTTCCGCTTTCCTTTCCGTCAACAAAAACAGCTAAATGTCTTCTTTGTCCATTTTCATGGCAACTTTCACATTTCCCTGTAAAGGGTTTCCCTGTCTTAGCGTGAAAAACCTTGTTGTTGCTTTCATCAAATTCTAAGGCCTCATCACAGTTTGCAATACTCGGGTCGGAACCGCAACGTATAGAGTCTTGTTCAGGACCTCCCGCTCCTTCAACAGGCACCTCAGTTCCGAATTGAGCATTTGAGAAAAAGGGAAATAATCCCAGTATTAAAGCGTACTTCTTAATCATATCATAAAATTACTAGTTTTCCTTTATGCAAACATCAAACCGAAAAAGAAGAAATCAACAAGTCTAAATTTAACTTGAATTTCATCTGGAATAAGCGCTAAGTTTATTAAGTTTGATGCCATGCGGTTTTTTGTCCTACTTCTCATATTCATAAGCATTTCGTGTAACAAGAGTTTTGTTCAAAAAAGCGAGCAAGTTGCGGTTAACAAGGAACAAAAAGAAGATGAGGGGATTAATGAGATAATCTCCGAATATAAGCCCATGGTTGATTCTCTCAATCAGGTTATCGGAGTTTTGGCTGTAGATTTAAAAAGAGACAAATATTCCTCAGAAAGTTTGATAGGGAACTTTGTAGCCGACTTGGTACAGGAATACGCCCTTAACTTTTCTGAAAAAATGGGAACTCCAAAACCACACATGACGCTCTTAAATAAGGGTGGTCTGAGAACCTCCATCGCAAAAGGTGAAGTAAGCAGGGTTGACATTTATGAGTTAATGCCTTTTGAAAATAAGATAGTTTTAGTTGAAATGGATGCCGCAGGTATGCAAGAATTAGCGGACTATTTGATTGAGAAAAATGGCCAACCTATTTCCAATGCCCAATTACATAGCTTAAGTGGAAAGCTAAAGACTTTTCGTGTTGACGGCGAGGAAATAAAAGACCAGACTTATTACGTTGCAACAAGTGACTACTTGGCAAACGGTGGTGATGACATGACATTTTTCAAGGGTAAGAAACGCATAGAGCTGGAATTGTTACGAGATGTAATTATTAATCACATAGAGTCGAAAAACATGACTCCTATTAATGTAAGTTTGGATGGCCGACTCAAAGTGGAATAGAAGAGACTTTATAAAAAGTGCTGGTTTAACCGCTGCGGGAATTTCCTTGGCACCGAATATATTAGCACAAGATAAAAAAGTGAAAGGTGGAGGCTTAAAAAAGCTCACCATCTTGCATACCAATGATATGCATTCCAGAGTAGAGCCCTTTCCTGCCAATCATCCACAATACCCAAATATGGGTGGAATGGCCCGAAGAGCCGCAATGGTTGACGAAATTCGGGAACAAGAAGGAGAGAATCAAGTAATCCTGCTAGACTGCGGGGACATATTCCAAGGAACTCCTTACTTTAACTTATACAAAGGAGTACCTGAATTTAAAATTATGTCCAAAATGGGCTATGATGCTGCCACCATGGGAAATCATGATTTTGACAACGGTATCAAAGGTTTTTTACATGCCCTCCCCCATGCCAATTTCCCTTTTATTTGCAGCAATTATGATTTCTCAGAAACCGATTTAAAGGATAAGACTTCCCGTAGTCTGATTTTAAACAAAAACGGACTAAACATTGGCATTATTGGTTTGGGTGTTGAACTTGAAGGCTTAGTTTCTTCAAGAAATTATGGAAAAACCAAATACCTTGACCCAATAGAAGAGGCAAACAAAGAAGCAAAGGCTTTAAAAGATGCATTTGGCTGCCATATCGTCATTTGTCTTTCTCATTTGGGATACAAATACGATAGCGATAAGGTATCCGACTTGGTTTTAGCTGAAAAGTCTAAAAACATTGACATTATACTTGGCGGGCACACGCACACCTTCATGAAGAAGATTAAAAAGGTGAAAAATGCATGTGAAAAATTGGTTTATATCCATCAAGTTGGATGGGCTGGCATAAATTTGGGAAGGATAGACCTTGAAATTGACCCTAGCAAAGAGGGCTTAAACGTTTGTGCAACGCATAATAAAATTGTGCCAAAAACAACGTGATAAAAGCACTTTCGCACAAGTAAAACTTTTTAAAAAAACAATAGGGTATCGATTTTTTTTTTAAATTAATTATGTAAATATTTGTTGACCGTTAACAAAACGTTAACACCAGCAAGGAATTCGAGTTAAAATAAACTTATAAACAACCATAAGAATGAAGAGAGACCACAATGATGTATGGGAAAACTGTCTTAAAGTAATTAAGGACAACGTAAGTCTTCAAAGCTTTAAAACATGGTTTGAACCAATCAAACCAGTAAAATTAAAAGACAGCATCCTTACCATCCAGGTTCCTTCACAATTTTTCTACGAGTGGTTAGAAGAGCACTACATTCAGTTGCTTAAAAAAACCATCAAAAAAGAACTTGGTAATGACGGCCAGTTAGAGTACTCCATCGTTATGGAGAACAAAAACTCTAACTCCAGTCCTTACACTGTTAAAATCCCTACTACTAACAAAAGAGCACTTAAAAACCATCCGGTATCAATGCCATTGGATGCAAGCGCCAACCCTATCAAAAACCCATTTGTAATTCCTGGGTTAAGAAAGGTAAATGTGGATTCTAACCTCAACCCAAACTATTCGTTTGAAAATTTTGTTGAAGGAGATTGTAATAGATTGGCCCGTTCCGCCGGATTTGCCGTAGCTAACAAACCGGGCGGTACAGCGTTTAATCCACTGCTAATTTATGGCGGTGTTGGATTAGGAAAAACCCACTTAGCACATGCTATCGGTATTTCCATCAAAAACCAATTCCCAAACAAAACAGTTCTTTACGTTTCGTCTGAAAAATTCACGCACCAGTTTATTGATGCAGTGAAAAACGGAACCACCAACGATTTTCAACACTTCTACCAAATGATAGATGTATTGATCGTTGATGACATACAGTTCTTTGCAGGAAAAGAAAAAACACAGGAAATTTTCTTCCATATTTTCAACCACCTGCACCAGTCTGGAAAACAATTGGTACTTACATCCGATAAGCCACCGGTTGAAATGCAAGGCATGGAACAACGTCTGCTTTCTAGATTTAAGTGGGGCTTGTCTGCAGATTTGCAAACACCAGACTTAGAAACAAGAATTGCCATTTTAGAAAAGAAAATGTACGCCGACGGTATCGAGCTTCCAAAAGAAGTAGTAGAGTACCTAGCATACAGCATCACAACCAATATTCGTGAGCTGGAAGGAGCATTGATCTCATTAATCGCTCAATCTTCATTAAACAAGAAATCAATCACCTTGGATTTAGCCAAGCAAATGATTGACAAGTTTGTGAAGAACACCGCTCGTGAAGTATCCATTGACTACATCCAAAAAGTAGTTTGTGATTATTTCGATCTTCCAATCGAATTGTTAAAATCGAAAACAAGAAAGAGAGAAGTTGTTCAAGCGCGTCAAATCGCCATGTTCTTTGCTAAGAAAATGACCAAGTCAAGTCTTGCAAACATTGGAATGCACTGTGGAGGTAAAGACCACGCAACTGTATTGCATGCATGTCGTACGGTAAACAACCTTTCTGAAACCGATAAACAGTTTAGAAGATATCTGGAAGATTTAGAAAAGAAACTTAGCATTCAATAAAAAATAAAGCCACGTGAAAACGTGGCTTTTGTATTTTTACAATTCAATAATTAAGATATGAGAGAAGTATATATTTTATCGGCCGCAAGAACACCAATGGGTTCTTTTTTAGGCGGTCTTTCTTCTGTTCCCGCCACAGCCCTAGGAAGTGCAGCAATTAAAGGAGCAATTGAAAAAGCAGGTATCTCTGCTGACCAAGTACAAGAAGTGTACATGGGGAACGTTTTACAAGCAGGTTTAGGACAAGCACCGGCTAGACAAGCTGCTATGGGTGCTGGAATTGGAAACAATGTCCCTTGCACTACTGTAAACAAAGTTTGTGCATCTGGAATGAAAGCCATCTCTATGGCCGCTCAATCCATTATGGCAGGTGACAACGATATTGTTGTAGCGGGAGGAATGGAGAACATGTCTTCTGTACCACATTACTACAACGGACGTCAAGCTACCAAGTTAGGCGACATAAAAATGAAAGACGGAATGGTTTTAGACGGTCTTACAGACGTATACAACCAAGTACACATGGGTAATTGCGCAGAGAAGTGTGCTTCTGAGCACAACTTTAGCCGTGAGGACCAAGATAACTTTGCTATTGAGTCTTACAACAGAGCAAGCAAAGCATGGGCTGATGGTAAATTTGCCGATGAAGTGGTGCCTGTAGCTGTACCTCAACGAAGGGGTGATGACATCATCATTTCTGAAGACGAAGAGTACAAGAACGTAAAAATGGAAAAGATTCCAGCTTTACGTCCTGCTTTTGTTAAAGAAGGAACTGTAACAGCTGCCAACGCTTCTACCCTAAACGATGGGGCGAGTGCTGTAATTCTTATTTCTAAAGAAAAGTGCGAAGAACTAGGACTTACCGCTGAGGCTAAGTTGGTTTCTTATGCAGATGCTGCTCATGAGCCGGAATGGTTTACGACTGCACCAGCAAAGGCAGTGCCCGTAGCTTTGAAAAAAGCAGGCTTAGAAACTTCTGATATAGACTTTTGGGAATTAAACCAAGCTTTCTCGGTAGTTGGTTTGGCTAACACCAAGCTTTTAGGGCTTGACCCAAGCAAGGTTGATGTAAACGGTGGAGCTGTTGCCCTAGGACACCCATTAGGAAGCTCAGGATCAAGAATTATCGTAACCCTTATCAATGTTTTAAAGCAAAACAACGGTAAGTACGGAGCCGCTGGTATCTGTAACGGTGGTGGTGGAGCCTCTGCCATGGTTATAGAAAAACTTTAAAAAAGTTTAAATAGATTATTTGAACCATCATGCCCATTGGGTGTGATGGTTTTTTTATTTATAACTTAGCGTAAAACATAAGGTATATATAGAACATTAAAGCGCTATAGCCGGTTGTTGGCATTTATTTGACAAACATAAAAATGATAAATCTCTTTAGAAAAGAAAGGCGAAAACTACTGGCTAATAATAAGTTTATTAAGTACTTGATCTACGCACTTGGTGAAATTGTATTGATTATCACAGGCTTACTCATAGCGCTACAACTCAATAATTTAAATTCCTTTAACAACCAACAAAAAGATCTAATTATTGCAGTTAAGAACATTTCCCATGAATTAGACCAAGAAATTCAGATTATGAAAGTTGATCTCAATAATTACGAAAATCATTCTAATTATCTACAGCTTGTATTGACTAAATCATACTCGGATTTAGATCTAAATTTATTTATGAGGACACTCACTCGAAATTCTATGGCCCAGCACTTCGGAGCAAATTATTATGCTGCATTAGCATCGGGCAAACTCTCAACCTTGCCAGATTCAATAAGCCAAGACTTAATATCCTACTATCAAATTACCCAAAGAAAAACAGATAATTCTTTCGATTTCCACGAGACTTTTGTTAGCAATACCATCGAGGACCATGTAATGAGAAATTACAAGCTTGGTTATAACAAAGAAATGGATAGTATTAGGACTATTGAAATCATTGAATCAGGAGAACTTATCACTTTTATTAATTATCAGGCACGAAATTTTTCTCACTTCAAAAATCTAATAAAAAGCAATATTGATGAAGCTGAAGAATTGAATAATAAAATAAAAACCTATATAAAATTAACTGAAGGTTAGCAATACCAATACACTATCTCATGAGCATAAATTGCATTGCCAAACCATAGGTGTTTAAATGATAAAAAGTTCAATTTTTACTGATTTAAGATCTTAGAATAAAACAAAATGCCAACAAAAGCTATAAGAAATACTCCGCTACGCTCTGTACTACTCATAGCTAAACGTTGTAAATAATTTAGAACAAACAAAATTAAGTGGGAAGAAGCAAACAGAGTAAGATTTTCTTGAAAGCAAACTGGTTAAGATTAGCTTCTGCCAATTACATTATAGACCCTTCAATACTTAATAAGCATCTGCCAAAAGGCTCCGAGTTAGAATCTCATAACGGTAAATACTTTATTAGCCTTGTTGCTTTTAGGTATAGCGAAACACGACTTTTGAATGTGCGGATTCCATTTCATCAAGTATTCGAAGAAATTAACTTAAGATTTTATGTGAAACGAGAGATTTCAAGAGGAAAGTGGAGATCGGAAGTGGCATTTACAAAATTGTACTTCCCCAAAAGAGCTCTTACTTTCATAGCAAGAACCATCTATAAAGAAAATTATGAAACCGCCAAAATGAAACACTTTTGGCAGAATAATGGTACAGAGCTACTGACCTCCTACGGTCTCAAGAAAAACCAGTGGCATAACATTAAAATTATAAGCAGCATTGACACTCAAACAATAGACTTAAATTCTAATGAACATTTCTTCTCGAAACATTTCTGGGGAACGTCTCAAGTAAACTCTAACTCCGCCACAGTATATAAAATTGAACATCCTGAATGGCGAACTCACAGAGTTCTTGATTACGATATTTCATTTGATTTTGAAAAGGTTTTCGGTGAAGAATTCAAAGAACTCAGCTTTATTCAGCCCAATTCAGTTCATTTGTTCGATGGTTCAGAGATTGTTGTAAATCGAAAATCTATAGTGTAATATGGTTATCGTAGGATTTTCTGGGGCTCTCAATAGCCAATATTATATTGATAAATACAAAATCCGATTTGTTGGACATGATAGTTCAGTAAGCATTTTAGTTGATGGGAAATTAGTGTTTGCGGCAGAAGAAGAGAGGTATAATCTTGACAAACATACAGCAGCAATTCCGCACAATGCTCTCTCCGATGGACTAGCCTTTTGTAATCTAAAATGGGAGGACATTGACTGCTTTGTCTTTCCCTGGTCTAGTAAAAAATTAGAGCTATTACTGACCGGATTTAACCACCTTATAAGGACACCCATTAAATATTTGCCAAAGACAGCTTATGCAGGAATAAGCGTACTAAACGATGCAATGTCTTCGAAAAAGGCTGTTAAAGAAATGGAACGCCTTTTCAATAAGAAGACGAATGCTAAAATCGCTACTGTGGATCATCACATAGCACATGTAGCTAGCAGTTTTCTCTCCTCCACATTCAAGGAAGCAGCTTTTTTATCCATAGATGGATCAGGAGGATTCCTATCCGCTATGTCTGGAGAATGGAAAAATGGGACAATAAAACAGTTCAGCGTAGTCAAATCACCTAATTCGATCGGAATTCTTTATGGTATTTTCACTGAATTTCTAGGATACAGATGTGGATATGATGAGTACAAGGTCATGGGAATGGCGGCATACGGCAATCCAAATGAGTACTTGGACAAAGTACAATCGTTGCTAATAGATACGGATGACGGTTTTTCGACCAAGTATACTGAGTCAATTCTAAATCTTCCTTATTGCATCAAAAAGCTTGAACAACACTTCGGAATCCAACAACGGAAACCAACAGAAAAGTTGACACCCATTCATTTTAATCTTGCTGCGTCAGTTCAAAGTGCTTTGGAAGCTCAACTTTTAAAAATGGTCATTAGGCTCAGGGAAAAAACTAGCTGTAAGAGCGTATGTCTAAGTGGTGGGGTCTTCCAAAACAGCGTGGCGAATGGTAGAATACTTGATAGCAAACTTTTCGAAAAAGTATTCATACCACCTGTACCGGGAGACAATGGAATTTCTCTTGGTGCAGCTTTGTATTACTCATCTCAAATCAATCAAGAAAAAATAGACATCAAGCCAATGGATCTTGGGTTCTCAGGGACAGAATATACCGGTGCCTCATATTTGAATGAGCTGAAAAAGTTTGAGGATCAAATTATATTTAACAAATCAGATGACATCGTGGAAGAAGCAGCCAATTTACTAGCTTCAAATAAAGTTGTTGCATGGTTTCAAGGTAGAATGGAATACGGAGCACGTGCGCTTGGCAACCGGAGTATTCTTGCCTCTCCAATTAATCAGGAGATGAAAGACACATTGAATATTTCAATAAAGAATCGTGAAAAGTACCGTCCTTTTGCAGCCTCAATCCCCAAAGAGTGCGCTTCTGAATACTTTGATATTTCTCAGGAATCACCCTATATGCAATTCGTTGTTAAAATCAAAGGAGGTAAAGCCCAAGACCTCAGAGCAATTAATCACTTCGAAACCTGTCGTATTCAAACTGTTTGTCCAGAAACAAATCCAATATTCCATTGTCTTCTCAATAAATTCGGTCAAAAATCAGGACACCCAGTACTATTAAATACATCTTTCAATGGTAAAGATCAGCCAATTGTATGTAACCCTGAACAAGCTATACAAACATTTATGAACCTTGGATTGGACGCTTTAATACTAGGGGATTATTTGATTACTAAATCAACTACGCACAGCAAAACCTAAAGTGCATTAAAACGCAATTTAGCCGAACGTTGTTGACTATGCGATAAAATAACCTCATGACCACACTAAATCCCAAAAAAAAGAAGTCTTTCAACAAATCATTCATTTCTTTGAGGGGTAAAGGGATGAAAAAATTGGGATTATTGCTGCAGAAGCTATCCTTAATTTCTTCCTTGAAAATGTTGGGAAGGATATATACAATAAGGGACTTTCAGATGCCCAAGCGCTTTTTCGGCAACGCATAGAAGAGGCACATTTAGATATCAATGATCTTTTTCAAGACTGAAATAAAAATGAATATTTTTACCGGCCTATGGCAGCGGAAAATTTCCCGGTTTCACTCGAAAACAACATTGAACTATACGGCCGTTGGGTAAACCCTGAAGGCAAAGGTCCTATCATTGTTTTCCTACACGAAGGATTGGGAAGCATAGCCCAGTGGAAAGACTTCCCTGAAAAAGTTTGTGCCTTACATGGTCACAAAGGCTTGGTGTACGAACGACAAGGTTACGGTGCATCAAGTCCGATTAGCAAAAAACGAGACGAAAACTACCTACACGATTATGCACTGAATGAACTTCCTGCTGTTTTGAAAAAACTAGGGCTTGAGGAGGAGGAAATCATTTTATACGGTCATTCCGATGGAGGAAGTATAGCCTACATTTATGCCAGTAATTTCCCTCAAAATATCGTGGGAATTATCTCGGAAGCCGCCCACGTGTTTGTTGAAGACATTACCCTTGAAGGAATTACGCCTGTGGTTGACATTTTTAAAGAGGGTAAACTCAAATCAGCCTTGGAAAAGTATCACGGTCCTAAAACAGAACAAACTTTTTATGCCTGGTCGGATACTTGGCATTTAAAACGTTTTCGTGAATGGAACATTGAGGAGGGTCTTGAAAATATTAACTGTCCCGTTTTAGCCATTCAAGGAGAAGACGATGAATATGGATCTGAAGAGCAATTGGACAAAATCATAAACGGTGTAGGCGCTTCAGCTGAAAAACTTTTCATTCCAAATTGTGGCCATAGTCCTTGGAAGGAACAATCAGATATTGTTCTAAATGCGGCAAACAACTTTCTAGGTAAAATATAATTCTTAGTTTTATTGTATGCTTAAGCTACAAAGTCTTTTTTTGTGTTTTTTTCTGACGCTTGGTCTAGTTGGACTAACACAGCAAGAATACAAGGACAAAATTGATAGCCTTCAAAAAGCCTACCCGAGCATAGAATCAGCCGAGGAAAAAGTAAAAAACCTTCAAACTCAAGCGCGCTACTACGAATTTTTCGATCTCAAAAAGTTCTTTGAAGTTTATAATAAATCCGCAGTGCTTGCAAAAGAAAAAAAGCTCTATGAGCTTGAAGCCAGCGCCTATATCAACATGGGCGGGAATTATTTTCAGCAAGGAAATTTAGACAGTGCAGGCACCCTTGTAGCACGTGCTTTAACCATAGCCGAGCGTGAGAACAATATAAAAGTGCTGGCCGGCGCCTCTCTCATTATGGGAAATATCCAAGTACAAATGGGGCAATTGGATGATGCAACCAAATACTATCAGCAAGGGTACGATATCTGCATTGAAAACAAGGATTACAAAAACCTGCCTTCTTTCTTTTTTGGACTGTCCATCATAGAAAACCGAAAAGGCAATTACAAGGGAGCAATTAAGCTGCTGAGAAACGCCGCAGATTCACTCACCGCCATGGGAGATTTAGAGAGTCTTGGAGGCATATACAACAACATAGGTAAGAATTATTCTCAAGACGGTAATCTTGACTCCTGTATCGTTTACTTCAGAAAGAGTTTGACAATCAACCTCAAATTGGGATCACCACAATATTTACCTGCGAGCATTTTAAACATTGCTGCCACCTTTGCAGAAAATAAACAGTACGATTCAGCCATAGCCTATTTTGACTGGGGGATGGCAAAGGCCAGAGAACATCAAATGATGAACTATGTTATGGAAGGAGGTAAGGAAATGTCCTACCTCTACTCTATTCTGGGAGACTATGAAAAGGCTTACAATTATCTGTGGAAATCCTATGAATTGAAAGACAGTTTAAATCTAACTGAAATTGCAAGCAAAATACAAGAACTCAAAACCCAATACGAAACCGAAAAACTTGAAAATGAGAAGGAATTAGCTGCACAGAAAGCCTTAGCGGCAGAGAATAAGCAAAAAGCCGCAGAGCGAGACAGTCTTCAAAGTAAACTCGAAAAAGAGAAAAGTGAGCAAAAAAGTAACCTACTGATGGTTATACTAGCCGCTAGTCTTTTGGTCATTGGGGGCATTATTTTCCTCCTGATCCAAAACAAAAAGAACAATGCCTTGCTTTCGGCAAAAAATGACCAGTTGGGATTGGCTTACGCTGAAATTGAGACAAAGAATACAGAAATTATTGATTCCATCAATTATGCAAAGCGCCTGCAAGATGCCGCCCTACCCGATCTGAAAATTTTGGATAAACATGTCGAAGAACATGCTTTGATCTACTTACCAAAAGATATCGTAGCAGGGGATTTTTACTGGCTCAATGAAACTGAAGAGCAGGTGTTTTTTGCTGTGGCGGATTGCACAGGACACGGCGTACCTGGAGCCATGGTAAGTGTGGTTTGCATGAATGCCTTATTCCGTTCTACCAATGAATTTAACTTAAAAACAACTGGGGAGATACTAGATAGAACCAGTGAATTGGTAGAATCCAATTTTACATCTGATGAGAACGATATCAAAGATGGGATGGACATTTGTTTGGTCAAATGGGACAAACAAAAACAAGAAATTCAGTATTCAGGTGCAAACAATCCACTTTGGATCATCCGCAAAAAAGAAATCATTGAGCTTAAGGCTACCAAACAACCGGTTGGGAAATACGCCAACAAAAAGCCCTTTGAAAGCGAAAATTTCCAAACTGAAAAAGGAGATTTACTAGTTTTATTCTCAGATGGCTACATAGACCAATTTGGAGGTGATGCGGGCGAGAAAGCCGGCGGGAAAAAACTTAAGAAAAGTCGTTTTAAAGACTTGATTCTGCAAAACCACAGAAGCAATAGCAGTAATTTAAAAAGAGACCTAGAAGAAGCTTTTGAAAACTGGAAAGGTGATTTTGAACAACTAGATGATGTTTGTGTTTGGCTTGTTCAGCTTTAAGCCACCTTTGAAAGTAGATAGGCCAACAAAACAATTACAACTAAGGCAATAAAAAACCTTCGGTCTTTATACAAAGGTTTTGGGCGCTTTGTCATAGATTCAAAACGGTGCGAAAGCTTTTTAAAGTCTTTCATCTTATCAAGTTCTTCCTTGCTAAGCTTTTTGTCCTCTTTATTTAACTTGTACTTAGCCATTTCCCAGTCTTGAATTTATATCTTTTTTTAAGTTTTCCAATATTCTATACAACCGCATTTTTGCACTGGCTTCAGAAATACCATAGATTTCAGCCAGTTCTTTAAAGGACTTCTTTTCCATGAAGCGCAGTTCCACCAATTGAGATTTTGCATCATCCATGGCTTCCAAGCATTCCAGCATTATTTCAATTTCATCGGTGCTTTCTCCCAATTCAATCTCAGCCATAACACTAATTGCATCCGATTCATTGATTTCAACGGATTGATTTTTTCCTGATTTACGGTAAAACATATTCACCTCATTAATGGCAATTCTGAATAGCCAAGATGAAAAAGCATACCCCCTGTCTTCATAAGAGCCAATTTTCATCATTGCCTTGATAAAGACCTGTTGGGTTAAATCATCGGCTTCATTTTTACTTGCCACCCTTTTTAGGATGAAGTAAAAAATACGCTCAAAATAGTGATCATATATCGGTGCAAAATAACGATGATCTCGTTTGCTTGCTATGATCAGCTTCTTTTCAACGTCAGAATTATATGTTTTATCCCCTTTCAAAAATGATTTATCGCATTTATGGAATGTAAATAGTAACAAAAGTAACAATTGTGTATATTTAGTAACGAATATTTTAATTTGAGTAGGATAATTTACATATTCATCATCTTGATAATGATACCGATTACAAAGGTATTCGGGCAGGACTATCAAATTAAGCATCTACAGATAGATGAAAAATCAGATATCTTCTGTCCTCAGATGCACAAAGGCCTTATGGTTTATTGCCACATCAATAAACGGCAGAATAAAAGTCCTTTTTCTCAAGTAAAGGTTTGTTATTTTAATGAGAGTAGAGATTTTGCTCCCGAAATTCTTTCGGATAAAAACGAGGGACCCGTTAGTTTCGCGAAAAATGACAGCATCATGTGCATTACGAAAAACATGCATGAGAAAGATGATGTATTTAGAGTGGGCCTTTATTTATATGAATGGGTGGATGGTTCATGGAAAAAGGAAAAAGCATTCCCTTTCAACAATACCAAATACAGTGTTGCGCATCCTGCTCTGAGTCTGGATGGAAAGGAGTTATATTTTTCCAGTGACATGCCCGGAGGATATGGAGGATTTGACATTTACCTTTCTCGTTTGGAAGAAGATGGTTGGACCAACCCCGTAAACCTTGGAAAGGGAGTAAATTCAGAAGGAAATGAACTTTTCCCCTTTTTATCGGATGATGGGAAATTATACTTTGCGAGTGATAGCCGCCCACCAAATGTTGGTGGTTTAGACATATATTACTCTGAATTTTATGACTTTAACTGGATTGATGCGGTGGCATTACCTCACCCCATAAATAGCTCTGCCAATGACTATGGTATTTACTATTCGAGCGATAAAAACTTAGGGTATTTTAGTTCAAGTAGAAAAGAATATGACCAGATCTATCAAATGAGCATTGATTTTCCAGAAGTAGAATATGATAGCATTTTTAAGAGTGACAAATGTCCTACCTTCTATGAAGCCGGCTACGAAAGCGGAAAAAACCTGGAAAATTTTGAATTTTCTTGGACCTGTTCCGATGGAAGTTCCTTTATTGGTTACGAATGGAAAAAGTGTTTTGAGAAAGCTGACACTTACGACATACGATTAGTAATCAAGGATAAAATACTAAAACGCAGTATTGATACGGTAGAATTTCAATATACAGCTACTCCATCTAACGACCCTAATCTACAAGCAAAATGGGGAGATAGTGCTAAAACGAGAATTCAACTCAATGTGCTAAAACACAACATAGATGATTTTGAACCGGTACATGCAATTTGGATGTTTGGTCGAAATTTAAGGACAGGTTTTGTGGTAGACCTCCCTGGTCGATCACTTCCTCACAGCTTTCAACTCGCACTATATGACGAAATGGGACGAGTAAAACTATTTAAACTAAAAGAAGAAAATATTCAATGGTAAAATTATTAAGTATCACTATTATTTTAAGTATGATGGCTCAATTTTCATGGGGGCAAGCTGTTCCTAGTGGAGATGAGAATATTCCTTTCTTAATTAATTTTGGAAAGAATGCGAAAAGTAGTTGGGGAGATGATGACAACCTTATGATCATGTATTTTGTAGTTCCAAAAAAACACACCAAACCTTTTTACATTAGAGTATTTGACCCTAATGTAGGAGGAAAGCATGATGAGATTAAAGGGGATGAAAACACGACAACAAAGTTCACAGTATATGGAGGAAAGGGTTGTGTTTCCAATGAAGCTAGCCGAAAGGAAAATCCAGAAGGTGACTATAAGCAGGGAACACTTTTAAAAAGTAAAAGCTTTGGTACGGAGTCAACATATGATGACAAATGGTATACTTTTGGTCCTTTTGATCCTACGACTGGTGAAGACATGCCTGAATATGGCGGATATGTCTTTAAAATAGTTGCTCAAGGTGTTTCTGGAGATGATGGAAATTTATTTCGTTACTACCTTTCTGTTGAAAGAAACGCCAACACCAATGTTGAAGGAGGAAACGCTTTCACCTTTGAATATAGCTTTAGACTACACGATGATGTGAATCAAACCTCACACATTTATCCTTTCATTGAAAACTCTGTCACTTCCGTAAAGCAAGCCAATTTTGACTGGGATTCAGACGGAAAAATTAGGCTGGTATCTAAAACTAAAAAAGGGCTTGTATTGACATCCAGTGGAGACAACCATTGGAGCAGAAGTACGTACGACATTGATGAAGCTGAGAAAAACTCGTCTCAAGACATTCAATTTATTAAGGATAAAAACAAAAAAATAACCAACAATAATGTGGTTTTCAACTTGACAAACCAATACGGAAAATACATGCCCTTCTACTCTGCTCCAATTGGAGGAATTCCTAAGTACGGTTATAAAATTGGCGTAAAATAGTATGCATAAGTATTTTCTGTTAGGCATATTTGCTTTTTTAATTGTTGGTGTAAAAGCGCAAGAGGCTTTTAACATTAATCATTATGATAATGAAGAACATAAATTCAAGCCTTTTATATATAGCATTCTTCAAGATAACAAAGGCTATTTGTGGATAGGTACAGGAGATGGAGTCTCGCGTTATAATGGTTTTAGTTTTGAAAACTTTAACGTGTCTGACGGACTGGCAGAAAACCTTGTTTCTTGTGGGTTTACTGATGCAGATAAGACCCTATGGTGGGGGCACAGAAATGGTGATTTATCTTATTACAAAAACGGTAAATTCAAAAAAATCATCCTAAAGAACAGTCCTAAAAGTCCAATAACCAGTATTAAACAGGATGAAGACGGGAGAATATGGTGCATTATTCAAAATGAAGGAGTAGTAAGTCTTGACGAAAATTTTGTTGATCACTTCCATAAAGAGGCATTTTTCGAAATGGAAGTTTTTGATGTGGCGTTTGCAAATAACAACCTTATGCTGGTTGCGGCCATGGATGGTCTTCATTTATTTCAGGTAGACAAAGATGGAAATCCTAAGAAATTAATGCATCCATCTAAAATCCCATTTGTCCCAATAAAAACGATTACAAAAAGCAAAAAAGAAGATGGACTTTTCTTCCTAGGAACGGAAGGTAATGGCTTGTTAAAAATCCATATAGACCTTACTGCTTCACAATTCATCACGGTTGATGAAATTGGAGTAGGTTTTGAGCAATTTAGTATCGTACACATCACGGAAGATTTTGAAGGAAATCTTTGGATCAGTACGTTGGACAACGGGCTTATAAAAGCTAATTACTCTCAAAGTATAAATGATTATATCGACATTATTTATTTAAACGAGAGTAGTAAACTAAATGATGTTTTGCCAAACCTCTCCTTTGAGGATCGTGAAGGAAATATTTGGTTAGGAACTGCCGGTAATTCGCTTTACAAAATTTCGGATAATGACTTTGTAATGCACAAAGACAAATCTGGTCTTATTTCAGATAATGTTTACGCCATATATGTCGATAGCTCACATTACTATTTTGCTGTGGATAAAGGTGTTGTTTCTGAAAACAAGAAAAATGGTGAAATAGAAGTTTGGAATGAAAATAACGGTCTTCCTAAATCACCGATCACTTCCATTTTTCTAGACCGAGAAAACAAATTTTGGCTAGGCTCAAAAGATTCAGGAGTTTATTATGGACCTAACGAGCAAGGTGAATTTAATCGTTTCCGGTATAGTTTGGATAATAACAGTAACAGTATTCTAGCAATAAATGGATCCGACCAATACATCCATATTGCCACAAAAAATGGTCTTTACAGTCTCAACACCATTGACAGCACCGTAAGTATTAAGGCTTCAGAACAAGGTATTTTACATAATCGAGTAAACGGATTTTTTAAAGACCCTAATAACCCTAACATATACGTTGCTTCTATTTCAAATTATCTCCTTCGCCTTAAAGGAAACGAATTGGATGAAATTGAAATTAAGAACGATGGTAGCACATTATCGATGACCTCAATAGGGGGCGATTCTCTGGGTAATATATGGATTGCCACAGAAGGAGATGGTGTTTTCCTCTATGACAAAAAGAATGTAGAGCATTTTACAGTTGAGGACGGCCTTCAATCGGAGTATTGTTACTCTCTGAGCGGAGATAAAAATGGAAATATTTGGATTGGGCACCGTGCTGGAGTCTCAAAAATAGATATTGAAACAGGAGATATTAAACGCTTTGATAAAAGGGTTGGTTTTGATGGAGACTGTTTGCCGAATGCCATTTATGTTGACGCCGATAATAACGTTTGGTTCGGTACCAACAAAGGTGTATTTAAATATGTAAGTAGAAAAAATACCGTCAATAAAATTCCACCTTTAACGAACCTAGTAGGAGTAAATGTGACGGGAAATGATATCGATAAACTATTTGATAACAAAACAATTAAGCTACCCTATGGCAGCTATAAGGTCAAATTTAATTTCATAGGCTTAAGCTTCAATAACAATAGAGATATCAGTTATGAATATAAGTTAAAAGGATATGATGCTGACTGGATAAAAGGAGGAAGTGATGGATTTGCTACTTACACAAAACTTGAAGAGGGTAATTACACCTTTTTAGTTAGAGCCTGTAACGCAGATGGTTATTGTTCAGATAAAACAGCAAGTGTTAGAGTGGTCATCACAACGCCCTATTGGAAAGAAACTTGGTTTATTAGTCTAGTCACAATTGGGAGTATAGCTTTAATTGTTGGATTAATTTATTACCGTGAAAGAAGACAGAAAAAAGTCAGAGCATATTTGGAGACAGAGCTTTCAAAACGCACCAAAGAGGTAATTGAACAGAAGGAGGAACTTGAAGAAATTCATAAGGATGTTACCGATAGTATTAATTATGCCCAGCGG
This sequence comes from Flavobacteriales bacterium, assembly GCA_964230025.1. Classification (GTDB taxonomy): domain Bacteria; phylum Bacteroidota; class Bacteroidia; order Flavobacteriales_D; family JAUILH01; genus CAXRFO01. Next base: position 35,645 of record CAXRFO010000010.1, on the reverse strand, counting down.
ATTCAGAAAGCGGTGATACCTAAACTCTCGCAATTACAAGAATATTTTCCCGATTCCTTTATTCTTTTCCGACCAAGAGATGTTGTTTCAGGAGATTTTTACTGGATGAATACCACTCCTGATGGTCGTGTTGTTATCGCATGTGCAGATGCGACAGGACATGGAGTTCCTGGAGCCTTTATGAGCTTGATAGGCTCGGCAATTCTTCAAGATTTAATGAAGCGACCGGATGTAGATTCTCCTGACAAAATGCTCTATTCACTTGATAAGGAGTTAATGGAAATATTGAGCACCGAACATGGCGATCAACCTAGAGATGGGATGGACATCAGTGTTTGCGAAATTGACTTAAAAACAAATAGAGTTCGTGTTTCAAGTGCCATGAGACCTTATTATCTTACCAACAATGGAGAGGTTATGGCCTTTAAGGGCAGCCGTTTCCCTATTGGCGGTGGCTATGAAGGCTACACAAAAGAATTTTATTTAGATACCCACCAATTAAATTCTGGAGATATGATTTATCTCTTTTCAGATGGACTTCCCGATCAGTTTGGCGGACCGAAAGGTAAAAAATATAAAGGGCGTCAATTCTTGAATGACCTAATGTTGGTTAACAAAAAACCAGGTACCGAGCAATTAGAGCATTTAGAGAAAAAATTAGATGATTGGTTGGTTGGGTACTCGCAAGTTGATGACATCCTAATTATAGGAATTAGGCTTCCTTAGATTTCAAAGCCCAAAAACAAAACATCATCCAATTGCATATCATTTTTCTTCCACTTTGAATAATACTCAAATAAGTACTCTCCCTGTAAAGAAACAGGCATATCTTGCGTCTCTTGTAGCATCTTAAATACATTTCCTGTCATTATTTTACGGTTCCTCGGACCTCCAATTTGGTCAGGGTACCCATCCGAAAACAAATAGACACGATCTCCGGCGCTAAGATTAAAAGCATGGTTTGTAAACTCCTTATTCTCGGCATCACCTCCAATGGAAAAGCGATCGCCTTTTACAATTTGCCAATCTCCTTCCTTTCGTATTACAAAACTACGTCTGGCACTTGCAAACACCGCCTCACCAGATTTATGGTTGTGTATCATAACAACTAAATCCATTCCATCTGGGAGGTTATAATTTAAATCTCCTCCTTGTTCATTCTTCTTTAAATTTTCCCGAAACTCATCTTCTAATCTCACCAAAAAAGAAGAAGGGTCTGGCTCGTTCATTTCAGAGATAATTTTTTGGAATGATGCTCCTCCAACCATGGTTAACAATGAACCCGGAACACCATGTCCCGTGCAATCTGCACAAATTATAATCCTAAGAGAGTCTGATAATTCTTTATGCCAATAAAAATCTCCTGATACAATATCTTTAGGCTTATAAATTAAAAATGAATCTGAATAAAGTGCCTCCAAAAAATCACTACTTGGAAGCATAGCTTGTTGTATTTTTTGAGCATAATTGATGCTATCCGTAATGTCTTTGTTTTTGGACTCTAAAAGAGCATTTTGTTCGCGAACCTCCTTTGTCTTCACCTCAAGATTATGAGCTAGATAGTTCCTAATTTTTCTCAGGTTTCTAGTTCTTAAGTAAAGTATTAAAAACACCATACAGATTAAGAATAATCCAGCCAATACGAAGAACCACCATTTAAGATAATATGGCCGATCTATCGTAAACTTATCACTCATAACTTCATCAGAACATTCACCGTCCAAACATGCCATTAGTTTAAACTGATAGGTGCCATAAGGCAGTTTGTTATAAGTGAAGATCGGATTGTTGGTTTGAAGCGTTTGCCAACTCTCATCAAAACCTTCGAGCTTGTATTTATAACTTATGTTCTCATTGGCAAAGCTTATACCTTTTGCTACAAATTTTATGTTGTATTCTTTATACTTTAGGTTTTTAATTTTTTGCCGTGGGTAGTCCTTATTGTTAACTGTGATTTTATCAATAAAAACCTTTGGAGCAATTGTAATTTTGTTTTCATCTTTAGGGCTATATCTAATTAATCCTTTTGAAGTCCCTATCCATAAGCTGGAATTAGATGACCAAGCAGAAGCCAAATCCATGGCTTGCCCGGAGAAGCCATTGGACTTATCATGTACCACCATTTTAGATGATGTGTAATCATAGCGCGTCAATCCGTCTCGATGAATAAAAAGGTATTGGTCTTGAAATTTTTTAATACCCTTTATATTGTTGGAATATAAACCAGCCCTCTTATTCAACCAAACATAATTCCCATTGTCTAGATTGAGAACTCCATTTGAAGAAGTTCCAACCCATTTACCATTATCATCAATAAAAATGCTGGTAATATCAAGTATGGAGCCTTCAAAGGGAATATCAATTTCGTAAATACGTTGATCCTTAATATATGAAAGCGTATTACTTCTTGAGCCTACATATACAGTATTATATCTATCCGCGTAAAGACAATGTACCTTATTATGCCTAAGGCCGTTGGCTGTGGAATAATGCTTTTTAATATCCCCAAGTGAATTTAATTCGAATACTCCATCTTCCGTAGCTACGAATATACTTGTACCAACTGGTAGAATATCATAAACCGTATTGCTTAAGACTGTTTGAGATAAATCTACCTTTTTAAATGAATTATTTTCTAGTCTACGGTATAAGCCCTCTTCTCGGTAAGCAATCCATAGCCCCATATCATCAGTCCATATAAACCTTGAAATTTCCGAGTTTGGCAGTCCATCTGCGGCTCCGCCAATCCTATAATACTCCTGGCTATAACCATAATCACTAGCAATAAGCTTATTTCCTTCCGAATATAAAAGGAGTGAATCCTTAAATTGAATATGATTTACTCTTTCTTCTTCATTTTTTGATGGATAAAAGGATAGATAATCATTTTGAAGTCGAGCAATTCCTTTCCCATATGTACCAAACCAGATATTGTTCTCAAAATCGGTATAAATACACTGAATATTTTCAGTTCCTAGTCCATTCTCTGCCTTAAAGGACTGAAGTACGTTTATACTATTATTGGTGGAATCAAAAGAACAACGAAAAGCGCCTTCAAATGAGGACAACCAGATATTATTTCCAAAATCGACTTCAATTGAGTTAACCTCAATTTCCTTTGCAAAATGCAACTTATGAGCAACCAAACTTGAGTTGATAGCATAAAAACCCTCATCGCTGAAGAGTATCATGCTATTACCAAAGCTAGAACACGCTGAAATACTCTTTCCTTGAATTAAGTGTTCCTTCTTTATTAGCTGTCCAGACTTTGTTTTAAAAATTATCAAGCCATCAGCAGACGAAATCACCAAACTACCCTGCCAGGCAATCAATGTATTTGCTCCTTCTATATCTTTTATCTTATGCCATTTCTCCTTTCCGTCATTTAGTTGCAGCAGTGATCCATCTTGGTAAAGCACCCACAAAGAATTCTTATATGAAAGAAGGTCAACAACCTTATACTCCGAATCCTTCTTTAAGTTAACTGTGCTCAGTCGTCCATCTTCATAGGTACTTAGCATGCCATTTTGATGACCGATAAAGAGCTTGTTTTTATGGGTACAAAGCTTAGTTACAAAGCTTTCTGACAAACCATCTGCAACATTCAGTATTTCTAAAGATTTTCCGTCATATACACCTAGACCATCACCAGAAGCTATAAACAGTTGATGATTCGGACCTTCTTCTATATCATAGATAAAAGGATTTACTAGTCCATCTTCAAAGGCAAAGAATTCAAATTGAAAATTTTGTCCGAAAGAAATAATTGGATATAAAAACCCAAGAAAAATTAAATACTTAAAACTCATTTAGTTTTTTTAGTGCCTGGTTTAACTGTTATATTCCCTCCTCCATCTGGACTATAACTTCCTAAAGGAACGGCGTAAAATGGGAGGAATTCTCCATATTGATTGGTTACATAGAATACTACATTATTGTTTTTTAAAGGATTTGTTTTACTTTTTTCAAAACGCATATCTATACAGTTATTTTTCTCTTTTTCCGTAATCATATGCTTGCTTTTTTTCCAACCGCCATCACCTGAAACAACCGCTTTTTCTCCCAATTTCGATCTTGAGTACAACTTAACTGCTCCATCGGAATCCCAGTCAAAATTAAACTGCATTAAACTGATAACACTATTATCAATATAAGGATATATATGTGATACTTCCGAACTATTGTTATGCAGACGCACGGTATATTCGTAGGTAAATGCATTCCCTCCCTCGACTGGAATATTTTTACTCTTCGAACTACTTAAAAAGTAGCGATATAGATTTCCATCATCTCCCGAAATTCCCTGACAAATAACCTTAAATATATAAGAATCCATAGATTTAATGTACTCGCCTTCAGCAGGATTTATTGGACCGAAACTATACCATTTATTATCATAAGTTTCACTTATCGAGAAACTCTTGGAATGCAGTAAAACGCCACTTTTATAATTCCCCTTTGGACTAACACCTCTAGCATCTTTATCTGAATACGCTCCTTTACCGCCGTAAATACTAAATTTTGTTTTGGTATTAAAACCCGCAATGGCTTCATCATTTTTTCCACCAACTTCCGGATCAAAAACTTTAATATAAATCGGAGTTTTTATTTCCTTAGGAATTTTAAAGAAAAACACTTGACAATGATCATCATCCCCATGAGTTTTATCTGCCCCTGATCCAAAGGTTACTAGGAAGGGTATATTTTCCTCTTTCCCAGGGACTGCCTGAGACGTACTATCAAAAACAAGTAGTATTAATAATAGTATTAGTATATATTTTTTCATTCGATTAATCTTATTTCAACTTTTCTGTCTTGCTGGTTCTCAACAACTTTGCCATCTTTCTTAATCAGGCTTGCATACCTGCTACCGTATCCGCGTTTTACAATATCATCATGTGTTATTCCTATTCTTTTTAGCTCTCTATATACAGATTCAACGCGCTCATCTGCGAGCTTATCATTCATATCATTAGTTCCGGTAGCATCCGTATATCCATAAAGCGCAAATTTTTGACCCTCATTCAAAAAATCAAGTGCTCTTTTTACGGAATCTCGTGCAATTCTATCTAGCGCACTTGAATTTAAATCAAAATAAACCGTAGCAATCGGCTCTGAAGTATCTGCCGCTATAATTTGATTTTTTAGTTCTTCAGGCAGTTCTCCAAATAACAATAGGGCATCCTCAAAGCTAAATTGTGAAACGAAACTGGAATCATTCATATAGTACTTATAGTCAAATGAAACTATGCTTGAAGAAGAATCTACCACACGGAAATCTTTGGTATTCTGCATTCCTTCCAATAATACTCTCGTGTACAATACTTCATAAGAGTATCTTTCGTCATGAAGCTCTCTTATATAGATTTTATCCTCAACATGAGGAAATCTCTCTAATGGATATTGAAAAAGGGTATCTGATTCATGTATCTGAACTGCAAATACCAAGTCTTCATTAGCAAGATTATAGGTGTTTTCCAGACTATCCTCAGTTAAGCTAATCTGATTATAACCAAAGTCTTCATACATCACCAAATCCAATTCTAGCTCGGAGCTATCAATAACAATTATTTTTTTGTAGGTACAGAACTTTTCTACCTCACCACTCTCTTTATTCAAGGCAAGTGCACTGATGGATGGATAGTAGGTCCCCGGATCTAAAAAGCTATGTGTACTATTCCAGGTACGAATTAATCCATCATCAAAGTCCCAAAATACTTCTTGAACTTCATAACCTGGCAATTGGCTGAAATCAGGTTTAAAAGTAAAATCATAATTCACCTTAAGCGTATCAGGTGCTTTCATTCTGATTTGAATTGACTTACTTATGTCCAAAGAATAGCTTGCCAAATCATAACGAATATCAGGTTGGATAGTGTCTATTAAACTAACTTTTATATCGTAGTGCCCGGTATCAGGAAAACAGTAATAAATTGAACGACCATTTTTTATTATTCCTCCTCCCAAGTCCCATTCAAAACGAAGAGGAAGTGTATCGGCCTCCTGGTATGTTGTTTCTTCCAAATCATAGCAGAAATAAACTTCTTCCTGTTCGACACATTCATCGAATTCAGGGTATTCGTAAATGTATTTAAATACTTCATCCTTACCTTGTCTGTTAGATGAGAAATAACCGTATTCTCCTCCACTATAGGTGGTATATGCAAAGTCATCTGCATCAGTATTAATTGGGTCATCTAAAATTATTGAGCCGAAATTTGAATTTCGGAGAAAAGAAAAAATGTTAATGCCCCCGTATTTTGATGGTCTATCTGACGAATAATATAGAACCCCGTTACATAAAAAAGGATAAGCTTCTGAGCTTTCCGTATTAACCTTTGGGCCAAGGTTTTCTATTGATGACACTAAACCATCTTTAAAATCAGCCATGTAAATATCTAAGCCCCCAAATCCGTCATCACTGTTTGAACTAAAGTAAAATTTTCCATTCTCTCCGAAATGTGGGTGTCCAAAAAAGGAGGCTTCTAGTTTGATATCAATTTTTATTGCTTTACTCCATTTTTTTAGTGTGTCTTCTCTAAATGAATAAAACAATGAAACTGATTCATTATTATTCTTTAATGATCTTGAAAACACAATCGTATCATTCGATTTATTAATAGTAAAAGGACCCTCATGCAGCGTACTGTTAATAGTTCTTGGCAGAAAGGAAATACTGCTCGAATCCTTAAAAAGGATGTCCGTATTTCTTAAAGAATCCGCATAAAAGCTTGCATGCATGCGGTGTTTACGACTTGAAATAAAATATAGCTTTGACCCAAATTCCTGTATGCCATAGTTTTGACCCTTGGAATTTATATCATTAAGCGTATCCATAGTATAATCCTGCGATTTAGATATTAAACTACCCGTTAACAAAGCCAATAATATCAATAATCTCATCAGAAAAAACGGGGATTTACTAGCTTATTATTATACGAGAATAAATATCGTAAACTCAATTCATGACTTCCTCTGGAGTAGGTACTTAAATCAGATGTTGTTAATTCATACACGTATGAAAATTTGAATTGCTGATTTACTTTCATACCCAGGAGCACTCCTAAAGCGTCCTTTTGCCTGACGCTTAAACCCAGACTTATCAGATCCTTGTAGTTTCCAATTAGGTTTGCATCAAATTGATAATCTCCATTAAAATTAGCTTTAAAAGCAATACCAGGAATGAATTTGATATCACGGTTATAAGTGTACTGATAACCTGAAAATAACTGGATTTGAGTTGTGCCTCCTTGAAGAAGAGAATTTCTAGAATTTTGATTGAAAAATTCCGGAATGGAAATACCCGCGAAAAACTTCTTTGAATTCAATCTCAAACCAAATGCTAAATTGGGCGAAATAAAAGTTGGTGATCCCTGAGCAAATAACTCATCACTAGCATCTTGGACGTCCAGATCCGACCAGTTATGATTAACTATCGATAGCCCTGCGTTCAATCCAAGGGCGAATTTTAGACCTTTCGAAAGGGTAAAACTATGGGAATAGCCCGGAGCAATTTTAACCATCTGGCTTACTCCTAAACGGTCCATTGAAATGTATCCACCAATGGCGTTCTTGTTATCAGGGAAACGTGTATCGTAAGAAAGCCACTGTGTACTTGGTGCTCCTTCTATCCCCGTCCATTGTTGACGCCAAATAAAGGCAGCTTGTGGCTCAACATTGTAGCCGATAAAAGCAGGGTTTTGAATCTCTGGATTAACTAAATAATGTGCATGATTCTGATTAAATTGGGCTCTTCCCAAGAAAATCGAACCCATGAAAACCATATTTAAAATAACTTTTATCATCTCCTGATCACAATGTATCCATTGTACTGCTTATTTAAATCTGATTCTATAATATAGTAGTAGGTGTCCGCTGGTAAAGAACCATTAAAACCATCTCCATTCCAATCATTTTGGTATTCTTCTTCCTCAAAGACTAGTTTACCCCATCTACTGAAAACACTCAGCTTAACTCTTCCTAAATGCTCCAAGCCTTCTATATGAAAGTATTCATTCTTACCATCGTTATTCGGCGAAAATCCACTTACAATCTCAATTTCCTTAACAAGAATAATGACTGTATCGTAACTAACAGGACAAACTCCGTTGCTGACTGACCAGATTAATTCATTATCACCAATTTGTAAATTATCGATAAGACTTGTTTCAGAGCTTGGATCATCAATAAGCAATCCGGATAAATTTAACCATGTTCCAATACCATAATCTGGTGGTAGGGCATTCATGGAGGTGCTCGTTGTAAATGCGATATTTTGATCTGGTCCTGCATCCACAATGGTTGGTTCAAAATAAACCAAAACATTCACCGTATCCGAATTAACACATTGCTGCGTAAATGCCTCTAAGATTAAATCATAATTCCCTTCGTTCGAAAATATGATATCACTGTTTGGGTTGTTATTTGATGCAAATGTCACATTAGCTTGATTCAACCAATTTATTGACAAACCTGAGTAATTCGGGTTAAATTGAATTGAATCTCCACAGATTGCAGTATCAACTGATATAAATACATTTGGTTTTAACTCAACAAAAATACTATCCATATCCTGCTCTTGACAGCCAATTTCTCCAACCTCATAACTTATAAGGACATAAGATCCAAGTCCTGTTGTATTCAACACATTATTTGTTACTTGTGGACCTGTAAATACTCCTCCTGCATCTCCAAGAATATAGTTATCTAATAATACAGTTTCACTTTCACAAATTGAGTCAATCAAATCTATCGAAGGATCAACATCTGGATGCACAAGAACTGATCCCATAGCAGTGTCTGAGCATTGTCCTTGAGGAATAATATAATCTAAAGCATAAACTCCATCAAGCCCAGAAAGATCCCACAGAGAATCTTGCATTACAGATGGACCGGACCAATATCCCGTGTCCGAAACACCTGCATCTAGGTAGTCGTTTAGATTAACTTGATTTAAGTTTGAACAAATGAATGGTCCTAAATCAAAACCATTTTGAACTGTTGCGACTAGTTCAATGTTTTTTACTGTGGTGTCAGAACAGAATCCATTCGACACAACGTGGGTGATTTCAAAATACCCAGGTCCTGAATTATTGCCTTGTAAAAAGTTATTGGCATTTATCTGGGCTCCATTCGTTGAATAAAACTGTTGGGTTTCTCCATTATTTAATGTTACACCGGTTTCCAAATCATATATACCAATAGATAAACACAAAGTATCGGGTAATATAAAATCTGAATTGATTAGAGGCAACACCTCAACATTAAAATCACATGTACTTATGTTACCACTAGCATCTGAAACCTCATATACCACATTTGTAACGCCCACAGGGAAATCTGAACCGGAACTTAATCCGGATATTAAATTTAGAGAAGGTCCAACACAATTATCAGAGATTATCGGATTTGAATAATTCACAATACTATCACATTGAGTAATATTTGCAGGACAACTGATGGTCGGTGAGATTGTATCTAAAACAGTGACTAAAGCAGAACAATTATTTGAATTTCCTGAATTATCGGTTGCAGTTAGAAGAACACTCACGGGACTTGAACTTAGATTTGAACACGTAAAGACACTTTGAGAAACACTAAGGCTTGGTATACCACAATTATCTGTACTTCCATTATCTATATCGTTTGCAGTAATACTTGCACTGCCGCTACCATCTAAATAGACGGTCATATTTTGGCAAGAAGCTACGGGTGAAATGGTATCAACAACTTGTACCTGAGCTTGACATGTCGAAATGTTACCGCTTTCATCTTCAACGGATAATGTAACCACATTTGTTCCAAGATCTGAACAGAAAAAATCCTCAATATCAATATCTAACTCATTTACCGCACAATTATCAAATGATCCTACATCCACATCAGTTTCGTCAATATTTACTCCACCTGAAGCATCCAGATAAACCGTTATATTTTGACAAAGTGCAGTGGGAGAAACCGTATCAAGAACAGTAACTTGAGCCGCACAATTATCTGTATTTCCTGCTGTATCAGTTGCAGTCAAGGTAACATTTATTGGGCTTACCGCAACATCTGCACAATTGAACGAACTCTGCGATATACTTAAAGCTGGAATCGAACAATTATCTGTACTTCCATTGTCGATATCTGCTGCCGTAATCGTTGCCGAACCTGTTCCATCCAAGTATACGTTGATGTTTTGACAGGAAGCTATTGGATCTGTTGTGTCCTCTACATTTACTGTAAAACTACAATTACGAATATTTCCTGAATTATCTGTTACCGTCACAGTTACAAGGGTTAGTGCGTTTATGCTTGTCCCTGCTACTGGACTCTGTGTTACACTTGCTACCCCACAATTATCTGTCTCTCCTACTCCCGTTGTATAGTCGGGTAGCGTTGCATTACATGTTCCATCTAAACTTAACATCTGATTCCCAGGGCAAGTTAAATTTGGTTTGATCGTATCCAATACCGTTACTTGAGATATACAATTGTTTGTGTTTCCGGCTGTATCAGTTGCAGTCAAGGTAACATTTATTGGGCTTACTGAAACATCTGCACAATTGAAGGAACTCTGCGACATACTTAAAGCTGGAGTCGAACAATTATCCGTACTTCCATTATCTATATCTGCTGTCGTTATTGTTGCTGAGCCCGTACCATCAAGGTATACGTTAATGTTTTGACAAGAAGCGATTGGATTTGTTGTGTCCTCAACATTCACCGTAAAGCTACAGTTTGTGGTATTCCCTGAATTATCTGTTACCGTTATGGTTACTAAAGTAGGTGCGTTAATGCTAGTCCCGGCTGCAGGGCTCTGAGTGACACTTGATACCCCACAATTATCTGTTTCCCCAACTCCTGTTGTATAGTCAGGTAATGTTGCATTACATGTTCCATCCAAGCTTAACATTTGATTCCCCGGACAGGTTATGCTAGGAGACTCATTATCAATGACTGTCACCGTAAATGAACAGGTATTTGTGTTGCCAGTGCCGTCTGTAATGGTATAGGTAACGGTGGTAGTGCCAAGATTAAATGTTTCGCCAGAGGCATCATTACTTCCCGAACCAGTTGTAGCTCCAGTAAGCGTATATGAAATAGACGCTACAGAGCAATTATCCCCAGAAGATGTAGGAGCGATACCGGTAACAGCTGCTGTACACACCCCAAGATCGTTGTTAACGTTTACATTAGCCGGACAAGTTATCGTAGGCGCTTCATTGTCACTTACTGTTACCGTAAATGCACAGGTGTTTGTGTTACCAACCCCATCTGTAATGGTATAGGTAACAGTGGTAGTGCCAAGATTAAATGTTTCACCAGACGCGTCAATGGTTCCTGCGCCCGTTGTAGCTCCAGATAATGTATAGGTTACAGAGGCTACTGTGCAATTGTCCCCAACAGAGGTAGGAGCGATACCGGTAACAGCTGCTGTACACACCCCAAGATCGTTGTTAACGTTGACATTAGCCGGACAAGTTATCGTAGGTGCTTCATTGTCACTTACTGTTACCGTAAATGCACAGGTATTTGTGTTACCAGCCCCATCTGTAATAGTATAGGTAACAGTGGTAGTACCAAGATTAAATGTCTCTCCAGAGGCATCATTACTTCCTGAGCCAGTTGTAGCGCCTGTTAAGACATATGTGATTGCCGGGCTCGGGCAATTGTCATTGGAAGCTGCTGGGCTAATTGAATTTACAATAGCGGAGCAGGCACTCGGGTCTACTGATATGTTAACATTCGCAGGACATGATACGGTGGGAGGAGGATCTACAAGATTGAATCTTGCCACAGCATCATCAAATCCGTTGGACACACCGGGCGTTAATCCATTAACACCATCATCCTCAATATGAATGGATACGTCTAAATCAGAGGCTAAATTACATCCCGGTGTGATATCTGCTGTAAAACAGAAGTCATAGTTTAAGCAATTATAATTAGATCCCGTTCCATCTCCCAAATCCTGAGCACCGCTGTAATCAAACGCCCATTGTATTGAGTTTGATGGTCCATCAAAAGTCGCGCTCCACGTTCCGGCTCCATCATAAAAACCATTTGGACCCGGAGCATCAGGGCTGAAGTTTGTAACATTAGTATAACAAGGCCCTAATGTCATTTCAACTGTGTCAATCCATTCACCGGCCATTACATTTTGCACAAATATTGAGTTACATACTTGTACACCGGTTTGGCATGGTGTTAAATCAAGCGTAGGTAACCCATTGATTGTTGAGTATATTCCATCATTGTCTGTATCTGGTGGGCATCCAGACTCATCAAATTCTACACCTGATACAATACAATCAAAAGCAATGTCATATTGGGTGACACCATCTAGCTCAGAATCCACAACGAAATAGTAGGTGCCAGGTCCAGCAGCGTTAAAGAGAAGTTGATTTTGATTATTCGAAATAAACTTTTGCGCCCCTACAACATACCTATTCTCCTCCAGGCAAGTAACACCAAGCGGACAACCTGGCCCAATCCAGAACGTGTTAATCTGTGATTCATTATCAGTGACGTTACTTAATGTTATCCCCAGCAAATAATTGCCAGACGGCACAGTGATTTGATAATAAACATCCTCACCATTGGTAGCGGAACCATAACAACTGAATGCGTTGCCATTATCTCCTTGGCCAATGGTTGTTTGGGCAAGGTAAGTATCGCCACATTCTGCAACTACCGGATTTACATCAGCTTCAATAGTTAATACCCATGAGCATACGTCAGTATCCCCATTGCCATCTGTAGCTGTCATTGTAATTGTGTGTTGACCAGCAGCAAGCACGGTGAAAGGCGCGGGAGACTGGGTAATTGTTACACTGCCTGTGCCACAATCATCGGTAGCAGTGGTAGCACCTAAATAGCTTCCTATGGTATGATTACATGTTGGATCAGCAGTTACGGTTAGGTCTGGTGGGCAGACAGTAATTGTTGGGCCAGCACAAGGGTTAGAACATGAAATTTTGGCAATAAAGGCATCATTGCCGCCCGCATCAGCCAATGTTGGTAATGAGCCAAAGCTAGCCTGACTGTCCATCATGCCAGCTATATAAACACCTCCATCATCATCACATCCAATTCCGTTGCTAACAATGTTGCTATTATCTGTGGCTATTTGTGTCCAATTGTATGTGCCTGATACAGTATAGGATGAAACAAAGATATCATCTCCACCGATATGGTTAATAGGATCCAATCCATTGTTGAAATCTGTAACACCACGCATAATACCCGTGTAGTAAACATTTCCAACATTATCTAAAATGATATCCTCACCAAACACTGGATTACCATCATCGTTTTCTGATATATCATACCAGAGAGTGGCCTGAGTTGTACGCTTAATCGAGCAAATAAATATTTCATTGTCTGCACCTGGTACTGTGATTGTTCCTATTCCAGGGAAATCAACGTCACCTTTAATCCCTCCTGTAATAAATATGTCGTTAGCATTTATAACGATGGCATTAGCTTCACAATCATCCGTTCCTCCAATGTAATTTGCCCAATTTGTATTGCCTGATGCTGCATCTAATTCGGCAAGCCAAATATTATTTTTTCCTGGGGTGGGCGCGTTTACCTGAATAGGTCCTCCATTGAACTGAATGATGCCACTATGCTCACCAGAGATGTATATTTCGTTATCATCTGCAGCAATGGCAACACCGTAATCATCCAAATTACTCCCTGAAACATCACCTGCGCGTGATATCCATTGATACGCCCCTGTGGATTGATCGTATGCGACAATAAATGCGTCACGATTGTCATTAGATGTTATGCTGGGAGCTCCGGTAAATGATATAGAGTTCTCAAACCACCCAATGACATAAACCATTGTGGTATTTGTCGCAATATCATTGGTCATGGCTTCCCCGATATTTGAACCCTGTCGCACCCAGCGCAAATTCCCATCGCTGTCATAGCTGGCAATAAATGCTTCCTCGTTAGTTCCACCCTGAGATAATGCTGTAAGTAAGGATGTTGGTGATCCAGTGACACCTTGGAACTCACATTGATCATTAAAGTATCCGGTAACAAATATGTTACCACCATTGCCTATTTCTATTCCGGTACACCATACTACTTGACCCGGAGCACCAATTTTGAATGCCCATATCGGATTGCCATTTAGGTCATATTTGGCAACCAAACCATCCTGATTTCCGAGCAATACAGACATATCTGGAGTGTTGTTAACCCCCGTGGGAAACTCAAGAGATATATCATCGTTAAAGTAACCAACGGCATAAGAAACCCCGCTCCCAGGATCTGTCGCTAAATCCAGAAAGGCTTCATTATTTCCTGCAAGTGCGTCTTCTGCCCAGCACCAATCGGGTGCTGTTGACATCCTGGAACTTATTGTATAAAACGATGATGGGTCAGACATTGAATTATAACTGGTCTGTAACCAATCGCTGCTTCTAATAACATTTGAAATTCTAGGTTCGTCAATGCTGCCATCTAAGTCTAAACCAGGGAAATTCTCTCCTAAACTTAAGACTCCAGACGCCCCATCGCTTGGGTCGTTCACATATACTACAGGAAGTCCAAGTTGCGAACCGTCAAAATAAAATACGACCGTATTGGTAGATACATCTCTTGTAAATGCCACATGATGCCAAGTTGAAGTAGATATTGGCGCTCCAATAGTAGAAATAACGCTTTCAGCAATTCCAGAACCGTACTCCCAATATGCTCTTAAAAGATTCAGCCCCGTAACATTAAGTTTGTACATATGGTTTTCAGGGGCAGTTAGTCCAGGTAGGCCACAAGAGATAATTGAATTGTCTCCGGTGCCGCCTTGTAGAGAATTGAAATTAACCCAGCTTTCAACCGTCACATCCCCATCAATTTGAAGTTCAGATTCTACTCCAGATGACAAATAATCTCCTGTAGAAAACTGCTGACCATCAGCAATTATAGAATTCGCTTCATTGATAGATCCATTATTGGTAACTAAGTGATTTGTAAAGTTGGTCGCGCCATCATTTGAATTGTCTAGATGCCAAACACCTTGAAAATTTGCATCCCACACGGCATTAGAGCTTGGATCAGAGACAATACTACCGTTCCCGTAATACATACGAATGTTTGTATTTACGCTATTACTTAGGGTTGGAATTCGTACCCAAAAAACTATAGCACCAGTTATAGGATCATAACTCTCAATTTGTTGATCTAAAAGTGTTACGCCATCAACTGCGGTAAATCGAATGTCCCATCCATTCGGGTTTTCAACATAACCACCATTAGCTGTGGTAGCAAGATCAGGGTCTGTATGCTGAATCAACACCGGGAAGTCTAAATGAGAACTTCCTCCGGCAACCTGACTCGCCTGAATCGAAAGGATATTGTAATAGTTATATCCCGAAAGCTGTGAAAATACCGTTGTACAACTACCAATTAGCGCTATAATCAAAAAAGCGCGTATCATCTAAAGTCAGGTTTTTGGTTAGAGTCGTTTGCTCGCACTGAAATGAGGCTAGATGAATTTTCAGAGTAACACGAATTGCTAACGGCACAATATCCAAAACAACAATAACCTACATTAAAAAATAGGCTAGATAATACATTTATTGGAACAAATAATCTCATCAAAGGCAGTTAATCACTAAATTTAATAAACTATATACAAAGGTTTTAAACAAAAAGATGAATGGTCTCATTTATCGATGAATTACTTCACTTCCAACACTTTAAAATCCAAACCACTATAGATTTTAGCATAATCACTGCCTACATCTTCCATGTCCATATCACCTTCGTCAAAATACCATTCTAAATCCACATCTACATCTGAACTAGATGCGTCTGAAATTAGTCTGAAAAATGCTCCAAGCATCTGGTAGGTGCTGGTATTACAATAGGTAAAATAAAGCTTAACCTTGAGTTCTTTTGCATCTCCTTCAAGGTAATCTTCGAGCCATTTCAATATTTTAGAGTAAAACTCAAATGCGTTTTCAGGAATCGATATTCCCTCTATCGATATTAGTCCCTTCTCAAGGCAACACACCTCAGGTGTTTTCTCTGTACTTTCTATATGCAAATCAGTTATCAGTTTATTATGTTTGTCTAAAAATAAACAATTATGCAATACCGCTGTTTAAAGAAGCTATGAGATTCGTCAGCTTTTGGATAGTCTGTCTTTTCCTTTCTGTGAATGGTAGTTTTTCACAGACCGGAACAATTTCTGGTATCGTTTATGATGCCAATCAAGAAAGTATTTTAAATGCAAGAATAAGTATAGATCAAATTGATAAGTTAGTTATAAGTGATTTTGATGGAGTCTATTTGATAGAAGACGTCCCAGTCGGACTTTATAACATTACTTGTAGTTCTGCTGGTTTTCAAAGCAACACTCAGTATGAAATTGAAGTAAAATCAAACAAAACTACTACCGTTAATTTCATACTAAAAGATGTTGCCGATAGTTTGGGAGAATTTACGGTAAAAGCCAATCCTTTTGAAAAAAAACTTGAAAATTCTACTTCATCTAATACCCTCGGTGAAAACGAGATTGTCCGTTTCCCTGGTGGAAACAGAGACGTTTCAAAAGTCATTAGTAGTTTACCTGGTGTTTCACCGACCGTTTCATTCAGGAATGATATTATCATACGTGGTGGTGCCCCCAGCGAAAATCGCTTTTATTTGGATGGAATAGAAGTTCCAAACATCAACCACTTTGCTACCCAAGGTAGCTCAGGAGGTCCAGTTGGTTTAATCAATGTAAATTTTATCAATAGAGTTGACTTCTTCTCTTCTGCTTTTCCAAGCAACTATGCAAACGGCTTAAGTTCTGTTTTGGTTTTTAACCAAAAAGAAGGGAACCCAGATAAACTTGCCGGGACCTTTACATTAGGAAGTTCTGATGTTGGCCTCACCTTTGACGGTCCAATTGGAGAGAGATCAAACTTCATCTTTTCCGTGAGAAGATCATATCTACAGTTCTTATTCCAGGCCCTAAAATTGCCCTTTTTACCTACTTACAATGACTATCAATTGAAATTCACTCATGATTTTAACAAGAACAATGAAATCTCCGTCATCTCATTAGGAGCCTTAGATCAATTCGCCTTAAATGAAAGCGCTAATGACGGTATAGAGGATTCCACTCAACTCAGATTGAACAATTATATTCTGAACAACATTCCCGTCAATGAACAATGGAATTACACTTTCGGTGTGAAATGGAGAAATCGTTTTGAAGGTGGTTTCCAGGATCTTATTGTGTCAAGAAATATGCTGCGAAACACAAGTGAGAAATACCAAAATAATGATGCTTCCGATCCTAGCAATCTGATTCTTGATTATGAAAGTGATGAGATTGAAAACAAGGTACGTTATGAGCGAAATACACTTAAAAATGGTTGGAAAACAAAATGGGGTGCGGGTTATCAATATGCAAAATACACCAATAGCACTTTTAACAGGATTGCGACACCCAATGGCGTCCAGACGGTTGATTTTAGTTCGGTTCTTGACTTACACAAGGGCTCTATTTTCATCCAAGAGAGCAAGGCTCTTTTCAAGGATAAGCTTACCTTAAGTTTTGGTCTTAGATCTGATTTTAATAATTACAACGCCGACATGCAAAACCCGCTTAATCAGATCTCGCCGCGTCTTGGACTATCATATCAATTGAGCGAAAATTGGAAAATCAACTCAAGTGTTGGACGTTTTTATCAATTACCATCCTATACCATTATGGGCTTCAGAAATAATTCTGGAGAACTCATAAACAAGACAACTGGTCTCAAATATATTGGGTCAGATCATTATGTAATCGGATTAGAAAAGGTAAATAAAAACTCCAGTCGATTTACTATAGAAGGGTTTTACAAAAACTACTTCCAATATCCATTTTTATTGAGAGATTCCATTTCAATTGCAAATCTGGGTGCAGATTTTGGAGTTATTGGTAACGAAGAGGTAACTAGCAATTCGGAAGGTCGATCCTATGGGGCAGAATTCTTATTTCAGCAAAAACTTTACAAGGGTTTCTACGGCTTACTTGCCTATACCTTTGTGATTAGTGAGTTTAAGGATAAAAATGGCGTTTATACCCCTTCTAGCTGGGACAGCAGACATATTGTAAGTCTAACAGGAGGCAAGAAATTCAAAAACAATTGGGACTTTGGTTTCCGTTGGTTGTTCAGTGGTGGAAGTCCTTATACACCCTATGATATTGAAAGCTCGCGACTCATTTCAAATTGGAATGTAAGAGGAGCTGGTTTGCTGGATTATGATGCCTTAAACTCAAGAAGACTTAGTGCTTTTCATCAATTGGATGTTCGCGTTGACAAACGTTTTTATGGTGAGAAATTCAATTTGAACTTATACTTAGATATTCAGAATTTGTACAATTTCCAAGCTGAACAGGCTCCTATTCTATTATTACAAACACAAAATGGGTCGCCAGTTGTTGATCCTAATGATAATAGCCGCTACTTGACAGAAGAAATTGCCAACCCATCTGGAACGGTTTTACCAACTATTGGGGTTATTTTTGAATTTTAATTAATCATATTTATACCCTTCTCCTCCATCCTCTTCTAATTTGATATCCAAACCAAGGACAAGACGATTAACAAAATTAAAATAAGCAACCACTTGTGTGGCATCTAAGATGGCTCTGTCACTTTCTCCAAGCGCTTTTAGTTCATCAATAATAGTTTGATTTTTTTCGGAGCTTGGGTTAAGCGTTAATTCTTCAGCAAATTGACAAAACAACATTTCTTTCTCACTCAAAGAAAGAAGCTTATAGTCTTCAATTAAGAGTTTCATCTTCGCGTCATCTTTCCAGTAATGATTCACAGCCTCCGCATGGTGGATGGTACAATACTCACATTTATTCGTTCTTGAAGCAACCGTTCCCATCAACTCTCGGTGCACCCTTCTTATCGGTGACTTTCCATAAAGCAAAGTCATGTACAAGTCCATGTGCCTTATGAGGCTTTCCGGGTTTAAGCTATGAATTTTATGAATACAGGCCAGTTTCCCTCTGGACTGAACCAAATCATCATAAATTTCCTTCAATTCTCCTTCTGCCTTTTCATGTTCTATGATTTCAATTCTTGCCATCTCTTATAATTCAGCTATTAACTTTTTAAATAAAATAATCATTTTTTCTTCCGCTTTCCCAGCGGTTTCAATGATATCTTGAATATCTACTTTTTGCAAATTATCAGGATCACAGTCATCGGTAAGTACAGACACACAGCAACAGGGCATATCCATGTGATTAGCAACAATTACCTCTGGAACGGTACTCATACCTACCGCGTCAGCACCCCACTTCCTTAACATTCGGTATTCTGCTCTGGTCTCTAAATTAGGTCCTCCTACAGCAACATAAACTCCTTCATGCAGTGTGATTTCACTCTCCTTTGCAATGCGTTTTAATTTCTGATTCAATTCACGATTATAGGGTCCACTCATATCGGGGAATCGCGGACCCAATTCATCCATGTTTTTCCCAAATAAAGGATTATCCGGTAGAAAGTTGATATGATCATCCAACAACATCAAATCACCTTTAGCCCAATCTAAATTCATGCACCCTGCAGCATTTGAAAGCAAAAGCTTTTTTACACCTAAAAATTTCATTACACGAATGGGGAAGGTAATTTCTTGCATGTTATAACCTTCATAATAATGAAAACGACCCGACATAGCCAGAACTTGTTTCCCTTCCAACTTCCCATAAATCAATTTCCCGCTATGAAACTCAACTGTTGCAACCGGAAAATTCGGAATGTCTTCATAGGCAATTTCTACCTCAACATCTATTTCGCTTACTAATTTCCCAAGTCCCGTTCCTAGAACAATTCCAATTTCGCTGTTATGCAGACCTCTATTTCTCAGAAAATCTACTGTTTGAACAATTTTATTATCCATAATTAGTTTAAAAAACGGAAGATACATTTTTGCACAGTGATTGAAAAATTACAGTAATAATAAAATGTAACTTTCTGTTAAATGAAATGTTCAACTAGTATTATGAGGATATTAAGCTCTATCTTACTTTTTTGCCTGATTTATAACTACTCCTTTGCTCAATCAGATGAACAAAACGAAACTAGAAAGCCTAAAATGGCACTGAGCTTTTCATTAAATCCAGCTTTTACATTACTGCAATCAAAACTTAATAAAACCTTCGATTACTATATCCGTTTTGACAAGGAAATAGACAACCGTGACCGTATATATTTGCAAACAAACTTTTTATATTCCTTCCCCTTAGCTCAAACACCAAAACGAGCTTTCAACAGCGATTATTCACCCACTGTGTTTAATCGTTCGACCTTAAAATTGGGGTATATGCTTTTTAATAATGATGGGAATTTATACTTGGACTTTGCTTTTCAAGGGATCTTTGAGCGAAGATCTCGAACATATGTTGATCATAAGTATGCCACGGACAGCACCTCTGGAGGGACTATTCACGAAGGTTTTGCGAGCTATAACAACCTCTTTTCATCTATTGGAATTGGAGTTTATGGAGGAATTGGAGCTAACCTAAAGCTTGTAAATCACTTCTATATAAGACCTTATCTAGGAGTTGACATACAGTATTTTCACCCAATAAAAAACCAAACATCAGAGCGCGTTTCAGGCTCCAATATACAATCTGATCCAGCAATAAGATCAGAAATTAATGAGGATATTTTATCCAATTGGCTGCACAATAAAAATTGGATAAAAGTCGGTGTATCTCTGAGTTACCAATTTTGAAAAAATTATTTCGTACCTTAGTGGTACATGCTACGATTACTGGTTTTTCTAATACTGCTGGGCCCTCTATTTTGTCTTGGACAGGCTAAGCGAATTTCCTTTATTGAGAATAAGGGCCAATGGGAAAATTTTATACGCTATAAGTGTCAAACATCTGGTATGTCCCTCTTTGTCCAAGACAACCGATTGACCTACAAATTATCGGATTACTCAAAGCTAATTTACCATCATACGCACCCCGCTGAAAAAATTGATTTAGACTCTTTAAAGTTATACTTTCATGCCTTTCATGTAAACTTTTTAGGGGCACAAAAGCCGAGTTATTCTGAGGAGCACAAATTAAGCCAATACCACAATTATTACTTAGGTAACAATCCGGATAAATGGGCGGGAAATGTTCCTTTATTCGCAAAGATCACCCAGAAAGACCTTTATCCTGGAATAGACTTAAGTTATTACTCAATGGATGGTTATTTGAAGTACGATTTTATCGTTAGTCCGAATGCTGAGCCATCGCTTATTCATTTGTCTTATGAAGGCTTGGACAAAATGAAAATTAAAGGTGGAAATCTCATTTTAAAAACTTCACTCGGCCAAATCGTTGAGGAAAAGCCCTTTGCTTATCAGATGATTAATGGGAAAGTCCGGAGCGTCAAATGTGAATACCAATTGGATGGAAATGAGTTGAAATTTGACTTCCCAGAAGGTTATGATGAAGATGTTGAGTTGGTCATTGATCCCGTCATAATCTTTTCAACTTCATCGGGTTCTACAGCCAACAACTTTGGAATGACAGCAACCTATGATGATGCAGGGAACCTTATATCCGGGGGGACAGTTTTCGATGATGGTTTTCCCTTTACAACAGGTGCTTACGATACTACATTTAATGGAACTCCAGGAACAGGTATCACTGATATCATGATAACTAAGTACAATTCGGTTGGTTCCAATCAAATTTTTAGCACATACATAGGTGGGGCGGAATGTGAAACGGTACATAGTCTCATTGTCGACAAGAATGGAGATTTATTTCTTTATGGCTTAACGGGATCAAATGATTACCCCGTTTCTGCGACAGCCTATGATCAAACTTTTAACGGTGGAACGTATTATTTCTCCTCCGCTAATGGAACGCTTTTCAACTTTGGTACAGATATCTACGTTACAAAGCTAAACGCTGATGGCACTGCCCTGCTGGGCTCAACTTATGTGGGAGGCTCAGATAATGATGGTATGAACTACAATGATGCACAGGCTACTTCTAGTTTGTCTTACGACAGTTTATTCTACAATTACGGAGATCAATTCCGAGGAGAAATAATGGTTGATACCAATGGAAATTGCTATGTAGCTACCTCCACCCGATCAAGTGATTTCCCTTTTGTTAATGGCTTTGGCACAGGTGTAAATGGTAGTCAGGCGGGTGTGGCAATGAAATTTAATAGCGATTTATCTAGTTTAATATGGAGTAATTCGTTGAACGGACAGAATAAGGACGCTGCCTACTCGATTAAAGTTGATGAAAGTGGCCGCTCATGGGTTGCCGGTGGAACCTCTAGTCCTAATTTCACTACAACCCCTGGGGTATATCAAGGAGCATATGCTGGCGGGGTTGCTGAAGGTTTTTTGTGTCAGATTTCAGCCGATGGAAGCACCTTACTTAAATCTTCTTTTTTAGGATCTAATGCTTATGATCAAATTTATTTTTTAGAGTTAGATCGATTTGGAAGACCTCATGTTGTAGGCCAAACATTAAATTCAGCTCCGTTTCCTGTTACTACAGGAGTTTACTCAAATCCGAATTCCGGTCAGTTTGTAACAGCCTTTGATAGTACACTACAAAGCATTTATTATGGTACAATTTTCGGAAGTTCCAATAACGATATAGACATTTCGCCTTCGGCATTTTTAATTGACCAATGTGGTAATATTTACGTCTCAGGATGGGGCGATGACCTTATTGCTGGTGTACCTTTATCAAATATGCCAATCACTCAAGATGCTGATTTCCCCAATCCCAATAACAACTCCGATTTTTATTTGATTGTATTAGAAAGAGAAGCTCAAGGTTTGACTTATGGGACCTATTTTGGAGGTGGACTATCTGGGGAACATGTGGATGGTGGTACTTCCCGTTTTGATAAATATGGAATTGTTTATCAGTCTGTTTGTGCTGGTTGTCAGAACAATGATGATTTTCCTTGCTTTCCCCCTTCCACCGCATGGAGTTGCGATAATTTAAGCACCGGTTGTAATAATGGTGTTTTTAAATATGATTTTGAGATCCGCCCTGTTGCCGATTTTACCGTCTCTCAATTAGAGGGCTGTGCTCCTCTTACCATCAACTTTACCAATGGATCATTAAACAACACCAACTACCTTTGGGATTTTGGAAATGGAGATACAACAAGCATAGATCCGAATCCGACTAAAACTTATACAGATACTGGAACCTTTTTCGTCTATTTGTCAATTGAAGATTCGATTTGTGCACTTGTGGATACTGCTCTGCAGGTAATTACTGTTTATCCTGAATTAAGTTTAAATACCTCAGGTGATACGGTATTGTGCGACAGTGCCACTCTATCTATTTGGGCCTCAGGATCAGGGCACGACGGCAACTATGTTTGGAGCACTGATAACCAGTTCTCTGACACCTTGAACATTAATTTGTCTGACAGCAGTATTAATTTCCAATTTATACAGCCCACGTACTTATATGTGCACATTGAAAATCCCTTGTGCAGCTTAACGGATAGTGTTTTTGTCGATTTCACATCCAATACCCTAACACTGCCCCCTGATGCAGAAATTTGCTTGGGTGATATTATAAATATTACTGCGGGGACTAGCAACCCACTTGACCCATTTATTTCCTATGATTGGAGTGCGGATAGTGTTTTGGTAAGTTCGGATGGTTTGGATAATGTGGATGTAAGTCCTTCAGTGGATCAATACATTTATTTAGATGTTATAAGTCAGGCAGGTTGCGTTATTCGTGATTCCATATTTGTAGGTGTAAGTACCATAAATGGCGTTGTAAATGCCCAGGTAAATCCAGATACGCTGTTGATTGGAAGTTCCACTCAAGCTAGTGTACAACCTTCTGGTTATAGTTATGTTTGGAGTCCTAGTACTGGAGTAGCTAATCCAAATGCTCAAAATACTATCATCACACCTCCCAACTTGGGATGGAATACTTACATAGTAAGTGTAACGGATGGACCTTGTGTGCGCAATGACACGGTTTACATATTCACACAAGAATACATATGTGGAGATGAGAACATATTTGTTCCAAATGCCTTTAACCCTAACTCAAATGTTGGCAACGAATTATTTAAAGTACATGGTGATAATCTAGAACAATTTTATTTCACTGTTTATAACCGCTGGGGTGAAAAGATGTTCGAAACAACTGATCAATCTCAAGGATGGGATGGAACTGACCCGGAAACAGGTGTTCTTTGCAATCCTGACGTATATGTATACTACTTAGAAGCTATTTGTGTCGATGGAAAAGAGATTTTTTTAGAGGGTAATGTAAGCTTATTAAGGTAAATGAGAAAGGTTTTATACATAGCGTTCTTTTGTACTACTTCCTTTAATCTAGTGGCCCAAGACATCCATTTTTCTCAATTTTTCAATACTCCCATCCAAACAAATCCTGGTAATACCGGTTTTCATGATGAGCAATATCGATTTGCAGCCAACCAGAGAGTTCAATACCGATCAATATCTGGGAATCCATACAACACCTTTGCAATCAGTGCTGACGGTAATAATATACCTAAGTTAGGAAAGCTGAATGCGGGAGTTGATTTTCTTCACGACATCACAGGAGATAGTCACTATAGAACAATTGCCGCTAACCTGAACTTAGCCTATTCGATATGGGAGAGTGCGGATACATCTCACAAAGTTCAGGCTGGATTGGGCATAGGGTTTACCCAACAGCGTTTTTCATTGGATGACCTTACTTGGAACAATCAATATAATGGAATAAGCTATGATCCGAATTTGCCAAGCAATGAGAATTTTACAAGACAGAAATTGGCCTATATGAATTTGAGTGCAGGATTGAGTTACCAGGGTAATTTATCGCCCGAGTGGTGGTTGGAAGGCGGCCTTGCGGCTTTTAATCTTTTGGGGCCACAACAAAATTTTGACGCCTTAAAATCTAATCTGGAAAGACGATTTCATTTATTTGGGAGAGCACAGTACCAAATAAACCCATTATGGTACCTGCAACCAGCGATTTCTTTGATGCATCAAGGTCCGTACAATGAGATTATTTCTGGAGCAAGCGTTAAATATGTTCTAAAAGATGACCGTGGCATTTATACTGCCCTGTATGGGGGAACTTATTACAGGTTAAAAGATGCGGGCTACTTGAAATTCGGTGCTGACTACAATCAATGGCACGCGGCAATCTCCTATGATTTTAATTTGAGTAATCTTAAGCCTGCTAGTTCTTATCGAGGAGGTTGGGAAATAGCTGTAATTTATAAGTTCACACCATTTGTTTATAAAGACATACCGCACAAAGTTTGTCCATCCTACATGAAGTAATGAGAAAACTACTGCTTTTCATAGCCATAATCTTATCCACAGCAAACGCACAAACAATCAAACAAGCATTGCTTTACGGTGACAAGCGCATGGAAGTTAGTGACTTTTTTGGTGCTATTTCCTACTACCATGTTGCCTTAGAGTTAGACAGTAACAGCATTGAGGTTTTATGGAAGTATGCAGAAGCCTTGAGAGGTGCTACGGACTATAAAAATGCCGAATATTATTATGAAAAGGTCTATCAAAAAGGAGGCAAGAGATTATATCCTGAAAGCATTTTTCATCTGGCCACTGTCCAAAAATACCTTGGTAAATATGAGGAATCATATGATTCCTGGAAAATTGTAAGGAAGAACTTAGGAAGGAAGTCTAAATCATACTACGGTAAAAAATCAAGGCAAGAAATGGCAAGCTGCCTGTGGGCCAAAAAGAATGACACAATAATTTATGCTAAAACCGATTCCACCTACTTAAAGAACCTCAGTACTCTAAATTCTGGATTCTCAGACTTTGCACAAAAAAAATATAAAGATGGCTACATTTTCTCAAGTATGAGAACTCCACGCATGAACAATAAACTTGAAATAAGTGATAAAAACTATAAAATAAATCTTTGGACATGTGACTCTAATTTTCAGGATGTCAAGAAATTTAGCTCCTCAATAAATCAATCTACAAGCGATAATGGAGAAGCTTGTCTTTCTTCGGACGGTAAGAGATTGTATTTTACGCGTTGCATAGAAGGAAAACCTTGTAAAATTTATGTTTCTAAATTAATTGCTGGGGCTTTTGGCACACCGGAAGAGGTGGGTGTAATAAATGTTGAAGGCTTTTCATCAGTTCAACCCTATGTTTGCAATATAGGAGGTAAAGAGTATATTTTCTTTTCATCTGACCAAGAAGGAACTGAAGGTGGTTTGGATATATGGTACAGTGAAATAAAAAATGGTAACGAATACAGTAAACCTAAAAACTTAGGAGTAAATATTAATTCCCCGGATGATGAGGTATCTCCCTTTTATGATAATTTGGGTGATAAGCTTTACTTTTCAAGTACCTGGCATAATGGCTTTGGTGGAATGGATGTATTTTACAGCCATCTTATAAATTTTAATGCTGGCAAAGCTGTAAATGTCGGAATGCCCATCAATTCATCTGCAAATGACTTGTATTATTTTCGTGAGCAAGGAAAACGATTTGTAACGAGTAATAGAGGTGGAGCAGTCATTGATTATACGCATATATGTTGTAATGATCTTTATAAAATATGCCAAGGAAGAGGTAAACCTAAAATTGAAGAACAACTTTACACTTCTTTGGATGATTTAAACAAATACCTACCCGTTACGCTTTATTTTCATAATGATAGGCCAGGTCCTAACAGCTTAGATACCTTTACTGTTTTATCCTATATTGAAACGTATAACCATTATAAAGAACTACTTGAAACATATAAAAGAGAGTATTCTAGTGGCTTGAGTAGCGAAAAACGCACTGAGGCGATTAATGAGATGGAAGACTTTTTTGATCATAAAGTGGATCAAGGGGTGCGTGATTTAGCCGAATTTACACGACTCTTATTAATTGAATTAGAAAAAGGGCAGCGTGTAGAAATGAATGTTCAAGGTTTTGCCTCCCCACTTGCAAAAACTGATTATAACGTTAACCTTACTTTGAGGAGAGTTAGTAGTATGATCAATTATCTAAGGGGTTATGAAAATGGAGTTTTTATTCCGTACATCAATGGCAACGCTCCAAACGGTGGTGCTCTAACTTTTAATAAGATTCCTTTTGGAGAGTACAGTGCCGACCAAACTGTGAGCGATAACCCCAACGATAAAAAGAACTCTGTTTATAGCATTAGAGCTGCTAGCGAACGTAAAATAGAAATTCAAAGTGTACAACAAGCTGCAGAAAGAGATAGTACCTATGGTGAATTTTTCTGTGAAAAATATATCATGGATCTAGGACAATTGGATGGTGATCAAATTATTCCATTTCAATTTAAATTTAAAAACGTTGGAGATGATGTATTGCTGATTAAAGACATATCAGTAGAAAATGGAATTTCAGTGATTACTGTCAATAAAAATTTGGGCGTTGGAGAACAAGGAATACTAAAATTTGAATTGAACCCTAGCGATCTAAATGGACACAAAAGATTAGATATTATTCTCGAAACAAATGGATTACCAAAAAAAATAACCCTTGCTATTGTGTTTGAAAAAATAAAATAACACTGTATTTGGTTATTTCATCATTGAAATATTCAAGTTTATCGATTTTATTTGCCTTTGACAACAAAAATTTGTTAAATTAAGGGTATTCTATTTATACGTTTTATGAGAACTCTACTACTCTTTTCATTATCTATGCTACTCAGTAGCAACTATTCATTTGCAGATGTTATCAATTCCGCTATGGACGGAAATTGGGAAACAGGTGCCACTTGGGATGGGGGGTCTGTTCCTGTTTGCGGTGACACCATATACATCAAACACATAGTTACTGTTACCACAAACAACACGACCTTAGATGGTTGTGGATTACCAAGTTTTATTATTATCAGTGGAACGCTGGAATTTGGGAATGGAGACAAATTAAGCATGGATTGTGGCAGTGGAATTACAATACTTCCAGGAGGAAGAATTTCTGCATCTGGGAGTGGTGGTGGAGCTTCTAACTACATCCAGATTTGTGGCTCTGAAGTATGGAGAAAATCTGATGGAGACGTTACTGGACCTGCAGTATTTGGAAGCCCGTTACCCATCGAATTGTCAAGTTTTAATGCTGATGCTGAACAAAACCATAATATAATTCGATGGACAACTTTATCGGAAAATGAGAGTGCTTACTTTATTCTTGAAAAAAGTTATGATGGAATTACTTTTTCAGAAATGACTAGAATTGATGCTCAAGGAAATAGTATTGGATCTCATGAATATATGTCAATGGATTTTTCTCCTGGTGTTAACCAAACTTTTTACCGATTAAAACAAGTTGATCAAAATAACACAATTCGTGTATATTCAATCATAAAGGTAGAAAGCGAAATACAAGTCAATATCAACCTTGTCCAACAAGGAGATGTGTACATAGTTACTCAAGAACAACGTTTTAACTCAATAAGAGTGTACAGCATGGATGGTAAGTTAATTCTTGATGAGCCTAATTCAGCTAATACCTATGAAATTTCGGCAATAAACCTACCTCAAATGGTTATCATCATTACTGAAGGGGAATATGGCCGAAAAAGCCAAAAGATCAGCTTGTAGTGACAAAATTACTAGCGCTTTATAAACTGTCCTACCTTGGATAAAGGCTTTGCCAAACTCAACAATAGAGGTCTTTTTAATCCATTAACATCCCATGCCATTTTATCCTCACGGTTGGCATTAAGACGATTTTTAATAGAAACGTTAGACTGCCCTCCTACCCTCATTTTCACCATTATCTCGGGTAAATAACTAAGTTTTATATTGTGCTTATGTATCATTCTAAGCATTAATTCATAATCCGCACTCGTTTTAAAACGCAAATCGAACTTGCCGTAGTATTTATATAGTTCTCTTTTCACATAAAAGGTTGGATGAGGTGGCATCCAGCCTTTTTTAAAAGCACCTTTCTTATATTTTTTGGAAATCCACTTTCTTCTTACTTTACTGGTGTCTTCTCTATCAACATATACCAAATCACCATAGATAGCGTCCGCCTTTTCTGATTCAAAAAGCTTAACGAGATTATTAATTGTATCCTTGTTAGCTAAAATATCATCAGAATTAAGCATGCCAATAATATCTCCGGTACAATGAGATATACCTTTGTTCATGGCATCATATAAACCTTTATCCTTTTCTGAAACAACCGTTGCAATATGATTCTTGTAGCGATTTATAATGCTCATGGTATCATCATTTGATTTACCATCAATAATGATGTACTCAATATTTTTGTAGCTCTGATTTATTACTGACTGAATTGTATCTTCAATAGTTTCAGCCGCATTAAAAGATATGGTTATCAGACTTACTTTCATTCTGAAATTTCTCGCTTTCTTATTTTTTGTGCAGGATTACCGCTATAAATGGTATAGGGCTCTAAATTTTCTATGGCCACTGCCCCAACCCCCAAAACACTATGGCTTCCGCAATTAACTCCTTGCACAACAACTGATTTAGCACATATCCAAGCTCCATCTTCAATATGAATAGGCTTAACAATCAGGTCAAAAGTTGGCTTCTTATAATTATGGTTACCTGATAGAATAAGGGCTCCTTGAGAAATACAAACATTTTTCCCAATGCTAACCAGTCCTAAGTTATCAATCCATACTTTTTCACCAATCCACGTATGATCACCAACCTCCAAAAACCAGGGATATTTGATGTTTACTTTTGGTTTTATGACTACTCCCTTTCCTATTTTCGCACCAAAGGCCTTAAGCCAAAACCTTTTCCAAGATGATACAGGAAGAAAATAGCTATTCACAAAAGCTGTGTTCACAAGGTACCACAAAGCACGCTTAAGCTTTGACCCTGGTCTATAATCAGGGTTTGAAAACGATGATAAATCAGTGCTTATAGGCATGAAGCCCCTAAGTTACATTAAAATTTAACCTGAATAGTTGCTCTTCTATTTTCTTGGTGTTTCTCCTCATCACAATCCTCGCAATCATGGATCGGATCATTTTCACCTTTGTAATCACCACTAATAATGTTGGATGAAATACCTTTAGAAACTAAATAGTCTTTTACACGATTCATGCGTCTTTCCGATAACCATTTATTGTAATCATCCGTTGCTCTTTTATCGGTGTGAGCGACAATAACAATCTCGTATTTTTCTTTGCTTTTAAGCTCCTTTACCAGTTTATTAAGTGTTTTCTTACCATCGCGCTGGAGGTAACTACTATTTAAATCAAAGTATACAATTTCTTCCAACATATCAGGTTTTGGAGGTTCCACAACCGGTGGTTCAGGTTTATTAACCTCTGCCTTATCCGCTGATGGAATATTTTGTTTACCAACAACAGCAACAAAATCTGTATACTCACCTACTTCCATATTTTCAAGTATTGCATTCCCTTCAGCATCCGTAGTAAAATTGTCAATCTTTTGAGTTTCCCCATTGAGCTTAAACTCAAGGTAGTCGTACTCATACTCTTTTCTTAATCCCTCAATATAAATCTTTCCATCACCAGATTCATGCGTGCTCCAGTCATCAGCATTAGTTACATAAAATTCATCTGGCTGCATAAGCGGATATGTAACTTTCGCATGATATAAATCCAGAGTGCTATCCCTATCTGAGGACCAATAGACGTCATTGTCTGACTTAATAAAATAAGCGTCAAATCCGTCCGTATTAATTCCAGATCCAAGGTTTATAGGTTGACTCCAATTTGTCCATGAATCATCCAAACGAACCGAAAAATAAATATCTGCCATTCCGTATCCTCCATCACGATCAGAACTGAAGTAAAGTGTATCGGCATTAATCGATAAAAAGGGAGAGATCTCATAACCCGAGCTGTTGATTGTTGGACCCATATTAATAGGTTCATGCCAATTACCATTCTCATCTTTCACAGTAACATAAAGGTCTTCTGCTCCATAGGTGCCCTTCCCTGAATCAGAAATTACAATATGATCTTCTGCCTCATTAATATGAAATCCATAATGTGAACCACTTAAATGAAAATTTTCAATTTCTACTGTTTGTGTGCGGTGCTCCCAATGATCACCTTTTTTATTGGCAATGGCAACCCCTTTTTCTGTAGCCTTTTTCTTCTTCAAGTAGGCATCTAAAAGGTATATAGTTTGACCATCTTTTGACAAGCCAAAAACCCCATTATTCTCCTTATTATTTAATGTCTCTACATTATGGGCTTTTTCCCAAACCCAGTTTTCATCGTGGCTTGATTCCCAAATATCCTGGTCCCACTCACCTCCAATATTCTCGGGCTCCATATAACGAACAAAATACATGTCCGAGCTATCGGTACTAAATACAGGCTGAATTTCATCAGCATAATCTGTATTAATTTCAGGAGGTAATTTCTTTACCTCATTAAACCTTAATAAATCTTGACTTAATATGTTAGATGCGCAAAGCATCAAACCTAATACAACAAACGCTCTCATGTTTCCTTTTTTATCTTCCAATTGTGACACCCAATACCAACTCGTGTCCACCATTATTATATCTTCTCATATCTGATATTGTATAATCAAATGAGTAAGAAATATTAAATAAATCATTGATATTAAATCCAACCATAGCAATGGCAGCATCCTGATGTCTATAGGACAAGGAAGCCCAAAGCCATTTGTCATAATCCATTTTTACTGAGAAGTCAACAGATGCAGGAGCGGGAGACATGTATTTAACCAAAAATGCTGGTGTTATAGCAATATCCCGATTTATTTGAAATTTGTAACCTGCAGTTGCCTTGTAATGATTCTGTAATTCATAATCTGCAAAACTAGCAGCACCAAAGCTTAAATAATCCCTTATTATTTGGGAAGAACTTAATCCAACAAAAAGTTCATTTGAATAAAACCACAAACCTGCAGAAAGATCTCCAAACCAACGATTCGTTCCATTTCCAATATAATTCGCATAGGTCTGATCACCTGGCGTCAACATCTCTACTTCTGTTTGATCGAATGAATATTGCGCGACACCTGCACCTAGTCCAAAAGAAAGGTTATATCCACTCATTACAGGTAAATGAAATGCATAGGTACCCATCATGTTATACTGATTGAAGGCACCATATTTATCTTTCATCATGTAACCTCCAACAACATGTTTAATTTTTCCAGTCTTAATATCTGGGGTACGTGTTGGGCCTCTTCTTCCTGTTCTTAAAGAAGGATTATATTTTGGCATTCCTCCAGTTAAGCTGGTATGACCACTTACATAAAATGTTTGAGGTGCATTATTAAAACCAAGCCATTGTTGTCTTGCTCCAATACTGATATCTATGTAATCATAAATACCACTGGCAGCAGGATTCAGCAAATAGGCATTTTTTAAATATTGGGAATGCTGATATTGTTGCTGACTAAAACCAACAAGACAGGAACATATCAAAACAAAGGTTAAACTTACTTTTTTCATAGCCGATTAATTACGGATTATAGTAACTGTTCCAGTCATAGGATCAGTCGTTCCATTATCGTTAAATTCAATTAAGAAATAATATGAAGCAACAGGCATTTCCCCTCCATTGAAGGTTCCATCCCAAGCATTAGGATACCCAGCCTCAGATTCAAAAATTATATTCCCCCAACGGTTATATACTTTAACGATAGCATTAGGGTAAAGAACTCCTAAATTTTCAATTACCCACTCATCATTCGTGCCATCACCGTCCGGTGTAAATCCAGTTGGAACTGTTAGTTCTAGGAATACACATTGTTCGATCGTAATAACTACCGTATCAGGTATACTAGTACATCCATTTTGGGTTTCAGTAACTAAATATGTTACTGTTCCATTGGCTGTAGATGGTGTATAAGTAGTTCCGGAACCAACACTTGGAGTGTTTGTATCCGTAATATACCAATCAAATGTACCACCAGAACCTGCAACAGTTAAATCAGGAATAGCATCTCCCTCACAGAAAGTAGCACTTGTTCCTGCCATTGGCTGACTAGGCGTATTTGGATCAGATAAATTAATAACACTATTATCCGTTCCAGTGCATCCCGATAAGCTTACGACAAAGTTGGTATATGCACCTGCTGACAATCCAGAAATTGTGATTACACCAGTTGCATCAGACATTTCTCCATTTAAAGTAACTGTCCCTGTTCCATCGTCATAACTTATATCAAAACTAGAGTTCGGATCTAATCCTGAAATAGTAATAAAACCGTCTGCACCAAGACAAGTCGTTGGATCAGTACCAGCAACCGTAAAGGTTGGAGCATTTGGATCTGTAAGAGTAACTGGTCCTGCATCTGTTCCGGTACAGTTAGATAAGGTAATATTGAAGTTCGTGTAAGCTCCAGCAACTAAGTTCGGTATTTGAAAGCATCCTGCTGCATCCGTTGTGAATGATCCAAAGTTTACCGTTGTGCTTGTTGGATCATCATAATCCAAGGCATCATAAGTTGTATTTGGAGTCAATCCACAAATATCAATGGTTCCATCAGCTCCTCCACAAGTGGAAGGATCTGTTCCTAAAGCAACTGTAAAAGTTGGTGCATTTGGATCTGTTAAGGTAATTGAACCTGCATCTGAACCAGTACACCCACTCAACGTAACACTAAAACCTGAGTAAGTATCGGCATTCAATCCAGTTATTTGGAAACATCCCGCTCCATCTGTAAGGAAAGTACCGGCATTCACCACTCCACTTGAACTTGAATAACTTAAGTTGTCATAGTTAGTGTTCGCAAGTAAACCACATATTTCTATGATACCTTCAGTTCCTCCACAGGTTATCGGATCTTGAACAAAGCTTGCAACTGGAATTGGTGCTGATGGATCAACAAGTGAAACATTACTACCGTCTGTTCCTGTACAACCGTTTAGCGTTGCACTAAAATTCGTATATGAACCTGAACATAAATTAGATAAAGTGATTTCACCTGAACCGTTTGATAGCTCACCTGGAAGGTTTACCGTCCCTGAAATATCATCGTACGATATATCGTAACTGGTATTAGGAGTAAGTCCACCAATAACAATTGAACCATCACAAATTCCGCATCCGCTAGGATTTGTTGTTGTTCCAACAACCGGAGCAGGTGTAGGGTTAATCGTCAAAATCATATCCGCTGTCGCCGTTGCACAAGGTGAAGGATCTGTAAGGAATGTTAAAGTCACCGTTCCATTTGTTATATCATTAGGACCTGGCGTATAAATTGCAGCAGGGTCATTGACATTTGAGAAACCTCCATCACCTGATGATGACCAAGTCCCATTTACAGCACTGCCTCCTAGAGAACCAGATAGCGTATAGGTATCTCCTGAACAAATAACATCATTCGATCCGGCCGAAACAGTTGGTACATTTGGATCTACCACAGTAACTGTTGCTGTGCATGTAGAGGTATTACCTGATAAATCAGTAACAGTTAAATCGACACTATTAGCTCCAATATGACTACAGTCAAAAGCCGTTTGACTAGCAGCTAAACTCGCGATACCGCAATTATCCGTTGATCCACCGTCTATATCTGCAGCAACAATAGTAATGTTGCCAGTAGGATCTAGGTTAATTGAAATATTTTGACAAATTGCATTAGGATTTGTGTTATCTGCAGGGATAACGTCAAACGAGCATGATGCCGTATTTCCATTGACATCAGTAGCAGTGAAACTAACTGTTTGAGTAGTTGTTATTACTGTTCCTGCAACCGGTGATTGAACTAAACTTGCAATACCACAATTATCATTTGCTGTAACTAAAGCGGAGTAATCTAGCAAGGTATAATTACAGTTAGAATCAAAATCGACATTTTGATCTAATGGACAAGAAACAGTTGGGGCAGAATTATCTGAAACGACAATATCAAAGGTACAACTTGTTGTATTTCCACTTGGATCTGTGGCAGTTAAAGTTATTGTTTGAGTCCCTACTCCTACATTTGTTCCAGCAGCCGGACTTTGTGTTACAATTGCAGAACAGTTATCTGTAGCAGCTGTACCAGTAAAATCTGGAATTGCGTAGTTACAACTTGCATCAACATTTGCAGTTGTATTACCTGGACAAGTAATTGCCGGACTTACAGTATCTAAAACTGTTACTTGTGCTGTACAGTTATCCGAATTAATTCCATCAGAGGCAGTTAGCGTAACAGTCACAGGACCTCCTAAATCTGTACAATCAAAGGAATTAATGTCAATGGATAGAATCGGAACACCACAGTTATCTGTTGAGCCACCATCCACGTCAGCTGCAACAATAGTTGCACTGCCGGTACCATCTAGGTATACTGTTATATTTTGACACACAGCCGTTGGAGGTGTAACATCATTAGGTATTACATCAAAAGTACATTGAGCAGTATTTCCATTAACATCAGTAACAGTCAAGGTAATTGTTTGATTACCCGAAATTACAGTACCTGCGACAGGACTTTGAGTTACAGAAGCAACTCCACAATTATCTCCTGTCGTTGCCAAACCTGTATAATCGGGTAAAGTAAACTGACAAGAGGCATTAAAGTTTTCTATTTGATTACCTGGACATGTTATAGTAGGTGCGGTATTATCACTTACTACTACATCAAAATTACAGTTCACTGAATTCCCTGCACCATCGGTAGCCGTCAATACGATATTCGTTGTCCCTACACCTACTATTGTCCCTGAAG
>CAXRFO010000009.1:0-2054 GCA_964230025.1 Flavobacteriales bacterium | reverse complement strand
AAAATTTATAAGAATACTTTGGTTCTTATAAGTATATTCCTCGGATATTTTAGTTATGCTTTTGGCATTGAACTAAACATGTATTATCCGGTTGCAGTAGGTGGTCCCTTAACAAAAATTGTTGATGGGATGGTGGCAGAGTTTGAAAAACAAAACCCTGATGTAAAGGTGAATGCTATTTATGCAGGGAATTACAATGACGCTAGAATTAAAGCATTAGCGGCATTAAAAAGCGGGAAACCGGCACAACTGTCAGTCATGTTCTCTATCGATATTTATGAGTTGATTGAACAGGATGCGATTGTCCCGTTTGATGATTTAGTCAATACCTACGAAGAAAAAGCGTGGCTATATTCTTTTTACCCCACCCTGATGGAAAATGGTGTAACGGATGGAAAAGTCTGGGGGATCCCTTTCCAGAGGTCCACGATTGTAATGTATTACAACAAGGATATTTTTCGAAAATCTGGTTTGAATCCCGACCAACCGCCTCAAAATTGGAACGAGTTAGTGGATTACGGGAAACAGATTGTAAGTAAAAACAGTAACACTTGGGGAGTAATGATTCCTTCTACTGGTTATCCTTATTGGATGTTTGGTGCCCTCACCATGCAAAATAACCAAGTCCTGATGAATGGGGATGGGAACGAGACCTATTTTAATCACCCGAGTGTTGTAGAAGCTTTACAATACTGGAAAGACTTGGGTTCAAAACACAATGTTATGCCTTCCGGAACGATTGAATGGGGGACTTTAAGGAAAAATTTTCTTGAGGGAAAAACCGCAATCATGTGGCATTCGACAGGTAATTTAACGACGGTTAAAAAGAATGCAAAGTTTGATTTTGGTGTTGCAATGCTTCCAGAAAGTAAAAGAAGAGGAACACCAACTGGAGGGGGAAATTTCTACATCTTTAAGCAAAGTTCTGATGAAGAAAAGAAAGCTTCTATGCGTCTGATCAAATTCATGACCAGTCCGGAACAAGCTGCCCATTGGTCAATGGCTACAGGATATATGGGAGTAAGTCCCTCGTCTTATCAAACAGAAGCATTAAGGAACTATGTTAAGGATTTCCCTCCTGCTGTTGTTGCGCGGGATCAGTTGAATTATGCCACTGCGGAACTCTCAACGTTCCAGACTGGACGTGTAAGGAAATTGCTGGATGATGCAATACAATCTGCTCTAACAGGAAATGAAAGTCCCAAACAGGCTTTAGAGAAAGCCCAGAAAAGTGCTGAAAGACTCTTGAGACGATATCAGTAATTCTGATTCATGCGGAGGTGTGTTGTTTAATACCTCCGCAAATTATCTATGAATACTAAAATTTCACACCATATCTATGGTTGGTTATTAGTCATGCCAGCCGTTATTTTAATGGGTACTTTTACTCATTTACCTTCTGTTACTACTTTGATTTCTAGTTTTTTCAGTAACGAGACAAAAAAAAGACCCAGCATTTTTATTGGTGCTGAAAACTATGAATACATGTTCGAAGATCCAGTATTTGTAGAAGCTGTGATGAATAATCTTTGGTATTCATTGGGGACGATAATTCCCTCAATTATTTTGGCAATCATTATGGCTTTATTTGTCAATAGTAAATTGCCTGGGAAAACTTTGTTGAGAATGGCTTATTTCACTCCAACAATCTTACCGATGATTGCGGTTTCTAATTTATGGCTCTTTTTTTACACTCCCGATATTGGGCTGTTGGACCAGATTGGAGCTTTATTCGGATTGGAAAGTCACAACTGGTTAGGAGACACGAATACTGTCTTAGCTTGTATCATCGTCATTACAATCTGGAAAGAGGCAGGTTTTTTTATGATTTTTTATTTAGCAGCACTGCAAAACATTTCTCCGGATTTGAAAGAGGCTGCTGCCTTGGAGGGTTCTTCGAAATTATATTTTTTTAGGAGGATTACTTTTCCACTTCTTATGCCAATAACTCTTTTTATCTTAATCAATGCGACATTGAATTCGTTTAAGCTGGTCGATCATTTATTTATTTTAACAAAAGGAGGGCCAAACAACGCAAGTAATTTGATCTTATA
>CAXRFO010000008.1:0-177583 GCA_964230025.1 Flavobacteriales bacterium | reverse complement strand
TCCTGCATCTATGGCTGCTTGTGTGGATTGGATTTCTTCATTCACCTTATCCAAGGCAGCTTCATTAACCCCTTTACGTTGCTCGGCCTTCTCTGCATCTGTTCCACTACCGTTGTTAATGTCATCTATTTCTGTTTGGTAACCACTTGCTACATCTGAAATATCATTGACTTCAGGTAGGTCATTTGTAACAGTTCCTGTGCCAATAGAATTTGGGTCATCTATTTGATTTGATGTAGAGGAAATGTCGTTCTGAATTCCATTATTAGCTAACTTTTCTTTTAAGCTTGCTTTTTGCTCATCAGTAATTGCGGAGGTAGAAAACTCATTAAAGGTACCCGCCATGATGTCTAACTCATTCCCAATTTTATCAGCGTCTGTTCTGAGGGCAATGGCTTTAGCATTTTGATCACGTATGGTCTTTCGCAAGTCTGATAATTCCTTCTTTTTTGCATCAATTCTCTCCTGCATCCCTTCCTTATCTTTCTTTTTTGCATTTTCCAATTCGGACTCTAAACTGGCAATTTCACCAATTAACACCTGCTCATCATCCTTAAAAACACCCAGGAGTTTTTCAGCATTCGTTGCTAACTTATCTTTTTCTTCGAATTCTTCCAGTTTACGATCGAGTTCTGAATTTTTTGAATTGGATTTTGACATTACCTGAGTAATGAATTCTTTCTGTTCTTCAAACTTCTTTTTTCGCTCCGGGAGGCTGTTGGATGCAACAGCTGCTTGAATTCCTTCACTGAAGGTTACAGCCGTTTTCCAGTCATTTTCGGCTTGCTCCACATCCGTATCTAAATTAATAGCAACATTGTTAGCAGCAATCGCTTTTTCATTATACGATTTAGCTTCCTCATTTAATTTATGAGCCATATCCAAATATTGCTGCTTTTCGTCTTCATTCGTTGCATTTGCAGCTTGCTGTAGAGCTTGATTAGCCTGTTCGTTTGCATCCTTTGCTTTCTCGTAATAAGTATTTGCTACCGCATATGCCGCATCTCTTTTTCCTTTTAAATCATCTAGATTCTTTTTTAATTCCTCTTCATCTTCCTTCACCAAGTCAAGAAGTTGTTCATCCGTTAAGTCTTCATAGGAAACATCCTTTATATCAGCAGTATCGATAACCTTTATAGGCTCAACATCCTTGAACTCATCTGCATTAGGATTGAGCTTGGCCTTACTTTTCAGTACTTGACTTACAATATCATCGTTATCCGGAACTTCCTCGTTAAATCTATCGACTATTTTTAACTGCTCGCCTGCTCCTTCATCGAACAGAATCATGTCCTGAGGTAGTGCCCTTATAGTTCTTTGATAAGGAACAGTAACTTCTCCTTCATGTATATATTCGCTTTTTTCTGACTCAACATAAAAAGTGTATTTACCGCTTTTTGGAAGCGTGATTAAGTACTCTCCCGTCTGGCTATTGGCAGTAAAGGTTCCAACAATTTCATTTGTAACATTATCCTTAATTTTTATGGAGGCATTTTTTATGTTGGGGTGAATTTTATTATCAAATTTTCCTTTGATAATAACCATCAATACTGGGTATCTCTCAACATTAACCTTATATACATCTACATTGCCATCGGGCGACTCTCTATCAGAAGCGAATATGGCTGTTTTACCCAATACATCAACCATATACATGATATCATCACCGGGAGTATTAACAGCAAAATCAAGGTTTTCTGGTTTTTCAAATTGCCCCGTTTCTGGATTCAGGTATGATCTGAAAACGTCATATCCCCCCATAGAGTTATGCCCCTTGGAAGAGAAGTATAAGTATTGACCAGCCGGATCCATATAGGCATAATCTTCATCATACTTTGTATTTATTGGACCACGCACAATTTGCGGGTCTGCCCATTCCCCGTTTGGCAGTTTATTCACTTTGTATATATCCTTCCCACTATTGCCATCAGGTCCATATGAAGTATAATATATTGTTTGAACTTCAGTGCTTTGTTTGACATGAATAAGCCTTGGGTATTCCTTCTTTTTGTCACCTTTAAAATCAAGTTCTTCAAGCCCCCTTGCATTTATGATGCTTCCTTCAATATTTTCTTGGCGGCCGTAATAATCATAAAAGGTTTCTTCAGGTGCACTGGTTTTATCTAAAACGGCAATGTCTGTCACCGTTTTCATTAATGTTTTCCCATTTTTGGCTTGCTGCAGATGTAAACTGCCTTCTAATTTCTCTACCTCCTTAGAGTCTCCATAGGTTAAGAATTTCTGATAATATTTTATTGCATTATTGAACTGATAGTTCAAGTGATAGGCCTTCCCCATAAAAAAATTGAAACTCGAAGACACTGTTTGCCCTTGGCATTGCATCAAGTAATTTAGTCCTTTCTTTTTGTCGCTATCAGAATAAAGTAAACAAGCTCCATAACGAAAACGGTATTCGTAATTACCTTGTTCATTACCAAGAAGGTTCTCATAGAGCGTAGCTGCCTTTGCATATTCTCCTTCTTCCCAAAGTTCATTGGCCTCTTTTTCTTTCTGCTCCATAGTTTTGTCATCAAGACTACCACTATCAAAAGCAAAGGCCACTGCTATGGTGACCATTAAAATCGTAAGGCTATATGTTATTATTTTTCTCAAATATCTTGTTCCGTACAACTAAAAGGTTAAATGGTTTGATTTAACCTAATTTCATCCTGTTTTCTTCATTATTTATTAGACGCTGTAAGTTTTTTTGGTGCTTAATAATAATCAATATCGCGAATATCATGGAAAAATACATGAGACTATTATAGGGCGTTTGAAAAACCATAATAACCATAAAAGGAAATGCAAAGGCTGCTAATACGGATCCCAAAGAAACGTATCTAGTGGCAAGGAATACGACCAAAAAAATTGCAATACTACTGGCAGCACCAAGTGGATGAAGGCTAAGCACAACTCCCAGTGTCGTAGCAACTCCTTTCCCTCCCTTAAACCCAGCAAATATTGGAAACAAATGCCCCAAAACAGCGAATACTCCACATGCTATTTCCATGTTAACTAATTCAGCCGTTCCAGTCTCATATCCAGTGATAAGGCCTCCAACAAAAATAGCAGCCATACCTTTGAGAATATCTATAAGTAAAACAGGGATTCCCGCTTTTTTACCGAGCACCCTAAATGTATTGGTAGCTCCTGCATTCCTACTTCCATGCTCACGCACATCTGTATCAAAAAAAGTTTTTCCCCACCAAACCGCTGTAGGAATTGAACCTAATAAATACGATATTACAATAGCCAATAGACCCAGTCCTGTCATCACTCCTGCCAACTTTTTATTCGCTAAATTCAGCTAGAAACCTTGAGCGTTTGCTTCCTGCGGCTAACTGAATAACTAAATCACTTACTCCTTTACCGCCCTTATACTTCAATTTATCCTCTTTGGTTTCCATTATTTCATTATTAAACTCCTCATCCTTAGCAACGACTGATAAATTGTCCTCCTTACCTGCCGTATATTCAAAATAGAACCATTGGGTTGGATCAAGATCCAAGTATACATATACCTTATCCTTACTGTCTCCTTTGCTTCCAGTA
Source organism: Flavobacteriales bacterium (assembly GCA_964230025.1). Lineage (GTDB taxonomy): Bacteria > Bacteroidota > Bacteroidia > Flavobacteriales_D > JAUILH01 > CAXRFO01. The sequence goes on along the minus strand of CAXRFO010000008.1, from coordinate 174,031 downwards.
ATCCTTTTTTGAACTACGATTTTTCCATTCACATATTTAAACACCTGATGTTTGCCTACAGTTGCAATTCCAATTAGCCCTTCAGATATATAAACTTGTTTCTCAGCATTCCACTTGAATCTAACATCAGCTATGTATAGTGACTTCTTAACCTCATCCGGCATTTTACCTTTAATTTCACCTTTTAGTGTGATATCCGATTCAATTTTCTCAGCAGTTTCTCGGTCAAGAATTTCCATTAAAGATTTTTTGTAAAAGGTTTTGCCTAACTCCAAAGGAAGAAGGTTAGTATTCTCCTTCATTTTATCGGCCATTTTTTCAAGACTATTATCCAATATTGGGAAATCAAGAATCAATGCCCCTTTGGTAGTTAATTCACCACTATTCGAATTAAAGTTCACCACACCAATACCGGTCATATCAAAAAGTCCTGTCCGGGTTCCAAAGTAGTACTTTCCATCTCCCATCATATTGCAATTAGCTATATCAAGGCTAACATAATTCCCTGGGAGACTCCTTTCCTTAAGCTTTTCTTCATTAGAGATTCGATATTCTTTACTGTCTTTATCATAGTATAAAAGACCATTGGCCTGAATAACAGGTAAATCTGTACCACTATGCTTTTTGGAAAGAAAGGTTATGTAAGGTTCAATTTCCGTTTGATCCATAATTACACCTGCACCAATTGGGTCTCCATCCCTATTTTTAAGATCGTCTCCAACCGGAATTAAAATGTTCAGAGGGTCTATTTGAGACCGGAAATTCATATAGTTTTTCTCAATGCCATTACACTCATGTGCAATTCTGGTTGCACCGTCAAATACAAGGCTTTTATTAATAGCATATAGCTCAACATTACCAGCAAACTCGAAATACTTGCTTAAACGGAAGTTTTCCTCTGGCTTAATTTCACCTTTCGCAAAAGTGGTATAGGTGCTATCAGGCTCAATGTTGGCAAAGTGAATTTTAAATTCTGATTTGTCCTCATCTATATAAAAATAATCTCCTTCGGCCTTGTAGTCTCTTTTGGCATTTACCTCAACTGTAGCGTTTACAATCAGGTGATTCTTAGTAATGTTATTGGCCACAATTTGAGCATTTTTTAAGGTCTCAATTTTTGCCTTTTTCTGAATAACCACCCTACCTGAATCAGGTACTATTCTAGCATCCGCTATGTCCATAAAAGGTACTTCAGTACAAGAAATCTTTTTTGTACGCCTATCAAATCTTGCCTTAGGAGCCATAAAACTCAACGAATCCTGTTTTGGATGTATCGAATAAAAGTTTGGTTTTTCAAATTCTGTTGACTCAACTTCAAGAGCTGTTTTCTTTTGAAATTCTAAACCATCATCATCCATGAACCATTTAATTTCATCCATAAAACATATGTATTGGTTTTCAGGAAAGAGTAGTGGCTCATTCTCATTATTGGACTTAAAGTTTCCTATCCTTTCATCGAAATCCACTGACGCTGAAACGTTGTTGGTCTCTAGTCCTATTTGACCCTCGTCTTCTTGCACGTCCAAGGCAGCCAGGATAAATTCAGCAGTATCAGATAAAATTTTTCTTTCGCGATATGTGAATTTTCGTGCTAGGAGTTGGGCATCTTTAATTAGCATTCTTCCTCTACCTGTCATTCCGTTTTCAGTTAAAGCCAATCCTCCTTTTAATGTAGATTCACCGTCCATAAACTCAAGTCTTTTCTTACCAACAGAACGGGCGTATAGTATGTCCGATTCAGGCACATAGGTCACATTAACACCTTCCCCCTTAACATTGGGTACCTCATAGGGTTTCCCTTGTCCCTTGTTATCGAATTGAGCTATCCCTGAGGTAGAATCAGGGAAAAAGGTAAATGCCTCTGAAACTGATGTTGAAGTTCGATAATTAATCGTCCCGTCACCTTGCAATCCCTGCCCCGTAAGACTTAAGGTATTATCAAATTTACCTCTATCTCCGTATAAATCAAGACCTCCTTCAGGCATTTGGCGTTTAAAGCCAAGCGAATAATCCGGCATTACTACCAATTTCTCTTCAATATCAGGGAAAATACCCGCTGAAATCAGTGTTCCTTCGAAGAAAAGAGTTTGTTTCAGGAAATTATCGAGACTATCTAACTGAAAAGGCTTTATTACAAACTTAAAATCCTTCTTAGTATAAACAGGATATACCTCATCGTAATAGATATATGATTCCTTAAGACTATTTAAAATTGGATATTGATTGAAGGAAGTGTCCAATCCTGACTTATTACTCGGGTCATCAATCTTTATATCTCCAGAAATCCCCTGAATCTTTGAAATCAATCTCACCTGACGACGAACACTCATATCAAATGGAATTACTCTAATACGTGTAGAATCAACTAAAGGAAGGGAAATATTGAACTTGTCATAATCAAAATAGAAACTCTTCCCAAAAAACTCTGTATTACCTGCAAGTATGATTCCATCAAAACTCATATCCCTGTTTTTGAACACTTTAATAGAGCCTGATTTGTTGACCATGTCATCAACATTTGGATAGATGCGAACAAATTGACGTTCTGATAAGCTTGTCTTTTTTACCCCATTAATTTCTAGTGTTAAGGTTTTTAAATTAAGAGTTGCATTGTTCCCATTAGATACTTCAGAGTCAATGTTTATGTAATCGAAATCATGCCTCCCAGAGCGTGCCTTAACGTGGTCGAAGGTTTTTTGATTTAAAACGACATACTCCTTATCAATGTCATAATCTAAATAACCCAAGTTATTTAAATTGATCAAGGTGGGCACCAAGGACTTTGTAGGCATTTGCAAATAGGTCGCAATATCTTTTGCGGGAAATTCAAAAACATCATAGCGCACGGCATATGATGAAATCGCCACGAGAGGATGCCCACCACCCTTTCCAAGACCGTCGAATCTTTTCAAATCAAAATAGTCGTAAGACTCAAAATTTGCTTGTATGTTAGACGACTGTTTTTGAGGAGCAATACTGATCGTTGTATCTCCTTCATTCCAATAAATGGCATCCGCATACATCTCAAGTTTATGATAAGAATTCCTAAAAGGAGCCTGTCCCACTCCTTCTTTCACCCTTGAAAGTGTTAATCGTTTTCCTTCTAATTTATAATCTACATTTAACCCTGGGTGGGTAATAGAATCTTTCTCAATAAAGAATTTTATTGCCGCATTGTTGCACGCAATTTTATCCTTTTTAATATCAAAATTCTTGGCTTTTGCTTCAACGAACGGAGCCTCATTTCTAAGAAAAGTAAGTTTAGCGGGCTCTTCTGATGTTCCAGCTCCCTCAAATACACTTCCCTTTAGGTTAAAACCACCTTCATAATTAACCCCCGGAACAATGTTTGGGATGGACAGTTTCTGAGAATAAGATTCAAAAAACGGGTATTTTACTTCTGAATTAGACCCTAACTTTTTAATGTTCTCATGCACCTTTCCAGTAAGTGGTTCAGGGTATAGAGGCGTATTGAGAGTTGACTTTTCCGAATAAAAGGAAGTTGATTTTAGACCAATTTTAAACGCTCCCAATTCAGCATAGGTCTCGTTTTTGGGTAAGCCTGCTCTGGTCCAATACATTTTCCCACCTTCACCATTCAGTTTGTTGACAAAGATCTCAACGATTCCAGAGCAACCATCTACGAGTGATGTATCACCGTAAGCTATCCCGAATAATTTAGCATTAGAAAACTTAATAATAGGAGCTTTTTTAAATTCAAAAGTCAAATCTCCTTGGACTTGCCATTCAATTTTAGTGCTTTTAAATACTGAACCGGTAGAAAAAATATCCCTTGTTGAATTCATAAAATCGCCAACCTTTGAGCGCTGCTTCACTTCTAGGGTCTTATCTAACATATCGTACCAAGGGCCTAGGTATTTTTGCTTTCCATTGGCCTGCGCATCATGAGTTTGAACAATAAAGGCTTCAAAATCCGGAAAAACACGGAATCCTTTTGCTACAAACTTATTTGCGATTTTTACGGTTCCTGCCTTATCAGAACTAGACATGGACATCCATACTGGCGTGAACTTTTCTACAAACTCCTTCGCATATTTTTTGTCATAAGAGCCTAAGTGTTTTTCTACGTCTTCAAGAAACTTTTCTGAATCACCACTAAAACTACTTACCTGAGCAATACTAGATGCACAAAAAGCTAGAATAAAGGAAAGGAATACTATTAATCTCATCTTAATTTTTATCGAATCGTGCCATGCACCATTCATTTTTTTCTTTGAAAAATACAAAGTTTAGTCCAAATTTTGAAAAGCCATGCTTTATATCTTCCAGATCATGAACAAAAAAGCCACTGACGTATATTTCACCACCTTGTTTTAAGGCAGCAGCGTAATAACTTACTTGATCCAATAATATATTCTTATTGATGTTAGCTAGGATAAGGTCAAAAGGCTGAGTAGGTATTTTTTCTTTACCACCCTGTATAAGCTCAATATTCTGACAATTATTTCTAGCTATGTTCTCATGACTATTGTTTACGGCCCATTCATCATTATCTATTCCCAGAATATCTGTCGCTCCTTTAAACTCAGCTAGAATAGCTAGTACGGAGGTCCCGCAGCCCATATCCAAAACCCGCTTACCCGCAAGGTCTTTATCCAGGAGCATTTCCGAAATCAAGTAGGTTGTTTCATGATGCCCAGTTCCAAACGACATTTGAGGCGTAATTACAAGATCTATTTCGTATTCAGGAAGTGGTTTATGAAACTCGGCTCTTATCTGAAGCTTTTCTCCTATATAAATTGGATCAAATTGACTCTCCCATTGGGCATTCCAATTCTCTTGTTCGATAATTTTTGATCTAAATTCAACAGAAAACTCTGGATAGTTTTTAATCCAATTTTTTGGATCTATTTTGTTGAACCCCTCTTCATTTATATATGCTTTTATCCCATTTTTCTCGTTCACAAATGACTCAAATCCAAGCTCCCCTAGCTCATATATTGCGATATCACGAAAAGGAATAAGGGGATTAATAACGAGCTCAAGTTCTATGTACCTCATGAGAAACTGTTTGCTATTTTTAGAAATGAATCGCTCTTCAAGCTAGCTCCTCCGATAAGTCCACCATCAATATCGTTTTGAGAGAACAGCTCCTTTGCGTTTTCAGGCTTACAACTGCCGCCGTAGATTATACTGGTATCCTCGCTAAATGAATTAATCAGGTACTTTCTAATCTCATGGTGCACTTCCTGTGCCTGCTCTGGGCTTGCCGTTTCTCCTGTCCCAATAGCCCAAACGGGTTCATAAGCAATAATTATTTGATCAAGGCTATTAATACCATCTAAGGCTTTTTTTACCTGACCCAAGATTATTTCAAGGTAATTACCTGACTTCCTATCATCGAGTGATTCTCCAACACAAACAAAACATTTAAAGCCATTCTCTATTCCTTTGCCCACTTTTTGATTGACAATTTGATCAGTTTCTCCAAAATATTGTCTTCGTTCTGAATGACCAATTAAAAGGCTTTTTACCCCCAAAGAAATAAGCATCTGTTGTGAAAGCTCTCCTGTAAACGCTCCCTTATCTTCTTGGTGGGCATTTTGACAGCCTATCTCCGTATCCAATTTCAAAGACTGTAAGGAACTTAAATAAATGCTTGGCGGGAAAACAAGTAAATCAACATCATCAGGTTTTACACCCTTCGAAATTTCCTTGTATAAATCCAAAGCCTCACTTAAGGAAGTATGCATCTTCCAATTTCCTGCTACAATTTTTCTTCTCATTTTAACGAATTCTTACCCGTGGATCAAGTAAACCATAAATTAAATCCACAATAATGTTTATGAAAGTAAAGATGATGGCAATGAAAATTACTGCCCCAATTAAAAGAGGAACATCTTCCTCCAAAATTGCTTTATAAATGGCGTTTCCAAGACCATTCCAATTAAATATCTGCTCGACGAATAAGGCGCCTGCCAAAAGACTTCCGAACCAACCTGAGATTGCTGTTACAACTGGGTTAAGCGCATTTTTCAAGGCATGCTTTATTACCACTCTGTTTTGTGACAAACCTTTGGCTTTAGCCGTTCGTATGTAGTCCTGGCTGAGAACATCCAACATAGAACTTCTAGTTAATTGTAGAATCACGCTTAATGGTCTTATTCCAAGGGTAATTGCCGGTAAAATAATTGCCTTCCAGTTCAAAAACTCATCTCCATAATCGTCTTTATCAAAGAAGGTCCCACCAGTTTCCAATCCTGTCCCGCTCAGCGTAATATACAAATCTGATCCCCATATCGCCCCTTCCCCCAAAAAGGAATTCAATACGAAGATTAGTAACCAAACGAAAGTACCATATATCAGCCCTTTGTAGGCCGACTCCCCTATAAAGGCCCATGAAAAGTCTAACATTCTTTTCTTGGCTATTCTTTTATTAAGGGTTAATGCTAACAAAACACCAAGTGCCAAGCCTATTATCGGAATCATCGGGATAAAACTTTCTTCATTCCACAGCACGGCACCAACCCACATGATAATTATTCCAATATAAAAGCTAGGAGCAGACATACCCAAGGTTGCTAAAATCAAAGCGGACCGATCAATAAAACTACCCTTGTAAATAGCCGTTATAATACCTAATAAAATTCCGAGTATTGATCCAATAACAATTGCAAAGAAAGCTAGGATAGCTGTTTCAGGGAGCTTTGAAAGAACAATATCTGAGACCCGTTCACTGGTTTTTTGAGACCTTCCTAAGTAGGGGTATTTAAAAACCAAAACCCTATTATCACTAAAACTTAACAGCTTAGATCCTTTATACTTAGCAGTATCTAGATATATTTTACTTTCCTTAACTGAAGGATTATAAACTGAAATAGGTGATACATCATTTAAATACAGAAGGTAACGCTGGTGCAAAGGCAAATCAAGATTTAGATTCTTTTTAATCTCCTTTATGGTTTCAGGCGTTGGGTTTTTACCGGCATAACTTCTAGCTGTTGCATCTGGGTCACTAGTTCCTAAAAAAAGAAAAAACACAAGTGTTATTGCTCCCCAAAGAACAAGAAATCCGTACATTATTTTTTTGAGGATATACCTTACCATCTATTTTCCGCTCGGAATTCTTCGTGACGAATGTTTTGATTTTACAACCGCATTCTCAATTACTACAACTCCTGGATTTGACCGAATAATAATCTTTAGTTCCACCTCATCATGTGAAACTAATTGAATGCTTGGATGTAGTTTCTTTTTCCACTTATCCATCTCCTTTTTTGGTGAGGCCGTTAAAAGATATACAGGAACATTTTTAGCCGCCGCATTTTCGGCCATTTTGTTCAAATCATCCAGAGCTTCCACTCTAAACTCTTCCAAATGTTTGGAGACAGCCAAATAAACTTTTGGTAAGCCGAGGATATATGACGTTAGGTTAATCATCATATCCTGCGGCACCTCAGGATATATTGTTTCTAGGGGGTGCCACAGTGAATCTGGGTAATCTTCCGCAAAATATCCACCTTCATCCATGTCAGCTTGAGAAAACTCATCTACTAAATCAGAGTTTCTGCTTCTATGCTGATATAGCACACCGTTGTTCTTAAAATCATTTAACTGAGCCTGAATACTTGGGGCATTTAGTTCAGCTTCTGTTAAATCCTTTAAAGATTTACTAGGACCAAAATCTTGAATGGAATTATCTACTTCTGGAACGAGTATGACATCTTTTCGGTCCATGAATATCCAAACCTTGTTTCCTTTTTTATCTTTTTTGCTTCCCACCATTTTCACCTTCTCTGAATCGGTAGTTGGGAAATCAATTTCTTCTTTCGTCTCAGCATTAATGTAGAAATAGCGCATTTCAACTTTACCTGGCTTACCATCCTTCATTTTTTCTAGAATGTTATTGCCAACGGCATATGGACGAAAATCTTTTTGCGGCAGGAACATTGAATTCCTAATTGCAAATGCCAGACAAATTGTAATAACAAACAAGGCTATCACCCATTCATTTCTGCACCATTTCCAGCGCAAACGCTTTGCAAAAAAGATTATTCCTAATAATAAAAAGCTGAATAAAAGCGGGAACATCCATTTATCAAAGACCCAACCTAATAATAGGATGAAAACAAGTGAACCGCTTATTAACACGACATCCTCTCGAACAGAATTAAACTGGATATACTTCTGCCGGAAGAATATGATGAGAACGAAATAAAATAAAATGGCATCTTTTGCAAAGGATTCCCAAGGATACAGACTTCTTCCTACAGACCCTTTCAAAGCGTCACCAAAGCAACCACAGTCCAATACACATTGACGCCACCAATCCGGAATAAAAACAGATGAAAGTCCAGTCGAATCTTTGGACTTGATAATTTTTTGAAGCTTATTTATTGCTGGATTTAGACTATCTTGATACTTCCCAGAAAGTCCATCTCTAATTTCAATTGCCTTGCTAAGCCGAATCTCTGCAGCACGATAGTCATCATTTTGTATGTCTTTAACCACACTGTTTTGACCATTATATACCCTACCCTGAACATCTTTATATTCAGCCATGCTATCATTACAATTTGCTGTATACATGGTTAACCAACCAAAGAAAACAGTCAATCCAAGAAGCGCCCAGGCAGCCACTTTAATTTTACCTCCAAGAATGACAGCAAAACCAAGCACCATTTCTCCCACACCTACAATCACCGCCAATGTAAAGGCCCAATCGTTCAGACTGGTCATATTCAAGGCTCCTTTCTCGAAATACTCTAGCAATTTGTACGAAAACCCTTCCGGGTCATTGGCTTTTATCATACCTGATACGACGAACAAACCACCTACTAGGATTCTCGCCCCCATGGTCATTTCCTTCCACGCTTTCAGATAAAAAACTAAGGCGAATCCCGCTACAAAGAGACCATAACCTAAAAACATCATGGCCGACGAAACATGGCCGAGATGCCCGAGCGTAATCAGGATTGCTCCGAGAAAATTTATTATTACCGAGGAGCTGTTCATCAAGGGATTGGAGCTTACCACGGTATCAGAATCGCTGTAGTATTTAGCCATTTTCTTCCTCCAACTTAATTAAAGCAAAAATAGCATAATTAATCATATCCATATAGTTAGCATCTATGCCTTCCGAAATCAATGTTTTTCCTTTGTTATCTTCTATTTGCTTTACTCTTAAAACCTTCATGAGAATTAAATCAGTGAGTGAACTAACTCTCATATCTCTCCACGCTTCACCATAATCATGATTCTTTTTAATCATCAAATCACGCGTCATATTTGCGTTTAGCTCATATAGCTCTGTTGCTTTTTCCGCCGGTAATTCAAGATCACCTGTTTTATCTTCCAACTGAACAAGTGCCATTACACAGTAATTAACGATACCTATAAATTCGTCATGGATATTTTCCCCGACCTTGTTTTCGCCTGTTTCTTGAATTGTTCTAATTCTATTTGCCTTGATAAAGATTTGATCCGTTAGAGAACTAGCTCTTAAAATCCGCCAAGCAGTACCATAGTCCTTGGTTTTTTTGGCAAAAATTTCACGACATTTCCCAAATGCATGATCATATTGTTTTAAGGTTAGCTCTATTCCCGACATTAATTTCACTTTATTTGTAAAAAAAAGAGTTGAAAGATACGGCTTTTTGTCTGAATATAAAGGGAGATCTCAGAGCTTTTGACAAGCCGCTGATAATGGGTATTCTAAACTTAAATTACGACTCGTTTTTTGATGGAGGTTCATACACTGAAACCGAAAATGCCATAAGACATGCACAGCAATTAATTTCTGAGGGTGCAGACATTATTGATCTTGGTCCAAGCAGCACCAAACCAGGAATGTCACTTTCTAACCCTAAGGATGAGATTCGCATAATATCTCCCGTATTAGCTGCTTTAAAGCACGAAAATGTTTTGATATCTGTTGATACTTATTGGTCTGAGACTGCTGAATTTGCAATAGATCAAGGTGCGCATATTATTAATGATATATCAGGTGGAGAATTTGACCCTAAGATTTGGAAGTGCTGTTCCAAACATAGCTGCCCATATATCTTAATGCACATTTACGGCAAGCCTGAAAACATGCAAGAAAAGCCCTTGAAAAAAAATGATATAAACAAAGTCTTCACTAGCCTTTACAATAAATATTCAAAGGCTAAAAAGGCAGGAATACAAGATGTAATTATTGACCCTGGAATCGGCTTTGGCAAGGATATCGAGCTAAATTACGAGTTACTAAAAAATATCCCAACCTTCGCGCAAATCACGGATAAATTATTGATTGGTGTATCACGAAAAAGCATGTTCTACAAGGCAATGAACTTGAAACCAAAAGATGTGCTTCCAGCTAGTATCAGCGCTCACTTTTACGCCATGTCAAAAGGAGCTAAAATTTTAAGAACACATGATGTGGGCGCAACGTTTCAAAGTAGAGAAGTATATTTGAACTTACAGTGATCAATCCATACGACATAAGCCTTTTTGTTATCATTTTTGTTGCAATGGCAGTTTTTCTTGAAAGCTGGAAACAGAGACTCAATCTTTTTGTTATTGCATTATGTGTGGGCTGGACAGGGATGCTACTGAGTAATGGTTATTACTTAAGTTCAATTTGCTTGCTATTATTGTCTATCGCACTAAGCGTTCATATTGAATTTCTAATCAACCGGAAAATAAAGAGTCGTTTTAAGAACTATCTCAATAATAAAACTAGCACAGCTAATAGTTTAACCGAAAGGCCTATTGATTTAGTTAATCCTGAGATTAGATCTGCATTAAAAATCGCCTCAAACCAAAAACTTGGTCTTCTTATCGTTATTGAAAAATCAGACCCTATTTTTGAATATTGTCAGAACATTCAATCCTTAGATGCAGGACTTAACAGAGATCTTATATTGTCCATCTTTACACCTCCTAGCCCGCTTCATGATGGGGCACTTTTAATTAAAAACGAAAGAATAGCCGGAGCAGGTGCCGTGCTTCCTATAAGTAACTCAAATCAAGAACAAACCGGAACTCGTCATTTAGCAGCCCTTGGATTATCCGAGCAATGTGATGCAGAAGTATGGATTGTATCAGAAGAAAGTGGTCAAATAAAGCGTGCCTACAAAGGTGCGTTTGAAACTATACAACGCTTGTAGCTCCATCAACATACTCCTGAAGATAGGCGAATTGATCAGTGAGTTTCCCATCTTTTGTTTCAGAGGCACGTTTAATAATATTTTTAGGATCGTTTCCTAAAAGTGGCTCAAGCACATGTTCAATAAACATTTTACCAAAATCCACTGATGCATCTTTCGGGAGTTCGCATGGAAGATTGTCCACAGCCATAACTGCTATCACATCATCTTTCATGAAATCATCTTCCATCTCAGTATGTGGGTTGTATCCATAAATAGGATCTGCAATCGTGGACGGTCGAATTGTACAAGCGACTGCACAATCAATATCACATGAAATGTCGGCGACTACCTTGATGTTCCATTCAGGGTCTTTAGCATCTTCCCTAGTGAAAATATAGGGAGCTTTGCTGTCCCAGTAATGACAAGCAATATACATATCTGCTACCTTGGCATATGGTAAAAAGTTGCTTTTGAAATTTTTTGATGGATCGGCATAAAACTCTTTTTTGCTGAACTCTGAGCCATCTATGGTCGTATTGTAATCGTCTATGTTTAATATTGTGTAAACCGGCTCATCAAAAGACTTATTCAAAAATTCCTCAGGACTAACTTCTTTCAAATTAAGACAGGAGATGGTTTCCATAGCACCGCCACCTACTCTACCACTACCGGTAAGCACTATTTTAAAATCCTTTGGCAAGTCAACTTTTTCAAGCTGAGCCTCCATATCCTTTCTATCTTCGCACTGGTGAGCTGCTGGCAAGCTATATCTACCAGATTTTTTTCCATAACTCACGAATGCGTTGTAAGCACCAACAATACCGGCATAGCGTCCAAAGGCAATTAGGCGCTGTCCTCTTTCATTAGTAATTACTTCCCAATCTATTAGCTGTATTTTCTTATCTAAAATGGCCTTTAACAGACTTCTGTTGTAGGGTTGTTTTTTGAAGGTGTGACTAAAAAATAGATACTTTTTATCTGGAATAAGTTGATCGATAGGTACTTCCTTAACTCCTAACAAAATGTCACAGTCTTCAACAGAATCTACAACATTAACTCCAGCAGCCATGTATTCAGCGTCCGTAAATTTACGGATATCACTTTTCTGAACTTTCAAGTCAACATTCGGATAATTACTCTGAATCCATGCGCATTGATCTGGGGACAATGGAACTCTCTTGTCTGGTGGTACTTTTCCCTCTCTAATAACTCCGATTTTGACTTGTTCCATATAAGCGTGAAATTAATGCAAATGTATGAATGATTTATAACTTTACGAAAGACCTTGATATGTAATAAATACTGTTTGAAATTTCACATTATTACATGAATATGACCGTTTAACCCAGATAACATAATTACCATGCCTCTTTTCAATATATTGTATGCGATTATTACAGTTGATTATGAGATTTACATGGTTCTTTTTAGCTTGCTTAGTTATGAGCAACGTTTGGGCACAAACTTTATCCCCCGATCTAAAATTAAAGTTTGACAATGTCAGGTATGAGAAAGGGATTGAAATACCTTCCTACTTGCACTTCAAAAATGGCGAGCAAATAACAAAGAACGAAGGTCTCAACTGGATAAAATCAAATCTTTTATCGGATGATGACTTAGGATTTATTTATCTCAGTCAAATTAGTGACAAATTGGGGCATATTCATTACCGTTACCAGCAAAGTTACAAGGGCACGCCAATAGAAGGAAGCTATATGGTTATGCACACAAATGCTAATATGATATATGCGATTAATGGAGACTACTTCTCAAACAACCATTTCTACAGAGGAGCGGTACAGTCTGAAAAAATGGCATTGTTATCGGCTCTATTGGAATATCCAGCTAAAAAATATAAGTGGGAACTTCCAGATGAGGAGAAACGTCTCAAAATAGAAACTGGTGATCCGAATGCTACTTATTACCCAAAAGGGGAATTGGTATATGTTGCCCGAAATGGAAATTTTTCTAAAAAGGAATTTAGACTAGCATATAAGTTTGATATCTATGCACATCAGCCAGTAGAAAGAGCTTTTGTATATGTAGACGCGGAAAATGGCGAATTTCTGTTCATGAATAAAAGAATTGCATGTGCAGACACTCCGGGAACGGCGAATACCGCTTATAGTGGAACCCAAAATATTATCTCAGATAGTTTCGGAGGAGGTTACAGACTTCAAGAAGCTGGAAGAGGAAATGGAATTTACACCTTAGACATGCAAAATGGAACCAACTATGGTAATGCCACCGACATTACCAATGGCACTGCAAATTGGAACTTAACTGGTAATGACCAATATGCATTGGATGCACATTTTGGTGCTGAAATGACCTATGACTATTTTAACTTAGTGCACAATAGGAACAGTATTGACGGAAATGGTTTTGCACTATACAGTTACGTTCATTATGATAATGGTTATGCCAATGCTTTTTGGGATGGACAAAGAATGACCTACGGAGATGGTGGAGGTGGTATCACTGCCTTGACCTCATTGGATATCGCTGGACACGAAATTACACATGGATTAACAACCTTCACAGCCAACTTGGTTTATCAGGACGAGTCTGGTGCATTAAACGAGTCATTCTCTGATATTTTTGGGACAGCAGTTGAGTTTTACGCATTAGGATACGCCAACGGTGACTGGACAGTGGGTGAGGATATTGGCTCGGTTATCCGTTCAATGAGCAACCCTGGTGCATATGGAGATCCTGATACCTATTTCGGAAACAACTGGGCTCCATTAGGCGGAGGAGATAATGGAGGTGTACACACCAACTCAGGAGTACAGAATTATTGGTTTTACCTTTTGACTGAAGGTGGCAGCGGGACGAATGATGCTGGTGATGTTTACGCTGTAAATGGCCTTGGAATTTCAGATGCTGAAGCTATCGCTTTTAGAAATCTAACCGTATATCTTGGCCCGAATTCTGAATATGCTGACGCACGATTTTATGCAATTCAATCAGCAACGGACCTTTTTGGACCTTGTTCTCCAGAAGTAATTGAAACAACTAACGCTTGGTACGCTGTAAATGTTGGTGAAGAATATAATCCTGTTTTTGAAACCGATTTTTCGGCCTCATTGACAGGTGGATGTGTATCACCTTTCAACGTTGACTTCCTAGCTGAAAGTGCATCTTCTGGTACAGGGAGTTATACATGGGATTTTGGTGATGGGAATACCGCGACTGGAATTTCTCCTTCACATACCTACAGCTCAAATGGAACCTACACTGTTACCTTGATTGAAGATGGTGGACCATGTGGAATAGATACGGCCATATATGTGGATTTAATTTCAGCCGGTCAATTGAATGATCCCATTGTAGAAGATCAAGCAAGTTGTACACCTACAAGTTTTGATCTATTAGCAACAGGCACAGGACAAATAAGCTGGTGGGACGCTCCTACAGGTGGAAATAACTTAGCTACTGGAAATAACTACACCACACCTAATTTAAACACCACTACAAGTTATTGGGTAGAATCGAATACTGGGATTGTTCCGGATTCTGTAGGTCCAAAAGACAACAGTTTTGGTAATGGAGGATATTTTACTGGAAATCAAAGTTTGATTTTTGACGCCCTACAACCTTTTACTCTAGTTTCTGTTTGGGTAGATGCAAACGGGGCTGGAAACAGAACTATAGAACTTAGAGATGACAATGGTACATTGGTTCAGTCTGCAGTTGTTAATATCCCCGATGGACCGGGAAGAATTACTTTAAACTTTAATGTTCCTGCTGGATCTAATTTCACCCTAGGTTCACCATCACCCGATCTTTATCGAAATAGTGATGGTGCAGCTTACCCATATACGCTGGCCAATATATGCTCAATTACGAACTCAACAGCTAGTGTGGCAGGATATTACTATTTCTTCTATGATTGGGAAATCCAAACAACTCCTTGTTCAAGCCCACGAGTAGAGGTTATAGCTGCCATATCAGAAGATCCTATTGGGACGGATGATCAAATTTGTGGAACAGGAAGTGC
The DNA here is from genome assembly GCA_964230025.1 of Flavobacteriales bacterium. Lineage (GTDB taxonomy): Bacteria > Bacteroidota > Bacteroidia > Flavobacteriales_D > JAUILH01 > CAXRFO01. Next base: position 158,932 of record CAXRFO010000008.1, on the reverse strand, counting down.
AACATTAACAGCCACAGGCAGTGGGGTTGGAGACCTTATATGGTACGATGACATGGCAGGCACCAACCAAGTGGGAACAGGCAGTCCTTTCAACACACCCATAATCTCAACGAACACAACTTACTATGTTGCGGAAGAATTACCTGGTGATTTAGAATATGTTGGACCAGCAGATAACTCTTTTGGTGGTGGTGGATTCTTTACAGGTGACCAAGCATTAATTTTTGACGTGGCTCAAGCAGTTACCCTAGAGTCTGTATTGGTATATGCGAATGGGGATGGAAACCGAACCATAGAATTAAGAAATTCAGGAGGCACAGTACTTCAGGATACTAACTTATTCATTTCTGATGGTCAGCAAAGAGTTTACTTGAACTTTGACTTAACTCCTGGTACTGGTTTTGAGCTTGGAACTTTGAACAATTCAAGTCCCAATTTATATAGAAACAATACGGGACCTTCTTACCCTTACGATTTACCTGGCCAAGTGACTATTCAAAACAGCACCGCTGGTACGGATTACTATTATTTCTTTTATGACTGGGAAATCAGAGGCCCTTCTTGTTTTACTAATCTGGTTGCTGTGGATGCTATTGTTGGCAGTCAAGCAGATGCTACAATAACAGATCCAGGTGCCTTTTGCCCAACAGATGCAGCGATAAATTTAACTTCTGCAAGCGGAGGTGGGATCTGGACAGGTACTGGAATTACGGATGCTAATGCAGGAACTTTCGACCCAGCTGTAGCTGGAAACGGCCAGCATGAGATTATTTATAGTATCAGTGGCTCTTGCGCTGATGCCGATACAATTATGATAAGCGTAAACTCGGCACTTGATGCTACGATTAGCCCTCAAGCTGACCTTTGTGATCAAGATGGAATTGTAACACTTAGCGCGACGGATGCAGGAGGAGTTTGGAGTGGTACAGGAATTACCAATGCTTCTAACGGAACCTTCGATCCAAGTATTGCAGGCCCTGGAACACATACCATTACATACACCATTACAGGGTCTTGTGGAGATACTGATACTGAAACGATAACAGTAAATGCACAACAGGACGCCAGCATAAATCCTCCAAGTGACTTGTGTACTTCTGGAAGTCCAGTAAACCTGTCAGCTGCCGATGGCGGAGGTATTTGGTCCGGAACAGGAATTACAGATGCCAATGCTGGAACATTCGATCCTACAGTATCAGGATCAGGAACTTTTACCGTTACTTACAATATTACAGGTACTTGTGGTGACTCAGATACGGAAACGATCACTGTAATCGAACAAGCTGATGCTACCATCAATCCTGAAGGCCCAGTTTGTGAAAATGGCCTAAACATTAACTTTACAGCAGTGGATGCTGGCGGAACATGGAGCGGAACGGGAATTACGAATCCAAGCAACGGTTTATTTAGTCCTAGTACAGCTGGTGTTGGAACACACACTATTACCTATACAATATCTGGAAACTGTGGTGACACACAAACCACAGACATCACAGTTGAAGCTGCTCCAGACGCGACAATAACAGGACCTACTCAAGTTTGTCTGGAGGATCAAACCTATACACTTTCTGCTGCAGGCAACGGAACATGGAGCGGAAATGGAATGTCAGATAGTATATTTAGTCCTATGACTGCTGGTCTTGGAACACATACGATAACATACACCATAACAGATGGAAATTGTACGGATTCTGACAGCCATGTGATAGAGGTTGTTTCTTGTGATGGTCTTGGAGAGGAAACGCTGTCTTTTGGCATATATCCTAACCCAAATAAAGGCCAGTTTATAATTGAAGCTCAGCAAGTGCAAGCTGAAGAAACAGCTATTTCGATTTATGATGCCGCCGGAAAATTAATTTATTCCGGAAATATTTTAGCCGGCGTAACTTCCTACACAGTGGACCTTGGTGATGTCTCCACTGGTGTTTACATGATGAGTATTACAAACGAAAATATATCAGAAAGTTATCGTTTGATTATTGAATAAGCTTTTGCTAACAAATGTTAAAGGGATGTCAAAAGCATCCCTTTTTTTGTAACATTTACGCAACAATTGAGTTAGTAATTCATAAGGCAGAAGATTTATATTGTACTTTTGCCCATCGTTCTTTTAAAATATTGGGGCTGACTTTGGCTTTGACAGCAATTGTAAGGGCTAAGTAAGCATGCCGTGTGTTCTGGATATTACACGTAAAATCAAATCTTGACGCCTTTAAATGGCAACAATGACTACGCAATGGCTGCGTAATCAACCAAGTTGATTATAGCTTAATGGACCTTCAAAAGAAGGCCACCATTTGTCCTCCGCTAATCCTCACCTAAGGGAGTAGCGATTTGGGCATCATAAATCTTGGGTTAGGAAGGTGATTGACTCGGTCACCAACCGAAATTTAAGAGTATAAGCTTAAAATTGGGTGTCTGTATCCGGTTTTAAGTCGAAAACCAATTACAGTCTAAGCATGTAGAAAGCTTAATCGTTCATTGTTTGGACGCGGGTTCGACCCCCGCCAGCTCCACATTAGCCGCTTTATAAACCATTTATAAAGCGGCTTTATTTTGTTTCATTATTAAATACATACCTTTGCTACCCTTGGAGCTCAACTTAACAATTCTACAGGGCTCTGTTTTCAATATATGACTTTTAAATCTTTAAACCTCATCGAGCCAATCCTACAGGCATTGGAAGATGAAAAATACCATACGCCAACTGACATACAGGCGCAATCAATTCCATTAATACTTGAAGGACATGACGTCCTAGGAAGTGCACAAACCGGTACGGGAAAAACCGCAGCCTTTTCCATTCCTATTGTTCAGCAAATGATAAAAAGCTCCGAACAAGGAAAAAAGAAAATCAGAACATTGGTTGTTACTCCCACACGAGAACTTGCGATTCAAATAGGTGAAAATTTCAGCGCCTATACGCGGCATACCAAATTACAAAACACCGTTATTTTTGGCGGTGTTAAACAACATGCACAAGTCAACAGACTTAAGGCAGGTGTTGATGTGCTTATCGCCACTCCTGGTAGACTCTTGGATCTTATGAACCAAGGATATATCAGCTTGAAAAACATAGAGTACTTTGTATTAGATGAAGCGGATAGGATGTTGGACATGGGCTTTATTAATGACATTAAAAAGATATTGGCAAAACTGCCCAAGAAAAGGCAATCCTTATTCTTTTCGGCTACCATGCCGAAAAATATAATTTCACTTTCAAAAGAGATATTAAACAATCCAAAAAAGGTTGCGGTAACACCCATTTCTTCAACAGCTGAAACCATTCAGCAGTACATCTATTTCACGAACAAAAGCACTAAAAACGCCCTATTGCTGCACATATTAAACAAGTCCGAAATTGACCAAGTTTTGGTTTTTTCTAGGACCAAACATGGTGCTGATCGTATCGTGAAAAACTTGGCCAAGAAAAAAATTAAAGCCGCTGCCATTCATGGAAATAAGAACCAAAACCAAAGGCAAAAGGCATTAAAACAATTCAAAGATGGGGAGTTAAAAGTATTGGTGGCTACTGATATTGCCGCTAGGGGAATTGACATAGATAAGCTGCGTTATGTTATCAATTTTGACATTCCAAATGAACCTGAAACTTACGTTCACAGAATAGGGCGTTGTGGACGTGCAGGAGAAGAGGGCATTGCTTATTCTATTTCTGAACCTGAAGAAAACGTTTACGTGAGAGATATTGAGAAATTAATTGATCAATCAATTCAGGTTGTAGACAATAATCCGCATCCGCAAACGGATAAGCCTATGTCAAATGCTGAAAAAAAAGAATTTGAAAAGGAAAAACAGCGTAAAAAACAAGAATTCTTTGCCAATAGAAAAAAGAAAAAAAATAATCCTTCAAACAGATCTAGGAATCCGAGACGATAGAAATTTTGTTTTCCTTATTCCCTCTGTGGAAGCATATCTTTAATAATCTTGTAGTATGAATGATTGGATAAACTTGGATTCAGAGGATACAATAACCGATATTATTGAATCCTCAAAAAACAAAGCTCAGATAATTTTCAAGCACAGTACGCGCTGTGGAATATCTGAATTCGCGAAAGAAAGAATCGAAAAGGGCTATGACCAAATTGAAGGTAAAGCCGACTTTTATTATCTTGATTTGTTGAACTACAGGAACATTTCTAATCTTATAGCAGAACGCCTAAATGTTATTCATCAATCTCCTCAAATCATAATTCTAAAAGATGGAGAAGTTGTCCATTCCGTAACGCACCATTCCATTCAACCCGAAGGAATAGCAAAATTTTTATAACTATGAATATCGTTGGATTTGCTGGAAGCTCGAGTAAAGCTTCCATTAACAAACAGTTGGTAAACTTTATTCTCAAGCAATTCGAAAATCATGATACAGAGCTTTTAGACCTCAATGATTTTGAAGTACCCCTGTATAGTATTGACCGCGAAAAAGAGTTGGGTATCCCTCAAGAAATTTTAGACTTTAAAACTAAAATTGAAAATGCAGATCTACTGGTTATTTCTATGGCAGAGCACAACGGATCTTATACCGCTGCATTCAAAAACTTGTATGATTGGACATCAAGAATACCGGATGTAAAATTGTTTAAAGCTAAAAGAATGTTGCTCTTCTCTACCTCTCCAGGTGGAAGAGGTGGACAGAGCGTTATGGAGACAGCCTTAAATCGTTTTGAGAGAGATGGGTCAGAAATATTAGGACACTTAAGTATTCCAAATTTTTACGATAACTTTAAAGAAGGCAAAATCATCAACGAAACTATTAAACAAGAACTTGAATCGATTTTAAACCTTGTTTAAACCATTAAACAAGCTATGTTACAATAGGGGAGTAATTTATGAGTGGTAAATTACTCCAATAATAATTACCTACCTTTGTCTATCTTAATATGAGGTTTTTGTCGTTTAATTGAATTACAAATGCACGAGTTAAGTATTAAAGACAAAAACGAATTTCACTTATATGAAGCACAAATTTTCGAAAACAATAAACAAGGAGTTTTCTCAAGTATTAAAGAAAAGAGTAAACGCCTACTTCAAAGAAAACAACATTAAAAAAACGGGAGACTTTGGCATGGTTGGAAAGACCATACTGTTTATTTCCATTTATTTGGGCCTATATTTTACCCTAATTTTTGCAGGAATCACAAATTTTTGGTTAGCCTTAGCTATCTTTTCGATAATGGGAGCTATGACAGCAGTCATAGGAACCAGTGTTATGCACGATGGCTTACACGGCAGTTATACGAACAGTAAAAGACTTAATAATCTGCTGCATTTGAGCGCTTATATTTTAGGCGTAAACCCTAGAATGTGGATTATCCAGCACAACATGCTGCATCACACTTATACAAATATTGAGCATGTTGATGAAGATATCGAAACGCGATTTGTTCTGCGGTTTACTCCTCATCAGGAAAGAAGATGGTTTCATAGGTTCCAGCACTTTTATGCTCCATTTTTGTATGGTTTAATGACTTTTATTTGGGTAACAACCAAAGATTTTACAAAATTATTTGGATACAGAAAGAAAGGTCTTATTGCGAAAGGAAAAGAGTTTAACACCCAGCTTACAATAATAATTGTGCAAAAGATACTTATACATCTTGCTTTATTCGTTGTACCCATTATGGTCTTACCATTTTCATTCTGGACGATTTTTGGGATGTGGTTCTTAATGCACTTTATTGCTGGATTGGCCTTGGGATTGATTTTCCAAGTTGCTCATGTTATGCCTACCTCTAAATATATTGATCAGGAAGAGGAAATGATTGAAGAAAACTGGTGGGCACACCAACTTCAAACGACTGCAAATTATGGTAACGGTAGTCGATTGTTGACGGCGGTTATTGGTGGCTTAAATCACCAAATAGAACATCACTTGTTCCCAAACATCTGCCATATTCATTACCCTAAGATTGCGCCTATTGTTGAGCAAACCTCTAAGGAGTTTGGCATGCCATACGTGCACAACAAAACTTTTTTAAAGGCTATAATCATCCATTTCAAGCAATTAAAAACGCTTGGAAGATATGACAGTCTAGAGGGCGCTAACTAGCGCTCTTTCTTCTCCTCTAACCTACCATCAGGGTGTTTGGCAAAACGGTATTTCGTTTTGTCATGAACTGGATCAGATTCATTCCAAGGCCAACCTCCAAATTGAGTGGCTTGGTAATCTCTGATCGTTTCCCGAATTTCTTGTTGGCTGTTCATTACAAATGGACCATGAATTACTGTGGGCTCATTTATCGGTTTACCTTGCAATAAAAGGAATTGCCCTTCTTTAGCTCCATTCTTTATTTTTATTTCCGAATCTCCCTTTAAATCTGCAGCATAATAGTTAGGAACTTTCTCTTCATTTACCTGTAACGTGTCTCCCTCAAAGAAATAAATAGTTCGATTAATTCCTTCTGAAGCAGCTGGAAGTTCCAACTCTGTGTTGGCATCCATTTTAACAGCTAGTATAAGAACTTCATTTTCTTTGTCAGCTGCCCAAGATTCTGGCGTTGCCAAATCCGCTTTCTTATCCCAAAGTTCTCCCGCCAACAACTCTATTTGATAATTGTTTCCGTCAGTATCTGCTCTGTGAAAAACTGGCACATCTTCGCTCCAATTCATCTTAAAATAGGGATCTACCATCTTACTTTTCTTAGGAAGATTTAACCAAATTTGAAATAGCTCCAATCGATTTTTCTTATCCGAATTCCTCAGAGGAAACATCTCTGAGTGCTGAATCCCTTTTCCTGTGGTCATCCATTGCACATCTCCATGTCCATACCTTGCTGCTCCTCCCAAAGAATCTGCGTGATCTATAAAGCCATCGCGAACCACTGTTATGGTTTCAAAACCACGGTGCGGGTGACTAGGAAAGCCAGGGATTTTCTTCCCATGATACATTCTCCAACCGTCCTTTAACATGAAATCACTGCCCAGGTTTCTTCCTTCTAAACCCGATTTTGGCCCCATTTCCTCATTCCCTTCAGGATAATGGTCTTCATGATGTACACAGAACAAAAAAGGATCTTGTGTTTCCCATTGAAAACCCAATGCTCTTACTTTTAGAACGGTCTTTTTTTCTTCCATGTTTTTTGAATTTGCAGTTAAACCGGTCAGTGCAGCGGCAGATGCAAGTAAACCAGACTTTTTTAGAAAGTTTCTTCTATTCTCTTCCATACAACAAATATAATAAATTGTTGTATAAACAACAATACTATATTTGTCTTAAACTTCTTTCTGGATATATCTTAACACCAAGCTTGCATTCAAGGTGTAATTGAAGAATTTCACCCATGTTTTTACAAGAATAAAAACGGTCAGTGCCATGAAATAATGCCAATTCCTCTCTCAAGTTCCTGATATTCTCATTTGTAGAAATACGATCATTTTTCATCCTCCTGAGTAAGCTCCGAGTCCTCAATCGTGCTGCTAAAAACCTTCTCTTCATAGCAGATCGCTCCTGTTTAACATATTCTTCTGCGGCTTTATGAGAAAGTAGTTCTTGGGCAAGATTAACAAAGGCGATATTATCTTTATAATACTGGGGCAAGTACATGTTTTTTCTTCCCTCATAGGACTGTTGATCGAAATCCATTGCTCTTAAGCGGTATTGGATATTATCAAAGTCTTGATTAATCTCAATAACAAAATTATAGGCCCTCATATCTCCCAGCAATCTGACAAAGCAACGCTCGTTAAACTTCACGAATTCCTTAGCCAACCTCAATCGATTCTCAATTTTCTTCCGCGTGTTTCTGCGAATAAATTCATCACATGGAATTCCAACAATATGCTCTTCGATTAAGGTGTCATTATTAACTAGGAAGTTAATTTTATCTGGGGAAAATATGTGTTCCAATTCAAGCCCATAAACCCTGCTTGCGTCAGATCTTTTCAAGTAAAAATAATCATGGTTATCATTAAGTTCATTGACAACCTTAATCCTAAAGGGCTTTGAATTTCCATAGTTACAAAAATCAATGCTTCCGATTCTTAAATAGTCTGCTTCTTCTCCATCCGCATTAAGTAACTGATACAGTTTAACTAAATGCGTATGTATGTGCTCTAAATCAGATTGCGGGTAAATTACACTGCTCCACAAGGTATCCTCTCCATTTTTATCATATACTGGGAGCATATCCGAATACCTCATTAAGTCATCATAAGAAATTGGTAACTCTGCCAAACGACTGTATTGTTTGAGATGTTCTCGGAGAGATGCTTTAATCCTGTAAAAGGGCTTTTTGTATTCTATTCGATTAAAATTGGACGGCATTTAGCCAATATACTAAATAAGGTACAGAGATGGGAGTGCTTAACGCCTAATTAGAATTTTTCTCGTAGCCTTTCCCTCGTCAAAATTAAGTTGTAGAAAATAAATACCCTCACTCAAACCTTCAACATCTATTTGTGTCTGTTTGTTATTAGATATATCCGATAAAATTACTTTACCCGCTGGGTTAATCAGGGCCCAATTCCTTAGGGTAAAGTCAGCTTGGACTTCTAATTTAGATTTTACTGGATTTGGGTATACTGAACATGAAATTTCTTGTTCTTCGATACCGTTTACAACTCCTAAATAAATTATAGTGTCTTGTTCGCATAATTTCTCATCAACGTAGTTCAGGGTATAGGTTCCGTCACAGAGTCCATTCAGCGGTAATGTGTAAGTCTGACCATTTAGAAGAATTTCTGCTCCCACAGGTATTTGAGGTAGGTGAATTTCACCATCACAACAGGAAGAGCAACTACAATTGACCACATCCAAATTTGCAAAATTATCAAGACCATTCAGAATTTCTATTTCAATTGTATCCAAACCACAATTTACACTTGAAGCCATTAGATAATAATCCCCTGGTGATAAATTCTCTATAGTGGCTTGATTGGAAAGGAATCCATTTTCATTTGACCAAGAATAAAAAGTATAACTTGAGGAGTCCAATAAAACTGCACTTCCCTCCGAACCATCGTAGCAAAGAGTATTTTCGATATCAACTTGTGCCTCACCCCTTAAAACTAAATTAAATCTATGACCGTTATCAAAAAGCGTATGCCAAAAAGAATAAAGTGTATCTGATTTAAGATTGGTGATATATCCAGTCTTTAGATCAATCAATTTCGCACAATTAATATTATCAAGAGCGGAAATATCAGATACCTTTAAATTTAAACTATCGTTGTTATTTGTATTTACATGTATTGGGATTATCAATTCCGAACTGGGTGTAGTTAAACTATTAACTGCATAATCTATACCGTTCGTTTGGGTCCACCAAACGAGTTCAGAAGACAAAGAGCTTTTCGCTTTTCTTGCATCAATTTGAGTATCAAATCCATTGCTCGCGTTATCATCAAAGCGAACAACTAATTCATCAGAACTGCTTTGGTTTTGAATTTTTAAGCGCAATAAATCGTTTATTGTTCCCGCTTTCAAGAATCCTTGATCCGAATCTACTTTACAAGATTCACGGACGGTTAATACTGGATTTGAAGCATCTGCATGCACCATGAATGCCTGTGAACTCGCTATTTGATTACTACCGCCATTCAGACCGACACCCGCCACATAAGTAGCGTATTGCTGTAGGTCGGGATTCCATATATAAATGGCGTTTTCTATGTTCGTTTTTGTCCAATCCGGAGCGTTCCAATCTATGGTACAGGGATAGGGGTTTGCAACCATATTCCATCCATCATCATCCATGCTCCCACTTGCAACATTGAAACTTACTGGCAAATTGATATCTCCTGTATTAGCTGGGCCTCTTACGTCAATTGTGAAGGGCTGAGTACCTGTAATCGTATCACCACACCAGATCCAAACCCCTTGACCTGGGCTTACAATCTCTGACATAGAGGAAGGGGCCTGAAATCCATCATTAAATGTGGTGCCTTGATTTTCTTCATAGAAATAAAAACTTTCCCAGGGATTAGCAGTACTTGGCCAATTAGGATAATCTGAACCTGGAATACCACTCGTAATAAAATCATCATCAAACTGCTCTAAATCTGCCCCGGATACAGGAAAAGTTAGAAAACGCCAGTTGGTCTCTCCGGCATCTATATAGCGCTGAGCGTATATCTCACCTTGCAAAGGATCGCTAAATGAACAATTTGATGTCGTGCTAAAAACCGTTCCAGTTGAAGGGTTGGGACCATCACTGAACAAAAGGTTACCTCCACCATCGAACAAACTGTATGAATTCTCAGATTCGAAAGATCCGGCAGTATATACAAGATCAATCTGATCACCATTGGAAACATTAAATATCTCTGTACTTGCAAATCCAGAACATGCGTAGGTGAGAGCTACTACTCCGTTTATTTCAACATTCAAAAATCCCTCATTCCAACCGTCTCCAAATGAATCAGCAAGGAGCAAGGTATAGGAACATTGGCCTTTTATTTCAGGGATTCTACCGGTACCGGTTGCGTTGCTCAAAATATTTACACTGTCATTCGTTTCAAAATTACCTCCATTGAGATAAAGACTACCTTGAATATTATATGACCCTGTCTGGACCGCAGTTGGTGCATTAGAATTGAGCTCGATATTGTAAAAATTCTGTGCACTTGAACCGTTCAACTCAGTACTTTCTTCACCTACAATCGAAATTGTACCCTGAGCAGGAATTAAAGCTCCATTATTTGTCCAGTCGCCGAATACCTCTAAACGCTCATTTGAACCAAAAGTTAAAGATGCACCCAACTCAACATGCAAATTATCACAGCGCCCATCTTGCCCTGAAATTAGCGGCATATTGTTAGCCCCGGCAGGTATGTAGGCGGTCATGAATTTACTTGGAACGTCATGAGACCAGTTACCACCATTAAACCAATCCGTACTAATATTTCCAATCCATGTTGTTGTATCGGTAAGGTGGTGTCTAAATTGTATCTGGGGTTTTGAACTTGTAACCGTATTTGGGGTATTACCACAGGAATTTCCGTTGTTATCTGTCCAACGATAAATATATCCATTGCTCTGAGGCATAATCCTAACCTTACCTGTAGGACTCCAAGATGGGTTCACCCTACTCCAACAAACCTGAACTGCGATATTACTTACACCATCCCATGTAAAATTCCCATTCGTTGAAATCATATCATATCCTCCCGCAGTAGGGGTATATGTGAACGAATTTACAATAGTGCTCCATCCTCCATTTGGAATCGGTGTTGACACATCAGCTTGTGTTGTGTTTTTTACTTGAACTCTATAACCTGGAAGAGAATAAATAGGTGCTTCAGTAACATAAAAACCAATCTCATTTATTGGGACTCCCACACTTACTCCAGCATCAGTTAATTCATCTGCTGTGTATATGAATTGTGCAACTGTTCTTCTGAAATAAATATTTACTGGTGAAGAGCTATAATTAGAACTTTCAGACGTTCCAGAACCTATCTGAACATATTGAGCAATACAATCCTGCATTGCCAAGAGGGCAGCGAACAATAGAAAAGAGTTTTTTAACATTTTGCTAAAAATGTGCACACAAGTTACACAAATTCTAGCTAAGAAACGAATTGATTAGCTTAAAGGTTACAAATCGTCGATTAGACTTTTAATTCCTTCCTCAAAATGCACCAAAGGTTGATAGTTTAATATCTTGCTTATCTTTTGGATATCAGCTAATGAGTGTTTTACATCACCTATCCTTTCCTCCACATATTTTGTGGGTATTGTGTGCTCAAGTTTCCCAGAGTTCAAAAGGCTTTTTTGAATTGTATCAATTAAAAAATTAATGCTTACGCGTTCACCGCAAGCCACATTAAAAACTTCACCAAAAGCGTCTTCATTATTAGTTGTTGCAGCCAAATTATTTGCTAATACCACATTACTGATGTAGGTAAAATCTCTACTTTGCTCTCCATCACCATGAACAGAGGGAGATTGCTCATTGAGTAATGCATCTATAAACTTTGGGATTGCAGCAGCGTAGGCGCCATCTGGACGCTGTCGTTTCCCAAAAACGTTGAAATATCGTAATCCGATAATTTCCATTTCATGTAAGTTCCGATAAACGTGTGCATACAACTCATTACAATATTTCGTTACAGCATATGGTGACAATGGCTTCCCAATTTCATCTTCAACCTTAGGCAGTTTTTTACTATCGCCATAGGTTGATGAGGAGGCTGCATAAATAAAACGTTTAACTCCATTTTTCCTTGCTGCTTCCAGCATATTAAGGAAGCCCGTAATATTGACGTTATTACTGGTTATAGGGTGTTCAATTGACCTAGGAACTGAACCCAATGCAGCTTGATGAAGAACAATATCTACTTCATTGGTAGCCTCTAGACATGCATGGAAATTTTGAATATCATCCTCTATTACACTGAAATTTGGATTGGATAAAAGGTGTTCTATATTCCCTCTATTTCCTGTAGAAAAATTATCTAAGCAAACAACCTTATTGTTGTTTTCAATTAAATTATCACAGAGGTTGGATCCTATGAATCCAGCTCCACCGGTAACCAAAACTCTTTTACCCTTTATCTGAGACATTACTTAGCGTAATTAACCGACCTTTTTTCTCGGATTAAAGTAACCTTAACTTGACCTGGATAAGTCATTTCAGTCTGGATTTTTTGAGAGATTTCAAAGGAAAGCTCATCCGCTTTGGCATCTGACACTTTCTCAGCTTCAACCAAAACGCGTAATTCTCGACCCGCTTGAATGGCATATGCCTTCATTACACCTGGGTAAGAAAGTGCCATACCTTCTAAATCCTTAATTCGTTTGATATAACTTTCTACAACTTCTCGTCTAGCGCCTGGTCGGGCACCTGAAACAGCATCACATACTTGAATAATAGGCGAGATAAGTGTATTCATTTCAATCTCATCGTGGTGAGCTCCTATAGCGTTGCATACCTCCGCTTTTTCACCAAATTTTTCGGCTAATTTCATACCTAAGATAGCATGCGGCAATTCTGGCTCATCATCAGGAACTTTACCGATATCATGGAGTAGTCCAGCTCGTTTAGCTAGTTTGGTATTTAAACCAAGTTCAGAAGCCATAGTGGCACATAAATTAGCCACCTCTCGGCTATGCTGTAATAAATTCTGGCCGTACGAGGATCTGTACTTCATACGTCCCACCATTCTTGTTAATTCGGGGTGTAAACCATGAATACCTAAGTCTATACAGGTACGCTTTCCTATCTCAACAATTTCTTCCTCAATAGACTTTCTCGTCTTAGATACTACTTCCTCAATTCTGGCAGGGTGAATTCTTCCATCACTCACCAGCTGGTGTAATGAAAGTCTTGCTATTTCTCTTCTAACTGGATCAAAACATGATAATATAATGGCTTCAGGGGTATCATCTACAATAATTTCAACACCCGTTGCGCCTTCCAAGGCCCGGATATTTCTACCTTCACGACCAATTATTCGGCCTTTGATCTCATCTGATTCAATATTGAAGACAGATACAGAGTTTTCGATAGCTTGTTCTGTAGCAACACGCTGAATGGATTGAATGACTATCTTCTTAGCCTCCATGTTTGCATTTAGCTTGGCTTCATCTGCAATTTCCTTGATGGTAGCCATGGCATCTGTTCTTGCCTCATCTTTTAAAGCTTCAATCAATTGAGCTTTTGCTTCATCCTTACTATATGCACTTATCTTCTCAAGTTGATCAACTTGTTTTTGATGGTTTTTATCTAGTTCTTTTTGTTTTAAGCTAACCGCCTCTAACTGTACATCAAGTTCCTGTTGTTTTCTATCGATCCCCTTCTCCTTTCTCTTATTCTCTTCTATTTGCTTAGAAAGCTTAGCCTCTTTGTGTTTAATTCTGTCTTGAGCTGATTGCATTTTTCGCTCTATAGAATTCATTTCTTTCTCATGTTCTTGCTTAAGAGATAAGAACTTTTCTTTGGCCTGAAGAATTCTTTCTTTCTTCATTGACTCTCCTTCTTTAACGGCTTTTTTAATAACATCAGCCGCCTTCTTTTTTAGGGCTTTATCCAAGATGAAATAGGCGATTACTCCTCCTATTACCAGTCCGATAGCTGCCCCCACAATAATGCTGACAACGTCCATTTTTTCCTCCTTTTTTTATAAGGATCAATCAAGAGCTTGGTCTATCTTCTGAGAAATACTATTTATTTTTTGAATCAAAGGCTCTGGATTAACAGCTCCCGTTCCAGCTTCCAACTGGGTAATAACTTGCAAGGCAGCCATGGAGAGTAAATCTTGTGAGTCTCTAACGGCATAGTTATCTTGCAAATGTTTAATTGAATCATTTATTTTTTTGGCTGAACTCCGTATCAGCTCCTCCTCATCCCTTTGGATAGTAAGGGGGTATGTTCTACCCGCGATGATAACATTTATTGATAGTTCGTCCATAATAGCATTAATCAGTTAACAGTGCCATGCACTTGTCAATCTCCTTCACCAATTCATTTATTTTTAGCTTCATTTCTGTGTTTTTCTCAGAAACACCAGCAACTGAATTGGCCATTTTTAACATTTTTATTTCATCCTCTAACGCCACTATTGCCGTTTGACTGGATGAAAGGGCAGCTTTGAGTTCATCAGCATGTTGATTCAATCGCTGGTTCTCTTGCTTGAGTTCTGCATTTGCACTCAACAATCCGTCCACTTTTGAATCTAAATTCTGCAATAAAACAGCCAAATCTGCCATGATACAAAATTGCTCAAAACAATTTTAGAAAGCAAAACAATCTAAAATATTTTTTAAGCCTTATTAGCTGAAAACTTTAAAACGGAATCAAAATTGCTCAAGCTCTTAGAATTAAATTTGATCTATGCGTATTACAGCTCTTTTTCTCATTTTCATATCCTTCTTCGGTTTAGCTCAAAATAGTGAGTACCCAAAAGATCTTTTCAGAAGTCCTCTGGATATACCTATTTACCTCTCAGGGAATTTTGCAGAACTTAGGAAGAATCATTTTCATACAGGTCTTGACATTAAAACAAAAGGTGTTGAAGGATTGAAAATATACGCGTGTGCTGATGGCTGGTTAAGAAGAGCTAAAAAGAGCCCTTATGGTTATGGAAACGTACTTTATATAGACCATCCTGAAGGCTACACAACAGTTTACGCTCACTTGCAAAAATTTTCATCCAAAATTGAAGCTGCATACAAGGCGGCTCAAAAAGAAAAACAAATTGCTCATTTAGACATGTATCCTGACAGCGGCGCAGTATGGGTCAAAAAAGGTGAAGTAATTGCTCTTTCAGGGAATAGCGGAAGTTCCGGGGGACCACATCTTCATTTTGAAATCAGAGAGCGAGAGACTGAAAAACCATTAAACCCTTACCTTTTCGGTTTTATCATTAAGGACAACATTAAGCCCGACATCCGTGGTATATATCTTTACGGATTTTCTAACGACAGCATTGCCCCTTCTTTGATTCGTGAAGTGAATAGCGGCAGCAGAACAGGGATAATTTCTATTTCCAATCAAACAATTACAAGTAAGTACTATGGCGATATGGCATTGGCTGTGCACAGTACAGATCGGTTGAACGGCAGTGGTAATATTTGTGGGATATATAACTTAAAACTACTTGTGAATGATGAATTAATATTTGAACAAGAAATGGAAAAATTGGATTTCAACACCAATCGATATATGAACGCTCATACCGATTATGACATTTTCATGGATAAGAAGAGGAGCATTCATAAGTCTTATATTGAGCCAAACAATCAATTAGAGATATATAAGAATGTTAAGAATCGTGGCATATTTTATATGTCAAAAAATAGCAGCGCCGATATCGAATACCAAATAAGAGATGTAGCTGGAAACCTTTCCATTCTAAAATTTAAGTTAAAGGCTGGCGATCAAAAATTGGATACCGTCAAAAAGAACAATGTCCTGCCCTGCTGCGTACCATATGAAATTGAAAAAGAAGATTTTGTTGCCCTTTTCAAACCAGGAACGGTATACAGGAATACATCTTATAACTTCAGTCAAAGTGATGAGAATCCAAAATATTGTGAATCACCCGTGTATACGATCAGCAATGATGAAGAACCGGTCCATCAGCACTACGAAATTAGGATTAAAACCGACCTCAGTGAAGCAGAGAAAGAAAAGGCACTTATCGTTGCCTATGATAATGGCAGTATTTGGTCCGTTGGTGGAGAATATAAAAATGGTTGGGTCGTAGCTGATGTAAGAAATTTCGGCGGATTTACGGTGATGACTGACTTTACTCCTCCTGTTATAAAAGCCATGAACTTTTATGAAGGAAAAAACATGGGCTCAAATACTGAGATAGCAATCTCTTGTACCGATAATCTCAGTGGTTTAGAAAGTTATAGTTTTTATATTGACGATGAATGGGTACCTATGTATTATAACCCCAAAAGAAGAAAGTATTACATAGAATTCAAAGAAATTGAACTCAGCAAAGGACAGCATAAATTAAAGTTTGAAGCGATAGATAAAAAAGGAAATAAGAGTATAGAAGAATGGACAATCACACGCTAATTTAAATTTAAAAATTCTTCTAGACCTCTGCCCTCAAAATAATCTTTACTCCATTGTTGGATCTGACATAAGCTATATGGCAAAACACCTTCGCGGATCAAATACTTAACCGTATCTTTTTCTCGCCTTGAAAGATTTCCATCGATGATAATTCCAAAAACAAACAACTTTGCAAACCCGAGTTGCACGTCCCTAGTTTTGTTCTTCATTCTTAAAACAAAATCCTCATCATATTCTGGGGAGTCGTCAATTGGTATATTGAACTTCTCTAAAACCGTGACTGCAAGTAAATAATGGTTATAGTGAAACGACCTTTTACTCACTGAAACATCTTGAAGCGTTTCATAAATTATACTTTTGAACTCTTCATTATCCTTGTATTTTTCATAGAGTAGATCCGAAAATTTTCTAATCAATGGCGGTGCAAGTACACGAACTCTCGCCTCATTTATTACCGTGTTTGCTGCGTGAGCATTCCAAAAAGCATATACTGGAATACCTGCCATATCAACAACCGCACGTATGGCATACCTCCCGAGCATTCTTTTAACAAGGAATTTAAAGAATATACCTGAAAGTGTGGCCTTCAACCTAATGAAGGTTTGATAAATAAAGACACGAAAGGCAGATAGACCTTCATAAGGGTTGAGTCCTATGGATTCCATTTGCTTTTGTTTTTTATCAAGACCAACTGCAATCAGTGCATCTAAATTATTTTGATAATTTTCATCGTTCACATTCGGGAAACCACAGGCTCTTGCTATATCTCTAATCGATTGAATATTTATATAGGTCAAGTACCAGATTTCAATAAAAACAAGTACAAAGGAATAGATCAAAAAATCTACCTCCAACTCAATGGGATTATCCAAAAAAGGAAGAGAAACTTGTCTTACAGGGAACCATTCAGGCCAGATATAATATGGAATATAGAGAACAATAACTCCAATAGCTCCAGCCATACCCGCCTTCCAAAGGGTATTGCGCTTAATTCTTTTAAGTCGCTTGACCTCCTCTGTATCTAGCAAGTAGAGTTCGTCCTGGTCGCTTACCTCATTCTTTGCTAGCTCTTTATAGGCTAACTTTTCCCAAAAACCTTTCTTCTTGCTCATAAAATAAGAAAGCACAATAATAGTAGTTTACTAATAATTGTGCTTCCCTTTTTCGCCTATAAGACAAATATTTTAGATAAAGATTATTTTTTCACTATTCTCTTGACTGCTTTGTTACCAAATTCATCAATAACAGTTATTAAATAGACTGCATCTTCCCAATTAGAGGAATTAATGAAAAACTCAGATTGACTGGTTTGCCCAGTTTGAACAAGTTTTCCGTCCACGGTATGAATTTCAAATCTTAGTTCATTTAAAGCCTCATTATATAGGTAGAATCCATCGGTGGTTGGGTTCGGGTATAATCCAAAACTAACAGCTTGTTCATTAATTCCTGTTACTCCTACTTCTACACAATAATCTTCCACCTCTCCATAAGGGAAGTCTTCTTCACAAGCGACAGGGTTTGAAGACTCTCGTATCGTTATTCTCATTCTTGTATGCCCAAGAACAGCAGTTCCTGGAATAGTAACCGTAGCAGAAACAGCCTGGTCAGCTGGAGTATTTACTGGGCCTAATACTTCTTCTCCAGCATCAAAAGTTCCACTTTGATCCCAATCGATCCAAGCTGTCACATTTACATTTAACTGGAACCAATAGTCATAGTCTGGAGTTACTGTTAAGGTATAATCACTTCCTTGACCAACCTGAGTTGAAATCGTCGTGTAGTCACCATATCCACCATCAGAACCAGAATTGTTGTTGATTGTATTAAACTCAACAGTTTCAATCCAATCGTCGTCAGCATTCTGTGAATTTGATGCACAGTATGCTAAGTCCTCACAAGCTCCACAACCTGTAGTTCTTCCATTAAATGTAGCCGAATAAGTAGTATTTGTGCCTCCACATACCGTTTGAATTTCAAAATCATAATCTGTACATGCAGTTAAACCAGTAAGTGTATATGGGGAACTAACTCCGTTTACATCTGTCCAAGTAGTTGTTCCTGTTACACGATATCTTAAATTGTAAGATGTTGCTGCCAAAACACTGTTCCATGTTATTTCAGCTGTATTATCAGTTTCATTGTCAGCCATTCCTCCCGTAGGTGGCTCACAGCAACCATCAGTTGAGAATGTTCCATACGAATATGAACTCGTGTCTGTTGCTGAACTACATATTGATTGAACTTCAAATTCATAATCTGTACACCCAGTTAATCCTGTTATGTTCAGAGGTGAAGCAGCTGAAGTAGCGGTGATCCATGTTGATGACCCTACTTCTCTATATCTGATATTATATGAATTCCCTGTTCCACCCCAAGTTAGATCAGCTTGCACATCTGTTACGTTAGATGCACCTAAACTCCAGGGATCTATACAACCAGAGGCTGAACATCCATTTATTATTTCCAAAAGCGCCTTGTAGGCATTTAATCTTCCTCCTGTGACTGTTATTCCATTCAATTGTGAAGTAGGATCGGTTCCGTTAAGCAAAGCCATTCTTACCTGCAATGCAGCTTGCTCTGGATTTGCTTTTGAAAGTGAAATTAGTGACTGACAAGGTGCAGAATACATTAAACCAATAACACCAGCCGTAAGAGGAGAAGAAAAGGATGTGCCTGTTGTTGCACCAGAACCACCTCCGTTAGACGTAGTTACAACATCAATTCCGGGAGCCCCTAAATCGATTGTTGTTGCTCCATAACCACCCGCTTGTTGATCGTTATTTCCTGTACGTGTAACAGATATCATATGGTCAGAGCCACAAGCAGTAGGAAGGTCTCCATTCACATCAACATCAATGTTTGAGTTGGAAGTTGCCCCACAGTTTAAGATACCATAAACTCCCAAAGTGTCATAATAAGCACACCATAGAGGCGCATCATTAGGGTCTCCATTATCAATTCCCCAACTTGCATTGGTAGCGACAACATATGCTCCTAAAGCTCCATTTGTGTTGTTGTATTGTTTTCTTAGTTCAAGAGGATAAGCATATGCAGCAATAACGTTTGCCTCACCTTGAGCACTTGTACCAATGGAGCCCATTTGAACTTGCATAATCTTGATATCATGATTAATACCTGCAACTTCATAGTTGTTATCTGCCTTAGCACCAATCATACCAGAAACCTGTGTTCCATGAGATCCAGCATTTATTACATCATTGCCGTTTGGCTCATTCCAACCGTTCACATCATCTACGTATCCGTTGCCATCATCATCAATGCTGTTCCCTGGTATCTCATGAATATTCCACCAGTGATTATCAATTAAATCTGGATGATCCCAATCAGATCCTCCTCCTTCAATTACACACACTACGATGGTATCTCCCTGAACAGTAACTCCACCTGTGGTTATCGCCCATGCAGAATCAGAGTCAATATCAATATCATTACCTTGAATATGATGCCATTGGTTACCCAAGTTAGGATCATTAGGCACATAAGTGCTACGCATCTCCACATAGTGGTTATTCTGTGCTATAACCACCATATCTAAACCATCCAAGGTTCTTAAAATTTGCTCGTGACTAATAAGGTTTTCGTCAAACTCAAATTGCCAAATATTTCCTGTTTTAGATAATAATCGCATGCGATGAAAATCAGTGTAAACACCATTGATAGTTCTCATCTCATACTCGAGCTGTCCAACCATATCATTATCAGTTAACATTACCAATACTTGACCAGGTTCGTAGCTCATTTTATCGCGCTGACCAAACCCAATAAAGGTCGACAACAGCAAGCCTAACATTAAAATTCTCCTCATAATCACAATTTTCCCTAAAAATATGGCTTAAATTCTAATCTGCCCACTCAAATATGTCAAAATGTTGACATCCTATTATAAATGGTTAAGATTCTTGCGCAAATGGAAAATTGGAATGTATCTTTGTGGGATGCACAAGTACTATTTATTGCTCTTTAGCATATTATTCCTTTTTTCGTGTGGAGAGGAAGAGGGAAACACACCCCCAGTAGCAGAAAACCCAGCAAAATTAAAGGTTGCCCCAAATTTTGTAAAGGCAGGTGGTGAAGCAGAGTTTCTTTTCCAATTGGGTAAAAAAGCAGATAACATTAGCATTTTTGCGGGGACAAAAGAAGTTGGAAAATCCGAAGGTAGCAATGCAGTTATTTGGAACGCACCAGAAAATGAAGGAGGTTACCAAAACCTTAAGTTTAAAGTCCTATTCGAAGACGGATCCAAAAAAGAGTTTTCGCATAAAATCCTTGTGACAGCACCAAAAAAAATAAAGGAACTAAATATAACTGTTAATAAGCGATATAATCATGATACTCGTTGCTATACCCAAGGTCTTGAATTCTATAAAGGCAAACTTTATGAATCTGGTGGTCAATACAATGAATCTAATATTAGAATTTGGGATTATAAGAACGGTAAGATTGTGCAAGAAGAGAAGAAAACTAATGATATTTTCTCGGAAGGTTTAACCATAGTAAATGACAAAATATATCAACTTACGTGGCAGAATGGCTTTATTGAAGTTTTAAATCTGGACTTTGAAAGATTGAGCACCTCTCCTATTTCAAGCACGAATGGTCAAGGTTGGGGCATATGTAACGATGGACAAAGACTTTACTTATCCGATGGTTCAGCAACAATTACTGTTCTGGACACGAATTTAAATGCAATTAGAAAATTCCAAGTAGTGTCAGATCAAGGGGTCGTTAATGCAATAAATGAGCTGGAATACCATGATGGTTATATCTACGCAAACGTGTATCAGGCAAGGGAGCTGATAAAGATAGACCCTAAATCAGGATTCGTGGAGGCCTTTATTAACATGTCAACTCTTTATGATGATCTTTCACCAGAGCAAACGATGGATGTTGACGTTTTAAATGGTGTTGCTTACAACCCAGAAACAAACAGCTTTTTTGTTACGGGCAAGTATTTTCCTTATCTATGGGACGTTACATTTACGGAATAATCTTATTCGTTCTTGTTTCCTTTTACACCAAAGGGCAAGTGCATTTTGATGGAAGTATTCAGGAGGTTTATCCTGCCGTATTAAGTCTTAAGAAACCACCAAAATACGAAGAGCACAATCCTTGTGAAGTGATATTTATCAATATGACGAATATCCCAGTTCAATTAACATGGCTCAAACCAAACGGAAGTTTCGAAAAGCTTTTTTACCTATCCGAACGGGATACATTGAAATTTCCTTTTAAAACAAATCATCATATCGTAGTCTCTTATTTAGGCTATAATGCTGTTTCCGTATTCATACCTGGATTTGATCGAAACATCTGTAAAATACACGATAAGCAATTTGGTAAACCTAAGAAAATGCGAAATCGGAAATTCAAATTCAAATCGGATGAGTTAAAACAAGAAAAGTTTAAATACAAGCCTGAAACACCAGCCTACAAGAAAGGTACAGGCCCTACAATATTCATTGATCAATATCACGCGAATCCATCGGTAAAATTTGAACTTTTTGGAATTCAAAGTAGTTTAATAAACGATGGTTATCAGGTTCAATCATTTAAACATGATTTCACAGCTGAAAGCCTTAAAGAAGTTGATTATCTCGTTCTACCTCAACCCTTAACTCCAACTGTAAACGGTTGGAAGATTGATAGCACTGAAGCTTATACGCAAGAAGAATATATAGCCCTATTCAAATGGGTCGAAAATGGAGGTAACTTAATTGTCCTTTCGGACTACACGCCACTGGGTAATCGACTTAAATCACTCTATTCTTGGCTCGGCGTTGACTATTCAAATGGAATAGTCCAAGAAATAGGAAAGCCCGTTCCGGTAGAATACACTACGGCCGAAAAATCTCTAGTACGCTATCCCTACTTGGATGGCAGAAACAACTTTGAGGCAGTGGAAAGTATTTACACTTTTGGAGGAGCAGCCTTTAAAAATGAAAAAGGGAAAAAACTTCTTGAGATCCTGGATAATCAAAACTGTGAGTTACTAGAATTTTCGCTTTCTGCAGTGAATCCTTCAGATGCGACCGGACTTTGTCAAGGTGGATATTTTAAAAAAGGAGAAGGGCAAGTTATATTAATATCAAATCTTGCTATGTTTCAAACTTGGGTGCACAAGGAAACAGGAAATAAAATTGGCATGAACAACGATAGGGCATATCAAAATGCACAATACTTCCTTAATCTTATACATGCCCTACAAGGCTTTATTAGTATTGAATGAAGTGGGAGTTTGAAACAGAAAGACTTGGTTTCACTAGAATCACAAATGCTCATGGAGAATTTATGTATCATTTAAATTCTGATCCTGATGTAATGAAATATACAGGTGAAAAAGCCTTCTCCAATTTGGAAGAGGCAATAGCGTTTTGCGATAATTACAAGCCATATGATACAACTGGAATGGGACGGTATAGCTGTTTCTTAAAGAATGGACAGCGCTTTATTGGCTGGTGTGGGCTTAAAAGAAATGAAAATGAATTAGTAGATTTAGGATTTCGATTGAAAAAATCAGACTGGGGAAAGGGTTACGCAACAGAAGCAGCTCATTTTTTTATTTCTTATGGATTTCAAAATTTAGGTTTAAGTATGATCATTGGAAACGTTTCTCAGAATAACCATGCATCAAAAAAAGTGCTTGAAAAAGTTGGAATGCGCTTTGAAAAAGAAATTGATAAAGATTGCGGAGACGATCTTACTTACAGGTATAAAATCACAAAAGAAGAATGGAAGAGTTTAAAATAAAGGGAGAGTTTATTGAATTAATTAAGTTTTTAAAAGCCGTGAATATTGCCCCATCTGGAGGAGTAGCTAAAATGATGGTAGAGGACGAACTAGTATTAGTAAACGGAGAGATAGAACTTAGAAAAAGATACAAATGCAGACCTGGCGACATTATTGAATTTGAGGAATACAAATTCAAACTTTCTTAAGAATTACTAGTAGGTCATTATTGATATATTTGTGAAAAATTGAACTTATGAGCAAGGCTGAATGGAAAACGGTACGGGAATTTGAAGATATCACTTACAAGAAAAGTGGTAAGGTTGCCCGAATCGCATTTAACAGACCGAATGTTAGAAATGCCTTCCGACCTAAAACTGTTGGAGAATTGTATCAAGCATTTTTAGACGCCCGTGAAGACGTTAATATTGGAGTGGTTTTGTTCAGCGCGGAAGGACCAAGTACAAAAGATGGTATATACTCTTTTTGTAGCGGAGGAGATCAAAATGCAAGAGGCCACCAAGGGTATGTTGATGATGACGGAATGCCACGCCTGAATATCCTTGAAGTTCAACGTTTAATTCGATTTATGCCTAAGGTGGTTATTGCCGTTGTGCCTGGGTGGGCCGTTGGTGGAGGACACTCCCTACACACTGTTTGTGATCTAACCCTGGCGAGCAAGGAACATGCTATTTTTAAGCAGACGGATGCGGATGTTACTAGCTTTGACGGGGGCTACGGTTCAGCCTATTTGGCAAAAATGGTGGGACAAAAATTTGCTCGTGAAATCTTCTTTCTTGGTAGGAATTACTCTGCTGATGAAGCTATGCGTATGGGCATGGTCAACGCATCTATCCCTCATGATGAACTTGAAGACGTTGCGTACCAGTGGGCACTTGAAATCTTAGCAAAATCACCTACATCCATTAAAATGTTGAAGTTTGCTTTCAACCTAACCGATGATGGTATGGTAGGACAGCAAGTTTTTGCAGGAGAGGCAACACGCCTAGCATATATGACCGATGAAGCTAAAGAAGGTAGAAATGCCTTCTTAGAGAAAAGAAAACCTGATTTTTCAAATATTAAGTGGATACCATAAAGAGGAAATACCTTCCTTTAATCCCATTTATTCTCATTTCATTTGGGCTCAAAGCTCAATTTTCAGGTTTTTCAGCGAGTGCTGGTTATGGCAAAATGCTTAATATCCACCCCTTCACACCTGAATATGGAAACTCGTACTTTATAAAAGCCGAGTACATTTTTTATCCCACTCAAATAAAAGATTGGCATTCCTTATACCGGGTAAAGGAACTCGGATGTGGATTAACTTTTATCGATCACGGAAACACAGATGTGCTAGGCCATAGCCTGAGTCTTACACCAAAAATTTCATTCCAAAAAAACTTAAATAAGAAACTACAACTCACTACCGAATTATCTCTAGGTTTAGCCTACTTCTTCAAACCTTACGACAATATTAATAATCCAGATAATTATATAATCGGAAGCTCTCTCACCGCTGATGCAGGTGCATCTATAGCGCTTAGCGCAGATAGTTTTGATGCTGGTTTTGCATTTCGGCATTTTTCAAATGGTCATGTGAGCGTCCCAAATGTTGGTAGCAATATTCCCTACTTTTTCCTAAAATATTCATTCCGAAAAGAGCGCTTAACACCTCCTGATTTCGAAGAAAAAGCTTTACCAAACCCAACATCAAAGATTGCTTACTCGGTAAACGGACAATTAGGCTTTCATGAAGTTGAAGGCACAGCCCGACCAGTAGACGGGCCAAAATATGCCGTATTTGGGGGTCAAATACTTGCTGAAAGATTACTCAGTTTAAAAAGTAAAATTCGCGTTGGACTTAGCTTCTCCTACTACCAAAGCTTTAGGAATTACATTTTTAATCAAAATTTATTTGATAAATACGCTTGGTGGAATTCGACAAAAACCACCTTGGTCGTTGGGCATGAATTTTTATTTGGTCATACTGGATTTTTTACGGATTTCATGTACAACCTTGCTTACCCATTTAAAAGAGCCCCCCTTGAATTGGGCCGAATTGAAGAGATTAAATGGATGCACGAAAATTTAAGTTTTGAAGCTGGCTTCAACTTTTATTTGAAAAAGGTAAATGTATCTGAAACAGTTAACCCTTATATTGGAATTGGAATAAGAACAATAGGCGGTAAGGCCGATTACGTTTTTACGCGAATTGGAATTTCTTTTTGAAAACCTTAATTTAGTTCAATGGCTTACGATGAATATTTAGGCGAACGCATATCCCAATTTTTTGAATCAAGAAACACAGCTTTTGAAGCAAAGAAAATGATGGGTGGCTTGTGCTTTATGGTTGATGATAAGATGTGCTGTGGGATTGTTAAAGACCAGTTAATGGCAAGAATTGACCCCGGAATTTACCAAGACTGTCTTGAAATGGATGGGGTAAATGACATGAATTTTACCGGCCGACCTATGAAAGGTTATTTATTCATTGATGCGGAAGCGATTGACGAAGACGAACAACTGGATTATTGGCTTGACAAATGTTTGGAGTTCAACCCTAAGGCCAAGTCCTCAAAAAGACGCTAGTTCTTCACTTGGATCCCAGAAGACTTTGTCAAAGTCAACAATTTGATCATTTTCGACTAAGACTCCTTCTTTTAAGAGCAATTCCGCCATTAGTGTTGGCGTTGCAAAATGCATTTTACCACTTAATAGGCCATTTCTATTTACAACCCTTTGCGCTGGCACATCCGCCAATCCATGACTCGCATTCATCGCCCAACCAACAGCACGAGACGCGCGCGGAGAAGATAAGAACTTAGCTATAGCACCATAGGAACTTACACGCCCTTTTGGTATTAGCCGAACTACATCATAAACCCTTTGATTGAAATCACCTGAAGAATCCATAATTAAATCCTGAATTTCAAGTACTTAATTTTAATTCCTTGATCTAGCCACATTTGCTCATAATAAGTGCGAATGTTCAGTATGTCTTGGTGGTATTCATCCAATAGATGGATACCTTGTTCGTAAAGTTCATTGGTCTGAAACAAAATTTCATATCCATTTTCCTCACATTGCTCCAAACTATATTCATAGAGTAAATCAGAATCTGTCTTAAGATTGATAATACCATCTGACTTTAATATCTGTCTGTAACGATCAACGAAAAGTGGTGACGTCAATCGCTTTCGAGCTTTTTTCTTTTGTGGATCAGAAAAGGTTAACCATATTTCAGAAATCTCCTCTTTCCCGAAGAGCTGATGCACATTATCTACATGACCTCTTAGGAAGCCAACATTTTTTAATGCTTCCTCGTGAGCAGTCTTTGCCCCCCGCCACATACGATGGCCTTTGATATCCATCCCAATAAAATTAACATTAGGGTTTCTCTTCGCAAGACCTACGGTGTACTCTCCTTTTCCACAACCAAGCTCTACGATAATAGGATTATCATTTCCAAAGATTTCCCTTGCCCATTTTCCTTTCAGAGAGAATTCCTGATCGATAAATTCTTCTCGCTTAGGCTGAACAATACGTTCAAAAGTCCTCATTTCTGCCCATTGTGCGATTTTATTCTTTGCCATGTCAGGATTTTTGGCAAATTTAGCTAATTGCAATGGCAAGTCATCCAAACAATAAAAAAATCTTATTTGGCGTCCTAAACTGGGGCTTGGGGCATGCCACTCGATCTTATCAGTTAATAAAGGAATTGCTCGAGAATCAAAATGAGGTTTTGATAGCAAGTTCTGGAAATGCTTTAAGCTGGCTAAAGGCTAATTTTCCAGAAAATCAGTTTTTGGAATTACCCAACTACCAAATAGAATACCCTAAGTCAAAGTCGAGCTCAAAAAGAGGATTTGCACTGAAGCTATTGCTCCAACAGAGAAAAATTAGACAAGCCATTAATCAAGAAAAAAAACTCTGTAGTAAATGGGCTTCTGAGCTTGAAATCGATTTGGTTTATAGCGACCATTGCTTAGGCTTTTATTCTTCTAAAGTACCCAGTTATGTGGTAGCCCATCAAATTAACATCTTGGCACCTAACTTTAACAAATGGGTTAACAAATGGCATCAAAATCAATTGAAAAAATTCAACAAAATTCTAATCCCCGACTACCCTGACAGACGCCTGAGTGGAAAATTATCGCAGTGCGATTTTATGGAGTACGAGTTTATTGGTCCTTTGAGCCGAATGAAAGGTCTAAAATGCAATGGACCAAATATTGCCATATTCATATCAGGTCCTGAGCCACACCGAACTTATTTTGAAACCCAAGTATTTAAAAAAATCCAATCAGACGAAATAAACCCAAATGACCGTGAAATACACATTTGGGGGGCGAAAAACCGAGCTCCAATTAAAAACACAATTTACCATGATGGAAATGAATGGGATGAAAAAATCCTGCAAAGATGTGGCACCTGGTATTCAAGAAGTGGATATACAAGTATAATGGATGCGCATGTTTGCGGCGCTAAATTGATCGCTACCCCCACTCCTGGTCAAGTGGAGCAAGAATACTTGAACCAACTTTTAAATAGCTCCGACCATTCTTAAATTGGGTATACAGAATAAATATCTGCTTATCCTTTGAAGTAAGAAGACAACTCTTCAACCTTAGCAAAAACGTCCGCTAGACCCTCTTTGTTAAATGCGGAAGTCACAATATATTCGGGTAGGATGGCCCACTCTTCTTCCATTTTTGCCATGTAGTTTTTGAGATTTTCATCCCATTCGGCAGGCTTAAGTTTATCCGTTTTGGTGAAACACATAGTAAATGGCACCGCATGCTCAGCCATCCAACGCATGAATTCCATATCAATCTTTTGTGGTGGAATGCGCGAATCAATTAGAAGGAATACCGATATTAGATTTGGGCGTGACTCCAAGTAATGGTACATCATCCCCTTGAATTTCCCTCTGTTTTTTTTGGAGGTTTTAGCATAACCATAACCAGGCAAATCCACCAAAAACCAACTATCATCAACTAAATAATGATTAATGTGTTGCGTTTTTCCAGGCTTGCTTGAAGTATGCGCAAGTTCTTTTTTATTGGCTAAGGCATTGATTAAACTCGACTTTCCGACATTTGACCGCCCAATAAAAGCAAACTCAGGTTTATCTGGTTTCGGACATTTATTAAAGTCCGTATTGCTCATTAAAAATTTAAACTCTGGATGAATCATTTCTTACCAGCGAATAAGTCCTCGTACCATGGATCTAAAATAGCATTGAACTCTTCTGGGTGCTCCATCATTGCTGCATGCCCACACTTGTCAATCCAAAACAAATCCGACTTGGGTAATTTAGCATGAAATTCATCCGCAACATGAGGAGGCGTAATCTCATCGTTCTTCCCCCAAATCAAACAAACAGGCATCTTATAATTCGGCAAATCCTTCTCCATATTATGCCTAATTGCTGATTTCGCTAAGGCTAAAATCCGCAGAACATTATTTCTGTTATTAATAATTTCAAAGCATTTATCGACAAGCTCTTCCGTTGCTGTCTCTGGATCGTAAAAAGTTATTTCAACCTTCTTTCGAATATATTCTTTATCACCACGTCTAGGAAAAGACCCACCAAAGGCATTCTCGTATAAACCAGAACTTCCGGTCAATACCATTGAATTCACATAATCGGGGTTAGCCTTCGAAAACACCAAAGCGACATGACCTCCAAGTGAATTCCCTAAAAGATTGACTTTCTCAAGCCCCTTATGATCCAAAAACTTCTTCAAGAATTTGGAAAGGCTCTTAACATTCGTGTTAAGTACCGTCATATCATACAATGGCATCACCGGAATAATAACACGGTACTTCTTTACAAAATGATTGTATACAGCATCAAAATTACTTAAGGCTCCAAACAGACCGTGAAGGATCACAATTGGCTCTCCTTCACCACCCTCAACATATTGAAAACCTCCTTCCTCAATAATTTCCATAAGCGGTCTTTTTTCAAAGGTACTTATTATTCAAATGAAAGCTATTAACAATCTATTAAAATTCAAGTATTGAAAAAAATCTTACCACAATTTACCACCACTAAAATTTGACCCTATAAAGCCTATTATATTTGAAAAAATGAACTACATTTGTAACCCTTAAGGGTTAGATAGCGTTACAAGTTATCAACAATTCATCATTTGGTGGTAAAAAGTGGGTTATAATCCATATTTTAGCACCTTATTAATGCGAAACTCAGAATGAGCCACTTAGTTGGAGAATATGAATGTAAACTGGATGCGAAAGGACGCTTCCTTTTTCCTGCTGGATTAAGAAAGCAAATCGACCCTGCTGCCAATGAAGCCTTCATGATCAACCGTGGTTTTGAGAATTGCTTATCGATTTACCCAATGAATGAGTGGGATAAGATTTCAGCAAGACTGAAAAAACTGAACCTCTTCAAAGCAGAAAATCGAACATTTTTCCGTCTCTTCCACAACGGTGCCAATGCTGCAAGCCTTGACAACGCAGGAAGAATTTTAATCCCTCGGTCACTTATGCCTTATGCCGGCTTAAAAAAGGAGATTATCCTAACAGCCTATGGGGACCGTATTGAGGTATGGGATAAAAAGACATACGAAGAAATGCTAAGCAATAACTCAGATTCATTCGCCGAGCTAGCAGATAAGGTGATGGGTTCTGATGACACAGAATAACTATCACATACCCGTTCTTTTAAATGATGTAATTGAGGGATTGGCTATTCAACCAAACGGAACTTATGTAGATGTGACGTTTGGAGGAGGTGGTCATTCTAAAGAAATCCTTAAGCGAATTGAATCTGGTAGGTTAATCGGTTTTGACCAAGATCAAGATGCACACCTAAACGATCTTGAAGACCCAAGATTCCATTTAGTTAAATCCAATTTTCGCTACTTAAAGCAGAATTTACTTTTTCTAGGAATCCGTGAAATAGACGGTCTATTAGCTGATTTAGGTGTTTCATCTCATCAATTTGATGATGAGAAAAGAGGTTTTACTATTCGAGCAAACGAGTTGCTGGATATGCGTATGAATCAAAATCATTCTGTATCAGCTCAAAACGTTTTAAACGATTATGCTGAAGAGAAACTTGCAGACATTTTTAGACTCTACGGAGAGTTTAAAGAAGCAAAAAAACTTGCAAGATTAATCAAGTCAAGTGAGATCCAAGAATGGAAGACAGATAATCTTGAGCAGTTGGTCCAAAAATGCTGTAAACCACAAAAACTTAAGTCAGAAATGGCCAAGGTTTTCCAAGCTATTCGAATTGAAGTAAATGAGGAGCTTGAAGCTTTAAAGGAATTGATTCAGCAAGCCACAGATATTCTTAAGCCAGGAGGAAGACTTGTTTTTATCTCCTACCACTCCCTCGAAGACAGACTTGTAAAAAACTACTTCAAACGTGGGTCTTTTGACGGGTCGATTGAAAAGGACTTTTTTGGGAACATACAAAAACCCTTGACCGAACTTCAATCAAAGCCCTTCATACCTACAGAAGAAGAAATTGAAAACAACCCGCGTGCAAGAAGCGCGAAAATGAGAATTGCTATAAAAAATTGAGCACCTTACTCGAAAATATTGAACCAAAAGACGAACCAAAAAAGGTCGTTAAAAAGAGCAAAAAGAAATCAACTTCTGAAAAGAAGACGATTGTAAAATCCCTAAACGGGGGTCTACTTACGCGTGATTTTTTCATTAAAAACCTAAACTATTTGGTTTTTGTAACAGGGATTTTGGTACTCTACATTGGTTACGGTTATTATGTTGACAGGATCTCAAGAGACATTATTGATTTAGAAGACAAATCACGCCTTCTCGAGAGCGAACTAGCATCTGAAAAGTCCTTTTACAACCAACAGAAGATGTTCTATAAGATTAGCGATAGCCTAATTGTAAATGGATACGTGCACAAGGCTCCAAAAAAAATCAAAGTAGCAGCAAACAAATTTAAGGTCATAGAATGAGCGATTTCAAGAAAGACATATCTTGGAGAATTCTTCTCATTTACCTTAGCGTAGTTAGCCTTGCTGTCCTAATTATCTATAACATTCTGCGCATTCAGAACTCTGCTGAATTTGCCGATATTGAAGAGCAGAAAAAAGTCTCTACACGCGTTGATGATATCGAACCATTTAGAGGCACCATCTATGCGAGTAATGGTGAAATCCTAGTTCAATCTGATGCTATCTTCAACCCTAGATGGGATAGCAGCCTATGCACAGACAAGGAGTTTGAAGAAGCTGTTGATTCAATGGCATTAATTCTTAATCAAACTTTTCCAGAAAAAACAAAAACAGAATGGAAGAGCTATTTGCGTCAGAAAAAAGAAGAGAACGGAAGATATATCCGAATCAAAAACAATGTAAATCGTAGAGACCTTCAAAAACTATTAAAGGCACCTATTTTCCGTTTACCAAGGAACGAAGGCGGATTTATGCCTGAAGCCAGAGAGACGCGAAAGTTGCACTATAATCTTTTGGCAAAGCGCACCATAGGTTATGATAATGGAGAAGGTAAACGTGTAGGAATTGAAGGGGCCTTTTCAAAAGAACTATCAGGTCAAAAAGGAAAAAGAACAATGAAGAAATCTGGAAGCAAATGGATTCCAGCAAGTTCATCATACATCAAAGAGCCTATTAACGGTTACGACTTGACAACTACGATTGATGTAGAAATTCAAAACGTGGCTCAGCAAGAGCTTTTAAACCAGTTGAAATCTGAAAACGCAGCGATGGGATGCGCCATAGTAATGGAAGTTGAAACGGGCTACATCAAAGCCATTTCTAATTTAAGAAAATCCAGTGATGGAACATACAATGAAGTTTACAATCAAGCCATAGGAATCAAAACACAACCGGGCTCTACTTTTAAATTAGCCAGTCTATTAGTTGGACTAGAAGACGGGGCCTTTGACATCAATGACATTGTAGAAACCAGCCCTGGATATGTTAGGTTTTATGATCGAGATTTTAGAGACACTCGTGATTATGGAACAATGACTATTAAAGAGGCCTTTGCACATAGTTCAAATGTTGCATTTACCAAAATCATAAATGAAAACTATGGCAATAATCCAAAAAAATTCATTCAAGGATTAAAGCGCTTGGGACTTGACCAAAGAACCGGTATATCTCTGGCAGGTGAAAGCACTCCATACATTTCTGAACCCGGAAAACAGGGTTGGTCAGGGGTTTCAATTCCGTCTTTAAGCATTGGCTACGAAAGCGAGTTTTCTCCTATCCAAATCTTAAGCCTATACAATACCATAGCAAACGGAGGTAAGCGAATGAAACCTCAACTAGTTTCTGACATGAGAGAGAATGGGAAAGTAATCAAACATTTTGATCCAGTGGTTACAATGAACCGCATCTGCTCTCAAAGAACTTTAAAAAAGGCACAAGAATGCTTAGAGGCGGTTGTTTCAAACGACGGTACAGGAAAAGCACTACAACTTGCAAACTTCAAAATAGCCGGAAAAACGGGAACAGCACGTATGGCCAAAGGAAGTTCTGGTTATGGCGCTAATGGAGAAATGAAATATCAAGCCTCATTTGTTGGATATTTCCCAGCCGAAAAACCTAAATATTCGTGCATAGTGGTTATTCAAGCTCCCGAAAACAACATTTATGGAGCAAAAGTTTCTGGAACGGTATTTACAGCTATTGCCGATAAGATTTACAATTCAGACATCAGTTACCACAAGGCAATAAACATTGCTAACAACAACATTCCTTTTCATGCACCTGTGGTTAAAGCTGGCAACAAAGCTGAAACCAAAAAAGTACTAAGCAATCTAGACAAAAACTTTAAGGTTAGAGATACAGACCCAAGTGCAAAGTGGATTGCAACTGAAGTATATCCGAATGAAATAAACTTACAAAAACGCTTTATCGGAAAATCAACTATGCCCAATGTTAAAGGCATGGGGATGAAAGATGCGCTATACATCTTAGAAAACGCAGGTCTTGTTGTTTCATTTCAGGGAAGCGGAAAAGTTAAAACTCAAAGCATTAATGCGGGGGTTGCCATCCAAAGAGGTCAAACAGTAAAAATCATACTTGAGTAATGAAGATATTGAAAGACATATTGTACGGGGTTCGGATTAGCGAAATAATCGGTAATACGAATACAGCAATTGAACACATCTGTTTCGACAGCAGAGAGGTAAAAGCCTACAGCTTATTTACTGCCATCAATGGTGTTCAAGTAGATGGTCACGACTATATCGAAAAAGCTTTAGAATTAGGAGCGGTATGCATTATCTGCGAACAACTTCCCATAGCCAATAAGCCAGGAGTTACTTACATTAAGGTAGAAGATAGTTCTGCAGCATTAGGACTGATAGCCGCAAATTTTTACGACAACCCTTCTGAAGAGCTTAAGTTAGTTGGAGTAACAGGGACTAACGGTAAAACCACCGTTTGTACCCTGCTTCATAGCCTTGCCCTATCGCTGGGATATAATGCGGGTCTCATTTCCACTGTAGAAAACAAAATCGGCAATGAAGTTATACCTGCAACACACACCACACCTGATGCCATTCAACTGAATGCATTGCTCAGAGATATGGTTACCGCCGGGTGCGAATTCGCCTTCATGGAGGTTAGTTCACATGCAGTGCACCAAAACAGGATAAATGGAGTAGAATTCAGTATTGCAGGCTTTACCAACATCACACACGATCATTTAGATTATCACAAAACTTTCGACCATTATTTGTCATGTAAGAAGAAGTTTTTCGATGATCTAAAACCAGGAGCATTTGCAGTCGTTAACCTAGACGACCCTCATGGTGAAACTATGGTGCATGATACAAGGGCTAAAATCTATACTTACGGCCTGTTTTCCGCATCTGATTTTAGAGCAAAAATTTTAGAAAACCAGTTTAGTGGACTGATTTTAGACATCCAAGGTAGTGAGGTATACACTCAGTTAATTGGAGGCTTTAACGCTTACAACTTATTATTAGTGTTCTCAATAGCTGACTTATTAGAGCTTGATAAAATGGAAATTCTAACGGCAATTAGTCAACTAAAATCTGTAGACGGTCGATTTGAATTCATAAAGTCAGACAACAATATTACCGGAATAGTAGACTACGCGCACACACCTGATGCCTTAGAGAATGTCCTGAAAACAATAGAAAACATAAGGACAAACAACGAGCAAGTAATAACGGTTATTGGATGCGGCGGTGATAGAGACAAGGCAAAACGACCCATCATGGCTCAAGTTGCATGCAAATTATCTGACCAGGTAATTCTTACAAGCGACAACCCTCGATCAGAAGATCCAGAGCTTATCATAAAAGAAATGGAAGCTGGTCTAGACCCTGTAGATAAAAGAAAAACGCTATCAATTACAAACCGTGCAGAAGCTATTAAAACAGCCGTTAAGATAGCTAGAGACAACGACATTATTCTGGTTGCCGGAAAAGGCCATGAGAAGTATCAAATCATAGGTGAACAAACCTTGGCTTTTGATGACATGCAGACCTTAATTGAAAACCTTAAAACACTACAACAATAATGCTTTACCATTTATTCGAATATTTTAATAATCAAGGCTGGGACTTCCCAGGCTCAAATTTGTTCCAGTTTATATCCTTTCGGGCTTCAATGGGAATAATTACCAGCTTGATTATTTCAATGGTTTTCGGGAAGAAAATCATTCGCTTACTTCATAAAAAACAAGTAGGTGAAACGGTTCGTGACCTTGGATTAGATGGCCAAAAACAAAAAGAAGGTACTCCAACAATGGGTGGAGTTATAATCATAGCCTCCATATTAATTCCAACACTGTTGTTCGCCAAATTGGACAACATCTACGTAATAACAATGATCATATCTACCCTTTGGCTAGGAACCATTGGTTTCATTGATGATTACATCAAAGTTTTCAAAAAAAATAAAAAGGGACTTGCCGGGAAGTTTAAAGTAATTGGCCAAGTAGGAATTGGAATTCTTGTTGGTTCAATCCTGTATTTCCACTCTGATGTTACAATGATGGAAAAGAAATATGATGAAGTTCCTGAAAACATGATTGAGATGGCGGATGGAGATATTGATATCAGCCCAGAAAATGAAGAATTATGGACCGAATCAAAAAGCCTTAAAACAACCATTCCTTTTGCTAAGGATAACGAGTTTGACTATCGCTGGTTATTAGGTCAGGGCAATGAACATTTAGCTTGGTTGCTTTTTATTCCTTTAGTGATTTTTATCGTTACAGCTGTATCAAACGGGGCAAACATGACCGATGGTTTGGATGGTTTGGCTACAGGAACAAGTGCAATAATTGGTATTGCTTTGGCCATTTTAGCATATGTATCTGGAAACTACAAGCTAGCCGATTATCTAGATGTGATGTACATCCCACACTCTGGTGAACTCGTGATTTTTATTTCAGCATTCGTTGGAGCTTGTATTGGCTTTCTATGGTACAACTCCTACCCTGCTCAAGTTTTCATGGGCGACACCGGTTCTCTAGCCTTAGGAGGAATAATAGCTGTATTCGCCATATCTATTAGAAAGGAATTATTGATACCCGTGCTGTGCGGTGTTTTCTTAATTGAAAATCTTTCTGTAATGCTACAAGTTGGATACTTCAAACTTACCAAAAGAAAATATGGAGAAGGTAAACGAATCTTTTTGATGGCACCTCTCCACCACCATTACCAGAAAAAAGGAATCCATGAATCTAAAATAGTTTCCCGCTTTTGGATTGTAGGAATTCTCTTAGCAGTAGTTGCAATAGTAACCCTAAAACTACGCTAAAATGAAAAAATTATTGGTACTCGGAGCTGGAGAAAGCGGCACAGGAGCAGCCATACTAGGGAAAAAGAAGGGCTTTAATGTCTTTGTAAGCGACAAAGGAAACATTAAAGACCGTTACAAAAAAGTTCTTTCAAATAATGACATTGAATGGGAGGAAGGGAAGCACTCTGCCGAGCGTTTTTTGAGTTTTGATTTAGTTGTTAAAAGTCCGGGGATACCGGATCATATCCAGCTGATTCAGGATTTTCACCAAAACAACATTCCTGTAATATCGGAAATTGAATTTGCAGCTAAATACACTAGCGCAAAACTCATTGGTATTACAGGAAGCAACGGCAAAACAACAACAGCTCACCTTACCTATTCAATAATAAAAAATGCAGGTCTAAATGTAGCGCTGGTAGGAAATGTTGGAAACAGTTTTGCCTGGAGCGTTGCGGAAGAGGATCGTGATTACTACGTGATTGAAATTAGTTCATTTCAGTTGGACGGCATGTATGAAACGAGACTCGATATCGCCATTCTATTAAACATTACCCCCGACCATTTAGACCGATACAATTACGATTTCAACTTATACAGAGCCTCAAAATTCCGTATAAGCCAGAATCAAACCGAGCAAGACATTTTCATTTACTCAGCTCAGGATGAAGCCATCATCAATGCAAAGGAGTTCAAGAAAATTAAAGCTCAAAAAATGCCTTTTGATCTCAACAAGGGAGATAAGGGTGCTTGGATAGAAAACAAACAAATACACATACAAACACAAACAACAAAACAAACAATTATGGGAATTCATGAATTAGGCCTACAAGGCAAGCACAACTTACAAAATTCAATGGCCGCTGGCATTGCAACACGAGTATTAGACATCAAAAAAGAGGTAGTAAGAGACTCTTTGATGGACTTTCAGAATATCGAACACCGCCTAGAGCATGTAGCAAACATCCACGGAATTGAATTTATTAATGACTCCAAAGCAACCAATGTAAACTCAACTTGGTATGCTCTTGAAAGCATGAACAAGCCATTGGTATGGATTGTAGGAGGTGTTGATAAGGGCAACGATTACACCGAATTAATGGAGCTTGTTAAGGCTAAAGTACACACAGTAGTTTGCCTTGGTACAGATAATAGAAAATTACATGAGACATTTGACGGAGTAGTAGAAAATGTTGTTGATGCGAGCTCAGCAGAAGAAGCCGTTGCATTAGGATACAGATTCGCTCAAAAAGATCAAGTTGTTCTTTTAAGTCCTGCTTGTGCAAGTTTTGACCTTTTTGAAAACTACGAAGAAAGAGGCAATCAGTTTAAAGCTGCAGTAAGAGCACTATAAATTCTCAGGTTATGCAGACTAAGAAAACGACCAGTTCGGCTCTGGACTTCCTCAAGGCAAGGGAGCAAGCCAAAAATACATGGACCTCAATTTCTCATAGACTTGAGCACGTCAAACAAATTGAAAACATTGACTACGTGAACGACAGTAAAGCTATGGATATCGACTCTACCTATTTCAGCTTAGAGCAAATTCGTCAGCCCATAGTTTGGTTGGTAGGCAGCCCTGAGCTAGAGGACAATTATACCGTCTTTGAAAAGCTTTGTCGATATAAGGTAATTAATATCGTTCAGTTTGGAGAGGCATCACATCTTATCCAAAGTCAACTTGGAAATTACGTGGATAAATTTGCAAGTTTTGAACGACTAGAAGATGCCCTTGACCAAGCTAATAGGTGGGCAACGAAAGGAAGTGCGGTGCTATTTTCACCAGCTACCCCTGGTTTTGATCGATACAATGATTTTCGAGATCGAGGAGATCATTTTAAGAAGCTCGTAAACAACCTTTAGGATATGTTCGAAAAGATATTTGAACGTTTACACGGAGACAAGACCATTTGGATACTTGCCTTCCTGTTCGCGCTTATATCTATCGTAACAGTTTACAGCTTTATTCCAATCTTGGTGGCGCAACATGGAGGGAGCCCCACAACGCACCTTATAAAACACGCCATTATTCTTTCCGCAGGAATGTTTGTAATGTACTACACCCATAAGTTGGACATTAAATATTTTTCGCGATTGGCTCAAATCATGCTTTGGACCTCATTTGTTTTGTTGTTTTTAACCCTTATAGTTGGGAATTCAGTTAACGGCGCAAAGCGCTGGTTATCCATTCCAATTATAAACCAAGGTTTCCAAACATCTGATTTCGCCAAATTAGCCATCATCCTGTACACATCCAGAATGCTGGTAATAAAGAAAGATTTATTAAACAATTTCAAAGAAGGAATTTGGCCTATTTTATGGCCTATTCTACTTACCTGCGCACTTATTTTTCCACAAGATTTCAGCACAGCAGCCATGCTATTTATGATTTGCATTATGTTGCTATTTGTTGGAAGAGTTCCCTTTAAATACGTCATGGGAATAATTGGAGGAGTAGTGCTTCTTGGCACAACTGTTATACTGTTTGCACTTGCCAACCCAGGCACTATTACAAGAGTAGATACTTGGAAGAATCGTGTAGAAGCCTTTAACGCTGGTGATGACAAAGAGGCCGCACAATTAAAAACTGCTCAACGTGCCATAGCTAACGGAGGTTGGTTTGGTGTGGGTCCAGGAAAAGG
The DNA here is from genome assembly GCA_964230025.1 of Flavobacteriales bacterium. GTDB lineage: Bacteria > Bacteroidota > Bacteroidia > Flavobacteriales_D > JAUILH01 > CAXRFO01. Next base: position 120,292 of record CAXRFO010000008.1, on the reverse strand, counting down.
AATCTTTAAAAAGCGCACCCCGCAAGCTTATGCTGACTTTTACTTTGCAAGTTTTATAGAGGAGTTAGGACTAATTGGAGGAGGAACTTTAATATTCGTATTTCTACTCCTACTCTACCGCTCTTTTAAAATTGCAGTGAGAACTGAAAAGTTTTTTGGAGCCCTCGTTGTGGTGGGGCTCAGTATATCCATGACACTACAGGCCATTATAAACATGGCCGTTCCAACAGAAATTGTACCCGTTACTGGTCAAAATATGCCTATGCTTGGATTAGGTGGTACCGCCATTCTTTTCACTTGCATATCATTTGGAATTATACTCAGCATTAGTAGAACAGTGTATAAAGAAGATGCGATTGAAGGTAATGGATTAAAAGAAGAGGATAAGGGTACAAAACTTAGCGAAAATTTGAAATATGAAGCTTAATAGAGTTGTTATATCTGGAGGTGGCACCGGAGGTCATATTTTTCCAGCAATCGCCATTGCTAACGAGATAAAAGAGCGCTATCCAGAATGTGAAATCTTATTTATTGGAGCCAACGGAAAAATGGAAATGGAAAAAGTTCCTGCCGCAGGTTATAAAATTGAAGGCTTAGATATAGTTGGAATTCAAAGAAAATTAACGCTAAAAAATCTGGCCGTCCCATTCAAGCTTTTTAAAAGTCTACTCCGAGCAAAAAAAATAATTAAAAGGTTCAAACCTGATGTTGCAATTGGAGTTGGTGGATATGCGTCTGCACCTACTTTGAGAGTTTCAGGAAGAATGGGAATACCTACTCTTCTACAAGAACAAAATTCCTATCCGGGAGTAACGAATAAAATCCTAGCCAAAAAAGCGAAAAAAATATGTGTGGCTTATCCTAAAATGGATCGCTTTTTTCCTGCTGAAAAAATAATCATTACGGGTAACCCTGTCCGATCTGAAGTTGCTCAAATTGAAGGGAAACGAGATCAGGCGATTAAGGAATTCGGCCTTAACCCAGACAAAAAAACAATTTTCATTTTAGGAGGTAGTTTAGGGGCTAGAACACTAAACAATGCTGTTAAGAAAGCAGCCTCAAGCTGGAAGGATAAAAACTATCAGGTCATATGGCAATGTGGGAAGTTTTATGAAAATGAAATGACCCAGTTTGTGACTGAAGGCAAACATGAGCACCTAAAACTTAATGCCTTTATCCAACGTATGGATCTAGCTTATTCAGCAGCTGACATTGTTGTTTCAAGAGCAGGTGCATTATCTGTATCTGAGCTAAGCTTAGTAGGTAAACCAACCATATTTATCCCATCTCCAAATGTTTCGGAAGATCACCAAACAAAAAATGCCATGGCCATGGTTGAAAATGATGCCGCCTTATTAATCAAAGACAATGATGCCGAGGAGCAATTAGAGCCAGTGGTAATTGATCTTCTTAATAACGCTAACAAGCTAAAAGATTTATCAAGTAAAATCAAAGCGATGGGGCTTCCCAATGCAACACACGATATTGTTAACGAAATTGAAAAGCTTCATATAGCATGATAAAGCTGGATGAAATAACGCACATTTATTTCCTCGGAATTGGAGGCATTGGCATGAGTGCCCTTGCTCGTTATTTTCATTCATCAGGATTTGAGGTTAGCGGTTATGATAAAACAGAAACCAAGTTAACAAGGTCTCTTATGTCGGAAGGCATTGAAATAGAATTTAAAGAAAATCTTAAAAAAGTAGAAGACTTTGACAGAGATACTACCCTGATATGCTACACGCCTGCTATTCCAAAAGCACATAGTGAACTTTTATTTTTCCAAGTTGAAAATTACAATTTGGTTAAACGAGCTGAATTACTCGGCTTTCTATCTGCGGGAAAAAATTGCCTTGCAGTTGCTGGCACTCATGGAAAAACGACTACATCAAGCATTCTTGCTTATTTATTAAGCCACACAGAAGAAGGCTGTTCGGCATTCCTTGGTGGAATTGCCAGCAACTTCAATTCTAATTTGCTTATTACCGAAAGTGAAAATGTGGTGGTTGAGGCGGATGAATTTGATAGAAGTTTTCTTCACCTACATCCAAATTATGCCATACTTACATCAACAGATGCAGATCATCTGGATATTTATGGAGATGAAGACACCATACAAAAGGGTTTTCAAGAGTTTGTTGACCGTATACCTGAAAACGGAATCTTAATTGCTCATGAATCTTGTTCAGTTTCACATCCAAGAAAAGTATCTTATGGCCCAGCACCTCAAAATGACTACGTTCTTGAAAAAACATGGGTAGAAAACGAGTCATATTATGCCAGCTTTTCAGGAAGAATTCAGTTTCAAAAAATAAAACTAGGCCTGGCTGGACAACATAATGCCCTGAATGCCCTTGCCGCTATTTCCTTGTGCAATGAAATGCGCTTAAATATTTCCGATTTATCTCAACATTTATCCGGATTTAAAGGAATTAAAAGACGTTTTGAAACCCACATCAAAAGAGAGGACTTAGTTTATGTGGATGACTATGCGCATCATCCCAGTGAAATAAAATATGCCATCTCATCCCTGCGTGAGTTATACCCTGATCGAAAACTTACCGTTGCTTTTCAGCCCCACCTATTCAGCAGAACAAGGGATTTTGAACTTGAATTTGCGAAAGAATTGTCAAAAGCTGATGAAATATTCTTACTTGACATATATCCAGCGAGAGAGGAACCAATTGAAGGAATAAACAGTATGGCACTGCTAGAAAAAATCCAAACTACAGCTAAGCACTTAACGAGTAAAAAGGATTTAGCCATCGATTTAAAATCGAGTAACCCCGAACTTATTGCAACATTAGGTGCGGGAGATATTGACACTTGCATAGACCCAATAATTGAAATTTTTACGCAATGAAAAAGGTTTGGAAGATAGCGTCATGGGTTCTAGCAATTGCTAGCTTCTTTTTGGTTTTATCCTTTGTAAGGTACAAGCAAAGCCAAATTATAGTAAAACAGAAGGATTGGATATTTCACATAAAACACCATAACAATTCAAAGTTCGTCAACAAGAATTACATAAAATCCATTCTAAAAGCAAGAATGAATTATGATTTGGACAGCATGTCTTTTGTTGAGATAAATTTAAATGCTATTGAAAAATGTTTGGATTCGCTTCCTGAAGTGCAAACAGTACAAGTATATAAAAATGTTAAAGGTCAAGTTCATATTCAAATCGAAGAAAAAGAACCCATTTTAAGAGTTTTTCACAAGGGGGGAGTGAGTAACTATATCACAAGCGATGGGAAATGGATGGATTTGTCATCTAATTTTACTGCTTTTGTACCTGTAGCTACTGGAAACATAGACGAAAGCAATCTCCAACTAAGTGTTGCAGAACTGAACTCTAAACCTAAGCTCAGTCAACAATATTTAATGGATGACCTCTATAGGCTTGCTAAATTCATTTATAAGGATGAGTTCTGGAAGGCACAAATAGAGGAAATTCATGTAACAGAAAAGAATGAATTTGAACTTATTCCACGTGTTGGAGATCATCGCATTGTTTTGGGTGATTTAAGCAACATGAGAAGAAAGTTTAAAAAATTAAAGGTTTTCTATGAAGAAGGCCTCAATAAAATGGATTGGAATGCTTATTCCATCCTTAACTTAAAGTTTAAAAACCAAGTGGTTTGCACTAAAAAATAGATTATGGGAGCACAAATTGTAGTCGGATTAGACATTGGTACAACAAAAATTGCCTGCTTAGTTGGAAGAAAAGATGAGCATGGAAAGTTGGAAATCATTGGAATGGGAAAAACAGAATCTGCTGGGGTAACCCGTGGAGTTGTTTCGAACATTATTAACACAGTGGAATCCATTAAGGGTGCCGTTGAAATGGCAAAAGAGAGTGTAACCGAAGGTACCCTAGAAGTGGAGGTAGTAAATGTTGGTATTGCTGGACAGCACATCAAAAGTTTGCAACATAGAGGTTTGCTAACCAGAGATGATCTTGACAATGAAATTTCTCAAGAGGATATAAATGCCATCATAGATGACATGTACAAACTTGCCATGCTCCCAGGCGAGAAAATTATAGATGTACTGCCACAAGAATACATTGTTGATGCCGAACAAGGAATTAAAGACCCTATAGGCATGTCAGGTGTAAGACTAGAAGCAAACTTCCACATTATTACAGGACAAATTGCTGCAGCAAAAAACATAAAAAAATGTGTTGAAAAAGCTGGTTTAGAGATCGATGATTTAATACTAGAACCATTGGCTTCCTCAGAGGCTGTGCTATCCGATGAGGAGAAAGAAGCAGGTGTTGTTTTAGTTGATATTGGGGGTGGTACTACTGATATTGCAATTTTTCAAGATGGAATTATCCGACATACAGCCGTAATACCTTTCGGAGGTAACATCATTACGGAAGATGTAAAAGAAGGATGTACCATCATGAAAAAACAAGCTGAGCTACTAAAAACAAAATTTGGATCTGCACTCGCTCAAGAAAGTCAGGACAACGAAATAGTTTGTATACCTGGATTAAGAGGCAGAGAGCCCAAGGAAATAAGTATTAGAAACCTAAGTGCTATCATTCAAGCTAGAATGGAAGAGATCATTGAGCATGTGTATTTCGAAATCAAAAACTCAGGATTTGAAAAGAAACTAATTGGAGGTATTGTTGTTACAGGAGGTGGTTCACAGTTAAGAAACATCAAACAACTTTTTGAATACATTACCGGAATGGACACCAGAATTGGATATCCAACCGAGCACCTAGCTGCCAATCAAAAATTCGACAACATTACCTCACCCTTATTTTCAACTGGACTCGGTTTAGTGATAAAAGGGTTTAATAAAACTTACCAACCTAACAAAACACCTACTATTAAAGGACATAGTAGTAAGGAGAAAAAAGGTGGATTTATTGAAAGCATTTTTGCCAAAAGCCGAAAGTTTTTTGATGAAGGTGTAGAGTAGAATTAACATTCAACCTTGAACAACTCAAACAAAACAAGATAAAACAAGCAATAAAACAAAATATTTTAGCCATATGAGATTCGATATTCCCAAAGAACAATCATCAATCATCAAGGTAATTGGTGTTGGTGGCGGTGGCTCAAACGCCGTTAATCACATGTACGAACTAGGAATCAAAGGTGTTGATTTCATCGTTTGTAATACTGATCAGCAAGCATTGGACGTAAGTCCTGTTCCAATCAAGGTACAATTAGGTCCTAGCCTAACAGAAGGTAGAGGAGCTGGAAGTATTCCTGAAATTGGAAAGAATGCAGCTATTGAGAACATAGATGACATCAGAGAAATGCTGCAGCAAGAAACCAAAATGGTATTTGTTACCGCAGGAATGGGTGGTGGTACCGGAACTGGAGCTGCACCAATTATCGCACAGACTGCCAGAGAAATGGGGATTTTAACCGTTGGTATTGTTACCATTCCATTTCAATTTGAAGGTAGAAAAAGAAAGCAACAAGCCGAAGAAGGTTTAGAGGCTATGAGAGATGCCGTAGACACACTTCTTGTGATAAACAATGACCGCTTACGCGAGATGTATGGTAATTTAAGCTTGAAGACTGCTTTTGAATATGCCGATAACGTATTGAGTACTGCAGCAAAGGGAATAGCTGAAGTGATCTCTGTTACGGGGCAAATCAATGTGGATTTCAATGACGTTAATACCGTAATGAAAAATAGTGGCGTAGCCATTATGGGGCAATCAAATGCGGAAGGTGAAGATAGAGCTATTATGGCTGTTCGTCAAGCCCTAGAAAGCCCGCTATTAAATGATAATGATATAAAAGGAGCTCAATACATCTTATTGAATATTACCTACGGTGATAAAGAAGTGTTGATGGATGAGATTTCAGATATTACTGATTACATACAAGATGCTGCAGGATCAACTGCTGATGTAATATGGGGTCACGGATACGATGAGACTCTTGGAGATAGTTTAAGTGTTACACTTATTGCCACTGGTTTTCAAAGATCACCAGACACGGGAGTACCAGTTCAAGAGACTAGAAACGTGATGAATCTTGAGGACAATGTTCCAACAATGATCACACAGCCTATTACGAATCCTATTGCAGCGAAGAAACCAGAGCAAACTGCAGCGCCAAAATCTGATGAACCATTTTTGGTGAAAAGAAACTTGGAAGAAACTGTAGAAAGCAAAGAGGAAGAAGTTCCTACTAATAACTGGAATACAGAAAGCCAAGCATCTGTTGAACAAGTATCAAACGAAACTACGGACGCTCAAGATCAAACCGATTTATTTAGCCAGAACGAGCCTAGCGAACCGCAGGAACGCATTGTTTATTCATTGGACGACACTTATGGTGAGGAACCTGTGAAAAACGAAGAGCCTACAAATTCTTCAGGTTCATGGGAACAAATGCCAGACAAGACAGAGGCCTCCAAGGAATGGTCAGGTTTAGTTCAAAACGATCAGCGTACACCTAGTACTGAAGAGAATCAGGATAGAGCGCAAGATAGAATAAATAGAATCCGTGAGATTTCGGCTAGACTAAAATCTCCCAATGGAATTTCTGACTTGGAAAATGAACCGGCCTTTAAAAGAAGAAATGTTCAACTTGATGACACACCTCATTCGTCTGAGAACAATGTCTCTCGTTACACCATCAGCGAGGACAAAACGAATGAAGACGATCGTCCAGGTTTACGCGACAATAATTCCTTCTTACACGATAATGTGGATTAGAAATTAATACCTTTAAAAAAAGCCTCATGATTTCATGAGGCTTTTTTGTTTTTAAACCATTTCAATCAAATCAGCTTTAGGCTTCCTTACCTTTGGAGCTCCTGAAGTAGGATCCTCCTCAGAGCGATACCCAACAGCACATATTACAGCTGCGTTCAAGCCCTTCTCATTTAAGCCTAGAATCTCATTAAATTTTTCTGGCTCAAAACCTTCCATTGGGCAGGAATCTATTCCGAGCTCTGCCGCAGAATTCATTAGGTTAGATAAGGCAATATAACACTGCTTAGCTGTCCATACTGACTGAGCCTCACCCGGTAATGCCAATATTTTTGATTTCATAAAATCGCCATATCCATTTAGGTTTTCAATTGGTATGTTTTGCACATCTGATTTCAACTTTAGAACCTCATCAATATGTCCTTCGGTTATGTTTGTGTAATTACAAAATACAAACAGATTGGATGCCTCTGTAATTTGAGCCTGGCCCCATGCGGCTGGCTTTAATTCTTCTTTAATTTTCTCGTCTTGAATATCGAGAACTTTAAATAGCTGTAACCCATATGATGACGGAGATAAGCGTATTGCCTCATACATTGTGTTTAAATCTTGCTCAGATACTTTTTTATCCGAAAATCTTTTCGTGGCATAGCGCCAGTTTAGTGTTTCAATTGTACTCATTTTTATTTTTATTTCATCGGCACTTCTATGGCCAACAGTTTAACATTCTTTTCTGTTTTTATTTTAATTCTTGAAGTTTCACTTACTTCTAGTGCATCTCTTTCCTTAAGAACTATTTCTGATACTTCCGCTTTTCCATTCAATAGAAATAAATAAACACCGTTCTCTGGGTTTTTTAGTTCGTATTCATACTCCTTCTCAATATCTGACTCCAATAAATGCATGTAAGCATCTTGATTAATCCATACCCCATCATCATCCTTATTCGGACTTAGGATTTGATAAAACTCATTTTGTTTTCTTAAACTTGAGATGGACATCTGATCATAGCGCGGCTGAAGTCCATTCTCTCTAGGGAAGATCCAGATTTGAAGAAATTTCACTTCTCGGTTATCATTCTTGTTATATTCTGAGTGTTCAACCCCTGTTCCGGCTGACATTACTTGAATATCACCTTCCTTGATGATAGTGGTATTACCCATACTATCCTTATGCTCCAGATCGCCTTCTAATGGAATTGAGATTATCTCCATGTCCTTGTGCGGATGTTTTCCAAAACCTTCACCTGGAGCAACTGTATCGTCGTTCAGAACTCTTAATAGCCCAAAATTTGTTCTACTCGGGTTAAAATATGAACCAAAGCTAAAGCTATGATAGCTTTTCAACCAACCAAAATCGGCCCTTCCACGTTCAAAGTTTGCAATATATTTTGTTTTCATTTTTTAATTGTTGTATAGACAACAATATTAGTATAGAAAAACGAATCCAACAAGCTTTTAATAGCTTTTAACAAACTTTAATTAGGTATTATTCGATTTCTACTGAAGGTTACTCCCTCCAAAAAGCCATTATTTCATCATGGAATTTCACAGGATTGTCAGCGTGAACCCAATGGCCTGAACCAATAAATGTCACTATTTTACATGACGGAAACAGTCGTTTTAAATCTTCAAAATCATCATCCAAAATATAATTGGATTGATCTCCTCTGATAAACATGCTTGGAATTCTAACGCTTTCCTCTGGCATGGAAGACAAAATTTCCGGCATTTTACGCTCTAAAACGTCCAGGTTAAAACGCCAGGCCATTTGTTCTTTCTCTTTCCAATACAAATTCTTTAGAAGAAACTGCCTTACACCTTCGCTTTCAATGTGCTCTGCTATTCTCTCACGTGCCTCTGATCTACCAGAGCAATTTTCAGCATCCACAGCATGTAAACCAGCTAAGATATGTTCATGATGCATGGGATACTCTTTAATTCCAATATCCACAATTACCAGCTTTTTCAAGAGGTGAGGATATTTTTGCGCAAAACGAATAGCTGTTTTCCCCCCCATACTGTGTCCCACGAGATAAACATCAGACAAGCCTTCCTTTATGCAAAGTTCGTATAGATCATCCGCCATTAAGTCGTAGGAGAACTCTTCAGAGTGAGGCGATCTACCATGGTTTCTCTCATCAACTAAAAGCACATCAAAATTCTCCGCAAATTGCTTACCTAAACTCTGCCAGTTATCCAAGGAGCCAAAAAGCCCATGTAAAATAATAAGGCTAGGACCGTCTCCAAAGCGTTTAAAATTTAACTCCATACTACTCTTTTTCCCTTAAACAGGCTTTGTACATATTAACAGTGTTCTCCATGCCAAAATATAACGCATCCGAAATAAGTGCATGACCGATGGATACTTCATCCAAGCCCTTGATTTCGGTATTGAAATATGCAAGGTTATCGAGATTTAAATCATGCCCTGCATTTATACCCATGCCTAGTTCGCTAGCTAAATTTGCACTCTCAACGTATTTCCTTATTGCCGATTCCTTATTGGTTGCATATTCTTCAGCATAAGGTCCAGTATACAATTCTATTCTATCAACTCCTGTTTGGGATACTAGTTCTATTTGATCTAATTCAGCGTTCATAAAACAAGAAGTCCGTATACCAGCTTTCTTAAAATTCTCAATTACATTTGAAAGGAAATCTCCGTTCACTTTTGCATCCCAACCGGTGTCACTCGTCAATACACCTGGTGGATCAGGTACCAAAGTCACTTGTGTTGGTTTAACATCTAACACAAGGTTAATGAACCTTTCGCTGGGATATCCCTCAATGTTAAACTCAGTTCTTATTGCATCTTTTAGGTCATACACATCTTGATAACGTATATGTCTTTCGTCAGGTCTTGGGTGAACCGTTATGCCATCTGCTCCAAAATCCTCTATATCAAGTGCTAGCTGAACTAGGTTAGGAATATTTCCCCCTCTAGCATTACGGAGTGTTGCAATTTTGTTTATGTTTACACTGAGTCTGGTCATTTAGGCTTAATTTTTGAACAAAAGTAGATGATTTTATGATTGCGCGAGAACTCATAACCGATGATATTCCACCTTTAACCGTAAATGACACTGGGTTAAGGGCTTTAGCCTGGATGGATGAATTTAAGGTATCTCACTTACCGCTAATAGATGGAAGTAGCTATCTCGGACTTATTGCAGAGACAGACATTCTGGATATGGAAAATCCTGAAAAGCGTTTCTCAGAAATGAAGTTAGACCTTGAAAAGCTTATGGTTCTTGATACGGTGCACATTTATGAGGTCATGATGTTAGTTTCGGATAGAAAAATATCCGTAGTCCCAGTGCTAGATGAAAACGAGAGATTTCTTGGGGTAACTCACATTCAATACCTCATGGACTTGGTTGTAAACACAGCTTCAATCTCCGAACCAGGAGGCATAATTATTCTTTCAATGAGTGAAAGAGATTATTCCATGGCCCAAGTTTCACAAATTGTTGAATCAAATGATGCGCGAATATTGAGCTCTTACATTACCTCATCTGCTGAAAGTACAGAATTAGAGCTTACGCTTAAAATAAATCGAACGGACCTTGCACCTATCGTTCAAACCTTTATGCGATACGATTATACAGTTAGAGCCATTTACCACAAGTCAAGATATAGAGACACCATTCAGGACAACTTTGATTCCTTGATGAATTTCCTAAAAATTTAATGCTTTACCTTTGGTAAAATTTTCATTTTGAGAATAGCTATTTTTGGTCGATCATTTGACGAGAGTTTCCAACCTAGTTTACAGAACTTGTTTGATTCTTTATACGAACACAAAGTTGAGATTTTTGTCTATCAGCCCTTTTACCCCTTTTTAAAGGATAATATTGACCTAGGACATATCGATGGTTTCTATAGAAATTATTCAGATTTTCCAGAAGACATAGACTTCTTATTTTCCTTAGGAGGCGATGGAACCATTCTTGGTGCTATTACCCATATTCGTGATAGAGAAACTCCTATAGTTGGTATTAACACGGGAAGACTTGGCTTTTTAGCTAACATTAACCGTCAGCAATTACCCGAATTAATTCCGGCTCTGGTTCAAAATAATTATTCGATTGATAGCAGAGCTATGCTGGAGTTAAGTACAGAAAAGGGACGGTTTGGAAAAAATAACATTGCCCTAAATGAACTTACGGTTCATAAAAAGGATAGTGCTAGCATGATTACTGTTCATACATACGCGGACAATGAATACTTAAACAGCTATTGGGCAGATGGACTCATTGTGTCCACTCCAACTGGATCAACTGCTTATTCGCTTAGCTGTGGCGGCCCTATTATTTCTCCGCATTCGAAAAATATTGGGATAACCCCAATTGCGCCTCATAACCTAAATGTGCGCCCATTTGTAGTAAACGACAATATTGAAATTCGCCTGGAGGTTGAGGGAAGAGGCGATGAATTCTTAGTAAGCTTGGACAGTAGAAGCGAGACTATATCCTCAAAAGAACATTTAAGAATTAGAAAATCAAAATTCGAAACAAAACTTGTGGAATTGGAAGGTCAAAACTTTTATAGAACCCTTCGTTCAAAACTTCTTTGGGGAAAAGATAAAAGAAATTGATTTTACTTATATTTGCATTATAGGTATGCTTTAATACCTTTGTATTAACGAGTTATATGAAGAAACTACTCACAATTTTATTTTTCGTTGCCATTGGCACGTCTCTGACTAATGCCCAATCTTGGCGTTATTATAGAAACGAATTTAGTTTTGGAGTAGGCGCTACAACTTTTCTAGGTGAACTTGGTGGAAACCCGGGAGACGGAGTAAACGGATTGAGATCTGTGAAGGATATAGATTTAGCTATGACACGATATGTATTCAGTGTCGGATACCGCTACATTTTCAACCCTTATTTTGCTGGTCGAATAAACTTTTATCAGGCTCGTGTTGACGGAGATGATCAAAAAACTGAAAACCCATACAGAAGAAATAGAAATTTACACTTCAAGTCTCCGATTTCGGAGCTAGGTATAGCTTTTGAAGTGTACCCGTTCAAAGAATATATTGGTCACCCCTATAGACTTACGGGGGCTCGTGGAAAGAAAAACCGACACCTAAGCCCATACTTGATGGCAGGTGTAAGTGGTTTTTATTTCAACCCAAAAGCTCAGTTCGAACGTTCCGGTTCTTGGATAAAATTACATGATTTCCAGACAGAAGGTGTTGATTATAAGCGTATGCAAATCTCCATTCCTTATGGTTTTGGTTTAAAATATTCAATCAATAGAACATGGAGTATTGGTTTTGAATATACCTGGAGAAAAACATTTACGGACTATATAGATGACGCAAGTGATGTATATATTGATCAGGCAGACGTGGCCGCGCATGCTCAAGCCAATGGATTGAATGTAAATCATGCTTTATATTTTGCTGATCCTAATCTTGGACTACCTGAAGCGACTTCCTACCCAGGGAAAATTTCTGCAGGAGAACAAAGAGGAGACAACACGGATTTAGACTCATTCAATTACGCAATATTTTCGGTACACTACCGTTTACTTAAAGGTAGATTCAACTTACCGAAATTTTAATGCGACCTAAACTTTTATTTTTTACTATTCTATTTTCCAGCTTTATTGGAAAAGCGCAATACGCTGAACTCGGAGTTCTTGGTGGTACATCCTACTATCTTGGGGAGCTAAATCATCAGCACTTCCAACCGTTCAAGCCGGCCGGCGGGATAATTTTCAGAAATAATTTAGGCAAGAGACTAGCCTTCCGTATGCATGCCTTTTATGGTAACATTGAAGGTTCAGATGCAAATTCCAAAAATGAATGGGAACAAGGACGCAACCTAAACTTCAACTCTCACATTTTTGAATTGGCTGGAGGCTTTGAAATAAATTATTTCAAATATAAAATGAGCCGTACTATCAAGGAACGAAAAGGTGAATATTACACACCTTACTTGTTTATTGGTTTATCATATTTCAACTACAATCCCAAAACGGACTATAACGGAGAAACTTTCGAGCTACAGCCGCTAGGAACCGAAGGTCAAGGTACTTCCGCCAACAACAAAAAACAGTATAAACTGAATCAAATATCTATCCCTTTGGCACTTGGTGTTAAGTTCAATGTGTCTAAATGGATGTCCATTGGATTAGAATACGGAATAAGACGGACTTTTACCGATTACTTAGATGATGTTAGTGGAAACTATGTGGACCCAGAATTATTGAGAGCCGAAAACGGGAGCCTTAGTGCAAATCTATCCGATCGCTCAACAGATAACTACTCAAATCAATCCTTCCCAGGAGGTCAGCAAAGAGGCAATCCAAACAACAGGGATTGGTACTCTTTTAGTGGCATAACTTTAATGTTTAACTTGATTGGTGAAGACGATTGTAAATCAGCATTCAACTCCAGAAAAAAAAGGTTCCGATAGTTTTCTTATTCCCTTTAATTTTCAGACCTTTGCAGGCGCTTTTATGAGCTTATCCAATCAAATAAATCTTAGCAAAGTACCAGAACATGTGGCTGTTATTATGGACGGAAACGGTCGTTGGGCTAAAAAGCAAGGTGAAATGCGAATTTTTGGTCACGCAAGTGGCGTAGAATCAGTTCGTGAAGTTTTGAAAGGTGCCACTGAAATTGGCGTAAAATACTTGACCCTTTATGCCTTTAGCACCGAAAATTGGAATCGTCCTGAAGAAGAAGTTTCAGCATTAATGGACTTACTTGTTCAAACTATCGCCAATGAGGTTGAAACATTGAATGAAAATGGCGTTCGATTAAACGCGATTGGAGATCTTGAATCCCTGCCAGGCAACTGCCATGCTGCGCTAAAAGAAGCTATAGACAAAACATCTCAAAACGACCGAATAACGCTAACGCTAGCTCTTAGCTATAGCTCCCGTTGGGAAATCACCCAGGCCGTGCAACGTATTGCTGAAGATGTGCATCAAGGAAAAGTGAAGAAGAATGATATTGACGATAAGCTAATATCATCTTATATGAATACGGCAAATATGCCCGATCCAGAATTACTAATAAGAACCTCAGGCGAGAGTCGAATTAGTAACTATTTACTCTGGCAATTGGCATATACGGAACTATACTTTACGGATATTCTTTGGCCTGATTTTAATCGTGAACAGTTTTATCAAGCTATTCTTGATTACCAAGGTAGAGAGAGACGATTCGGAAAAGTAAGCGAGCAAATTGATACAGAATGTTAAAAACGCTTCTTAGCATATTACTGACTTTAGTACTGACCATTTCTTGGTCACAAAAAGTTGATTTTATATCCCCGAAAACATACAAAATTGGGGCTCCGCCTCTTGTAGAAGGAAATGAGCGCTATGATGCGAATGCCATCCGTCTTATTTCCGAACTATATGCGGATGACGAAATTCAAATTCCTGGAGAAGCAGTTTCTAACGCTATTAGAAAACTTTGGGACCAGCAACTTTTTGACCACGTTGAAATCAGATTAGACAAGGTAACTGGAAACTATTGTTTTCTGACTATTGTAGTAAAAGAAAGAGCGAAATTACTCGCTATGCCCAGCTACACGGGTGTCAAAAAATCACAGAAAGAAAGTTTAAATGAAAGACTGAGTGATTGGTACGTAAATGTTACGATTACGCCCAGCATGATAAAGGAAGCACAAAACCGTATAAAAGGCTACTATATTGACAAAGGTTTTCTGTTTACTCAAGTGAAGCCATCTATTGATTCTAGCTTGTACAAGGAGCTTGGTGGTGTACGCGTCACTTTTGATATTGATAAAGGAAGTCGTGTTAAAATCAATGACATTATAATCAACGGTAACACCAGTATTACAGATGCAAAAATTTACCGTAACATGAAGGATACAAAGAGACGAATGTGGTATCGCCTCTGGAAACAATCTAAGTTTATGCATTCAACCTATAAGGATGACAAGGCGAACATTATCTCTTTGTATAACGAAATAGGTTTGCGTGATGCACGCATAATTAAAGACACCATGTACAAGGTGGATCCGAAAAGCGTAAACATTGAAATGACGATAGACGAAGGCGAGCCTTATTATTTTGGAGAATTTGATTTTGTGGGTAATGCAAAATATTCAAGTGGACTTTTGGATTCTATTGTAGGAATTGAGAAAGGTGAACTGTACAATGAACAACTTTTAAACTCTAGGCTTCACGGAAGCCCTGATGGAAGTGATATTACTTCAATCTATATGAACAGAGGTCACCTATTCTTCCAGCTAACCCCAATTGAAACAATTACCGATTCTAACTACATCAACTATGAGGTTAGAATTCAAGAAGGGAAAATTGCTCGGAACGGGGTTGTAACAGTAGTTGGAAATACCAAAACCAATGATAAGGTTATCATGCGAGAAATTAGAACAGTTCCCGGTGATGTTTTTAGTCGTGAAGATATCTTTAGAACCCAACGAGAGCTTAACCAACTGGGCTTTTTCGACCAGGGTGGCTTCAATGTTCAGCCAAAGCCTAACCCTCAAACTGGAGAGGTTGCAATTGAGTACACGGTTGCAGAAAAGCCTTCCGATCAGATTGAGTTGTCTGGCGGATGGGGTGGTGGAACCGTTGTAGGTACGCTAGGATTGGTATTCAATAACTTCTCTATCCAAAACTTCTTCAAAAAAGAAGCTTGGAGACCTTTACCAACTGGAGACGGACAAAAGTTAAGTATTAGAGCTCAATCAAACGGTTTATGGTACCAATCGTACAATTTATCTTTCACAGAACCTTGGCTTGGTGGTAAAAAACCCGTTTCCTTTACATTCAGTGCATACCATTCAATTTTATCCAATGGTAGAAGGAAGAATGAAGAAGGGAGACAAGATCTTAAAGTATCTGGTATAGCAACAGGTATTGGATGGAGAAATAAAATTCCTGATGATTACTTTAGAACCTATGTAGAAACCGGACTAACGCGTTATAATATAAACAACTACAATCAGCTCTTTGCAATTGACAGTGGAGTTTCCAGAGCGGTTTATATAAAGCTAAATTTATCTAGAAGTTCATCAAACCACCCTATTTATCCTACACAAGGTGCCGAACTAAAGGCAAGTGTGAAGTTTACACCATATGCACCTAGTTTATGGGATGGAGTTGATGATTACTCTGACCTAAGCACCGCTGATAAATTTGAATGGATTCAATACCACAAATGGAAGTTTACAGCAAGCTGGTTCACTTCATTATCTAAACCAGAGGCAAAGCACAAGTTTGTATTAAACACCAGGGTAGGATTTGGCTTCCTAATGCCTTTTGACAGAAACCTTGGGTCACCACCGTATGAAAGATTCTATATGGGAGGAAGTGGTCTTACTGGATTTAACAACCTTGATGGTCGTGAAATAATTGCGATGAGAGGATATGAAGATCAAAGTGTTTCAGATGGTCAAGGTGATATTATCGCAGCCAAATATACCGTTGAACTGAGATACCCTATCTCAACCAACCCAAGCGCCACTGTATTCCCATTAATATTTATGGAAGCCGGTAATACTTGGGGCAGCATGAGAGAGTTTAATCCTTTTGAAATGAAAAAGAGCGTGGGAGCTGGTGTTAGGCTGTTCTTACCTATGTTCGGAATGTTAGGCTTTGATTATGGTATTGGATTTGACCAATTAAACCCTGCTAATCCTGGTGCTGGAATAGTTAACACAAGTATCCTGAATAATGGGTATTTCGGGAAGTTCCACTTTACCATTGGCATGAATCTTGGAGAATTGTAAATCGTGGAGGAATTATTAAATTCGCACAAAATAATAATAGCATGAAATTCGTATTATCTTTTTTTATGGTCTTATTTTTCGGACTTGGTGTAAACGCGCAGAAATACGCATATATAGATTCCAAGTATATTCTTAGTAAGATTCCGGAATATAAAGAAGCCCAAGATCAGCTGGACAAGCTTTCGGAAAAATGGCAGAAGGAGATTGATGATAAGATAGCTGAAAATCAAAAGAACATTAGGGCTTTTGAAGAAGAGAAGATTTTGCTTGATGATGCTATGATTGAAAAAAGACAATCAGAGATTAATCAAGCTACAGCCGAGATTCGTGAATTACAAATGAAACGTTTTGGTGTGAATGGAGAGCTTTTTAAAAAACGTCAAGAGCTTATCAAACCAATACAAGACAAACTTTATAAAGCCGTTCAGGAAGTTGCAAAGGCACGTTATGACTTTGTTTTTGACAAGGCTGTAAACAGTAATATCATGTACGCTAATCCCCGTAATGATATCAGCGATAAAGTATTACAACAAATGGGATATAATTAATTTTACAAGGAAAAGATGAGAAAATTATTAGGAATAGCAATGGTAGCAGTAGCACTTTTAGGTTTTACTGCAAAGGTAGAGGCGCAAAAAATTGCACATGTTAACACGCAAAAGGTTCTTGAATTAATGCCAGAGTACAAGGAAGCTCAAGACTTAATTCAAGCAAAGGAAGCCGAATACATGGATGAGCTTAAAATAATGGAAACCAAGCTATATAAGCTTGAGGATGACATTGTTGAGCTGCAAAAAAATAAAGAGGCTAATGCCACTGCTTTAAAAATCAAAGAATTGGATTATAAAGATTTAGCAAAGCGTTACCAAACGCGTCAGCAAGAAATTCAACAAAGCTTGGTTCAGTTGCAATCTAGCCTTCAAGGAGACCTAACAAAGAAGATTCAAGATGCAATTGATAAAGTAGCTGAAGCTGGCGGATATACCTATGTATTGGATAGCCAAGTATTGTTATACAAGAACGGTGGTAAAGACCTTACTTCTGAGGTTATTAAAGCCCTTGGTATTACAGCTCCAGCAACTGGAACAAATACGACACAGCCTTAAGCGCTATATAATATTACAGCACAAAAAAGCCATTCCTATCGGAATGGCTTTTTTTATAATGACTTTTACTTACTATCGCTTCAATATAGAACCTGCGTATATTCTTGAAGTAAGCCAAACAGTTAATAGGAAACTAACAATAAGGATTGAGCCTGATATCATTGGTGCACTAGCACTTGTCCCCTCTCCTATTGCCAATTTGACCATCATTACCAAGCTTGATGAAAACGGGATATAAGCAGCTAAATTAGCAAGGTCACCGTTCGGATTTTCAATTGCCATAAGAGATATAAAAAGGCTTAAAAGTAAAATTAAGGTTATTGGAAAAGCGTAATTCTGACTCTCAGATTCAGAGTCGCCTTTAGCACCAACTGCAGCGTAAATTGCTGCATAAAACAAGAAGCCAAACAGCAAAAAGAACATAAAGTATGGCAGCATATAACCCAATGATGCCTCAATCAGTTCTGCCATATAATTGAACTTGACAGGTTCAGCGCCATTTAAAGATTCCACTACCTGTTGTGTATCTCCAATACTCGGGAAATAACTATTTCTAATGTATCCTACAAAGGCAAAACCAGCCATCATCCACACCAGGCTTTGTATTAATGCTGCAGACGCAATTCCTAAAATTTTGCCCAACATTAACTCAAAGGGCTTTGCACTGCTAATTAACACCTCAACAATACGTGAATTCTTTTCTTCTGAAACACCCCGTATCAGCATTCCTCCAAACTGGATTATAAAAAAGCAAATAACAGTTGCATAGAAGAAACCTATGCTTCCCTTTTGACTATATCGTGCAATCGTTTTACCATCTAAACGGTGATCTTTTATCGTGACTCCATTCTTTATACGAGCATAGGCAACAGGATCAATATCGTATAATTCAATCTTTATTTTCTCCAGTTCGTATTCGAGACTTTTAGCAATGTCTGCCTTCAAAAAGGCATTGGGGTTCTCTTTGTAAAAGACGTCAACGGCATTATTGGTGGCTACTTTTCTGTTAATATAAACCAATACTTCATAGCCACTTTTCTTAAATTCAGCATCTGACATATCCTCTTTGGTATAAGAGAATTTTGCATAAGGGGTATCCTTCAAACCATCCAGAAAGATTCCATGTGGGTCAACTACTATTACCTTATGCTGTCTCTCTTGATCATAAACCGACATGGCCACATAAGCAAATATCCCGATTAAAACGGGCCCCATTATGCTCATAATGAGGTAGGATCTTTTCCTAATCCTGCTCAAAAATTCACGCTGTATGATGAGGAACAACTTAGGCATGGCTTGGACGTTTTATGGCATCAATAAAAATATCATTCATGCTCTTTTGCTTTTTTAATACGCGCTCAATTTTAACTTCAGGTAGTACCGTGTTTAGAAGCTTATTTATGCTTTGACCATTAATAGCTCTTATATCCACCTCCATCCGTTTATCATCAATTTTTCGCTTGTCTAATAGTTCGTAACCCGCCCAAAGCGCGTTGGTAAAACCTATAATATTCCCCTCAAAACGCACTGTGTAAGAATCGGAAGGATAGGCTTCATATACTTTTGAAATGGAGTCTTGGAGTACGGTCATACCCTTGTTCAACAATGTCACCTCATCACACAATTCCTCTACGCTGTTCATGTTGTGTGTTGAAAGAATGATAATCTTACCTTGTTTCTTTTGTTCAAGAATCTCATTTTTAATGAGCTCTGCGTTCACAGGATCAAAACCACTAAAGGGTTCGTCTAAAATCAATAAGTCCGGGTTGTGCACCAGGGTTGAAATAAACTGAACCTTCTGTGCCATACCCTTACTGAGTTGTTCTATACGTTTGTTCTTGGCTTCTAGGAGTTCTAGTTTTTCGAGCCATTCTGCGCATTGCTTTTTAGCATCAGCTGACTTTACACCTTTTAATTTGGCTAAATAAACCAGCTGCTCCAAAACCTTCATTTTCTTATATAAGCCACGTTCCTCAGGTAAGTAACCTATCCTACTCTGGAAGCTGTGATCAATTTCCTTTCCATCCCATATCAAGGTGCCTGCATCTTGCTGATAAATCCGGGTCAAAATTCGGATAAAAGTGGTCTTCCCTGCTCCATTTGGACCAAGTAAACCATGAATCCCACCCTCTTTCAGTTCTAGGTTAAACTTGTACAAGGCATCTTGCTTTCCGAAGGATTTTGATATGTACTGGGCCCTAATTAACATTCCTCTTACGAATGTAAGAAAGTATTTTCCGTAACAGGTGCATAGCCCTTTTTTGTGTTAACGAGGGGGTGTTGAATATGCAATAAATAAAAAAGACCTCACTTATGAGGTCTTTAAATTATTTAGTCAGGTTTAAATTAAGCCTGAATATACATCAATTCGTTGATGGCTTTGATCAATTTCTTTTTGTTCGGAAGTGCCTCTTCAATTAAAGTTGGTGAGAAGGCAAATGGCGTATCGGTTTGGGTAACTCTCATTACGGGTGCATCCAAATAATCAAATGCATAACGTTGGATCCAGTAAGCTAATTCCGATGAAATACTAGCTAAAGGCCAAGATTCTTCCAACACTACGCAACGGTTGGTTTTCTTAACCGACTCAATAACAGTGTCATAGTCAATTGGACGAATAGTTCTTAAATCGATAACCTCACATTCAATTCCGTCTTTCGCTAATTCCTCAGCAGCTTCATAAGCCACTTTAATAACTTTCCCGAAAGATACAATGGTTACATCTGAACCCTTTCTCTTGATATCGGCTTTCCCAATTGGAATAAGGTAATCCCCTTCAGGAATCATCCCCTTATCACCATACATTTTCTCAGACTCCAAGAAAACCACAGGATCATTATCGCGGATTGCCGACTTTAAAAGTCCTTTTGCATCCGCAGGATTCGATGGTGTAATAACTTTCAATCCTGGAACATGCGCATAAAAAGCTTCAAAACTTTGAGAGTGCGTTGCAGCCAACTGACCCGCAGTACCATTTCCACCACGGAAAACGATCGGACAGCCGTATTGACCACCACTCATTTGAAGCATTTTAGCTGCAGAGTTAATGATTTGATCGGCTGCTAGGATGGCAAAGTTCCATGTCATAAACTCAACAATTGGTCTTAATCCGTTCATTGACGCACCAACACCAATCCCGGCAAAACCAAGCTCAGCAATAGGGGTGTCAATTACTCTATCCGGACCAAACTCATCCAGCATTCCTTGAGAAACCTTGTAAGCACCGTTGTATTCGGCAACTTCTTCTCCCATTAAGAATACAGACTTATCTCGTCTCATTTCTTCACTCATAGCCTCATTTAAGGCTTCTCTAAATTGAACTTCACGCATAGTTGTTCTTTTTGAAAGCACGACAAAAATAGCAATAAATCCAAAGCTTGAAAGTCAAATTCGAGTTTTCCTATTTTAAGCCTATATCACTCCCTCTTGGAGGGATAAAATTGTTATCTTTGGCAACCTTAATTCAAATTTTTATTTATGAATATATTAGTTTGTATTAGTAAGGCTCCTGACACTACGTCAAAGATTGCCTTCACTGACGGAAACACTAAGTTCGATACGAACAACGTTCAATATATAGTTAATCCATACGATGAGTGGTATGCCCTTGTGCGTGCTTTAGAATTGAAAGAAGCAAATGGTGGTAGTGTGACTATCATTACAGTTGGTGCAGCCGAGGATGAGTCTATCATGCGTAAAGCCTTAGCCATTGGAGCTGACAAAGCTGTAAGAATTAATACAGAGGCTCTTGACGGTCTTCAGGTTGCGAAAGAGATTGCCAATTATGCAAAGGCAAATGCCTACGATATCGTATTCACCGGTAAAGAAACCATTAATTACAATGGTTCTCAAGTTGGAGGAATGGTAGCTGAATTAATGGATGCTCCCTTCTTAAGCTTAGCATCTAAATTGGATATGAATGGAAATACAGCGACTGCAGAATTGGATGTAAAAGGAGGAAAGCAAGTTGTTGAAACTTCTACTCCCTTTGTTGTGAGCTGTGCAAAAGGAATGGCTGAGCAAAGAATTCCAAACATGAGAGGAATCATGCAAGCACGTACAAAACCATTAGAGGTTGTTGAGCCAAGTACTTCAGGAACTCAGGCAAGTGTTGCGAGTTATGATTTACCACCTGCAAAAGCAGATGTGAAGTTACTTGATCCTGAAAATATGGATGAATTGGTAAGATTGTTACACGAAGAAGCAAAAGTTATTTAAGATGGCAGTAGTAGTTTATATAGATACGGACAAAGGTGTAAACAAAGCAGCGCAGGAAGCTGTAACTTATGCCAAAAAAATTGCCGATAAGGTAGGTGGTGATGTTATTGCATGTACTTCTGGTTCTGCTGATGGCCTTGCTGGATTAGGAGATTTCGGTGCTAGTAAAGTAATTACGGCAAATACAGAAAATTCAGACCCACAGCAAATTACACGTTTTGTTAGCACTGTTGCTAATGACAACGGAGCAAAAGTGATCGTATTCTCTCAAGATCCTATAGGAAAAGCAGTTGCACCTAGAGTTGCGGCTAGGATGGATGCTGGTCATGCTCCTGGAGCAATTGATGTGCCTAACACGGATGGTGGGTTTACAGTTAAGACAAATACTTTCTCAGGTAAAGCCTTTTCTAACATTTCTATCACTTCTGATGTGAAGGTAATTTCCCTTTTACCGAATTCATTGCCTCCTGCATCTCTTGGTGGTACAGCTTCAGTTGAAGCTTTTAGCGGAGATCTAGGAAGTGCAGGAATTAAGGTATTGGAAACAAAAGGTCAAGGAGGAGCATTGAGCTTACCAGAGGCCGAATTGGTTGTTTCAGCTGGAAGAGGATTGAAAGGTCCAGAAAACTGGGGAATTGTTGAAGAACTAGCCAATGAATTGGGAGCTGCTACAGCTTGCTCACGTCCAGTTGCTGATATTGGATGGAGACCTCATCATGAGCACGTAGGGCAAACAGGTGTTGCAATACGTCCCAACCTATATATTGCTGCAGGTATATCTGGAGCAATTCAGCATCTTGCTGGTGTAAATGGTTCAAAAACAATTGTAGTAATCAATACTGACGCTGAAGCACCATTTTTCAAAGCAGCTGATTATGGAGTTGTGGGTGATGCATTTGAAGTACTTCCTAAATTGACAGAGGCTGTAAAGAAATTCAACGCTAATAACTAAATATAAAATTATGGGGAGTGTTTTTGAGCACTCCCTTTTTTAATAGAATAGGCTTCCTATCATGGAAAAAATTGAGTTAGAAATAGTTGGACTTTCATACAGTCAGACCCAATCTGGAGCATACGCTCTAGTTCTTGGTGAAAATGATGGTAAAAGAAGGTTGCCCATCATAATTGGTGGATTTGAAGCCCAAGCCATCGCTATTGAATTAGAAGGAATGACTCCTTCTAGACCCCTTACCCATGATTTATTCAAAAGCTTGACCGAGAAGTTTGATATTCATGTAAAGGAAGTAATCGTTTATAATTTGGTTGAAGGTATTTTCTTTGCTAAAGTTATAGCTGATTTAAATGGTGTAGAACAAGAAATTGATGCACGTACCTCTGATGCTATTGCTCTGGCAGTTAGATATCGTTGTCCTGTTTATACCTATGAATTTATTTTAAGTTCTGCAGGAATCATTCTAGAGGATGAGGACCAAATAGCAGAAGGTGAAGATGAGGACAAAACTGAAATTGTTCCGGATAACCAAGGAGAAAAACCTGGTTTAAAGGGAAGCAGTTTGTCTGATTTAGAAAAACAATTGCAAGAAGCAATTGATATGGAAGATTATGAAAAAGCTTCCAAAATTAGAGATGAAATCAACCGTCGGAACCAAAATTAATCGATGAAATTTATAGCTTTTGTAGGAGTATGTTTTGCTCTCCTGATGATTCAGGGGTGTGCTCCTAAAAAGCCAGATATTGAGAACCAACTCAAAAAAAAATGGACCATCTCCGAAAAGGATTCAACCTATATTCAGTTCCTAAAATCCAAAGATGGCGAACTTCATTTTAAATCAAATGCGCCCGAATTTTTAGCTTATGGAAATTGGGAAATTCAAGGAGACACGTTAATTAATCTTTTAGGAGATCCAAAGGTTTCTGAGGGACAAATAAGCTCAATAGAAATTAAGAATGATTCCCTTAATTCAAATTTTGTACTACTGGATTCTACGGGTAAGGAATTAGGGAAGCTCAACCTAGCTAAAAACAAAGTTGAGTTTTCTAGGATAAAACAAAGTTTTGAAATCAAGGAATTAGCCCTAGCAGAACTTGAATTGCTTCCACTTAATGCTGCATCAAAAAACGAAAGTGATAGCATTAAAATGAAATTTGTCTCCAAGCATCAAGAAACCAGTATTTCCCTCATTTCCATTCTTAGAGGATTACTTGGATTGGTAACCTTGATAATGATTGCTTGGTTATTTAGCACCAATAAGGCGGCTGTAAATTGGAAGCTGGTTGCCAAAGGTTTAGGAATTCAAATTCTATTTGCCTTACTTATTCTAAAAGTGCCTTTTGTAGAGAGCTTTTTTGAGTTTGTCTCAAGCTTCTTTGTTGAAGTCATAAACTTTACGGGTCAAGGTTCTGAGTTTCTATTTAAATCCTTTATCACAAATAAAATTGAAGGACCCCTAGTAAACTTTGTTGTACAGGTTCTGCCTACAATTATCTTCTTCTCTGCCCTTACTTCCCTATTCTACTACTGGGGAGTTCTTCAGAAAGTAGTTTATGTTTTTGCTTGGGTTATGCGCAGAATTATGGGCTTATCCGGTGCAGAAAGCATGGCAGCTGCTGGCAATGTATTCTTAGGTCAAACGGAAGCTCCACTTTTAATAAAGCCCTACCTGGGTAAGATGACAAAATCAGAGGTAATGACTTTGATGGTGGGTGGAATGGCAACCATTGCTGGAGGTGTAATGGCTTCCTATATCGGTTTTTTGGGTGGTGATGACCCTGTAGAGCAACTTTACTTTGCAAAACATCTGCTTGCAGCTTCCGTTATGTCAGCACCTGCAGCGATCGTAGCGGCAAAAATCATATTCCCAGAATCAGAAGAGTTCAATAAGGAAATGAAGATTCCAAAATCGAAATTGGGATCAAATGCACTAGATGCTATTACCAATGGAACAACGGATGGTATTCGATTGGCAGTAAATGTAGCTGGTATGCTATTGGTGTTTATAGCGCTTATGGCTATGGCCAATCACATCATGGAGCATTGGATAGGTCAGTACACTGGACTAAATGAAGTCATTGCGGATAACACCAGGTACAATGCCTTAAACTTTCAATTCCTACTAGGAAATTTAATGGCCCCAATTGCTTGGTTAATGGGGGTTCCAAATGAAGATATCTTTCTGGTAGGTCAATTGCTGGGTGAGAAAACAATATTAAATGAATTTGTTGCCTACGTATCTCTGGGTGACATGAAAATGAAAGGTGAATTTGTTCATGAGAAATCCATACTCATGGCCACCTACATGCTTTGCGGGTTTGCAAATATTGCATCCATTGGAATCCAAATAGGAGGAATTGGTGCCTTGGTACCTGAACGTAAATCTCTACTTGCGGAATTAGGTGTAAAAGCCCTTATAGGTGGAACTTTAGCTTGTTTGTTTACCGCTGTTGTGGTTGGTATGTTAAGTTAGTAGCATTCAAGATTTCTCAAATTATTTTAAACCCCCTTCCCTAGCATACTTTCAAAAAAAAGCAATATCTATTGTATTAATCCGTTCTAAGCATATGAAAACCAAGATTATTTTAATTTGCCTTTTAGTTAGTTCATCGACTTTCTTGTATGCACAAAACGAGCCTTCAAAAAAGCTTCCTCCTATGAAAATGCTACCAAAGGAAGGAGAGGTGAAAAAGATTTATGAATTATATGATGAAGTGGATTATACCATTTTCGATAGAAGCGGTGCTACTTATCAAACTGGAAAAGCTGAGTTTATAGACTTTACTGATTTTCCTGATGGGGTTTATTACATTCGCTACAAGGATAAAAATGGTGAAGCGAGAACTGAAAAATTCGATAAGAAAACTAACTAAAGCTAAGCGTTCTAATGAACCGGATGACAACGTTCACAGTCTTGTTCTCCAGTTAACTTGCCATTTTCGTCAATGGTAAAATGACAACATTCCACAAATTTTTCTTTTAAAATTTCACGTCCACGCTGCACACGGGACTTAGCTCCTGAATGGCTTATCCCTAGGATTTCTGCTACTTCCGTTTGCTTTTTTCCCTCCAAATCGGATAACTCGATAGCCCGGCGGTACTTTTCTGGTAATTCTTTTACAAAGGGTTCCAAGCAACAGAACATCTCCTGCTTTCCATAAAAACCAACTTCTTGATCTTCCAATTCGGGAAGTTCCTCTCCGCTAATTTTCTTTTGCTTCCTAAAAAAATCGTTGGTGGCGTTTCTGGCTATTTGAAATACCCAAGATTCTAACTTTTTCTCATCCTTGAGTTTCTCAAGGTTTTGATGAATACGAATAAATACATCCTGCAAAATATCATCTGTATCCGCCTCATTATGCACCCTTTTTAAAACAAAAGCATACAAGTTATCATGAAACTGATCCCATATTTTAGCAGTCGTTGTCATTTTTCTTCAATCGAATTTAATTTAATTATTTCTCCAACCATGCAAATAGATGCCATCTCTGAGGCACTTTCGTATTCAAACCTTACCTTCATTCCATCCTCAGGATTTATATCAAATTCGGATAAATTATAAGGTTCATACTTTTTTAGGCTACCGTTATCGTTAACCTCAATAATCCACCCACATCCATCCAAACCGCTTTGATCTTTTAAAACACCATTGACGCCTTTCTCATCAACTACATCTGTTTTACAAGCTCCAGCATAAAATAGAAGGGATAGAACTGCTATTCTCACCATAACGAAAAGGTACAAAAAAACACCCGATCTATCAAGAAAGGGTGTCTACAATCATTTTAGGCTTATGCACAACAGCTATCGCTGCAATTGCTGCAATCGCAGTTATCACAGCTACAATTTGCATCACATTTTCCGTTACAATCGCAATTTGTGCATTCACAGTTCGTACATGTGCATCCTTGATCTTTCAATTCTATATTTTCGTTTTTCATCTTAGTGTATTTTAATTGTTGTCTATTATATAGACTGACAACTCTTCAAAAAGACGCAAACTTTTCTATTTATTTTTATTTCTGATTAAAACTAGTCTTTTATTAACTTATAAGCATCATTTTTCTTCTTGTCCACTGCAGGTCGTCCTTTATCCATCCATTCTGGTATAGGCTCTCCTTTGAGATGATGGTTGAAGAACTGCATCATTCGGATGCTTAAATCAACTCGGTTAGGACGTTTCATCAAATTATGCTGGTCTCCGTTGTAATTAAGCATGTATACTTCCTTGTGCAGCCTTCTTAATGCCATGAAGTACTCAATACCTTGGTACCATGGAACTGCTCCATCATCGTCGTTGTGCATGATGAGTAAAGGCGTATTTACCTTATCAGCAAAAAATAGTGGTGAATTACGAATATAAGTATCAAGTCCCGTGCTATCCCATAGAGTCACCCCTAATCTACTTTGTGTTCTTTCATATTGGAACTGGCGACTCATACCACTACCCCATCTTATACCGCCATATGCACTTGTCATATTTGAAACTGGAGCTCCAGCCATGGCTGCAGAATAGAGATCCGTTTGTGTAACCAAAAATGCCGTTTGATAACCTCCCCAACTTTGACCTTGCAATCCCATTTTTGTGGAATCAATCCAAGAATTATTTTCTGCCATGTATCTCGTACCACTTACGATACAATCGTATGCATTCTTACCTGGATCACCCGGTGTGTAATGGATGTTCGGTACAAAAACGATATAACCATTGCTAGCATACTCTGTTGGGTAAACTATACTTGCAGTAGGCTTTGGATACCAATGGATATGCTTTAAATCATCCGACTTCTCGTAAAAATAAACTATCATCGGATACTTCTTATTTGGATCAAAATTTTCTGGCTTGTATACCAATCCCTCCAAGCTATCACCTGCATAAGAAGTCCAAGTCACTTGCTCTACTGTAGCCCAATTATAATCCTTTTGTTGAGGATTGGCATTCGATAAGCGAACTTGCTTTTGAAAATCACCTTTCAATAAATGTACATCTGGAAATTGTTTAACCGTTGATGGTCTTATCAAGGTATTATTTGAGTTCTTAGCCTTTTGGAAGCCATAAAGGGTCTTATCCTCATCGTATATTTTATCCATCATCCCATCAATCCACCTGTGATACTCCACTGACTTATCCTTACGGTCATAAGCCTTGAAATATTGAGCTTGAGAAAAATCAATCCAATTTTGATCGGGATAATAATAGGCTATACGGTACTCCTTTTTGTCCATTAGCCCTGTAGTAATTTGTTCCCAGCGCATAGGGTATAGTTTCCATATATCAAACTCTGAATAAACAACGATGGCGCCATCCTCTGTCCAGCCTGCTAATCCATTACTATAAGGAACATAAGGAGAACCAT
This sequence comes from Flavobacteriales bacterium, assembly GCA_964230025.1. Lineage (GTDB taxonomy): Bacteria > Bacteroidota > Bacteroidia > Flavobacteriales_D > JAUILH01 > CAXRFO01. Next base: position 92,211 of record CAXRFO010000008.1, on the reverse strand, counting down.
TATTATCATCAGCCCAATTAACATCTACTATGCTTTTGCTCAAACAAATTTCAGTTGGATTAGAAACGCTTTGATAATACCACTGTTTTTCACTTCCATTGTACCAGCAAAATGCCTCAGCATTTGGAGCTACAGATAAGGTATGTTCCACTCCTTCCTTAAGTAGTTTCTTTTCACCTGTTTTTTTATTCATCAAATAGAAATCCGAACGCCATGGAAATGCATAGGTATTTTCTCTTTCGTACTTTGATCTATCTTCGATAACAACAAAATCAGAATTTCCGTCCATTAAATTTTGTACTCGTTCTGATCTTTTGTGCGTAAGCCTTTGAATAGTTGAGCTAGGCACATGGTAACTGTACTTGTAAGTAAACATTTTATCAAAAAACAAAGAGTTAAGTTGACGCGGCATTATTTCGGCGTCTCTCCAGTTCCAGATATCTACTTTGTATTTCTCGGATGCCAGCAAAGTGTCTTTGATTAAATGATCCGGAATATCATATACCCCAAATGTTATATAATTCCCATCTTTTGAAAAGGCCACCCTGCCAGATGAATGAACACACATTCCTTCTGGAAGATCCGAGCTCAATGAATCAACCAACATCTTGGCACCCTCCCAGCCCATTTCATAGTAGAAAAGGCTGTACTGCTTGTTAGTAGCCGTATCTTTTGATGCTAAGAATGCAATCTTATTACCGTCTTCGCTGATGGTCAACTTACTGATATCAAAGGCTCCATCATATATTTTAACAGGACGATTCTCCGCATCTTCTGTAGGCAAAAGATAGTACACTTCACATTGATCCAATGTGTCGTACTTGATATGCGTTACATAGGTCAAATTGTTGCCAAAACGACTGAATTCATAGTCCGTAACGTTATAAATACTTCTACAAAAATCATTCAAAGGGTTACTCAGGTGCAGCGTTCTACCTTTACTTGACTTATTTTCTGGATTGTATTTTTTAAAAATCAAGCCTTTTGTCTCTTGATTGAAATCATACTTATTATAAGATAGCCAGGCTAAAAACTGTCCTTTTTCAGGCAACTGAAAGCTTTTTAGCTTGGGATATTTAATAACACTATCGGCCGCAGTAAGATAAATACCAAGACTATCTTTAGGCATTTTTGCAGCCGGTGTTTTTTTGAGTTTAAGCTTTCTAACCTTTTTATGTTGGGGTTCAATACGGAATACTGCGTATGAGGCATCATCCGTAAAATCAAGGCGTTCTCCTCTTCGAATCTTTTTCTTTTCAAGATTCTCATTGTTTACAATATACAACACCCCATCACCAACTTGCGGACGGATGATATAACTACTGTACAAACCATTATCTGAAATTCTAGTGCTACCCACTTCCTTCCAAATATCATAGGCATCAGGTGTGATTGCTTTTTTTTCTTGCCCAATAACTGTGGTAGTAAGCAAACAGCATAGGGCGAAAATTAATTTTCTCATTCCTTTATAAATCGAATTGTGTTCCCAGCCAAGTTAAGAAAATAAATTCCTGGTAAAAGATTATTGATGGGAAGGGTCGTTTTTTGCTGATGAGTAGTTCCTGAGAACATTAACTTGCCATCTGCACTGAAAATCTGATAAGCCTGTCCAATATTTTGAGATTCTAAAATCATATAAGTTTTACTCGGATTTGGATACAATTTCAGCTCACTTTTATTCTCCGCTAAGGATACATTTGTACTCGTCAATTTGATTATTTGATGTGTGAAAGGACTGGTATTCGACCAGGTTTGACCATTTGTGGCAATATATATTTCACCATTTGGACCTGTCATCACATCTCTAATTCGACCGAATTCCCCAACCAAATAGGCAATACTGGTATCTAAAGTTAAGGTGAGCGTATCAAAGCTTATGGCAAATAAGGTTTTAGACTTTAGGCTTGCCATTAGCATCTTATTTTCAAACTCCGGAATATCTGAATGATTGTACCAAGCAAGGTCTGAAGGAGCTACAGTTGGAGTCCAAACAGTTATTGGTTCTTTAACTGCACTATCCGCACAAAACTGTTGTTCCGCTGTTAAATCACAAAAGCCTTCTACAAAAGGCCATCCGTAATTTCTACCCATTTCTAATTCTTGAAACTCATCATCATTAGACGTACCGTGTTCGGAGATAAATATTTTATTGTTCGGGCCGAATGCTAAACCTTGATGATTTCTATGACCCCAAGAATATAAGGGTGATCCTGGAAAAGGGTTATCGGAAGGAATTGAACCATCCAATCCAATTCGCAAGGTTTTTCCATTTAAGCTGGAATAATCCTGGGCTAAAAAACTATCACTTGCATCTCCTGTTGTAATGAGTAAGGTATTATCCGGAAGGATTAACAGCCGACAACCATCATGCGTACTTGCAGCTACGATACTATCAAGAAGAACTACGGGATTAACGAGTGATGTTCCAGTGTATTCGTATTTTACAATACGCTCCAAGAAGGTATTGTTTTGATCATAATAGGTATAGGCTAGTATGGCATAAGTTTTCCCAATAGCATCATCTTCATAAACCTCTAGACCGAGTAAGCCTGACTCCCCTGTTTGTTGAACAGAATCGCTCAAATCAAGCACAACCGTATGATTAAAGCTTACCGGATCAACACTACAAACCCGACCATAACGCTCCGTAACTAAAATTTTACCATCGGGTGTAAATTTCATATCCCACGGAATGTCGAGGGTATCTATAAGGGTTTCGGCTTCTAAGATGGTGTTATCCAAGACTACCGTTGGATTTCCGCCCTGACTTGAAGCGATAAAAGAAAATAAAAATAAAAGGCTGGTACTTAAGTATCTCACCCAACAAAGGTAGGAATTAAGCAAATATACCTTCTAAAACATCCAGTGATTTTAGCCGTTTTAAGCAATCTAAATGAAGTTGGTAATACTGAATCAAATAGGATAAAGTTTGTTTCTTCTCTTGCCGATTAAGTTCTGGGGATTCCCCTTTGAAGAGTGAAATAAAATTTTTTGCCGCTTGCTTTTCCAAAACGTAACCATGTCCTGGATGATGATTTGTGCTTTCTCCGGCTTGTAAATCGAAAAAAGCCCCATCAATTTCAAGGTTTGGAAATATTCCACTGAATTTTGTCAATCCTGCTAAAAAACTTAAATGAAATACCCCAACGCGCTGTGACTTGTCCAAATGAAAAAACTGCTCCGAGCAATATTTAAAACAGTTTTCATCTTGATTAGTTTCCTTAAGTATTTGACTTAAACACTCGCATAAAAACATGGCAATACTTGATTTGACCGGATCAAAAGAAAGAGATTTATATGGCCTATCAAGTTGAATACTTTTCAAGGAGAAAATTTCTCTATTGTCTCGCTCCTCATATCCAACGGTTAAGTGGTTTAAAAGTTGAAGCCATGCTCGCTTTTTTGATTTTCTGGATGTTAAGCCTTTTGCTGAAAGTACAATAGGACCTCTTTTTTCAGAATATAAGTGCAGAATACAGGTACTATCGGAATGAGGTATAACTTTTAGTAGGATGCTTTTTGTTTCAACCATTAGCGAACAAATGCAATTTTACCAACCTCATCTCTGCTTCCATCCTCATTGGTAACAAAAACAAGATAAATACCTGTGGAAACTCGATTCCCTTCAATTGAAATTCCATCCCATGTGGCTTGCCCTCCTACAGAGGCTGTTGAGTAAACAAGATTTCCAGTAATATCGGTTATTTTAACATCAGAATCTCTCATCAATCCTTGAATAACGATTGGACCAGAATATTCAGGTCTTACTGGGTTTGGATAAATCCCAATGTCATCAGAAAAATCTACAAGCCCTTGAGTGGCGTCTGAATAATATGTCTGTACACCTCCAGATGAACCAATCCAAACTTCACCTGTTTCGTGGTTTATTTCGAGACAAACGATGGCGTTGCTAAACAAGGGGCTATTCGTTTCTGTAAAATGTAGGACCTCTTCTTGGCCATCTGCGCTTAAAAGAAACAAACCTCCAGTTGCCGTGCCAATCCATTTTCTATTGGCCCCATCTATTGCTATTGCAGTAATCTCATTGTTTTTTAGAAGAACCTCTATATTCTCTCCTCCGTCAACCAGTATTTGTTGTACGTCATTATCCGATGAAGTGTAAGGGTCAGCTGCGTTATAAAATACAGCAGGCCCCTGCTCGGTTCCAATCCATACCCTGTCTTCAAGATCAACTGCAATGCTTCTTACGTCCAGTGTTGGAAGATCCCCCTGGCCAACACCTGTTTTTAATATTGTTACATCATCGTCACTTGGATCATCCAAGGTTTCGTTATGATTGAAAATGATAACTCCATGAAGAGGACTCATCAAGTATTTATTCCCGTAGGAGTCTATATCTATCTCAAAACAACGTAAATCATTACCAAAGTTCCCTAAATCATAGGCGTACCATTGCCCTTCAAAATAGGCATGCAGGTGCTTATCCGAAAACTTGTTTGCCACCCAAAGTACCCCTTCTTCATCATATTTTAAAGCAGTTACATCTCCCTTGTTTGGATCATTGATTAATAAATTTGGTTCTAGAGAACTGTTGTGAGGCCCAAAGTTGTTTATTACTACTCCATTTTTTAGTTCGAGTAGACCTGAGTTACTCATGGTTGCAGCAAAGCAATGGGTAGGGTCTTCTGGGTCAACGGCAACATCTACAATATCAAAAACACTACTATCTCTAAAAAATTGGGTTTCTATCAAGCTGTACTTTTGCCAATCACCCTCAATAAAGGATGACACTTCAGGTTGATCATATACGTTTGCGTAGAAACCGTTTGCCGCTCTTCCTCCTGCAATCCAAACAGCATTATCGACAATATTTATTTTGTAGGACCTATTTGAAACCGGACCTGATGGTTGATATCGCTTCCATATAGCCGTGGCTGTTTCATAGCTCACCAAACCGTAGCGCTCACTTGCAATATAAACCTTGTTCCCTGTTGGCAGATTAGCATTAAACTCACCTTGGTAAAGCATAAACACATCTTCTTGAATTCCATTTCCATCATAAATTATTAAGGAATCCTCGTGGTTAATGTAAAGCTTGCTGTTTTTGATATTAAGTGCATTAATTTCTGTATGTACTCCAATATTAACTGTATCCCATATGCCATTATACTTATGAAGTAAGGGATTACCCCCAACAACCGAGACCATATATACACTGTCATTTAATGTTGAGCAATTGGTTATATTGCTTCCATCCTCATAACTCATTTTTGTCCACTGATTCAGATCAGCAAGAAAAGAAGAGTTTTTATCCGCTGAAAATAGACCATCTTCCGTAGCTGCATATATACTGTCAGTCGTAAAGCAAAGATCATTGATTTGCAAATTTGTGTTTCCAGGACCTAGAAAGTAATTCTCTTTGATTTCGTCTTTGGACAAGTCCAAAACCACAATACCAAAACTGGTTGCCAAATAGACGTTGCTTCCATCTTTAATAATTTTGTTTATCCGCTTATCACCATTTATACTTTGAGATAGCTTGATAAATGGTAAATTTTCCGCTTCACCATCCCTAACCAAGTCAATATTTCCATTGATATAACCAACGATTAAGGTACTGCTTGAGTTATCGTAGTATATAGCCGATACTCCAACGTCATTCAAAACATTTGTTTTGGATATTCGTCTTAAATCCTCATAAGTTTTATTAAAAGCGTACACCCCTTGCTCTGTGGAAACGAAAATCTCCTCTGGGCTTTCTGCGAGTATATAGGCCTTTGAATATGGCAAATGATCTGCCCAAGTTCCGACATTTTGAGATACAGAACTTAAGCATGTCAATACCAATAGGAGTGTTAGAATTCTACTCATTATGCTAGTTAACGCAAATATGAAAAGATTAGTACACATACGGAAGTGAAATTGAATAAAAGGCTTATTTTTGCCCCCGCCTAGGCTCCGTAGCTCAACCCCTCTTGGGATTTAGTTGACCTCCGTAGCCGCAAAATTGGCTCCGTAGCTCAACTGAATAGAGCACTGGATTTCGGCTCCAGCGGTTGGGGGTTTGAATCCCTCCGGGGTCACAAAAGCCCTAAAACAAAGAGTTTTAGGGCTTTTCATTTTATAGATTGTAATAAAATGATCATAATTAAAATAAGAGGCAATCGATATTTTTGTATTAACTTAACCAAATTGTATGCCCATGTTTTTGTCTTTTAAGTTTTCGACTCCTACCATCAGTGTGGAACTGAACAGAAAGACATGGGTGCGTTGTCTACGATTATTAAATACTTCTTTATTTTGAAGAAAAAATGAAATTATCATTTGTTATATTTCTTATTCTATTTGCAATAGCCGTAACTGTTGAGGCAATTTATGGATATAGGCATCAACGAAACCTTTATGATTGGAAAGATTCGATATTAAATGTAACTCTTGGAATAATAGGCGTTTCGTTCAGGTTTGCGTTGAAAACCATATGGCTGGCGTTTTGGCTATTCCTTTCTCAATTCGCACTGTTAGATATACCGGAAACAGTTTTGACGTGGGTGGTTTTGTTTTTCAGTAACGAGTTCGTGTACTACTGGTTTCATAGGTGGAGTCATGAGAATCGTTTTTTGTGGGCGGTACATGTCAACCATCATTCTTCTCAGAAACTCAATTTTAGCACAACGGCACGATTACCATTCTTTAACTTTGTTCTGCATTCCACATTCTGGATACCGCTAGTGTTAATTGGATTTGATCCATTTATGGTGTTTGCTGTGTCTAATGTTGGATTCCTTTTTGCCTTATACCAGCATACTCAGATCATTGGAAAAATAAATTGGATGGAGTATATTTTCAATACTCCTAACCACCACCGCATACATCATGCGTCAAATCCCGAGTACATCAATGGAAATTATGGTAGCTGTTTGATAATTTTTGATAGACTTTTTGGATCATTCAAAGAGGAACTAGAGGGAGTCGATCTAAAGTACGGAATCACGAATAATATACAAACGTATAATCCAATAAAGGTGATTTTTCACGAATGGATTGATATAGCAAAGGGTCGTTAACCTGTTGACATGAATTCATTCCAAAGAGGTTTCATAGTCGTTGATGAAATAGATATCATCCAAATAAAAAGTACTAAAACTGAAAAAGGCAATAAACTAAGACGAATAAGAAATGATCAAGGAATTACCAATTAGAATTGTAGCTATGGGTAAGTATTTACCTAAAAAAGTGATGTCCTCTGAAATTGAGAGTCGACTGGGTATGCCAGGAGGTTGGTCTCTCAAATACTCAGGGGTTGAATCAAGACACAATGCGACTTTCGAGCATAATGATTATATGGGAGCGAGAGCAGCAGAAAAAGCCTTGAAGAAGTCAAAAATGACCTTGAAAGATATTGATCTGATAATTTCTGCAGGTGGCACCTTTGATTACGCTATCCCAAACCAAGCCAGTGTAATTAAAAATGAAATGGAGGATGGTGAGAAATATCATCCAGCAGCTATAGACGTAGACAGTACATGCTTATCCTTCGTTGCTGCATTTGATCTGTCTGCTCGATTGCTTGATGGAGAGCAGTACAACAATATATTAATTGTTTCGTCTGAGATTTCGTCAAAACATTTAAATCCAAATAATTGGGAGACCTCCACGCTATTCGGTGACGCGGCGGTTGCGGCGGTCGTCCAATATGCTCCTGGTTCAGGTTCAGCCTTGATAAAGGGAGGACAGCGCACATATTCTAAGGGAGTGATGAATACGATCATCCAAGGTGGCGGATTGAAATTTCCATTTTCAACCACACCATATGATGTTGAAAAGCATTCATTCAAAATGCAAGGAAAACAATTACTGAGAATGGCAAAGAACAAAATTCCCGAATTTATGGATTGGTTCTTTTCGGATGTTCCTTATACTTTTGAAACCGTACCCGTAATTATTCCGCATCAAGCTTCAAAAATGGGATTGGTTATCACCAAGAGTTTGTATAATCTCAAAGAGGGGCAGCTAAAATCAACTTTAAAACATTATGGAAATTGTATTGCGGCATCAATTCCGCTTACCTTACATGACTGTATCGAGTCTGAAGAAGTTAAAAGAGGAGATGTTTGTCTTTTAAGCGGAACCTCTGCCGGTTTCTCTATTGGTGCGGTATTAATTCAATACTAAATGAGTTTAAAGTTAATTATTCAACTAATTTTTGGTGTGTTCTCGTTTAAGCGAAACAGCATGCGCTTCTTTAATGGGCGCCGTTTACTCATGGCTGTGCTGTTTTTCCCCTTCTTCTTTATTCAGTTATTCATTAACCAAATCTGCTTGGGGATAGACTATCTTTTCTTCTTTGGTTTTAGAAAAATGAAGGTGGAGAAAGTGGTCTTTATCGTGGCCTTGCCAAGAAGTGCGACTACATACCTACACGTCACTTTAACTAAGGAAACTCATCGTTTTACCACCTTTAAACGTTGGGAAATGATCTTTGCGCCTTCCATTATTCAGAAGTACTGGTTTTTGGGTTTAAACGCCATCGACAGTTTAATAGGTTCACCCCTTAAACACTTTGCCATATGGATAGAAGCTAAGATGATTCCAAGGTTTGGGGCCATCCACCACGGCTCATTGAATAAACCTGAGGAAGACGAGACTTTGTTTTTATGGAATATGTCTTCTGTATACCTAAACTTCCTGTATCCTGAGACAGAAGCTTTAGATGCCTATTATTTGTTTGATAGAGAAGTGCCAACAGCCAAACGTAAACGCATTTTTGCCTATTATTACCGATGTGTGCAGCGTCATCAATATGTGTTTAATAGGAGTGAAGAGAAATACTTTTTAGCTAAGAATCCGTCTATGATGCCTAAACTTCTGACTATTTCTGAATTCTTTCCCAAAGCACATTTGATAAACATCAACAGGTGTGTGTCTAAGTCGATTCCTAGTTCTATAGCTTTGATGGATCTTCTGTACAGTATGTTCACCAGTAAACAGCCACCCTCATATTTGCATGCTAAAACCAAAGGCGTTCTCATCGAGTGGTGTAAGATGGCTCATCAACACTTACCCTTATTTGGCGATAGGGTTTTACGATTATCCTTTGATAATCTGGTGAGCAATGAGCCGGACACCATACAGACTATTTGCAATAGATTTGATCTCAAGCCAGAGATATTTGACACCGCTAAGAAAGAAGCAGATCAAGATCCCATGGTAAAAGGCAAGAATAAATATGAGGTACTGTCGCAAGACGAACTGGAAACGATATTGGAAGAGATTCCGTTTATGAAACCATACTGCACGGATACGAGTGGTAATAAAAAACAAAGAGCATGAATGAATTGATGTGGGGCAACGCACTTTTATTTGTGTGCGTTATCATCGAGATTATCTTGACACGTTTGGTGTTGAAAGAAACGCTGCCTTGGAAGGAGATCATCATTAACCTAAACTCGGGCCTCATCTTAATGTGGATTCTGCGCGGGGTAGAAGTAGTGGTATATATTTACATCCTTGGTAATTGGAATTTGGAATTGCTCACGCAACTACCGCTCTGGGCACAATGGGTAGTCGCCTTCATCGTGTGGGACTTTTGTTTCTATTGGCTGCACAGACTGCACCATGCCTTCAAGCTCTTATGGAGTGTGCACGTAGTACACCACGAGGGAGAACATTACAGTTTGTCTTTGGGTATTCGAAATTCGTGGTACTCGTCGCTTACCTCCATTCCTTTCTTTGTTTTGATGGCGGTGGCAGGTACGCCCATCGAGATTATGATAACGGTGTCGTCCATTCATTATTTTATCCAGTTCTATAACCACAACCATTTGGTAAAGAATAGCGGGATACTAGAGAAATTCATGGTAACGCCTTCGCATCACCGCGTGCACCACGGTAAAAACGACCCCTATATCGACAAGAACTTCTCGGGAACCTTTGTGATATGGGACAAACTCTTTGGAACCTTCCAGTCGGAGATGCCCGAGAATCCAGTGCAGTTTGGGGTAGATGAGCCAATAGAGAGTTATAATCCAGTATTGATTAACAACATTCCATTTTTGAACATGCTGGGCATAAAGTGGCGTCCCAAGAAATCTGCAAGAGAACCTATCAAAGCGCCTAATTTTATATTGGCCACGGGCTCGTTCTTGCTCTTTGTAATTTTCTTGTATTTCGTCTATTTCGAGAATCTCTTGCAGGGGGAAAGTAAACTTTTCTTATTCTCTTTAGTCTTTGTAGGGACCATTGGTTTGGGCATGCTCTCGGATGGAAAACGTTTGGGCTTGGCATTATGGACCATCGCAAGTGCGGCTATGCCTATCTGCTACGTGCTGGAATATCCTATTCCTTTACAGTCCTTTGAAATAACCTTGCTAGTAACGAGTGCTTACAGCTTGATAAGTCTCTTCTGGATCATAATGAGCCCCAAGCAAAGCCTAAAATCACAGACGGTTTAAATCTGTTGAGGCCTCAACAAGTGGCAGGGTAGTGTCTGCGCAATGCGTTGGTACAATAATCACTTCAGGGTTTTCCTTATGGTAGCGGTATAGTTTCTCAATGGTCGACTTTAAATCCTTCCACGAATGGATAAAGGTCTTTACAATGCCACTCGGCATCACATTGCCTTCAATGGATTTTCGGTTCCAACAAGCATCTGCCACTAAGAAGTAGCTGTTCTTGTCGGTTGCAAAACAGATACCTATTTGTCCGGCTGCATGGCCAGGCAAGTCATAAGCGTAAATACTGCCATCCCCAAACAAATCGTATTTATGCCCAAAAATGGCGTCTTTTACTTTAGTGCAATCCTCCACAAAACACAAACGTTGATCGATATCTTCTGGCAAGTGTCCTTTTAAGATGGCTTTAGAAAAAGCAAACAACTTGGGATAATTGATGGTATACTCATAGGCCACTCTAGAGGTATAGATAGTCGCATTCGGAAAGTCCTTTAAGCCGCAAGTATGATCGCCATGAAAGTGAGAGAGTACTAGATGCTTAATTTCCTTCGGGTCAATGCCCATAACTGTAAGGCGGTTGCGTACGTATTCTTTCTCTTCCACAAATACCTTTGTAATCCACCGGTAAATGCTGCTGGGGAAAGATTTGGTTTCTTCTATAAATCGATCCGAGTAGCCGGTATCAAATAAGATGTAGCCATGCTCAGGATGTTCTAGCATACTCCACATAGCGTAAAAGCGCACGGTTTCTTTTCTTCCGCCCTTAAGGATGTGTGATTCTTTGCCCAACGTATAGCCTGCGTGGTCCATGTATAACTTAAGCTTCATCTATCGTTTTGTACCAGTTAATAAAATCCTCAATGGCTTCATCTACACTTACTTGTGGTTCGTACTTGAGCAAACGTCTCGCTTTATCAATGTCCATGGTAACGGACTTAGCCAATACTCCCATTGAATAGCGTGTAAAAGTAGGCTCCTTTTTCATGCCTCCCAGTTTAGCTTTTAGTTCATATAATCTGCCTACAAAGTCTGCCAAACCATAAGGCACTGCTTTGCGGTTAAGCTCATGTCCCAATTTACTTAGCACCAATTCGATCTTGTCCCATAATACCACCGGGTCGCCATTAGAGATATTGTAGACCTGATTGATTGCATTCTCATCACTGTCAATGGCTTTGTTAATGGCAAGCACCACATTGTCTACAGGCGTTAAATCAACAACATTATTGCCTTTCCCGATGACTTTAAGACGGCCTTCGTTGTGAGCACGGATAAGGCGTGGCATAATTACCGTGTCGCCTCTACCTATTAATGCACGTGGACGTAAAGACACGTAGTTTAAAGAAGAACGCTCCAATTCGATTTCGGCTAAACGTTTCGTGCGTGCATACTCGTTGATGAGTTGTTCGGGAAGCGGATCACTTTCTTTGATGTTGAGACGGTCATTGAAATCAAAGTACATTGCCGGCGTGGATATGTTCACATAACGGTGCACGCCAATAGCTTCTGCCTTCTTTATTAAGTTCTTCTGTGTTGTGAGGTTAGCACTTTCAAAGTCCTCTGCTTTTCCCCAAGGGGAGGATAGCGCGGCGCAATGCACTATGACGTTAACTGCAGAAGGCAAATCCTCCACAAAGGCGGGGTCTTCTAAATCGCCTAGCACATAGTTCAATTTAGGATGCTCTAAACTTTGATGGGGTTTTAAAGTGCGTCCCGTAGCGATAACTTTCTCTACATCTTTACGCGCGAGCAATGACTCCAGGGTTCTATAGCCTAGAAATCCAGTGCCCCCTGTGAGCAATATGTGGAGTTTATCAGTCATTTGGAATTGTTATGTCTAAAGCTTCTTTAATGGATACTTTAGGATGATAGCCAAAATCATTTTTAGCCGCACTGTGGTCAAAGTAGTGATGACAGGCCAACTGTTTAGCTATGAAACGGGTCATTGGCGGATCTTGAGATTTACCCAATAAGAGATATATACGTTCTAATACGACTCCTATACGATAGGCTTTCTTCAAAGACATGGATTTATCCAATGCAGGTAGTTGGTGTCTGCTTAAAATCTCATCCACGAATTCCCAGAGATTAACAGGTTCTTCTTGTCCAATAAAGTAGGCTTTGCCCGCCACTTGCGAGCCAATGTCAAGATGGTCAAAGGCTTGGACATGCGCGTCCACCACATTGCCCACAAAGGTCACGTCAATAAGGTTAGTACCATCACCTATACGGCGGGCCTTGCCCTGACGAGCCCGTTCAACTACCCGGGGAAATAAATGGTTATCCCCTGGTCCGAATATAAGGTGGGGCCGAATAGATACCGTGGCTAGGATATCATCGTTGGCCTTTAATACATGCTGTTCTGCAATGCCTTTAGTTTTCCCATAAGGACTTAAGTACTCAGTAGGATAGGGGTGCGATTCGTCAACGTTCTTTAAATCCTCGGTTCCAAAAGCTACAGAAGGCGAACTGGTATAAACCAATTTCTCAATGCCGTGCTTACGACAAGCATGAATGATGTTTTGTGTCCCAATGACGTTGGTTTGGAAGAAGTCATCGTACTTTCCCCACATACCTACGCGAGAGGCTACGTGGAATATTGCGTCCATACCTTCGCTGGCTTTTAGCACATCTTCATCACTTCTAAGATTGCCAGCACGTGTGGTAACACCCATAGCATCTAATTCGGGATGGTGATTGCGCGAAAAACTGTACACCTCATAGCCACGTTCTTTAAGGGTCTTCACTAAATGAAGTCCTACAAAACCACCGCCGCCTGTTACAAGTACTTTCATATCATCCTTGGCTAACCATTTGGGCCAGCGCTAATCTGTCAATTTTAATATTATGTCTAACGTCTACGGGTAAGTTAGCTCTATAGTGAATCTTCTTTATTGCGGAAGTCTGCTCGTATTGTTTGGCTAAATCTAACAAGGCCTCTGTAAGCGCTTTGTCATCTATAGAATTGCCTTCCTTTTTAACCACTACCAATTCTGCTTGTATTGTACCATTGCGTTTTACGCCCACCAGTGCAGTGCGCTGTACCGCTGCATGTGTATTGAAGATGCCTTCGCAGGCGACGGGGTACAGTGTGCCTTCAGCTGTTTCGATTCGGTGCATCTTTCTGCCACAAAACCATAAACGGCCTTGCGCATCAAGGTAGCCCAAGTCGCCCATGCGGTGCCAATAGACATTGCCGTCTTTAATTTTGGAGAGCTCATTGGCTTTAGGATTATCGAAATAGGCCTGCGTCACAACAGCGCCTTTTACGATTAACTCACCAATCAGTCCGGTCGGTAGGAATTCAGCGTCCTCAATTTGTGCAACCGGGTCATCAGAGGTTTTAATAATACGTACTTCAATACCGGGCACGGGAAGACCAATGCAGGTACCATTTCCGTCGTCACTTAGGTTGGCAGTTGAATCAATAATTTCTGTTCCGGAAATACAACTAACTGGCAATGATTCGGTGGCGCCATAAGGTGTGTAGGTGTCTCCATTTTTAAGCACCGATTTAAACTTTCTATGAAAGGAGGTAGGCACGGGGGCACCAAAGGTCACCACCTGTTTTACGTCCAGTTTAATGTTATTGGCTAAGCAATGATCGGCTACGGGGTTCCATATAGCGGGCGAACCAGAGACAAAGCTTACATTGAGGTCATTAATGTTCTTAAGGATTTTCACTGGATCAACCGTTGCAGGTTTAGAAGTATCCATATCCGGAATGACACTGCTCATTCCCATTACCAAAGTAAATAGAGAGAACATGGGAAAGCCCGATAAGTCGGTATCTTGTTCACCTACGTCAAACAGATCTTTAAGATTCTGAATTTGCTGACTAAAAATACGATGAGAATAGAGGACCCCTTTGGGTTTACCTGTACCGCCTGATGTGTACAGAATGGCACAAGTTGCGTCAGCCTCCATTTCAACGCCTTGGTACTTATTGTTTTTGCTTAACAGCTTTGCTAATTTGTGCGTCCGGGGCCAGGAAAATGAACCTACGGTTAATACCGTTTTAATGGATTTAGTTCTTCCCGGAAAGAAGAGTTTTAATAACAGTCCTTTTGGTTCGGTTATAATGGCATCAGGCTGAGATTCATCAATGGCTACCAATAAATTCTTGCGACCCATAGCTGGATCCATAAAGACAAGACGAACACCAATCTTCATTAATGCAATTACAATGGCATGGAACTCAAGACTTGGACGAACAAAGAACAATACCTTTTTGCCCTTTACTATGCCTATTTTCTCAAAGCCGTTGGCATACGCGTTTGCTTTTGTATCTAGTTCACTAAATGTTAAATACTGGTAGTCGTATTCACTTCCTTTTCGAACCGGAAATAGTATGGCTTTTTTATCTCTTAATCGATTTGCGGTTTCAGAAAAGTCTATTGCTATGTTCATTCTAATCCTGCGAGTCCTCAAGCAATTAGTAAGTATAGTTAACCAATATACAAATTTATGAATTATCCATCTCTGTTCCAGCAATAAGTTTTGCTGACAGATCGGATTGTCTTTAATTAAGTGAGCGTGTATCACTACTGATTTTAAAGTCTTTACTATTCTTGTTCGTTATTTTTTTCCCATAATAGGACTTAATTTCCGAAGTCAGGAAACAAGCTATATATTTAGTTTAAACTATTAAGAGGAGTTCTACACCTGCTAGCGGGAAGGAAATATACTAGAGTAACTTTTTTGCCCATTTCATTGGAAATGTTCTAAGCAAATCCTTATATTTATTCAAACACTCAGAAACCCATGCTTAAAGCTCTGATTAAAAATGCTTTGAGCAAGAAGGAATATGTCTCAGTTGAAGAACAACATAAAAGCAGAGCAAGCAGAACTAAAGGAGCGTATATTGGCTCTTGAAGCTGAAAATGCCGTGCTGAAAAAGAGACTCAATTGGTTTGAGGAGGATAGAGCAACGGTTAAATGCCCCGATTCATTTAAACCTATATTCGATGAGGCACAGAATACAGTCAAGGAGTATTTTAAAAATATTGACTTTAACCCCTCTCAGGGAACCATTTCGATCAATGATGATCGCTATATATTGATTAGGGCTTCTGCACTATCCAGTGATTTCTTCAAGGCCATCACACAGCTTTATCGCGATCAAAGCAAGGAGGTAGCCTTCAATATTGGCGAGAATTTTCTATTCGATATCGGTCACTTGATAGGAATGGAAGATGCCAAGCAATTCCATAAAAAAATGGATTTAAATAATCCTATTGAAAAGCTTGCTGCTGGACCCGTTCACTTTGCCTACAGTGGCTGGGCCTTTGTGGATATACATCCAGAAAGCAACCCGAGTCCAGACGAGAACTATTTCCTGAAATACGACCATCCTTATTCTTTTGAGGCGGAATCTTGGATTAAGAAAGGTGAGAAGTCAGACAAACCCGTATGTATCATGAATGCTGCATACTCATCAGGGTGGTGCGGCGAAAGCTTTGGTATTCAATTAACTGCTGTTGAAACCCATTGTAGAGCTAAGGGAGATGAGCGCTGTACCTTTATCATGGCTCCTCCGGATAGAATCAATGATTATCTCCACAAAGACATTCGTGAGAAATCACGCGAGACCAGAATTCCAGTATTTTTTGAACGCAAGAATATTGAACAAGGATTGGTTAAGTCCTTGGAGGAAAAGGACATCTTACTCAAAGAAATACACCATAGGGTTAAGAATAACTTACAGATTATTTCGAGCTTTCTGAATTTACAATTCATTGAAATAGAAGACCCTAAAGTGGCAGCCGCTATTGAAAAAAGTAAAAGCCGTATTAATTCCATGGCTTTAATACACACCAAGCTGTACCAGTCAGAAACACTGGCATCCATTGACTTTGGGGAATACATTGATGAGTTGTTGGCTTCTATCATTGAGAATTACAGTATTTCCAAAGCGATAAAGTATGAAGTGGCACACGATGAAGCCATTTTTGATATTGACTTAAGTGTTAACCTTGGTCTTATTATTACAGAACTGGTGATAAACTCCTGCAAACATGCCTTTATGGAACAAGATGCGGGTCTAATAAAAGTTGAATTAAAGCATACTTCCGACCAAGGCTATGAATTACATATTTCCGATAACGGCTCGGGAATTAAGGAAAGTATAAACCTGGAAAAAGTTAGAACCCTAGGGATGGAAATCGTGTTGGGCTTGGTGGAGCAAATTGATGGGAAAATTGCCGTAGAAAAAGAAAACGGTTTACACTATAAAATCAGCTTCAGCGTTCAATAAATTACACAATTTTAAAAATCTATCCGGTAATAAAAAATAGGTAAAAAGCCTAGCTGGTATTGCTCTCGGGTGAGGTTGTTTGGATCGGGAGATTCGCGGAAGTAGGTTACTCCTAAGATATTTTCACGGCCTGTAATGTTTACCAAATCCAAGCCTATTTCATGGCTTACGCGCTTGGCATTGTACAACCAGTTTACCTTAAAATCCAAACGGAAGTAATCCCTTAGCTGCGTTTCGTTGTAGTTTTCGTCTTCCCAAATGAGTTCGTTCAATGCTGCTGATGCTGAATCATTCACTACACCAATGCGCTTACCCCCTGCCCAGGTCATTTTACCTGAAATGGTAAATTTGCTCTTCTCACCGGCTTTTACTTCAAAACCGCTCAATAAATTCAGTGTGTAGTTTCCGTTGTAATCGGTGTTTCGGTCTACACCATCGCTTCCTTTATAGCGTGATTCATACAAGGAGCCAGTAGCTAAAAAGAAGAAGTTGTTATCGAAAAACTTCTCAATGGTTAACTCAATCCCATAGTTATACCCGGTACCGGTGTTTTGCAATGAATCTGGAAAGAAACGTGCAAAACCACTTCCCTGGTTAATGAGTGAAAAGGAGCTTGGGCGTACCTCAACTGGTACATTCCATAAGTACTGGTAGTACACCTCTGATTTCAAACGTGCCTTTCCTTTCAACGCCCTGCCATAACCGGCCACAAAATGCGCACTTTTTGTAAAGTCCATGTTGGCATTGTGGTAGATTTTGTTCCCTGCGCTATCCACTAAATTATAGTAGTAAGTGTACAGGGGCTGCATTTGTGAGTGCACACCTGTACCTAGGCTAATGTTGTTTTTACCCTTGCTGTAGGATAGTCCAGCACGGGGCTCAAACCATGAAATGGAGTTTGAGTTTGACAAATACTGACTGTGAAAGCCGTAGGTGAAAAATAAATTATCGGACTTTTTATATTTCCATTGAGCATAGGGCTGTATCAGAACCGTACCGCCTTGAGCATCCCAGCGTGTAATAAACTTTGAATGATCTGCTACCAAGCCCGAATCAATAAAATTGAATACGGTATAATCTGCCGTTAAACCATATTTCATACTGAACTTGGCATTAAACTTTCGACTTATCGAGGGGTGAATACTAAATTTCCATTGATCAAAAACATAATCTTGCAGACGGTACATGGTATCCAGAACAAAGCTTGGAGGGTTTAAGCCCGAGTCAATGTGTCTCTCAAAAAAGTTGTGGCGTGTGTGTTGATTTTCTTTACTTACTGCCGAACTTATATTGAGGTAATTTTTTTCGTTTAGGATTTTAGAATACTTGGATCCTACAAGGTAGGTATGGGTTCCAAAGTATTGATCTCTGTCATTTTCCCCGTAAAGTTCTTCGCTGGGTTCTGTTTGATCGGATATGACGATATCGATATCAGAAGCACCTCCAAAACCAAAGAAGGACAGGTTGGCGTTGTTTTTTAAGGGGAAATTCAACTTAAAGTTCAAGTCTTGATATACGGGTGTGGCATCTGTTCCTATGTTGATACCCAACAGGCTAAAAAGCGAAACAGTAGAGTAACGATAGGCCACCAAATAAGAAGCTCGGCTGCTATCTGAAAATGGGCCTTCTGCTGCTAGCTCCGTCCCTAAAAAGCCAAATTGAAAGGAGTACTCACGCTCTTCATTGTTTCCATTCCTAAAATTAATATCGAAGACTCCAGCGGTTGAGTTACCGAATTCCGCAGGAAAGGCACCTGTAAAGAAATCGGAGTTGGCCAGTAATTTATTATTTAAAATGGTCACTGGACCACCTTGAGACCCCGCAATGGAAAAGTGATTCGGGTTGGGTATGTTAATATCCTCCACACGCCAAAGAACCCCTAAGGGCGAGTTTCCACGAACTACAATATCGTTTCTAGAATCATCCGAACCGTTAACCCCAGCATAATTGGAAGCCATACGAGCTGGGTCTCCACGCGAACCTGCATAACGATTGGTTTCTTCAACTGAAAATTCACGGCTTGATACCGTGGCCATTTCGTTAGAGGCCTCTCCTTTTTTCTTGGCAGAGATGACAACTTCTTCCATTACGGATTCTTCCAATTCAAACTTTAGGATGATGTCTTTCCCTGAGGTAAGTTCAACAACCTTCCACTGACTGCGGTAAAAATCGCCTCCTTGAGCCTCAACGGTATATTTACTGGGTTGGAGATCATTAAAGCGGAAGTAACCGTCCAAATCGGTAACCGTACGCTTTAAAACAGTGGTATCTTCTATAAGTTTTACAACGAAAGAAGGGATAGGCATTTGGGTAACTTCATCTACCACTTGCCCCCTGATTACCCTCTGAGCTATGCTTGTACTACATAAACAAATCAAAAGGCAGGTAAAAAATACTTTCATAGCTAGGTTTTAATTCAGCATAGCGGACTCATCCGACTTTTTGCCTTTTGCTGTAGATCTTTTGAATTTGATGCCGAGCATGATTTCGTGAGTTCCGAAACTATAATTTTTCAGATCTGTGGTCGTGAAATCATAAGAATATCCCAGCATAAGGTTATCATCGTGCACATAGCCTAACATAGCGGTAAAGGCATCATTGGTTCTGAAAGCCCCCCCTAACCACAGCATATCTTGGTAAATCACCCTAGCTGCTACATCTAACTTCATTGGTGCTGGTTTTACATACTTAAACATAAATGAAGGTTCAATTTTGAAATCATCTCCAATTTCAAATTGGTAGCCACCATTCACCATGTAATGATCTTCCAAACGGCTTTCGGTGCTGTTCTGATAGTCGAAAAAGATAAGCTTACTCTGCAATAATTGTGGAGCTGAAACTCCAAAATACCACTTCTCGTCTTGGTACAAATACAAACCAGCCTTTGCATCCGGAACAATAGCACTTTGTAGACCTTGACTTAGGACTTGATCTGAATTATTTTTAAGAATAATCTTGGAACCATCCACTAGCCATTGGTTTAGGCCAAATGAAAGTCCAAAGTTCAGTTTGATGTCCTCATTAATATCCAACTGATAACTTGTACCCATTTGAGCTCCGATTCGTCGTGTAGGACCTACTATATCCGTATAGATATAGCCTCCACCACCGATTTTATCCCAACGGGTTGGTCCGTTTACAGAGATGGTATAGGTGCGCGGTGCATCCGTAATTCCCACCCATTGATAACGGTTATTAGAAATTACTTCCCAGTAAGGTTTGCTTCCTGCAACGGCAGGGTTGTATGCGTATTGGTTAAACTGGTACTGCGTAAACTGTTCCAATTGCTGACCCCAACCAACGAGCGCAGAAAACAGAAACGATATGGCTAATATTCTTTTCATTATCTCAATATTGTTATAGGACCTGTATACGGCTCAGGGTATAAGGGATGGTTAAGAGTGATTACATAATAATAGGTACCGACGGGTAGTGGTTTGTTGTTAAAGGTACCGTCCCATTTTTCGACATATCCTACCGATTGGAATAAAAGGTCTCCCCAACGGTTGTAAACCTGTACAACACTTTCTGGAAACTCTTCAATAAAGTCTATTTCCCAGAACTCGTTTACTCCATCACCGTTCGGAGAGAATCCATTCGGGAAGGTAATATCAGGGAATACATTCACCAAGATTGAATCCATACCCACACAACCCTCTGCACTGGTAACAGTCACATAATACATGGTGCTGGTATCTGGTTCAACTGTTGGATTGGCCAGGGTACTGTCGTTCATTTCAAAGAAAGGACTCCATGAAAAAGTACTTCCGTTTGGTCCGGTAGGACTACCTCCAATGTCGGTTACTTCTCCTTTAATGATATCGATATCCGCACCAGCATCTACTACGGGTATGTCATAAATCTCCACTTGCATTGAATCTATGTCGGAGCAATCGCCTGTAAAGGCCTCAAAATAGAAGGTATAAACACCTGGTAGTAATTGCTCGTTTAATAGAGAATCTATTCCAACAGGGTTCCCTTGATCATCTGTCCATTGGTAGGATAATCCCGTGGTACCTGTTCCTATCCCAATTATTTGTAGCGGATCACCAAAACAGAAGGCCGTATCAGGTCCTGCATCAGCAAGAACCACTATCATGGTATCAACCGCAAGAGAATCAATCAAGGTACATCCGTTAGCATCTGTTATGGTAAGCTCATATACCATTGGGAAGAGTGAATCGATATCTTCATCGTTTGATGTATAGCCATTCGCTACCCAAGAATAAGTATATCCTGGTGTACCACCAGAGGCAGTGATGTCTATAAATCCGTCATCCGAATCCGCACAAAGCGCATCTCGAATACTATCTACAGCTAAAGCCAATGGTAGTGGCTCATCTATGAAGACATCTTGAGTTAATACACAACCGTTTTGATCGGTGGCCGTTACCGTATACGTACCCGTGCATGCATCCGAAATATGGTTGGTATTGTCACCTGTTGCAGCAGGCGTCCATGAGAAAGTATAAGGTAATGCTCCTCCGTTAACTACAGCAAAGGCTTCACCCGAGCATTCACCCGAGCATTGTGCGTCAAATACGGTCGGATTCGAGAAGAAGATGTCTTCCGCTCCATCAATGTCAACTTGCTGGCTAGCAACACAACCAGCACCATCTGTTACTTGAAGAATGTAAGTTCCTTCACATAGACCCGTTGCATCTGGTGTTGTTTGACCAATTGGGTTTCCGGAGTCATCTTGCCATTCGTAGGAGAAGCTAGCTGTTCCACCTGTTAAACTTG
Organism: Flavobacteriales bacterium; assembly: GCA_964230025.1. Classification (GTDB taxonomy): domain Bacteria; phylum Bacteroidota; class Bacteroidia; order Flavobacteriales_D; family JAUILH01; genus CAXRFO01. Next base: position 70,800 of record CAXRFO010000008.1, on the reverse strand, counting down.
AAGTGGCCGAACCATCACAAATAGACGGACAAGTTTCATCACTCAGAGTAAGACTAATAATGGGTGCCTCATCTCCATTAATCTCAACGATCACAGTATCCTGACATCCATTGGCATCAGTGATATCAATAAACTCTACACCCTCACAAAGGTTGGTAGCTGATAAGCCTGTTGCTCCTCCCGACCAAACTACATTGTAGGGACCTGTACCACCATTAATAATTAAAGTTGCTTCACCATCACACGCTCCACAGGTTGGTGGATTTATGTTATCATTTATGGTAAATGGATCTGGTTCAGTTAGCTCTACCTCAACCGTTCTCGTGCAATTGTTGGCGTCCGTTACCTGTAAGAAATATGTTCCAGCACTTAAGTTAGATGCTGTATTTGTATTTCCACCATCGTGCAACCAAGTGAAAGTATAAGGTTGTGTTCCGCCCAATGGATTAACTGTTATAGAGCCATCAGCCAGACCATTACATGAAGGTTCTACAATTGCTATAGTCTCATCATCTGGCCCTCCTGTATTTCCAACCACCGCGTCAATATTTTCAACACAACCGTTATCATCTGTAATGTTTACCGAGTATGAACCAGGACAAAGGGATGATATGGATGATCCATTCTCACCAGTAGTCCATGTATAAACCAAAGTTCCCGTTCCACCCGTTCCATTAGCTGTTAAGGCACCATCACAATCACCACAGGTTGCATCAACTACGTTGAAAGTTGCATCAATTTGATCTGCTTCTAAAATATCATAACTATCAAAGTTGATACAGCCTGCTGCATCCGTTACTTCAATGGTATAGGTACCTGCAGCTAAATTTGTTAAGTCTTCTTGTGTCATTCCACCAGGATTCCAAACGATATCAAAAGGAGCAGATTGACCCGTAATTGTTACATCAATGGTACCGTCATTTGCTCCAAAACAAGTTACGTCTGTCAGGTTATCCAGTGAAATGACAGGCCCGTCTACATTAGACACATCCGCCTGGAAAGTCTCCGTACATCCAATAGCGTCAGTTACTTCAACAAAGTAAGTTCCTGCAGCAATGTTTTGTAAATCAGGGTTTGTTTCACCTGGTAAAGTGGTTAATGCAGCATCAAACCACTGATAGGTATATGGTTGTGTTCCTCCCGCTGCAACTATATTAGCACTACCATCTGCCGTATTACAAGAGGCATCATTTACAAAAACATTTCCGCTAAGCACAGTTGGTTGATCAACCGTAATATCATCTGGTCCTATGGTACATCCATTATCATCCGCTACCGTCAGTGAATAAATATCAGCACATAGGTTGCTTACATTAGGTCCACCTCCACCCGCAACTGGGTTCCCGTTTGAATCTTCCCAATTGTAGTTGTATGGTGCAACTCCCCCACCTACAACGGCAGCAGCCGTTCCATCGCAAACACCACTACATGAAGCATCTGTAGAACTTAAACTCAAGGTAAGTGCAGTTGGCTCGGCAATGGTTTGTGTTGTTGTTGTAATTTGACAACCATTGGCATCTTCTATTACTGCATAGTAATCATCAGGACACAAACCTGTTGCCAGTGGTGTTGTCTGACCAATAAAGTTGTTGGAAGCATCAAACCAGTTGGTCGTATAATTTGGCGTACCACCCGTTATAGTAACTTCTGCTTCACCATCACAATCTCCATTACAGAAAACATCTGTTCCAGTAATAGTCGCGGCTAAACTTGTAGGTTCGGATACCGTTTCAGGTCCTAATACTACCACACAGCCGTTAGCATCTGTAATCTCAACTGAATAGTCACCAGCTGGGATGTTTGAAATTGTTGAATTTGTTTCTCCGGCAATTGGAGTTAGGGAATTGTCTAACCATTGGATTGAATACGGTAGTGCCCCACCTAAGATTGTAGCGTCTATACTTCCTGTAGCGTCTCCATTACAAGCGGCATCTGATACACTAAGGGTCCCAGAAATTCCATTAGGGTCAACTAAATCAAAGCAGAACGTACTGTCACAACCGTCTCCGTCCGTTATAGTTACACACCAAGTACCAGCAATTAAGCCTGTTGCTGTTCCAGTTCCCTGACCTGCACCTGGAGCTGGAGCCCAAACAAATGTGTATCCCGCACCAGAACCACCACTAGGAGTAACCGTAATCGACCCCGTTGCGTTCCCTGAACAATCAGGGTTTGTTAAGCTCTCATTTGCTTCTAATTCAGCTGGAGCATTCACTGTAACAGGTGTAACTGTAATACAACCTGAGTTATTGGTTACCTCAACAAAGTAATCTCCACCGGCAAGAGCGGTAGCGGTTGTTGTTGTTTGACCAATGCTTGTTCCACTTGGAGACTCAAACCATTCAACCGTACATGTAGGGTCTGCACAAACAAAAGTTGCTGTAGCAGTTCCATCGTTATTATCAAAACAAGAGGCATCTGTACTTGAAGTAGTGACTGTTTCAGCTCCAATATCAGAAACACCTTGACTGAATTGTACGGTACATCCACCTTGATCTGTCACGTCTAAAGTATAAAGGCCAGCACATAATTGAGCCGCTACTGTACCACCCTGCCCGGATCCAGGTGCAGGTGACCAAACGAGTGTATAACCACCGTATCCTCCATTAATAGAAGCTGAAATCGACCCATCGCAATTACCACAAGTTGAACTTGTCGGTGTAAGCGTTCCTGTTATTACCGTTGGTTCGGTTAAGGTTATAGTTGTGTCAAAAGAACAACCTGCTCCATCTTGCACGAATACCGTATAGGTATTAGGACCTAAATTTGAAATTGTTGGTGTTGTTTCACCGCCAGGTTGCCATGAGTATTGGTAGCTTCCAGAACCTCCACTTGGGTTTATTGTAATAGAACCATCATTATCCCCATTACATGTAATATCAGTTACAGTGGCATTAAATGATATTGAGCTAGGCTCGCCAATAATCACTTGAGCGTTTCCAATACATCCATTTTGATCTGTAACCTCTAAATCATATGTTCCTGCACATAGCCCATCTACATTGTCCGTACCTTGACCTGTTGCTCCTCCAGGTAGAGTTGTCCACACATAGTCATAAATAGGTGTACCTCCATTGACTGTTGCGATAGCTGTACCATCACAATCACCGTTACAAGAGGCATCTGTTCCTGATACCGTAACTGTTAAGGCATTTGGTTCGGATATAGTAACATCTGATATGGTTTCAACACAGCCATTTAAATCTGTTATCTGAACTTCATAGGTACCAGGACATTGGTTGAGAAGCACGTCCGTATCGGAATTAGGAATTGCGCTTCCACCTGTGAACCACTCATAATCGTAGTTGTTATTACCCCCTGTAGCTGCAACCGATACTGATCCATCACAAGCTCCATTACATGAAATATCGGTACCAGATAATGTTCCTGTGATTTGGTCAGGTTCAACAACGTCTACACAAATTGTTTGTTGCGCACAACCGTTATCATCAGTAACAACTGCATAATAGCTTCCAGCAGCTAAACCAGTAGCTTGTTGACCAGAAATTCCGAGTGGGTTATTTGTTACGCACTCAAACCAATCTACAGAGTAATTACCAGTTCCTCCCGAAGGGATAACTGTTGCAGTTCCGTCAAGGATTCCAAAACATGATATGTCCGTTGAACTTACCGTGCTAACATCTAGAACCGGTGGATCCGTCAAAGTGAAGGATTCTTGAATTACACAACCGTTGTCGTCCTCAATATCTACCGTATAGTTACCAGCTGCTAGACCGGTTGCCGTATTTGTTCCTTGCCCCCCAAGTGGAACAGGGTTCCATGTGAAGGTATAGTTTCCTGATCCACCTGTTGGGTTTACAGTCGCTGTTCCAGTTTGGTCACCATTACATTGAGGTTCTGTAAATGTTGAGTTTGCTAGAATTTCATTTCCATCGTTTACCGTAGTGTTAGCAACAGAAATACAACCTGAGTTGTTTGTTACTTGCACAAAGTAATCATCAGGACACAGGGCTGTGGCAGTCGTTCCTGTTTGACCAATTGGAGCTCCATTCCCATCAAACCATGCTTGCTGACATGGCGGATCATTACAAATAAAGGTAGCTGTTGCAGTTCCGTTACAATCTCCAAAACATAATACATCCGTACTATCCGCAGTTACTGTTTCTCCAATAACATCAGAGATGGTTACAACCAATTGCTCAGTACAACCATTGTCATCAGTGACAATAACAGTATAAACACCTGCACACATATTACTCGCAGTAGCTGTTCCTTGTCCTGAACCAGGAACAGGTGACCATTGAAAATCTACAAAAGTTCCCGAGCCTCCAGAGGCTGATACCGTTGCAGATCCATCACATAGGATACAATTTGACTGAGTAGTTGTAGCTGCTAACAATATTGCAGGATCCTCAGCAATCGTGAAGTTTGGTGTTGTGAATGTACAGCCATTATCATCTGTAACTACAGCGAAATAATCTCCCGCACAAAGTCCTGTTATTGACGTTCCGTTTGGCCCAGCGGATGCTCCTCCAACTGCGAACCATTCAACGGTTGTGTTTCCTGTTCCTCCGGTTACAGTAGCCGTTGCTTCTCCAGCGCATGCACCAAAACAAGTATTGTTTGTTACAGCTATAGTTGCATCAAGTGCTGTAGGCTCTGTAATGGTAAAGGACATTACACTGTCACATCCATTTAAATCAGATATTATAACATCATATGTTCCGGCACATAACCCAGATGCGGTTGAAGTGCTTTGGCTTAGTGGATCATTCCAATCAAATGAATAATTTGGTGTACCTCCAGAGTTCACTGTTACCGTAATGGAAGCATTACAATCGCCCGCACAGTCAAGTGTTGTTTGACTAGTTGTAATATCATAAGCATTGGGTTCCGTTATTGTTTCAGAGCCATTTAAGATACAGCCATTGGCATCTTGAACTTCCAGATCATAGGTTCCGGCACATAAATTTGTAGCCGTATTTGTTCCTTGGCCCGTAACGTTCGGTGTCCAAGTGAAAGTCTCTCCTCCTGCTCCACCGTTCACAGTTGCTTGTATTACCCCATCACAATCTCCATTACAATCATTATCCGTTGTAACATTCATATTTAAGGTAAATGGGTTTGCAGCGTTAATAGTAACTGTAATTACGCTATCACAACCGGCTTGATCTTGCATTGTTACCGTATAATTTCCAGGACAAAGACCTGTAACGTTCGGTGTCCCTTGTCCTGTTGCAGGCGCTGGCACCCATGTATAGCTAATGGCACCTGTACCTCCTGATATTGGAGTAATGTCTGCAGTTCCATTACAATCATTCTCACAAACCTCATCAGTAGTAGAAACGGTAAACACAAATGGATCAGGATCAGCAAGAGTCAATGTTGTATCCATGGTACAACCATCATTGTCTGTAATCGTTACCGTGTATGCGGCCGCACAAAGTTGTGAAACATTTGCAGACCCTTGCCCTGCTCCGGGCGCTGGAGACCACACGAAAGAAAATGGTGCTGTTCCGCCATTCATGGTTAAATCTATTGCACCGTCACAAGCTCCAAAACATGTAATATCTGTCATAACCGCATCTACTGTTATAGCCGCATTTTCATTGATCGTGAAAATAATTGGTGCAGAAGCACAGCCGTTATCATCAAAAATCTGCACAGTGTAATCCCCTGCACATAACCCATTGATAGAATTTAATGGACCTGGACCTGATATGGTTAAACCACTTGTGTTATTTATCCACTCATAAGTATAGGGCGGAACACCCCCTGCCGCAACAACTGAAGCAGATCCATCGCAAAAACCATTACAGGTAGCATCAGATGGAGTTACAACTCCTGTTACCAATACATTATCATTAATGTTGAAGTTTGCCGTTGAGTCATCACAACCATTTACATCTGTTGCAACGGCATAGTAAACACCATTGCATAAATTATTTATGGTTGTTCCCGTTCCAACCTGTGTGTCATTTGAAGCATCATACCAAACGATTGTTTCACCACCTGCTCCTCCAGAGACAGATGCTGTAGCTGAACCATCGCAACTGCCACCACAACTTGCATCTGTGGTATTATCAAGTGATATGATTATATCCACAGGTTCATTGATGACTGCACAGTTTCCTGAATTATTACTCACACATGCATTATCGTCTGTAACTTCAACATAATACGACCCTGGACAAAGTCCAGAAATGTCTTCATTCGTTTCTCCTGCTAAAGGATTGTTTGTTGTACAATCAAACCACTGATAAGTGAGAACTCCTGTTCCTCCTGAAATCGTTGCATCTACACTTCCGTCACATTCTCCAAAACAGCTGGCATCATTTGCTGTGAATTGTATATCAATTGGTAGGGGTTCAATAATATTGAAAACTACCGTGGTGTCATCACAACCTAAATCATCAATAATCACTGCAAAATATTCGCCAGCGCACAAGCCCGTAATAGTAGTTGCAGCACCCGTACTAATAATACCTGTTGAGGCCCCTCCATTTGAAGAGTGCCATTCAACGGTGTAAGATCCTGCCACAGTTCCACCCGCTGGCACCACTTCAGCCTCACCGGTGCATTGACCAGCACATAATACATCTTGTGTAGTTAGCGTATTTGTGATGTCTGTGGGTTCTGTAACGTCAAATTGAGGACTTGTAACAATACATCCATTTGCATCTTCAACCTCTAAAAAATATGAACCCGCGCACAAAGCATTAATGCTGTTCCCTGTTCCTATGGTGTTTGAACCATCCGTCCAAGTAAAGGTATAGTTAGGTGTTCCACCGCTAGCAGAACCGTTGGCAGTTGCTGTGCATTCACCAAAACAATCAACGTTTGTATTTGTAACATTAGGTATTATTTCGGTAGGTTCGGTAATATTAATATTTGCTGAGGTTTGTTGACAGCCATTTGCATCCGTAACAACCACAAAATAAGTTCCTGCGCAAAGGCCGGTTGCAATTTCTGTTGTTTGACCTGCGAGAGGAGTGCCTGGATTAGAGGTTTCGAACCACTCATATGTATAAGGCAAAGTTCCATTTTGGACATCTACTTCAATTTCACCAATACATTGCTGGAAACAAACTAGATCAACTGTATTAATTACGTTTATTGTAAGTGCTAGGGGTTCATTTATTGTAAAGGTCGTATCCAATGAACATCCAATTCCATCGGTAAGAGTTAGGGTATAAGTACCATCACACAAATTAACAGCAGAATCCACTGTTGAACCATTTGTCCATGAAAAACCATAGGGACCTCCATCCCCGCCGCTTGGGTTTGAAACCGCTGATCCATCACATACACCAAAGCATGAAGCATCTGTTAGGGTTATATTCGCAAATAAGGCTGGCGGCGCGTTAACTACTACAACAGTATCAAAAGTACAACCATTTAAATCCGTAATTGTAAGAGAGTTTGGACCTTCACACAATTCATCAGCGTTTTGTGTGTTTTCTTCATTGCTAAGACCATCATTCCAGTCGTAAGTATAAGATGCAGGTCCCGTTGAAGTTCCACCTACTGGTACAAATGAACCTGTTCCATCACAAACGCCATCACAAGTAGGTTCAGTTGTATTAAAATTAAATACGGAAGGACATGAAGGTTCTGAAACATCCACTTCATCGTAGCAGGCATCACCCGTCGTATTATTTACAACTACTAATGAATATGTTCCTGCCCCTAAATTTGTTGCGCATTGGTTCGTGGTTGGGTTAGAACCGGGGTTAATCCATGAATATGTGTATGGACCGGGATGTGAACCTGCCTGAAAATCCACGCATACCTCCCCATCGTTTGCACCACAACATGAGATTTGCGAGCCGTTAAAATCTGAAGTTACGATCAGGTCAAAATCAAAACTACCACAGGCTACTACCGAACGATCAAAGTGTGTTAAATCACTGTAAGTATGCATCCCAGGCTTGATCTTACTTGTTGGAACCCAGCTTGAGATGATAATTTTAGATTGAGAATCGCTTACCGTGCATTGGTTTGACTTAGAAAAATCGAAACCTTCGGTAGCTACCATTAAACTCGCATTCAAGTTAATGTTTAATGGACCCTCATTACGATTTTCGATATTAGCTGCACTTAGGACTGCATGATCAAGACTAAAAGTACCGGAACCTAATATTACATTTCCGTAGGTCTTTAATTCAGAGTTTGGCTGAACAATTAAATTTCCACTCTGCAGGTATATATTGGCTTTACCCAGAAAATCACTAAATATCTGGCTTTGTTGGTTATGAAATATGAGGGTTGTTTGGAAGTTAGAACTGAGTGATTGTTCACTTGTAAAATTATTTTCAATATGGATAGTACTAGCAGGTGATGCAAATAATTCTCCCTGATATGCATTTGTTATAATTAGCTCTTTGATACTAAAGCTAGATAGCAGGTGCGCATTCCCTCCATTTCCATCGAATATCACCTTGTCATTGGTCCCCGGAATTGCGCCTATTGGATTTCCTCCAGAAGTATTTGACCAGGACTGAACATCAGACCATTGGGTATTATTCCCTACCCAATAAAAATCGGCAGAATATCCACTAAAAGTTATAAGCAGAAACAGTACAAGTAGTTTGTTTTGCATGCAGTAAAATATTTCTTTACGTTTTTTTTGCATTTCAGTTTCAAAAATTAAAAACTAGGACAAATATAAGTGTCTACACCGCCCAATGGACATGCAGAAATTCCTAGCATTATTTCATGTGTATTTGATCCCCCGTGCCTTAATTTTGAAGTTGTAAAATCAAAGGCATAGCCAAGGGTGAATTTTTTCAAAAAGTTAAACTGGAACATCCCTATAACTGCATCTCCATTTCTGTACGACAGTCCAAATGTCACATTGTCCTTGTAATTTGCAAGGGCATTTAAATCCAAAGCTAACCTACTCTGCCCAACATACTTGAGCATAACACTTGGCAGAAATTTCCATTGGTCAAGCTTATATAATTTACCAATGTTCAAATGATAATGCCTTCTTATTTTAGAGTCTTCGAATACTTTAATAGGCCGACTTATTATCTGATTTGCTGAGAGCCCAATATAAAAATCAGAACTATAAAGCAATACTCCGGGTTGAATAAGCGGCCAGATGATTTCTGCCTGTGAGGATGAAAATACTGGATCATTTACGTTAGACGTAAAAATGGTATTCGTATTAAACCGGTGTTGCATGAACCCGGCAAAAATACCCATACTGAAAGTAAACTTTCTTCCAACCGGAACGTGATAAGCATAAGCAAGATCAATTTGTGTGCGGCTAAATGCACCTGCTGCATCCGACTTTATTGATAAGCCCACCCCATGTTTGTATCGGTGATTCGTTCTTCTTTTTAAGATTCGACCATTACCGTTAGCAAATGCCGTTTTGGGAGCTCCCTCATATCCTAACCATTGATTTCTATAACCAAAACGGAGGTCCAAACATTCCTTCATACCTGCGAATGCTGGATTTATACCGAACTGATTAAATACGTATTGACTGTATTGTTCCGTTTGCTGGGCTCCAGCAATTAAAACAAAATAGATCGATATGAGCGAAAAGCAATACTTCATTAATAGGCTATGTTAAGTACACCAGTGAATATTCCGTTCTCTCCTGCTTTTAAGTCGATATAATAGTAATATGCCCCTTCCGGTAAAAATCGACCATCTATGGTTCCATCCCAGCCGTTGGAGTTTGAGTAACTCGTTTTGGTATACAATTTCTGACCCCAGCGATCGTAAATAATTACTTGATTGTTCTCAAAAGCGTCAATATTTATAATTGTCCAAGTATCATTAATACCATCTCCATTAGGGGAAAGACCTGTATAGGGCACAATTGGATCCTCAACATAAATTACTACTTCATCGGTTGCTGTGCAGCCGTTTATCTCCGTAGTTAATGTGTAGGTAATTGTTTCACCAGGACTTGCTGTTGGGTCAAAAACACTTACTGATGATAAGTTTGTTCCGGGGCTCCAGCTTGGGTCTCCCACTCCAGAACCAAATAATACCGTAGAATTCCCCTCAATTAATATTTGATCAGGACCTGCGTCAGCTTCTGGTGTGGACACAGTAAAATTAGTTACCGTTGAGCTCGTGACGCCACCGCATCCAGTTGCACACTGTACATCATAATATACTTGATCACCATCTGTTAGTGGCATTGAAAACAAACTATCTTCCCCTTGTTGAACGATAGAACCATTTACATACCAGGTATAGTTATAACCATCGGAGCAGCCGGTACTATTCGCTTGAATTGTTCCGTTTTCATCAAAACAAATATCCGTACTTACAACTGTTTCTTGTGTAGTTGGGGTCTCACTGGGCACAGGATCGAATGTGATAACATTACTTTGTGCTTGATCAGTCCCAAGGCAATCCGCGTCTGAAATTATCGTAACATATAGGACATCCCCGGTAGTAAATGTTCCAGAAAATGATGCGGCGCTGCCGTTTTGCACAGAAGCTCCATTCAAGAAAAACTCATAATTCGGGTTATTACCCCCATTAGTTGGGACAGCAGTCACGGTTGCTGGCTCTCCCTCACAAACTGGATCAGGAGTTAGGATGATATCAACTGAAGGTGATAGAGAACCTTGTTCATCTTCTAGAATTATAGCCAATACATTGAATTGGCAGGAAGCTGCATCCGTAATAGATATATTGTATGATCCTGCGCCTAGATTTTCAAAAGTATTGCTTGTTTGGGAACCAATGCCTGCAATGGTATAAGAAAATGGAGCTGTTCCACCAGTAGGTATAATTGTTATTGAGCCATTGTCTTCTCCACAATTAGGATTGTCTATAATAACTTGTGCATCTGAAATTCCACCTATAGCCTCAACAATGATGTTCTCATAGGTAAACTCACATCCATTATCATCTTGCACAACTACATAGTAAATTCCCGCTGGTATTCCTGTAGCGGGCATAGCTACGGTATTTTGGCCATTAAGAATATAGGTATAAGGTGCTTGACCGTTAGTGATATTTGTTATATTAATTTCTCCAGTTGAACCACTGCAACTGCTATGCGTAACTACAACAGATCCGTCATTTGGTCCATCACTATTAATTACATCTACCCCATTCTCCACATAGGTGCAACCGTTTGCATCTTCAATAGTTATAGTATACGCACCACCTGACAAGTTTTGAAATTGATTTGAAGCCTGAAAGCTTGTGCCATCAATGGAATAATTATAACTGCCACTTCCAGAGAATATATTATCAACACTAATAGAACCGTCAGAATTACCACAAGTTGCATCTGTCGTAGAAGTTTCAATTATAGTCTCTACCGCTTCTCCGGATACAGAAATTTCAAAATCACATTCAGCGGCCAAGGCATTAGTTCCAAGCGCACCGTCAACTTGAATATAATAGGTAGTATTTGGATTTAATCCTGCGGCGGATAACGTAACACTCCCACTACCTGAACTCTCACAGTTTGACACATCCGTGTAAGTAGATTCATCACAAGCAGTTCCAGCCTCAATCATTACCGCTTGTATGTTTTGATTTTGATCCGTCCCTACTAAACAAGAAATATTGTTTAAAAGGACAGTTGCCGCACCTCCAAGGTTGTTCGTTTGAAAGGAGAACCAAACAGTATTATCAATCTCGAAACAAGAATTTCCAGCAGTACTCGATCCGTCTTCACATCCAGCACAAACTGAATTAGTAGCACCTATATTATTTGCTTGGTAAATAACCTCAGGACATAAATATAAGGCTCCTGTGCAATCATCATTGAAGGCCTGACCCATTCCGAAAAGCGGACTAATTATTGAAAGAAATAATACAAATCTCATCCAAAAAGTAAAGATACGTATTTAAAACGCAGTGTTTTGGTAATTTATTTCGCCTTTTCAGATTTGTTTGTTAATATCCGTTTTTAATGGACAGATGGCTTATATTTGTCGATTAAACGAGATGGCACAATTTGTGATACGTGCCTATGAAATTGTTTCTTATGATGAAAAAATTACTCTTTACTTTGGCATTTATCGTTGGCATCTTTAGTACTGCTAACGCTCAGTTTATTAGGTACAATACTAATACTGGATATAATTTCGGTTTAAACATTGGAGCTACCTATCTTGATCAAAATAGAAGTGAATTACAACGATATGCAGGTATTGCTGGCGGATTTACCTTTGGTAGAGAGTACCTCCGAGAAAACGCTCCTCTATCTTTAGGGTGGAGATTTCGTTATCTGAGAGGTACGGCCTATGGTTTTGATAATGTTGCAGACACCAGCCACCTGGCTTCAAATGAGCTTTTGAATGGAGATTCATACAGTGCCACGGATTACGACAATTCAGGCAATGCATTCTTGAACAACTATAGAACAGATCTTCATGAATATTCATTGGAGGCAGTTGTAACATTAAATAAGTTACGTCAAAGAACAGGTCTTTCGCTAGGAGTTTTTGGAGGGGTTGGAATAGTTGATTATCGGGTTATGTCGGATGTATTAGACGTTGATGGTAACCAATATCAATTCACTGAAGGAGAGGTTTTTAATAATTATTCGGAGATTTCATCCGTTTTAGATGGGAATTATGATGCCTATTCTCATGCAAATAGAAGCGGAACACAAATTAAGTTCATGCCTTCTTTAGGAGTGGAGCTTGGATACCAAATTTCACCAAGATTTTCATTGGGGCTAACACACAAGTGGACTTGGGCCTTAAACAATGGCCTAGATGGGGTTGATTATTCAACTTCAAGGCAAGAGGTGAAAGGAAATGATATTTATCATTATTCCGGTTTAAAGCTTAAGTGGTTTCTACACAAGGCAGAGGCAAATGTTGATTTTGTTGACAACAGACCTGATCCAACGCCGACAAACTTTACGAATAAGCGTCCGCCTATTGTAAATTTTACAAACCCGTATTACTCAAATCACACGACCAATCAAAACACGTTTAATATTGAAGCTGATGTTTTTAATGTAAGTGGTGCACAACAGATTACATTCAAGCAGAACGGTGTTGTAAATAGTAACTTTACTTACAGCCCAAATAATAACGAATTTGAAAGTTTCGTATATCTACAACCTGGTCAAAATGTATTTGAAATTATAGCAGTTAATGAGGCTGGAAGAGATCAAGAAACAAGAGTAATAATAAACAACCAGGCAAATGCTTCCTTGCCTCCACCGGTTGTAACTATTACTAATCCTTCATCTTGTCCGCATATTAGTCAAGATGCTGTATTTAATATTCAAGCACAGATTCTAAATGTTAGTTCAAGTGCTAATGTTAAATTCTTGCACAACGGTCAAAGTAAAACCTTTAGCTACAATGCAAACACTGATTTATTTTATGCAACTGTAACGCTAAATGCCGGGAACAACAATATTCAGATTACTGGAACAAATACAGTAGGAAGTGATTCTAAGTCATGTATTATCGTATACGATCCTATTGAAATCCCTCAAGCACAGCCGCCTGTAGTTGATATTTTTAATCCATCTAACTCGCCATATACAACACAAAACAGTTCCATGGCAATTGATGCGAGTGTATTACATGTCAATTCAAAAAATGATATTACAGTAAAGGTTAATGGATCTAATGTTTCGAACTTCAATTGGAACCAAACGACTAAACTTGTTAGCTTCACTGCAAGCTTGAACCCTGGTTCAAACTATGTTCAAGTGGTTGGAACAAATCAAGATGGTACAGATTCAGATCAAGTAATGATTATTTATGAGCAACCACAGGTTTCTTTACCTCCGGTTGTAACATTCACTGATCCTTACACTAATCCTTACACGGTTTATACAAATACTTATAATGTTAAAGCTAAAGTGTTACATGTTGCTGGTAAAAGCAACATCCAACTAAAGATTAATGGTATTAGTACCAATAATTTCACTTACAGCACCTCAAGCAAACAGCTATCGGTTCATGCAAATCTAATTCAGGGCTCTAACACTTTTGAAGTTACAGCTACTAATAATGATGGAACAGATTATGAAAGTACGACTATCATTTACACTCCCATCATTATTGGCAATCCACCAGTTGTAAATATTACCACTCCGGGATCTGACCCATATAATACGGCTTATTCCAGTGAGTTTATTTCAGCTACTGTTTTAAATGTTAATACTGCATCTGGAATTCAGGTTTCAATTAACGGTCAGAATACCAATAATTTCAACTTTAACCCGAACAACGGTTTGTTAACCTTTACAGCTAATTTAGTGACTGGTTCGAACCAAGTAAAAGTAACTGGTACAAATGGATTTGGAAGTGATTTTGATCAAACTACGATCATTTATCAACCCATTGAAACTCCAACACCTCCAACTGTTGATATTTTCAATCCTGCACCTAATCCGCATAATGTTAGCGTACCAAATATTAATGTAGTAGCAAATACTACCAATATCACAAGTACATCTCAAGTAGGAGTTAAGTTAAACGGAAGTAATGTGAATAATTTCACCTTAGGAGCCAACGGTCAAGTTAGCATTCTAAATGCGAATTTAATAATTGGCAGCAATGTATTTGAAATCACCGTTTCAAATCCTGACGGAAGTGCAACAGATCAAACAATTGTTATTTACACTCCCGTTGAGGAACCTTGTGATGCACCAATCTTATCTATTACAAGCCCTACTAACGGGACTACAATTACAGGAGGAAGCCAAAGTCTTAGCTTAAGTGCAAGCGTGCAAAATGCAACTCAAAATGAAGTAATGGTAAAATTAAATGGTGTATCAAAACCATTTACGATGAATTCGACTGGGCAGGTAAATGCCAATTTAAACTTGCAAGTTGGTGCAAACACTATTGAGTTAATTGCCATTACAGAATGCGGTACTGCGCACAAAACTGTGATAGCTACATATGAAGAAGTTCAGGCTCCATGTCATGAGCCAATAATCGCCTTTGTTTCACCTATAAGCCCTAATCAGGCTGTTGAGATTGGTGCCTTTGCGGTTGAAGCTTCCATAAGCCATATTAGCTCAGCTAGTCAAATTAGCTTTAAAGTTAATGGTCAAGCGAATAACAACTTCAGCTATGACCCAGCAACACACACATTCACAGCAACAATTCCACTTTCTTTAGGTAGTAATTCTATGCAAATTGTTGCGACAAATGATTGCGGTAGTGCAAGTTCTGTAACAAATATTAAAGGTGAAGCTTGTGAGGCTCCGGTTATTAACATGACCAATAGCTTAAGTTCAACTACAACTGCAACACAAAGTACAATTAATGCTACCATTAATCATGTTGATATTTCAGGCGCTATTAATGTTACAGTAAATGGAAACAACAGTAGCTTCAATTATAACAATGGAATTTTAAGCATTTCTGCTCCACTTTCTATTGGAAGTAATACGATTGCTATCACTGCAAATAACTCTTGTGGTTCAGTTTCGGAAACTGTAACTATTACAAGAGAAAATTGTGATGAGCCTATCATACAACTTGTTAAGCCATTAACGAATCCTTTCAATACGACCGATAACTCCATAAACTTGACTGCTTATGTTCAAAATGTAAGTTCGCAAAGTGGAATTAAGGTTCTATTAAATGGAGCGGCTAAGACCTTCCAATTTAGCAATGGAAACGGAAAAGTAATCTTTGTAAACGAGCTAAACGTTGGATCAAACACAGTTGAACTCATAGCTACCAACAGCTGTGGAACAGTTACTGAAACTATCCTTGTGAACTATACTGAGGAAGTTCCAGATCCTACACCGCCCGTTGTGACTATAACTACACCTAGTTCAGCTCCACATACGGTTAGTGGACCTGTATTCAACGTAAAAGGAACGGTAACTAATATTGGATCTAAGAATCAAATGAATGTTACTGTAAATGGAGTGAATTATTCCAACTTCACTTACAATCCTGCTAATACGCAGTTTAATATACCGTTAACCTTATCAGCGAATAGCACGACCCAAGTTGTTGTTTCTGCAAGTAATGTGGACGGTAGTGACAGTGATAATACAAGTTTGGTATACAATATAACCACTACTGGTGGTGCTTCTGGCAGCCCATGCAAAGGTGTGTTAGCTCCAGTAATTAGCTTTACAAATCCAAGCTCTAGCCCAACTACGGTAACATTGGATGCATATACCATGGTAGCAGCAGTAAGTGAGGTGTCCACTGCCAGTCAGGTTACCGTAAAAATGAACGGCAATGTTGTCAATGGTTCATTCAATGCAACAAGCGGTGTAATCAGTGCTAGCGTCACTCTAGCTGAAGGAAACAATACCTTCGAAATTTTAGCTGATAACTCTTGTGAAAATAGTTCGGCAAGCATTAGTGTGTATTATTTAAAGCCAGATGACACTTTCGGTGGTGGTGGTTCCGGCAACGGAGGTAAGGATGAAGAAACACCGGATCCTTGTGACGGAGTTGGAACACCGGCAATAAGCTTCATTGCACCGGCTTCAAACAATGAAATTGTAAACAACGGCAGCTTTACTTTAAGTGCTTATGTATCTGAAGTAAATAATGCTACGGAAATAACACTTTCGGTGAATGGAACAAATGAAACCTTCAATTACAACCCTAACAATGAAACAATCAGCTCCAACATCTCATTAGAAGAAGGTAGTAATCAAATAACTATCAGTGCTGACAATGGTTGCCATTCAGCGAACGGATCGATTAGTGTGAACTACGATATTCCTGACACTAGCTCTAACACCAGCGGTGGCGGAAGTGGTGGAAATGGTGGCTGTATACCAACTGTAGGAGCAACCTTTGCTGCTAACAACTTGAGTACTTCAGTTAGTTCTACAAAAGATCTTTCAAACGTTGTTTTGAACTTTGAAGATGGCACACATCAAAAGTTTGATGGACTATCTGGTTATACCGGAACTTTCTCAGGTACAGGCCAAAATAATGGAAAATGTATCGTAGGAGTTTGGATAAAATCAGGTTGTAATTCAAGTAATGATGGCCCAGGATACGGAGAATATGTAGCCAACAATGGGTGGTCTGGTAGCTGTGGTGGAGATGATGGATCGAACACTACATGTGAAGTTCCTGTCATTAATTTTATATCGCCAGCTAGCTGCCCATTCAGCACTAATTCTAATGGTCTACTTATTACAGCGAATGTACAGCATCTTGATGGTGGAAGTGTGACTGTTAGTTTAAATGGAACTAATGTTTCAAACTTTACGACTTCAGCCAATGGAGATGTTGTGATTAACTTAACATTTATTGATCCAACGAACACAATCAATATTTCAGCAAGTAACAGTTGTGGTAACGCCTCTAATAGTTGCACTATAAATGTCAATTCAAATGGAAACGGAAATGGTAATGGCAACAATGGTCATGGCAACAATGAGGATGGAGTTGATTCATCTAACCCCGGCCAAGGTGGCGGTGGTCCAAATGGAACTAATGACCCAAGTGGAAATGTTGATGACGAAGGTGCAAATGGAAATCAAGACTCAGAGAATGGAAATTCAGGAAATACCAGTGGAGGAAACTCTGGTAACGGTGGAAACAATGGAAATGGCGGTGGAAACGGCAATGGAAATGGTGGAAACGGAGGGGCTTCTGGTATGGCAACTCAAGGCGGCATGAACGGAACCTCAGGTCAGGGATTATCCAATGAGGACCAAAGTAAAGTAAACGATCATCTGAAAAAGGGTGAAGATTTCTTTAATGCAGGAAACTACAAGAGTGCCCAAGCGGAATATGATGCAGCATTAAAAATTGATCCTAATAATGCTACAGCAAAAGAAAGATCTGGCTATATGTCTAAGCTAATTAAAGCTGAAGAGGCCAAGCGTTTGGAAGAAAACAAACGAAAGGCAGATGAAGCAAGACGTAAGCAAGAAGAAGCTGCTAGGAAAGCTGAAGAGGAGAAAAAAAGACAGGAAGCAGCAGGGAAAGCAGCGGCCGAAGAGAAAAGGCGTCAAGAAGAGGCAGCCCGAAAGGCTCAAGAAGAAAAAATGAGACAAGAGGCAGCTGCCAAGGCTGCAGCTGAGGAAAAAAGACGTCAAGAAGAGGCCGCAAAGAATGCAGCTGAAGAGAAAAGAAGACAGGAAGAAGCAGCCAAAAAAGCTCAGGAAGAAAAAATGAGACAGGAAGCCGCTGCTAAAGCTGCAGCTGAAGAAAAGAGAAGACAAGAAGAAGCGGCCAGAAAAGCTGCAGAAGAGAAAAGACGTCAAGAGGAGGCAGCTAGAAATGCCGCTGACGAGAAACGTAGACAAGAAGAGGCTGCAAGGAAAGCTGCGGAAGAAAAAAGACGTCAAGAAGAAGCTGCTAGAAATGCCGCTGACGAGAAACGTAGGCAAGAAGAGGCTGCTAGAAAAGCAGCTGAAGAAAAGCGCAGACAAGAGGCAGCCGCAAGAGCTGCTGCAGAGGAGAAAAGACGTCAAGAAGAAGCCGCTAGAAAAGCAGCTGAAGAAAAGCGAAGACAGGAAGAAGCTGCGAGAAGAGCAGCTGAAGAAAAGCGCAAACAAGAAGCAGCCGCAAGAGCTGCTGCAGAGGAAAAAAGACGTCAAGAGGAGGCTGCGAGAAAAGCTGCTGAGGCAAAACGTAGACAAGAAGAAGCTGCGAGAAAAGCGGCCGAAGAGAAGCGCCGTCAAGAAGCTGCTAGAAAAGCAGCAGAGGAAAAAAGGAAAAAAGAAGAGGCTGCGAGAAGAGCAGCTGCAGAAAAGAAAAAAGCTGAAGAGGCCGCAGCAAAGAAAAAGGCTGAAGCTGCCAAAACAAGTCCTTCAGGAAGAGGTTAATCTACTACTACTAAACTATCAGGGTTGGCAAAAATGTCAACCCTTTTTTATTTTTACGCACATTCATTTCATTGCCTTAAGCAAAAACATACCTTTGCAAAAAAAAGGTCCTAGATGAAATTCTATAACAACGTACTGGAAACAATTGGAGACACTCCTCTAATTAAACTTAATAAAATAGTTAAAGGCTGTAAAGGAACTATCCTAGCTAAAGTAGAAACTACAAACCCAGGTAATTCCGTAAAAGATAGAATGGCATTACAAATGATAGAAGATGCTGAGAAGGACGGTAGATTAAAACCTGGAGGTACAGTTATTGAAGGGACCTCAGGAAATACTGGAATGGGGCTCGCGTTGGCTTGTATTGCTAAGGGATATAAATTAATTTGTGTTCTTTCAGACAAACAGAGTAAGGAAAAAATGGATATCCTCAGGGCTGTTGGTGCTGAAGTGGTTGTTTGCCCTACCAATGTTGAACCAGATGATCCAAGATCATATTATTCCGTTTCAAAAAGACTAGCTGAAGAAACTCCAAATTCTTGGTACGTGAACCAATATGACAATCCCTCTAATGCAAAAGCGCATTACGAACAAACTGGTCCTGAAATTTGGGAACAAACCGAAGGAAAAATAACTCATTTTGTTGTTGGTGTTGGAACTGGAGGTACAATTTCAGGTGTTGGGAAGTACCTAAAAGAACAAAACCCTAATGTGAAAGTTTGGGGAATAGACACTTATGGTTCCGTTTTCAAGAAATATCATGAAACCGGTATTTTTGATGAAAATGAAATATACCCATACATAACGGAAGGTATTGGGGAAGATATACTGCCTAAAAACGTAGATTTTTCTGTCATTGATAAATTTGAAAAAGTAACCGATAAAGATGGTGCTGTATGGTGCAGAAAATTAGCCAGAGAAGAAGGCATTTTCGTCGGATACTCAGCTGGAAGTGCAGTAAAAGGTCTATTACAATTAGCGGATGAACTTAAAGAAGATGATGTAGTTGTAGTGCTTTTTCATGATCATGGTTCTCGCTACGTTGGGAAGATTTTCAATGATGACTGGATGCGCGATAGAGGCTTTTTAGATACGGAGGTAAAAACAGCACTTGACTTAATTCACAAACACGCGGATAAGAACTTGGTAACCATTGGAAGCGGTGAATTAGTTAGCAATGCCATAATTAAAATGAAGCAATTCAATATATCTCAAATCCCTGTGGTTAAGGATGGCGAATATGTTGGCTGTATAGATGACTCAAGCTTGTTCCGTCAATTGATGGATGACCCCAGTATACAGGATAAACTTGTTTCAGATGTGATGGGTAATGCCCTACCTTTTGTTTCTCCAAAAGCTGACTTTGAAGAAATATCTAAATTAATTAACCACGATATTCCTGCAGCATTGGTTAAAGACGAATCAAATAAGGTTCATATCATAACCAAACATGACTTAATTGGAGCCTTTAACTAAAATAGTTAAAGACGACTTAGGACGTGAAATAAAGATTCCGTTTGAGACAAAACGGATAATATCCTGTGTACCTTCCATAACTGAATTCATTTGGGATTTAGGACTGAAAGAGGAACTTATTGGCGTAACAAAGTTTTGTGTTCACCCTGATATACTCTTAAAAACCAAAGAAAAAATAGGTGGAACTAAGCAACTCAAAGTAGATAAAATAAAAAGCTTAGCGCCTGACCTGGTAATTGCCAACAAGGAAGAAAACATCAAATCTGAAATAGAAGCGATCAGTGATTTTTGTCCTGTATATGTGACCGATATTAACTCCAAACAAGATGCTGAAGACAGTTTATACAGTCTTTCTAAAGCATTTAACAAGGAGCAGATTGGGAATGAATTAAGAAATAAGTTAAGAGCCCTCGAGTTTTCTCAGAATAATAAAAGCTGTCTATATTTTATCTGGAAAAATCCCTACATGCTCGCAGGAAATGACACTTACATTAATTCTATGCTAGAAAGGCATGGTTATGACAATATACTTAAGGAAAATAGATATCCTTCAAAGAGCACGGAAGATTTGAAAAGCTTGAACCCTTCTGCTGTTTTACTTTCGTCAGAGCCATATCCTTTTAAGGAAAAACACATCAAGGAGTTTCAAGACATTTTTCCCAATTCCGAAATCAAAATAGTTGATGGTGAGCGATTTTCGTGGTATGGAACAAGAATACTGCACCTTGAAGGTTTGATTTAGATTTATATCTTTGTTAGTGAACAAAAACATAAAACTATGGGAAAAGGAGATCAAAGAAGTAAGAAAGGCAAAAGAGTTAGAGGCACCTACGGTGTGACAAGAAAAAGAAAATCTGCCGTAAAGGTTGAAGCTCCAAAAAAGAAAAAGACGGCTAAGCCAGCCGCTAAAAAGACTACTAAGAAAGCTGCAGAAAAGAAAACCGCTGCTAAAAAGCCGGCTGCCAAGAAAACTACAAAGAAAGAAGAGACTAGCTCTGAGGAGGAATAGTCCTAAAATATTTCATAAAAAAGCCGCCACGCTTATTGCGTAGCGGCTTTTTTATTTCAAATCATTTAAGCAAAAAAAAATCCTGGATTCACCAAGATTTTTTTCAATAAGTAATAGATACTTTTAAAGTTCTTCTACTTCCACCATTTTAAATGGAATATTTATAATAGCCTGATAATCTTCACCAGCCTCTAGCATATCTTCATCATCTTCTTCGTAGTACCAGTTGATAGTCATGTTGCTACCGTTAACGCCTTCAAGTTTCTTGAAAACATCTAGTATGCATTTACTGGATGAAGTATTAAAGTATTCCAATTTAATATCCACTTCTGTAGAGCTTTGAGGTGAGTTAGAGTAGCTCTCAATCCAATCCAACAATGGCTTGTAAAATTCAATAGAATTTTCTGGAATTGATCTTCCGCTTAACTCTAATTTTCCTGCTGCACTAAAATTAACTCCTGGAGTTTTTGGTGTCCCTTCTATCTTAATATCTTCCATAACTAGGCTATTTCCTTATTAGGTTGTACAATTTTAACGTTTAAACTAAAAAATGAATTACTATCATCCACT
The DNA here is from genome assembly GCA_964230025.1 of Flavobacteriales bacterium. Classification (GTDB taxonomy): domain Bacteria; phylum Bacteroidota; class Bacteroidia; order Flavobacteriales_D; family JAUILH01; genus CAXRFO01. The sequence goes on along the minus strand of CAXRFO010000008.1, from coordinate 49,045 downwards.
ACTTTAAAGAAGTAATCTAACTTTTGACCAGATTTTCTAGCAATATCAATCATTCCTAGTCCACCCCCACCTTTATCAGACATGGTTCCGTTATTCAATACTTGTTTATAGTAGCTCTTTAATTCATCTCTATTCATTCCATTGATGGTCTCAAGTTTCTTTCTTAAACCATCTACATTCTCAGTTAGGATATAATTTCCCGTAAACACTGAGTAATGATTTGCTTCTTTTGAAATCGCAAAAATAGCAGATTTCGTATCCATCCCATCAGATCCTTCAGGTGCTTCATCGGTGTGATGATATAGGTTTTGTAAACATTCTACTAGAACGTTGAATACCTTTTTCTTGATTTTTGGAGGTTCTTGGATATCCGACATTTTGGATTCCATAATGGTAAGAATGGATGATAGCAATTCAGAGGTAATGGCACCTTTGAAGGAGAGCATAATGTTATTACGCTCCATTTTTTCGTAAAATTCAAACAAATCTACCATTGTTCTTCCTTGCTAATAGGCAAATATATAAAATTCAATTAATTAATCGACAAAAAAATTAAGGATGACTGAAGGTTAAGCTATTTCGTCGATAAATTACTTTTGCCCTGCCATCGCACTGATCACCATCATTATCGTAAAATAAATTTCGAGCACTTAGGCGCTGAGGTTGAATCCTAAGTTCGCCCTTGGTGATACTGCCACATGCAAAACTCCTGTTGAGGGAATCATAGGTCTTAAACTTATAGCTTCTGTCCCTTCTATTCGTGCCATTTCCATCAACATAGAATCGGAATAAGTCGTCTCCAGGAAAATAAGTGAACTTAGATGAAATATCCACAGAGCTTATACTGTCATTCGCAAATATCAGTAATTCTCCTGCTCTCATCTCATAAACGTCATCCCTATTATCATATGAAACCCTAACTGTTCCTTGAGAAAAGAAACCATCCATCTCTAAATCGTCGTAAACAATTCTTATTTCACCATTTTCTTGGTCTAAATTTCCATAAATATAAAAGTGCAGGGGACCAATTTTTTCATTACCGTCTAAATCAACCCCGCTTGTGCTATCAAAAATCATTTGATACACCCATGGGGAGTCTTCCGTGGGTAACTGATTCGTATCTCCAGAAGTATATACCCAATTACCATTTGTTATTAATGGAAAGTTGTAAAAAATATGACGGTTGACCATATGTGCCATTTGCCCGGCATGAGTAGTAACTTCTATCCCATAAACGAGATCTTGGGATGGAATATAAGTCGTTTGCTCTTCCCTATCCTTACAAGAAATTAAAAAAAGTAATATTAAAATCGAACCCCAACGATACATACGTCATCAATTTGTTCCAAGTCTCCTTTCCAAGACTTAAACTCATTCAAAATTAGCTGTTTTTGTTCAGGCATAGGCTTATTGTGGATATCCAATAAGAACTTTTGAAAACGTTTACCCATATACTTTTTCATTTTCGGTCCACCAAATTGATCAGGGAAACCATCAGAGAACATGTATATACTATCACCTTTTTTCACATCTATAAGGTGGCTATCGTACACTCTATTCATTGCCATATGTGAACCGCCAATAGGATATTTATTTGCCTTATACTTTATAAGCTCTCCGTCGCGAATTAGGAATAAGGGATTATAAGCACCGGCCCAAATCAATTTTGATTCTTCTTCATTATATGCGCATAAAGAGATATCCATTCCATCATTTGTTTCTTGCGCCCCTGTTCCTTGCTTAAGCGCTTTTTGAACCCCGACATTTAGCTCGGTTAATATCTTTCCTGGATCATATTCCCCTTTCTCATCAACAATTTTGTGTAGCAGGTTGGCTCCTATCATGCTCATAAGTGCGCCAGGCACTCCATGTCCCGTGCAGTCGGCCGCAGTGATAATTTTCCATGGACCTCTTTCTCCAAACCAATAAAAATCACCTGAAACCACATCTTTTGGTAAGAAAAAGACAAAATAATCTTCCCATTTAGAATTCAATAATTCTTCGTTGGGGAGAATCGCTGATTGAATTTTCTTAGCATATTCAATGGAGTCCATAATATCTTGATTCTTCTCAGCTAGTTCATTAGTTCTCTCCTTTAACTCAGCTGTTCTTAATTCGACTTTTTCCTCCAAAAGTTCCTTCTCTTTACGTATTGCTCTCATCCTCCAACGGTAAAACACGTACGCAGCAAGAATTATCAGTAAAATACTGATTAACTTAAACCACCACGTTTCCCAAAAAGGGGGATTAATCGTAATTTGAATTCGCAATATCTTATTACTCAATACACCGTCATTGTTATACATTCTTACAAGAAGTGTGTATTCGCCACTTTTCAAATCACTGTAGGAAATGAAATTTCGGTCACTAATTTCCGACCATTCTTGATCAAGACCTTCAAGCTTATATTGAAAGCGATTGTTTTCTGCCAAAACATAGTTTAAACCAGTGAATTCAAATGATAGGAAGTTTTGATTATAATCCAGCGTAAGGCTTCTTATAAACTCGGGTTTCTTTTTTGTCACAAGCTCCTCTCCAAAGAGCTTCACTTTTGTCAATACAATTGGAGCATTGTAATTATTCTTTGTGAGTTGATTTGGGTTGAATTTTGTTATACCGTTGGTACCTCCAAATAGTATTTCTCCATTGCTTAACTGTAAAACTGATGCCTGATTGAATTCATTCCCTTGTATTCCATCTTCAACAAAATAAGCCCTCCCCTTTTTACTCGTGTTGGGATTAAAATTATAAATCCCATTATTGGTGCTTAACCACACATTATCTCCATTGAATGCCATCGCATTAATGTAATCTGAGGGTAAACCGTGTGTTGAATTCCATGTTTGTATAGAAGTATAGTCAAGACTTAATTTATCAAGACCGGCAGAAGTAGCCAGCCAAATACCATCAGCTTTTATTTCTATGTCCAACACCGAATTCGAGCTAATAGAAGGGGTAGAGTTTTCATCGAGAACAATGGTTTTGTTTGTCTCAGGGTCAAGTATGATTAGACCTCCGCCATCCGTTCCCATTAAAACTTTGTTTTTGTGCTTTGCCAAACTATAAACAACATTTGATGGGAAGCTTCCTTCTGCAAACTCTTCAGAATAGCTGTTATATGTCATACCCGAACCAGAACTGTCCATGATGTAGAGCCCATCAAAACTTCCTACATATAGTTTTTCACCTGACGCAAGTAGGCTAATAATTGTGTTACTTGGAAGGCCTTCATCCTTTGTAATTGCAGTGCCAAATTTTTCTGATTTGAGATCAAAGCTGTTAAGGCCTCCTCCCCAACTTCCAAACCAAACTTTACCTTGCCATTCAACCAAACTCAAGATGTTCGAATGTGTTTTATTGGAATCTGCTCCGAAAATATCTTGCACTCCTCGCTCAAAATCTGTTCGAATTAACCCACCACCATAAGTCGCCATCCAAACATTTCCTCTGCTATCTTCCAACATTTGGAAAGCTTGATTTGCACTCAAACTTATTTGCTCATCATTGTTTTTATGAATATGCTCGAATTGATTTAAGCTAGGATGGTAAATGCTGAGCCCATGATCAGATGTACCAACCCAAATTGAACCAGCCTTATCTTGAAACAGATAACTGATATGGTCACTGGACAAGCTTTTATCGTTGTTTTCTATCCAATAATTACCTTCAAAATCTGCTTTAGTTTCAGCATAATTATAAAGTCCATCATTGCTTCCAACCCATAAGGTCCCACTTTTTGAAACTAAGATCGCGTTCGCCTTACTGCCATAAAAAGACACTTTACTATCCGCATTAATCCATTCAAATTCTTCGGAATTCAAGTCCTTTTTAATCAAATATGCACCATCATATCCTACGTAAAGAGTTTCGTTGGAAACAACTAGTTTCTTAGGTTTACGCATTCTTGCGTCCAATGAATGTCCCTCCAAATCTGTTGGTACCCATTCCGATACTTTAGCAAAATCCTTGTCCGTTATCACCAAGCCATAACCGTATCCAGCTATATAAACTTGGTTTTCGTAAGTCACTATATCCTGAACCTGCCATCCTGGGTAATCATTATTTAGAACAATTGCTTCCGGTACTCTTTTCGTTAGATCTGCAATAAAAACGCCTTCAGTCGTTCCAATCCATAAATTATCTTCAACTCTTTCAAGGCATATGGGCTGAACACCATCTGGCAATTTAACATGTTGTATATCGCCGGATTGTTCGTTCCAAATATCTACTTCACCATCCCGACAGGCAACAATTAAAACATCCTCATTCCAGACAAAAAGGTCAGAAATTTCCCTACCTGATAATTGTTGATCTCCTTGATTTTTTTGGTTCCTATAAACCTCAATTTTATTAGCGAATACTTTGTTTAAGCCGTCATCTGTTCCAACCCATATGAAACCCAATGAGTCTTGCGCTATTACATTCACCCTGCTTTGAGAAAGCCCTTCACTTTTTGTGATTCTTTCAAACCTGAACTTTTGGGCAAAAGCATGAGGTAAAACTAGTAATCCTATGAGTATGGTTAATAACCTAATCATCGTCTTCACAAAGGTAACCTTTTGATAAATACATTTGTAGTGAAATGAGCGCAGATAATTGGTTTGAACATTGGTTTGATAGCCCTTACTATCATATCTTATATGATCATAGGGACGAGAAAGAGGCAGAAATCTTTATTAAGAATATTTATTCAAAATTAGATCTAAAGTCAGGCATGAAAGTGCTTGATTTAGCCTGTGGGGCTGGAAGACATGCTAAGGTCATGAACGACCTGGGGTTGGACGCCATTGGAGTAGATTTATCTGAAAACAGCATTAAGAGCGCAAAAAAAATGGAGAACTCTAGTCTTCATTTTGACGTTCATGATATGAGGGAACCTCTTCCCTACAAAGATTTAGATGTAGTTTTTAACTTGTTTACTTCATTCGGTTACTTCAATAGTAAATCCGAAAACTTGATGGTTTTGAACGCTGCATATGACGCCTTGAAACCAGGCGGAAGAATGTTAATTGATTTTTTCAATGTAGAGGTAGTAGTAGCATACCTTATTCCACAAGAAGTGCAAGTTAAGCAAGGAATCGAATTTAACATTCAAAGAGAGTTGGGTGAAGATGCGATCGTAAAAAGAATCCAATTTAACGATCAAGGAAATGCTTATCAATTCATTGAAAGGGTTCAAGTACTTGGACTTAATGATTTTGCCAATCTATTCGTTCAATCCGGGTTTAACCTGGTAGATGTTTTCGGTGATTATCAGTTAAATGCCTTTGAACCGAAAGAAAGCAAGCGCCTTATAATGCTCATAGAAAAAGATTAGTCTTTATAGACAAAATTGATTAGGTACAACCATACATTTGCCTAACTTTGCTGACAGAAAATTAAAAACAACAAAATATGTCAGTATTAGTAGGAAAAAAAGCCCCACAGTTTAGCGCTTCAGCAGTTGTAAATGGTGGCGAAATTGTTCAAGATTTTAGCTTGAACCAATACATTGGTGAGAAGCATGTACTTTTCTTCTTTTACCCAAAGGATTTCACATTTGTATGCCCTTCTGAACTTCATGCCTTCCAAAACAAATTGGAAGAATTTGAAAAAAGAGGAGTTGCAGTAGTAGCGTGTTCAACTGACACGGAAGAGTCTCACTGGGGTTGGTTACAAGTACCAAAGAATCAAGGTGGAATCCAAGGCGTGAAATACCCTATCGTTGCAGATACATCTAAAACGATTTCAGACTCGTTTGGTGTTTTAGCTGGTGAATATGGTTATGAAGGTGAAGGTGAATTAACCGCAACCGGACCAATGATTGCCTATAGAGGTTTATTTCTAATTGATAAGACTGGTACAGTTATGCATCAAGTAGTAAACTTCTTCCCTCTTGGTAGAAGTGTTGATGAAGCTCTAAGAATGGTAGATGCTTTACAATTTTTCGAAGAGAACGGTGAAGTTTGTCCAGCAGATTGGAAGCCAGGAGAAGAGGGAATGAAAGCCTCTTTTGATGGAGTTGCTGATTACTTGGCTAAGCACTAATAATTCGAAATGAACAGATACAAAAGGCCGTTCTTATAGGATGGTCTTTTTTTATATATTTACTTCAATAAAAACAGGCCCTTATGAATTGGTTAAAAAGTAATTGGAAAATATTAGCAGTAGTAGGTGTTATAGTTATTGTTGCTGCAGGAGGAATTATATGGTACCTCATGTCAGGAAATAACAAAAGTACTTATAAAGGGGTTGACAAGAAGAAAGGTAATATTGAGGATATCTCAGGTGTTTTTGTAACCAGTGGAAACAGCAATTACCAAGAAATATTGTTTACTGCCGATGGACCAAAACAAGCCATAGGGAAGTTTGACAAATTTGATGTTAAGCTTAGCATGGATGGCAGCTTAGAATCAATGCAAATTGATGTAAGTATTGATGCAGCATCTTTGGATACTAAGAATGGAACAAGAGATGGTCACTTAAAAGATAAAAAAGAGTTCTTTAATGTTTCTGCACACCCAAAAATCACATTCTCAAGCTCAGAGATCATAGAAAAGAATGGGAAGTATTTAGCAAAAGGTACTTTAAACTTCCTTGGCAAAGATCATGAATATGAATTCCCTTTTAAATTTGAAGGATTTGGGGAACTTGACGGTAAAGAAGTTGTTGGTTTTTCTGGAGACTTTGGATTTCCTCAGTTCAAATATGGTATGACCAAGGATGAGTCTATAGAACCCACTACAAAAATTAGCTTCAAAGTTGATTTATTTAGAGAAGGTGAAGCTCCTGTTACAAGCGATGAAGACGAGGACGACTTTGATGATGATGATTGGGACGATGAAGAGGAAAGCTCATCTGAACCGCTAAGCCCATACGATGAACTTCTAGATAAGGTTGAGGAAGAAGCAGGCTTATAGAGCAAAGAATAAACAATAAAAAAGGGAGCATGTGCTCCCTTTTTTTTATTTGAAATATTTTTAAGACTTAAAACAAACCGTTAATCTCAGCATCAATGGAAGAAATGATTTTACCCATGTCTTCTTGGTCTGTATGAAAGTTGTTATCATCAACATCAATAATTAGCAATTTGCCCTTATCGTAGGACGAAATCCATGCTTCATATCTTTCGTTCAAACGTTTTAGATAATCCAAACGAATACTTTCTTCATAATCTCTACCCCTTTGTTGAATTTGCTCCACCAAAGTAGGTACAGATGCTCTAAGGTATATCAATAAGTCAGGAGCTGAGATAAAAGATTCCAGCAAGTTGAACAAGCTGAAATAGTTCTCAAAGTCACGACTAGTCATTAAGCCCATACTGTGCAAGTTGGGAGCAAAAATGAAGGCATCTTCATAAATAGTTCGATCCTGAATTACCGACTTTTCTCCTGTTTTAAACTCTTGAATTTGAGTAAAACGACTGTTCAAGTAATAAACTTGCAGGTTAAAAGACCAACGTTGCATATCATCATAGAAGTCATTCAGGTATGGATTATTTTCTATATCCTCAAAATGAGGTTCCCATCCATAATGTTCTGAAAGCTTTGTTGTTAAAGTGGTTTTTCCACTTCCAATATTTCCTGCGATGGCAATATGCATTTTATTCATTTTTTTGAGGCAACTAAAGTAAGAAATCTAACGGAGTTAAAAGGCTTTTGTTTGGAACTTTTCAATTCAGCTTGCGGATAACCGTAATCTTTTCTTTGGAACCGATAATTTCGAAATTTGCCTTTAAAATATACTTTGTAGCCTCAGAAGAAAACTCATAAAGTACTTTTGATTCAAAACTCTTGGTGTCGTATACTTCAAAACTCGCATCTCTACGGTACAAAACTTTGCTTCCGGTAACATAGAAATCAAAGTCTGCCTGTATATCCAATGACTTTATGTAAGTACCATTGATATCAAATACCAATATTTCCATGCCATCATTATTAGCATATAGCTGATTATCCACCTCTATCAAGTAAGTTATATTCACCTCTTTACCTAAAATATTATTTAAATTCCCACTTCTTTTCTCAGTTTGATTCTGGTAATTCAGCTTTATTAACTCCGTATTATCTGTTGTGAATATCCAGATGGAATTATTCTCATAACTTGAACAAACGGCTTCTGCCTCAAATAAATCATAATCAGTCAAATCGATTACCTCATTCTGAGCCGAGAGTGTATTATCTAAAACCTGAATCTGACTTCTACTTTCAAAAAATACCAATGGTTTTAGAGGAAAACTTACATCTATCCAATGAACATTCCCAAGGACCTTATCCGAATAAATGCCCAAACTATCCCCGTCAGGGCTATACTTTAGAATCTCATCCCTATTAAAAAGGTAAACATTACCAATATTGTCTGCTGTGAAATTGTCGTATGAATGCGAAATAGTCGCAATTTTTTCTTCCGGTACATCCTTATTCGACTGTGAGCTAACCCCCAGCGGTAGGACTATCAGCAGGTATAGATATGACTTCCAATATTTCATCCAAATATTCACGGTGATTTGCTAATCTAGGAACTTTATTTTGACCACCTAATTTATTTCTACGCTTCATCCATTCATAAAACGTACCATTTTGCACATAATGTATAATGGGGGCTTTTAAAACAAAATCAAAGGAGCGTTTTGCATCATAGTCGGAGTTAACTTCTCTAAGCTTTCTATCCAGGCTTTCATTAAATTTATCAGGGTCATCAGGAGAAACGTGGAACTCTATAATCCATTCATGGGCACCCTTTTGCCCCTTCTCATCCATGAACACAGGCCCTGCTGTGTATTCGCTAATTTGAGCTGAGCATTCTTCACAAGCATAGGCCAGGGCCTCTTCAGCATTTTCAGAAATTACCTCCTCCCCAAAAGTATTAATGTAATATTTGGTTCGTCCGCTTACCTTTATTCTGTAAGGCTTCTTTGATGTGAACTTAATGGTATCTCCTGGAATATATCTCCAAAGACCCGCATTCGTGGAAATAACCAAAACATAATTGGTGTCAAGCTGAACATCCTCCAAATCCACGAATTCAGTAGAGTCCAATCCCTTATAAGAACTTAATGGGATAAACTCATAAAAAATGCCATAATCCAGCATTAGGAGAAGCTCTTTTACATCTGGTTGGTCTTGAATTCCAAAAAAACCTTCAGACGCATTATAAGTCTCAACAAAACTCACTTTGCTAGATCCTATTAGCGCTTCAAATTGAGCTTGGTAAGGCTCAAAACTAACCCCACCGTGCATAATCAACTCTAAATTCGGCCAAACATCCGTTATATACTTAGATCCGGATATATCCAAAATTTTATTCATCAGCACCAAACTCCATGATGGAACTCCCGCGATAATTCGGATATCTTCCTTCATTGTGCTTTCCGCCATGGCCTGGATTTTATGCTCCCAATTAGACATCAAAGCAATCTCTTTTCTTGGAGCTCTTCTTATCTCAGCCCAAAAGGGTAGATTTTTAACGATTATTGCAGATAAATCTCCACTGTATGAGTCAGGGCTGAATTCATTTACCTCACTACTACCAGCAACAGCTAAGTGTTTCCCTCCATATAAACCGGCATTAGGATGATTTGAAATATGCAGACTAAGCAAGTCTTTTCCACCTTTGTAATGGCAGTCATCAATTGCTTCTCGGCTTACCGGAATATATTTTGATCTACCCGCTGTAGTGCCTGATGATTTAGCAAACCACTTTATCTCACCCGGCCAAAGCAAGTCCTTTTCGTTTTTTATTAGTCGATCAACATAGGGTTTAATTTCATCATAGGTTTGCAAAGGGACACGTTTCCTGAAAGTTTCTACACTGTCGATACTTTGATAGTCGTATCTCCTGCCCCATTCTGTAGTTGCTGCTTTCGCCATTAAACCATGGAAAACCTCTAATTGCGTTTCAATAGGATGTTCCTTAAAGAATTCAATTTGATTAACTCGCTTTCGGATAATCCAATTAAATATGGAATTAAATGGCATTGAACTAAGTTATGGAAAATATAGAAGCGCAAAAGCCTTCATTGTGTAAATTAATTCTTAATTCTTTAGGCGCATTTCGTATTTTTGACTGCCTTGATTTCTACAAAAGAAAATATTCATGCAGATCTGCTTCTCAGCATGCAGGCCAGAATTGATGACTTTACCAGAAGAAATCAAAACCTCAACTTTACTGTTGGTAGTAAAAAGCTTGAGCTTGAGCTGAGTACAGAGCAAAAAGAGCACTTGTTAAAAGGGAACGAAATTCATTTTAAAGAAGATGAAGAGTGGACTAAAAGTTTGAACTTAATTCGTCGGCAAGCTGATAAAAATTTACGTGAACTTGGCTTTAATCAATTAAAGTTTGTCTGGTCGGTTTTACATTGGACGCATGACCAAAAGAAATTCTTTAGCCCTCTTTTCATGTCTGATGCCAAACTTAATTGGAATAGAGGTGTAGCTAATTTTCATTCACTAAAGCTAGAAAGTAATGCAGAGTTAAATCCTGTTTTAGCTCGTTATTGGAAACATCATTTTGGGTGGGAACTAAAAGATGAGATTGACGAAAAGTTTCTTGCTAAGTATTTGATGGAGCAAGATCAAAATATCAATATCAGTTTTAGCTCCTCTGAAACTTCTCATACAGCTATGCATTGGTGCATTGATTTAGAAAATCAGTACTTAGGGAATTTCGATTTTAGAAAAATGTCAATTTCTGAAGATTACGATAAGCTGCTTACCAAAAAAGAAATACCAGACGCAGTAGCATTTATTTCTTCTCCAGGTAAAACTAGAAAGATTAATGAATTAAAAGAAATTGATCAATATCTACCCTTTGACCCCAGTCAAAAAGCAGCAATATTAAACAGTCTAAACCATCAACATTCAGTTTGGATGGGACCTCCGGGGACCGGCAAAAGTCAAAGCATATGTAACCTGATTGCTAACGCCTGCTCTCTTGGAAAAAAAATCCTGTTTGTTTGTGAAAAGAATGCAGCACTCAATGCGGTTGAAAACCGTTTCAAATCAGTTGGCTTAAATGATATCTTTATTAGGCTGCATCACAGCAAAAAGGATAGGAAAAAATTCGTTCAAAAGCTTGGAAAATCCTACAGGAAGCTTTTAAAAGATGATGATTCGTTTAATGAGAAGGAATGGGAAAACACCCAATATCAGCTGGAAGCAAACATAGGAATTCTTGAAGGGTACTATGAAGATTGTTATAAAAAGGAGCTAATACACTTAGCAGAACAGATAAATTCTATTGATGGCTTACAAAAAGAGCATGAACCAAGTTATCCAAATTGGTTTGATTTTAAAAAATATAAATTTGAATTAGAGCAACTAGATGAAAGAGTTCACAATCTAGGCTTAGCTGAATGCTGGTCAGAGCTACCACTTTCCAAACTGAACAAAAACAGCTGGGATACGAATAAAATAGAATCAGCCGCTTTTTGGGAAAAACTCGAAGAGGTAAAGTTTAAATTAATTGCAGAAATTGAAAACAATGAGAACTTTACCTTAGGCAGAGCTTTTTTACTTTGCCAGCGCCTCAAAGGTCTGAACATTATTCTTCAAAAAGATTGGGACTTCATGATGTATCCTCATGGAGAGAAGAACAAAAACTTTCTTCGACTCGCTAAAGAACATCATGAATATGAAAAGGAATTAGAATCTTTAGAAACTGTTAGGAATAGATGGCAAAAACTTCCTGATAATGAGCTTATAAAAGAAGCATTAGAACTGGAAAAGAAGTATCAAAAGAGCATTTTTAAAATTTTCTCCAACAGCCGTAAAAAAGTAATTCGATTTCTGGCATCACGATATGAACTTGACTCTCATCCAAATCCAAATTTCGAGAGCATCTTAAAAGAAGCTATTCAGATTAATGAGCTAACTGAGAAAAAAGAGAAGATTGAATCCATCCTAATTAAGGACTATAATATTGACAATCTTAGCTATGCTCAATCGGTTCAAAAAGACCTAAATCTTATTCTTGATTCAAATAAAGAACTTGTTAATACCATCAGAAAGTGGGATAGAGATAAACTCGCAAATTTATTAGAGGAATTCAGAATTTATGAGGAGTATTATCATCACATTCAACAAAACCTCTCCTACAAAGAGAATAGACAATTTGATGAAACCCAAAAGTTAATCAAAAGCTTACTGTCAACTATAGCATTTATACCTGATTTTAAATCCATTATTACGCCTATAAGCCAAGATGTATACTCATTCATAGGAAGCTATCGAGGAGGTTATATTCAATGGAAAGATGCAATACTTTTCAATGAAATTCTAGAGAAAAGGCGATACAATTATCGCCTTAAGAATGTAAACTCTGCAATCATAGAAAAAACAATTCACGATTCACTTGATAAACTCCAAAATCTTAGAGAGCTAAATAGCAAAAAGCTGCTTAACGATTGGAAAAGTAGATTCAAGCGGAAATTATTTATTTCTGAACAAAGTTCAACACGACTCTCAATTGAGGAGAAAGAAATAAAGACAAAAGTAAAGCAAGGTCGCCGCTTAATTGAACGTGAAATAAGCAAACAACAGCGCTACAAAAGCCCAAGAGAACTTTATGAGAACGGTGCAGGCGAATTACTGAATACCATTTTCCCCGTTTGGATGATGAGCCCATATAGCTTGTCAGAAAATCTAGATTTTGAAAATGATTTTGATTTAGTAATCGTGGATGAAGCAAGTCAACTTACCTTAGAAGATGCTATACCCGCCCTAGCTAGAGCCAACAACTTTGTCGTTGTTGGAGACTCTATGCAAATGCCTCCTAGTTCTTTTTTCCAGAAAGTAGATGAAGATGAAAGCTGGGCTTCATCATTACTTGAGGCTGTTCAAGAAAAGCTCCCTCAAAACATGTTAAAATGGCATTATCGCAGTGCTCACGAATCACTGATTAGAAATTCTAACCAACGATTTTACGAAGGATTGTTAAAATGCATTCCTTCAAGTAAACCTATTGAGGCATATGAATTTGACTATATTAACCACTCAAATTATGCATCCGGCGAAAATCAGCTTGAAGCAAAGATGGTGGTAAGTGTTTTAGAGGATTACCTCAAGAAAGGAGAGCAAAGCTTAGCTATACTTTCCTTCTCCTTGGAGCAGCAACAACAAATTGAAGAACAATGGGAAACGCTTTTGAGCAAGGATCAAGCCTTAGCAAAACTTTGTGAAGACTTAACTGAAGGTGTACTCATTAGAAACTTGGAAAACATTCAAGGAGAAGAGCGGGACATTTGTATCATTTCTACTACATATGGACCGGATAAAGAGGGAAAACTGCGGCAACATTTTGGCCCTATTAATCAAATGGGAGGTGATAAACGCTTGAATGTAATGTTTACCAGAAGCAGAAAAAAGAAACATTTCGTATCCAGTTTCCTTCCTCAAGATTTAACAAACGAAAATGAGGCTATCCAGTTCTTGCGCAAAGAAATGGAATTAGCATACCACTATTCCCATGAGCAAGAAAACATTGAAATGGGTGCTATTAAAACCATTAACCTTAAAAATGGCGTGGATTACACTATATCAGAAGCTCATGCATATAGCATGAAGGATTGGAAATTCACCTACTCCGACCCCCTTATCGACATAATAAATGGTTAAACCTTTTTATTCTAATCGTATTTGGCGATGAATCGCGTTTTCCAGAGAGATCAAAGTCTCCGTTCCTCTTACTCCTTCAATTTGATGAATTCTAATATTCAGAAGATCATATAAGTGCTGCGTGTTCTTACAATATATTTTTAAAAATATCCCGTAATTACCTGTTGTATAATAGGACTCTACTACCTCTGGAATCTTTCTAATCTCTTCCAAAACACTTCTATAAACAGACCCATGATCTAAATGGACTCCTAGGAAGGCGCAAAGGTCATAACCTAAATTAGCTGGCTCAATTTCCAAAACTGATTTTTTAACTACTCCAAGTTCTTCCAACTTTCTCATTCTTACATGAATGGTACCGGGTGAAACGATTAATTTTTTCGCTATATCTGTATAGGGTGTCCGTGCATCTTCCATTAAAACAGAGAGAATCTCTTTGTCCAGCTTGTCAATTTGATAATTTTCCTTCATTTTATCGCGTATATTTTCAATTATTTAAACCAAATAAGCATTTTTCATATTATATCGGTAAAAATATATCAATTTCATTACATATTAGTCAACGATAAGATATTTTTTTTAACTTTGTCACAAGCAAGTTCATTTCAGTATGTCAATTTATTGACACCTGTGGGAAAGTACTAAGGCAACGGGGAAACCCTGAGAAACTTTTTTACTGCAAGGAAAGTTATTCGAGGAAGGTTCAATTCCTTCCCCCACAGCGAGAGTAGCAGAGTGAGACAGCCGGTTAGCATTCATTGAAAGCGCCGGCTTCTTTATTTTTAGGACAATTCTAAAGAGTTATTTCTACGGGACAATGATCTGAACCCATCACTTCATTGAGTATATCAGCAGACTTTATTTGTGGAATTAAGTTATTTGAACATAAAAAATAATCAATTCTCCAGCCTACGTTTCTTGCCCTCGCTCCTGCTCTATAACTCCACCAAGAATATTTTGTTTGCTCAGGATTGAAATGCCGAAAGGTATCAACGAAACCATTTTCAATATAACGGTCCAAGCCATCAATTTCTTCTTGCATATAGCCAGCAGATTTGTTGTAGTTTGACTTTGGATTAGCCAAATCAATATCCTTGTGGGCAACATTCAAATCGCCACAGACGATAACAGGTTTTTTGCTTTCCAATTCTTTTAGATAATTATAGAAGTCAAGATCCCATTGAGTTCTATAGCCTAATCGAGATAAATCCCCTTTCGAGTTTGGTGTATAGACCGTTACCAAATAAAATTCTTCGAATTCAGCACAGATTACTCTACCCTCCTTATCGTGTTCTTCAATACCCATATCATTCATGACAGAAATTGGTGTTTTTCTTGTAATTATAGCTGTGCTTGAATAACCTTTTTTCTCCGCTGAGTTTGCATATACTTCATAAGAAGCATCCAACCCAAATAGCGCTTCTCTTACTTGATCTGGTTGCGCTTTTGTTTCTTGTAAGCACAGAATGTCAGGGTTCATTTTCTCAAAATCTTCAAAAAAATTCTTCTTTACAACTGCTCTTATTCCGTTAACATTCCAACTTACTAATTTCATAATTCTGCTAAAAATTTAAATGTGTTAATTCCATCCGCATAATCCCATAACTCAGGTTTTTGAGCTTTGCCAAAAGCAATATCTTTCTTAGAAACAATACACTGAATTTGATCATCCATTGCCCTTAATTTCTCTCGTAAAACGCTCTGATCATCATAAAATTCATAAAAAAGAACACTTAAAGGTGAATGCAACTCTTTTCCCTCCTTAAACAACATAAAACCATTTTCTAAGATATCATCACCGTTCATCAAATAAAGCGCCTTGTGATAGTCGTAATTGTTTCCGTATTTATTATGATGCACGGCATCTTTATACTTGTACAAAGCCCCCGTCACCTTATTAAGATCGTAAGAAACTGGTAAAAATATTTTTGAAACGTTTCGGCACCCCATACCAAAATGAATGAATATATCATCTGCAAGTCCTTCAAGCTCCTTATCTGTTTCACTACCATCCAGTATTGCTACGGAGGTTCTATTCTTCCGAATTATATTTGGGTAGCTTCCAAAATATTCTTCAAAATAACGGGCAGAATTGTTGCTTCCGGTGGCAATAACAGCGTCAAAACCTGATAATTTCATTGGGGCAAGCTGTATGTTATCTTCCCATTCAACGTTAAACTTTTTTAATAAAAAAAGCGCCATTAACATGAGGTCAGTATCGTCCTTGCTAAGCTTTATCTGCAGCTTATGACCACTCATTAATACCGAAATAACGTCATGTAAACCAACCAAGGGTATATTCCCTGCAGCTACCACTCCGATTACCTTCGGTTCAGTTACAAGCTTAAAATCTTCAGTCCATTTGATTAACTTCTTCTCTTCTAAAGCTTCCCCCCAGCCTTTAAGTGCAGTTCGAATATTATCCTCGGTAAACCATGTGTTTTTAATCCTGGCTTG
This sequence comes from Flavobacteriales bacterium, assembly GCA_964230025.1. Classification (GTDB taxonomy): domain Bacteria; phylum Bacteroidota; class Bacteroidia; order Flavobacteriales_D; family JAUILH01; genus CAXRFO01. Next base: position 32,996 of record CAXRFO010000008.1, on the reverse strand, counting down.
GTGCATTGCACCTAGACATTCATTATATTCAGTTTCAGTCACTCCACACTTAAAACCTGGCCATGGACTACCCTTAGCCAAAAGGCCAAATAATTCACCCATTAGTGCCAGCGCCTTAATTCCATTCTCTCTTGTTCCCATTCTCTAAAAATGCTTGTATATTTGTAGCAGAATAACTGCGATATCACACTTAAAAACGCAGTAAAATTAACATTTATACTAGGTATGGCAATAGTAATTACAGATGAATGTATAAATTGTGGGGCTTGTGAACCAGAGTGCCCGAATAACGCAATTTATGAAGGTGCAGCGGAGTGGAGATTTGCCGATGGAACTACGCTAGCAGGTATGGTTACCGGAAAAAATTCTGGCATTGAGGTTGATGCGGAGCATGAGAATGAGCCAGTAGACCTAGATGTATATTATATTGTGCCTGATAAGTGTACAGAGTGTGTTGGTTTCCATGATGAACCCCAATGCGCTGCTGTTTGCCCAGTAGATTGCTGCGTTGATGACCCAGAATATCGCGAAAGCGAAGAGGAGCTTTTGGCTAAAAAAGACTTTTTACACTTGTAAAGAATGTAACCAAAAGGCCTTTATTACATTTAAATGAAAGTAATGAGGTACCTATTTATTTTATTTCTTACACTCTTTCTTTTTCAGAAGGCGGAAGCTGCTGAAAACATTCAGCAACAGGAAGATTCCTTAAATTTCTATCTCAAAAAATTACGTGCATCAAAAACGGATGCAGAAAAGGAATTACGTAACGAAGATGTCATCACATGGGTTGAAAAAACCATGGCTAACCCTGATGCTTTCACACACCCCTTTGATAGTATAAAGACAATAGGCACTATGACCTCTCCTGACAAAGCATTCCGTTTAATAAACTGGAATATAGAGCAAGAAGATAGAAGTCATAAATACTATTGCTATCTGGTTATACCAGGTAAGAGAGGTGGGCCAAATAGATTGATTGAATTTAGGGATATTTCTAATCACTTTACCCCAAATTTAGAAGAGGCTAGTTTAGATAACAAGCGATGGTATGGTGCCGTTTACTACAAAATAATCCCTATTAAAAAGGGCCTTAGAACTTATTACACCCTTGTGGGGTGGCAGGGTAAAAATGCCATGAGCACCCAGCGTGTTTTTGAAGTAATGACAATTTCAGGAAAAAAGGTTCGTTTCTCTTATGGTATGTTTCGGGACGGTGAAAAACTAAAAAGGAGACACATAATTGAGTTTCAAGATGACGTTTATGTGCATGTGGATTATAAAAAATCTAGAAAAGAGCATTTGCTAATATTTGATCATGTATCTCCAAAAGACCCAAATTTGGAAGGGATGTACGAGCATTACATAACGGATGGGAGTTATGATGCATATAAATGGACCGGAAGTTATTGGGAGCTAATACCTGATTATGACGCTAGGGGCTCCAAGGAGGATACAGGAGCCGAGTTCAAGGGTAAGCAAAATAAAAAACATAAGAATAAAAGATTTAGCCGTAAAAAATGAAAAAACTACTCTCCTTAATGCTGCTGTCATTATCTTGCCTATTCACAAACGGTCAGGGCAAATTATCAATTGATCTCGCTGGCGAAATTAGTCCAACGGGAAGCTCAAACACATTAAATCGATATGAAAATGCAGTAGGATCGTTTTTCTCCTATCAAAAAAAACTCAGTGACAAGAACATGTTTGTGGGAGGTAAAGTTGGTTATTTAAGCACCCCTATCAGACATTTGACACCAGTTAGTCTGATTATGGATGCTGGAATAAGTGAAGTTAGTTTTTTAACTGTCGGTTTGGGGGTTGTTTTTCATTATAACAAAGTAGGTCCTGTACCAGGTGAATTGGCTCGAAGGGGGTATGGTATTAATATGGGATGGAAGTATATTTTAGCAGGTGATGATCATTTAGGTTTTTACATACATCCAAGTTTGCAATACTATAACCTGATTAAGGTATATGATAATGCCGGAGGAACCCGAACGGATGAAAATCATAGACTGGCCTTGCAAATAGCGGCGGGAATTTATTTTGGCAAATAATGGTAAAGGTCTTTTTAGTCATATCATTTTTATTAAGCTTTTCACTATCCGCACAGGTTAAAGACTTTAGCTATTATCAAAAGTTGAATAATCAAGAAAAAAGACTAACCGATTACAAAGACTCCGATAGCGCTTTAATGATAAAATTAGATCAATTAAAGATCATCAATGCGTCAAGGATTAAATATAAAGTTCAAACATTAGAGTTAGATATTCTCGCATCTCGAGTTGCAAATAAACAGGCAAAAGAAGCTGCAGAAAACCGTTATTTATCCCACTGGAACATGGAGGGAAAATTACCCTTTGAGCGCTATGCAGAGGCTGGTGGAGTGGATCATGTTATTGAAAACGCATATTCTTCTTGGGGAAATGATTTTGAGAATAAATCGGCTCTGGAGGCTTCAAAAGATTTGATGGCTGAAGGACATGGCGAATTTATGGCAGAGAGATATCCCAATGATGGACACAAAAAAGCTGCAATTGAGCCAGAACATAACTTTGTTGGAATAGGATACCATATAAGTGGAGACTACTTTGCTTATTATGAGGAGTATATCGACCGATATTTAATTGATCCTAAACTTGAGAAAAAAGGAGAACAATATCATGTTGAGTTCACCATTCCAGATGGTTATGAGTTATACTATTTTGCTGTTGAGTACCTCAAACCTGCCAAAAAAAGAACTGCACAGCAATTAGATCGAACTGGGTCATATTTAGATGGTGGAGAAACAGACTTCCTAATTAAATGGCCAAAAGACCCAAAAATAAAAAGTTATAGTCTAGATTTTGACCCTTCCAAAAAAGGGATTTATTATGTCCAAGCAAGGATTAAAAAATCTAATGCTCGAAGGTCAAAGGACAAGGAACCTTTTGGTGTTAGTGGCTGGGTTATTTACAAGGATTAATTCCAGGAAAAACCATCCCACCAGCGCTTTTCAAAAGCGCCGTTCTCGTAACGAACAATATACAAGCCTTGCACAACAACTTGATTGATCCTTTTACCTGCTAAGCTATAAACAACCTTGATCTCTCCTTCTCTAAAACTAAATTCTTCAAGCTTATTAACACCGCATGGATTTGATAAATCGGTCAACTTAAAAACTTTACTACCCAACCATCCTATTCCATATGGATTCCAACACATATATTCCCCTGTACTCGATACAGTAATGCTCTGTGTTGAATCGCCAGTACTCCAAATGTAAGGTCCAACGGTATCTTGACAAGTTAATACCATTTGACCGTTATCATAGCTACACAATAGTTCCTTTCTTGGTAGAAAATAATCCAATTCCAAAGCATGTGAACGATAGGACTGTAAGGAATCTCCAAGATACATATTCATTTGATTAAATCCGCTTGCATCAACCAGTGTGATGGTTGGTTCTGGATAGTAAACTCGGCCCCAATTAATCAGATTATCCCCATTACTTGTTAAGTCATTATTACCCATTGCAGGACCATATACTTTAGGGTTGTGTTTGTATCTCCACACTCGTGTGGCTGTCCAAGCTATGGTATCCAACTCAAACTCTACTGCCCTAGATTCTTTTGGTGTACTCGTAAAGTTTCCATTATCGTGCATGCTATACAGCTGTCCTCCCAGGTAACGAAAATCATGCTGACCACTAAAGCCATTATCATTAGGAAATGTAAAGTCAGAATTAGAACCTCCTAAACGCCATAAAATCGACCCATCTTGTTTTGATATTTTATAAATAGTATTAGTATGCCTGGCAGAGACAAGTATGTTCCCATCAAAATCTAAATCTATAGAGTTCGCATGAAAATAATCGAAATTATTCTCATTATATGGGAATCCATCATGGAACTCAGAGGGATGAACGTGATCTGACGCATTCCAATAAAAAACCAGATTGTTATTTACGTCAAACTCCATAATCGAATTTGACTTAACACTTTGATTGCTTAGACCTTGATTCCCATCAAAAGTATAACTTGACAAATCCATGGTTGTATCCCTAACCCCTAAAACATAAGTATGCCCATTTACATCCATTATTTGCTCATGAATGTCCATTTGATTTCCAGCGCTGGGTGCAATTGAATCTACCAAATCAAAACCCTGTCCAAGCTTAACGTAATTATGACTGACAACTGGAATCTGCGCAGTATACACCTGGTGTGTAGCATCATAATTCAGATCCAAAATAATTCTATCAAGAATCGTGAACCATGCTAAATATCCAGCCGAATCAAGAAGTCCTGAAGTATAGAAAGCGGCTGGTGATGATGGGGAAGCTGAGAAACTATAATGATAATTGTTAAGGTTGGAATCCAATATTTCAAACTCATAAGAAATCAAACCACCGGGTAAGGGACGGTTTGTGTTTTGCGCTCCGAGTTGAAACATGATCAAAGTAAGCAACAGGAAAAGAGATACTTTCATGATACAAATAAACAAAAAAGGCGAGCCCTTTAGCTCGCCTTTTTCAATTTTAACTTGTTTTAGTAGTGCACCTTAAACTCAACCCTGCGATTTTGGGCTCTTCCCTCTTCCGTATCATTGGATGCAATAGGTTTAGTGTCTCCATATCCATTCGAATGAATTCTCTCCTCTTTTAGGCCCTTCTTTACCAAATATGCTTTTGCTGCATTCGCACGTTCTTTAGACAATTTTAAGTTAAACTGAGTATCACCTACATTATCGGTATGCCCGTTAATATCTAGTATGAACATAGGATTGGCTTTCATGATTTCATATACCTTATCTAATTTGGCATAAGAGCTCTCCTTAATTTTAGAAGATCCATTTTCAAACTGAAGCCCCTTCATTGCCTCTTCCATAATTTTAATTGTGTTTGGTTTTATTTTAGGACAACCAAAACCGTCATCTCCAGGGGTATTTGGACATTTATCTTTATCATCAACTACTCCGTCATTATCTGCATCAGGACACCCTCCAGTGGCCTTTGAGCCCGGTATTTTTGGACATTTATCCTTTTCATCTACAATTCCATCTCCATCCGTATCTACCTTTGGCATGTAACTGTATCCAATCCCAACAGAGTTAAAAATAAAACGATCTCTCAAGTTATCTTTCTGGCCAATTCGGTTGTAACCATCAATTTGATCACTAAGTGAAAAGTAGAAAGTAGAGCTCAAGTTTAAATTCCAACGATCATTAAATCTTATGTCTATTCCCCCACCCATGGGGAAATTAAAAGAAAAATCATTCCCATAAATGTAATGTTCGGCACTCATAAATGCATCACCAATACCAGCATATGCGTAAGGATTTATTATAAAATCTGCTGGTAACAAATAGCCGTTTGCTAGTTTATATTTGAATCCAAATTCAAAGTTTGTTACTTTATTTTTAAAACCTTGACCAACAGGAATGGCAGACGTTGAATCGCTGTTAATGTAATCCACCTGTCCATGAGATAATGAAAACTTCCAATCAAATGAAGGATTAATGTACCTTGAGTAAGATAAGGCCCCGGCCGCATGAACCGTTGAAAAATCTAAAAACTCAGTCCCGTACTCACCTATATATTGATTGGTTCCAAAATGGCCCGATACATTTGCTTTATAGGTCGCATTTTGTGCATTACTCCCAAAGGCAACCAAGGCTAATAAACCAACTATCAATCCTTTTTTCATCTTTTAATTTTTTACAAGGATATAAATTATGCTTCCCTAGAAAAAGACAAATCGAGCACAATCTACAAGTACACCAAAAATATCGATTAACGGTTAGGCTACTTTAAGCGCGTTAAGTTTTGATTGAGAAAATTCCTTTTCACAATATGCGCGTGTGATACTTAATTCTTTCGTGTCATTATTTGAGGGTATCTCAAACATTGCAGTATTAAGAATTGCCTCACAAATAGACCTCAACCCACGTGCGCCTAATTTTGTTTCAATGGCCTTATCAACGATAAATTCTAAAGCTTCTTTCTCAAAACTTAGCTTGACATCATCCATTTCAAACAGCTTAACGTATTGTTTAATCAATGCGTTTTTAGGCTCAGTTAAAATTCTTTGCAAGGCTGGTTTATCAAGAGGATTCAAGAAGGTTAGCACCGGAAATCTTCCTATGAGTTCCGGAATTAAACCAAAATCTTTTAAATCTGAAGGAGTGATGTATTGCAAAAGATTCTCATCTTTTTTCTCATTTTTCTCTTTAGAAGCAGCATAACCAACAGAGGCTGTTCTCACTCTTCTGGCAATAATGTTTTCAATTCCATCAAAGGCTCCACCGCATACAAACAATATGTTTTTTGTGTTGATTTGAATCATTTTTTGCTCCGGATGCTTTCTTCCACCTTGTGGTGGAACATTTGCTACTGAGCCTTCCAATAACTTCAGCATAGCTTGTTGCACTCCTTCACCCGAAACATCTCTCGTTATACTTGGATTATCAGATTTACGTGCTACTTTGTCAATTTCATCAATAAAAACAATCCCTCTTTCAGCAGCCGCAACATCATAATCTGCTGCTTGTAATAGACGGCTTAGAATTGATTCAACATCTTCTCCTACATAACCGGCTTCCGTTAGAACGGTTGCATCTGCAATACAAAATGGAACGTTGAGCATCTTAGCAATGGTTTTTGCCAAAAGCGTTTTCCCTGTACCTGTTTTACCTACGAGAATAAGGTTAGATTTTTCAATTTCTATGTCGTCTTCGGCGCTAACTTTTTGCGTAATTCTTTTGTAGTGGTTGTATACCGCCACACACATAGACCTTTTCGCTTCTTCCTGTCCAATGATAAAGGAATCCAATCCTTTCTTTAACTCCATTGGCTTAGCTAGCTGTATATTGCTGTCTTGTGATTTTTCATTCTCACTAAAAATCTCATCGTTTACGATAGAGTTCGCCTGAGATATGCAATTATCACAAATGTGACCATTGATTCCTGCAATCAATACATTCACATCTTTTTTACGGCGTCCACAAAAGGAACAAGAAATATTTTTTTCTGACATAAAACTAAAAAGTCCTGGCGTTTGTACCAGGACTGCAAATTTAGTGAATATTATTATAGACTATTACTTACGTTCTAGCACTTCATCAATCATCCCGTATTCTTTAGCCTCCTCAGAGCGCATCCAGTAATCACGATCTCCATCGGCATATACTTTCTTGATATCCTGACCAGAGTGATTTGCAATTATTTGGTAAAGCTCTTCCTTCAATTTAATGATTTCTCGCGCAGTAATTTCTATATCTGACGCTTGACCTGATGCACCTCCCAAGGGCTGGTGTATCATAACTCTTGAGTGCTTTAACGCTGTTCGCTTTCCTTTCTCTCCAGCGCATAATAATACCGCTCCCATTGAAGCGGCCATTCCAGTGCATATCGTTGCCACATCTGGACCTATATATTGCATGGTATCATATATACCTAAACCAGCATAAACTGACCCTCCAGGTGAATTTAGGTAAATTTGAATGTCCTTTTTTGCATCTGCAGATTCTAAGAACAATAACTGCGCTTGTATAATATTTGCAATATAATCATCAATCCCTGTACCTAAGAAAATGATACGATCGGCCATTAATCTTGAGAATACATCAACCTCTCTAAAGGGCATTTGACGTTCTTCAATTACCGTTCGAGTCATATTTTCAGGAGTATTATATACTGCTGAAATGTAGTCGTTATAAAAGGTAGATGATATTCCTTGATGCTTAGTTGCGTATTTTTTAAATTCTTTTCCGTAATCCATAGTTTGTTTGTTTCGGGTTTGAAATTAGGAAAAAAAACTGTTGAGTGTTACTAAGCCAATCAGATTGATTAAGAATTTATTGTTGAAGAGTTCATGCTCATTTACAACTGTGCATCAAATGCAAATTATATTATAACCGATAAACAAAAAAGCCCTCTCGCAAGTTGGAGAAGGCTTCTATTAAATTAAGTACAAAAAAGTTTAGTTCTCAAACTTAGCTTTCATATCATCCAAGCTGATTTCTTTTTCTTTAATTGCAAATTTCTCTTTGAAAAGCCCCATTAATTTCGTGTCAAATAAATTTTGGTAAATCTGACGAATCTCATCTTGGTTCTTTAGGCTATTCTCAGCCATTTCTGTTAATTCCTTATCTTCAGGAACCGGCATGCCATAACGACCAAAGTTTTGTGCAATTACACCTTTCGTATAATTAATAACCTCTTCGTGCTCAACTTTGATATCGTTATCTTTTACCAAGTGGTTCTCAATTAACTGCCATCTTAAGCCTTTGCTATATTCTGGGAAATCATTTTCCAGTTGCTCTTTTGTGATTGGCTTTTCATTGCTAGCCATGATCCATTTTTTCAAGAACTCCTCCGGCAAATCAATCTTTGCTTTCTCGATTAATTTATCTTGAATATCCTTTCTTAAAAGATAATCTGAATCTCTCTTATAAACGTTCTGAATCTCTTCTGCAATTTTTGCACGCATTTCGTCTTCAGACTTTACATTTCCTTCTCCAAAAACTTTATCGTAAAACTCTTGATCAAGATCTGCCATTTCCATGCGTTTGATTTCGGTAACAGTAAAGTTAAATTCAGAGTTGATGTCAGCAAGTTCTTCAACTTTAACTCCTAACATAGCAGCTTTATCCGAATCACCTTTACTAACAGAATCAGGATCCAATTTGAAAGTATCTCCAACTTTTTTACCGGTAAGACTCTTTTTAACCTTTTCATCTTCTAAAAACTGAATGTTTACGGTTGATGAGTGCATGATTCCATCTGCTTTAGGCTTCCCGTTTTCATCTAATTCTTGAAACTGACCTAAAAGCATATCTTGCTCTTCAGCTTTCTCAACAGGAACAAGCTTACCATATCTTCTACGGATATTTTCAACCTCTCCATTGATCATGTCGTCTTCGATTTTCACTAAATAGTAATCGAACTTTCCTTTTTTATCAACGCTCACCTTAATTTCTGGAGCCAAACCGATTTCATAAACAAATTCAAAATTTGAAGGATTGTCCCAATCTCCTGTTTCAGCATCTTCCTTTGGAAGTGGATTTCCAAGAACATTAAGTTTGTTACCTTCTATATGATCTTGTAAGCCTTTGCTTACTAGTTTATTTAATTCATCAGCCAATACAGATTTGCCATACTTTTTCTTAACAATGGCCATTGGCGCCTGTCCCGGTCTAAAACCTGGCATATTAACGTTTTTTCGGAATTGCTTTAATCCTGACTCAACGCTTTCTTTATAATCTTCTGGTTTGATTTTAATGCATAATTCAGCATTCAGATCATCAATGTTGTTTTGTACGACTTCCATCATATTTTTTTTCAAAAAAAAATGGCGCCTTTTGAGACACCATTTTAGGTTAATTTTTGGTGCGGATGGAGGGACTCGAACCCACACACCTCTCGGCACTAGATCCTAAGTCTAGCGTGTCTACCAATTTCACCACATCCGCAGTTATTTCAAGCCCAATTAAACCTTTTTATTTTTACCTTGTCAAAGAAGTATCAAAGGCTTTTAGTTTAATTGAGGGCTGCAAAGATAAAACTTTTTTTATTTAATTAAATATTTTAGAAGAAATGAAAAGGAAAATTCAAACTTGGACCGGTGTAATGGTTATCCTATTAGGATTATTATCCTTCACAACAGAAGCTAGAAAAAAATTAGCACCACAAGCAAAATGGGAAATGTTGGGTAGAAAAGTAGCAAGTTTTACTGCCGAAAGAGACGTAATACCGGTGACTGCAAAAGATGGCGTATTTACAAAAGTAAAGTTTAGGGTTTTAAAAGCTCCCCTTCATGTTATGGATATGAAAATTCATTTTGCAAATGGAGATGTTAAAGATGTAAGCTTAAAGAAATTATTCGCCGCAGGCAATAGCTCGAGAGTAATAGACTTACCTGGCAACAAAAGAATTATTCAAAAGGTAAGTTTTAAGTATAAATCCATTCCTGGAAATGGCAAAGGAAGAGCGGTAATTGTTCTCAGTGGACGAAAATAATCGTGCAACTTTTTAGTACTAAGGCCATCTTAATTATATGAGATGGCTTTTTTTATTTTTAATACTTGGCAACTTCACGTGTTATTCTCAAAAGGAAAAAATATACTTATTCCCTGGACAAGGTGCTGATGAACGCTTGTTCAGCGAACTGGATATAGATTCAACGTATTTTGAAATCCTACATATAGTGTATCCTGAACCTCTAAAAAAAGAGTCTATGAAGGAATACGCCCTAAGAATTATAGATCAGATAGATACAACAAACGATTTTTTCCTAATTGGAGTATCATTCGGTGGGATACTGGCATGTGAAATAGCGGACATCAAAAAACCAGGAGCATTAATTCTAATCAGTTCAGCAAAAAACACGGAAGAGTTACCAGCCCTATATAGATTTCAAAAATTCATTCCTATATATCGTCTGCTTTCTGGAAAGGCTCTTTTATGGGGTGCAAAAAAATTACAAGCAATTGTTGAACCGGACTCAAAAAATGAGAAAAGCGTTTTTGAAAGTATGCTATCAGAAAAAACACCTCATTACATGAAGTGGTCCATTCATATGATTTGCACATGGAACAAAAGTAGCTTGCCTGAGAGTTATCTCCATATACATGGCGAAGAAGATAATACCATTCCCATTAGGAGAATTGAAAACTCAGTTTCCATTACCAATGGCTCTCATATGATATGTTTAACCAAAGCGAAGGAATTTAATCCCTTAATAAATGCATACATAAATCAGAACATTGAAGAATAGTTCTAAACAAGCTATAAACTTTGTTGGTCTGCTTATAAAAGTTACATTTGTTACAATTAATGTATATTAAAATCATTGGATATCTGTGCTTGAGTGCATTCTTATTGCTGACTTGTGTAGAGCTTGTTTCGGCTTTTAGCGATTTAGATCAAGAGCTAATTGAACTAAGTGAAAGTGACGATATTGATGAGAGGGACAGTGATGACAACGAAGATGAACTAGAGTCGAAAATCAATGGCCCAAAAAACAATTTAGCATTGTTCTCCTTCGAGAGCGTATTCAAATCCTTTCATAGAAGAAATATAGGAGGGCAAAGCGGTTTATTTATTTCTACTATTCACGAACCGCCAGAAGTTTAGCTTGACTACCGAACCAAAAACCCCTATTTAGTTAAGCAAAATTCAAAAAATGAAAAATTTATTAAGCCATTGGCGAACCGATTTTAGCTCAGGAATCGTTGTATTTTTAGTCGCAGTACCGTTGTGTCTGGGTATTGCAGTTGCATCAGGAGCCCCTCCCCTCTCTGGTATAATTGCGGGGATAATAGGTGGTATCGTGGTAGGTGCCATTTCTGGATCTCGAGTTGGAGTTTCTGGTCCAGCTGCAGGATTGGCAAGTGTTGTACTTGTAGCTATCAAAGATTTTAGTCCAAAAGTGAATGAAAAAGGACTGAGTGAAGAAGCACTTGAAGCTGCTAATGCTGCAGCTGCTTTAGAAGGCTTTCAAATTTTTCTTCTTTGTGTTGTTCTTGCAGGTATAATGCAAATAATTTTCGGCTTGTTAAAGGGAGGATTTATTGCTTATTACTTCCCCAATGTTGTAATTAAAGGTATGTTGGCAGCTATTGGTATTATCATATTCATGAAGCAAATACCTCATGCTGTTGGTTATGATGAAGACCCTATGGGCGATGATGCCTTCAATCAAGTTGATGGCCATAATACGTGGAATGAGCTTTCCTATATGTTAGATGGAATTACTTGGCCGGCCGTAATAATTTCCATCGTCTCGGTCATCATATTGATTTTATGGAATTACGACTTTATCAAAAAGTCATTCCTAGGTAAAATTCCCGGGCCGCTAATGGTTGTAGGTTTAGGGATAATTGCAACGCTGGGGCTTCAAGGAACGCCTTACGAGTTAATTTCGAAACACCGTGTGAACTTAGGTGTAGATGAAGTATCAGTAGAGGGCCTTACAACTTTTCCAAATTGGAGTTTTATAAATGATCCAAATGTTTGGATTGTGGCGGTTACAATTGCCCTAGTAGCAAGTATAGAGACCTTATTATCTGTGGAAGCAACCGATAAACTTGACCCCGAGAAACATGCAACACCTACGAATAGAGAGCTTTTTGCTCAAGGTGCTGGTAACACGCTGAGTGGTTTAATTGGCGGTTTACCCGTTACGCAAGTAATCGTTAGAAGTACTGCAAACATTACTTCAAACGCTAAAACTAAAATGAGTGCTATTTACCATGGTTTTTTGATACTCGGATTCGTTTTACTTCTTCCGGATGTCTTAAACTTAATACCCATGGCTAGTTTGGCAGCAGTTTTATTTCTTGTTGGGTATAAATTGGCGAGTCCTCAAAAATTCATTGAATCATATAAGAATGGTTGGCTTGAATTCATCCCTTTTGTAGTTACGATTGGATCTATCTACTTTACCAATTTATTGCTTGGTATCGGCATTGGGTTAGCCGTATCAATTTTCTTTGTGCTTTACCGAAATTACAAAGCTGGACATTATTTAGAAAAAGGAATTTCAAGTAAAGGTGATGTATATATAGTACATCTTACTGAAAACATGACCTTCTTAAATAAGGCCTCCCTACAAGAGACTTTAAATAACATACCAGAAAACAGTTTCGTTGTCATTGATAAAAGCAGGGTGGTTACCATGGCTAATGACATAAAGGAGCTATTAGAAGATTTCTATACTCGAGCCAAGTATGAAAACATTGAAATTGAGTTTCAAGAAAGAAACTTTATTAGCACCAAAATCAATAAGTCTACAATTTGATATTGCCGTTAAAGAGCATTGAAACATATTTCAACTACATCCCCAACTTTTTGTCTGAACAAGAAGCTGGGGATTTTTTTAATTACCTAAAAGATAATTTAGATTGGGAGCAAGGAAAAATAAAACTGTTCGGTAAGGAAATATTAGAACCCAGACTTACTGCCTTCTTCTCCAATCCAGGTATACTTTACACTTATTCCAAGAGGGTACTAGAAGGTAAACCTTGGCCCAAAGAAATCAGCCAAATCAAAAAGAGCATAGAAAAAGTTAGTGGTAATGACTTTAACACATGCTTAATTAACCGCTACCGAAATGGGGCAGATAGCATGGGCTGGCATTCAGATAACGAAAAGGAATTGGGACCTTATCCTGTAATTGCTTCTTTGAGCTTGGGGGAAACAAGAGATTTCCAGATAAAATCAAAAGTAGATTCAAAACAAAAACTACAGATCAAACTCAATAATGGTGACCTTCTTATCATGAAAGCTGGCTTTCAAGAAAAATTCTTACATCAAATTCCAAAACGCAAAAGAGTTGATAACGAACGGATTAACTTAACCTTCAGAAAAGTTTTAGAAAAAAGTTAGGAAGTCAAAAATCCAAAGTTTCATTGTGCCCGTTGATTAATAGAACAATTTAAAATTAACACATTATGAAACTAACTACAATTAGCAAAACAAGCTTATTACTTCTAGGGGCTGGACTTTTTCTAGCATCTTGCAAAAAGGATGAGGAGCCAGAACCAGAACCAACTCCGGATCCAATGATGTCGGCAACGTATGATTACGAATTTAACAACGGACAAGTTGTAGCTTCTGCTGCATATGATGGAATGCACAACGACAATCTGCATGCCACCATGCTCGTTGAAGAGCTATCTGCCAATGAAACCAAAATAACAGTAACAGTACACAATACTATTTCTGGTGAGAACTACATGGTTCATTCACATGATGCAGCTGATCCTGCAACAACTCCTAACGGTACTCCTTATGATGAGACACCAAACGCAAATGTTTTTGTACAGATGGGAACAGGTAATGGCGGTGACTTGACGCTTAGTCAAACAGTAAACATGTCATACAGCGATATTACATCAAACTATGAAGGGTTTTTCGTAATTCACGATCCGCTTCAGGCAGTTAATACAGCTGATATTTCGACCTATCTTATTGTAGGGGCTTTTGCAAGAACACAAACCGCCTCAGGCTTGATGCGTGAAACATTTAGTTATGATTTCAACACAGGACAAATAGATCCTTCATACGCTTACCAAGGTATGCACAGTAACACACTAGCTGCAACCTTAACACTGCAAGAACTTGCAGATGGAAGCACTCGTGTTTCGGCTTGGTTGGATAATTCTATAAACGGAGAAACTTACATGGTACACGCACATGATGCTGCAGATCCTACAACCACTCCAAATGGAACTCCATACGATGAAACTCCTAACTCAGGACTTTGTACCTTAATGATGAGTGGAAATGGAGGCATGACAGGAAGCTCTCAAATGAGCGCAATGTCAATAACAGATATTACTACTAACTACCAAGGGTTCTTTGTAGTGCATGATCCACTTCAAGCTGTGGATACTACCGACCCAACTACCTATGTGATTTTAGGCTTATTTGCTCAATAATAAAAATCACTTAAAACGAAAGCCTCAACTATACGTTGGGGCTTTTTTTATACTCCCAAAATGAAAAAGAGAAAGGGTGTCTATCATCTGATGAATGCTCTTCTAAAATCTTTTTATCCCATTTTTTTTCATCAAATTCTGGGAAAAAAGTATCTCCTTCAGGAAGAGCGTCTACATGTGTTAACAGCATTTCATCAACCAAGTCCATGTGAAGCGCGTATTTGTATATCTGACCTCCTCCTATGATAAAACATTTTTCAAAACCTTGATTTCTGCAATAGTCAATACCCTCTTCAACACTTCCAAAAACCTCACAATCGTTTGGAACAGAATAGTCCTTATTTCTTGTAATAACAATGTTTTTCCTATGAGGCAACGGCCTAAATTTTTCTGGAATAGACTCGTAATTCTTTCTCCCCATTAACACAGCATGACCGGCCGTTTGGGCTTGAAAAAATTTCATGTCATCAGGCAAATGCCAAACGAGATCATTGTCCTTTCCAATGACATTATTCTTCGCTTTTGCTGCTATGATTATCCTTTTCATTATACTGCTACAGCTGCTTTAATGTGTGGATCAGGGTTGTAATTTAACAGCTCGAAATCCTCAAATTTAAACTCAAATAAATCTTTAACCGCTGGATTAATTTTTAATGTTGGAAGTTCTTTTGGAGTTCTTGTCAATTGTAGTTTTGCTTGCTCTATATGGTTAGAGTATAAATGTACATCTCCACCTGTCCAAACAAATTCTCCTGGTTCCAAATCACATACTTGAGCGACCATCATCGTTAACAATGCATAGCTTGCAATATTAAATGGGACTCCTAAAAAAGTATCTGCGCTTCTTTGGTATAATTGACAGCTTAATTTTCCGTTTGCAACGTAAAATTGAAAAAGAGCATGACAGGGGGGAAGGGCCATATCATCAACCAACGCCGGATTCCATGCGCTAACAATATGCCTGCGGCTATCGGGCTTGTTTTTAATACTATCTAAAACTTTTTGAATCTGATCAACAGACCCTCCATTAGGATTGGGCCATGAACGCCACTGATACCCATAAACAGGTCCTAAATTCCCATCTTCATCGGCCCATTCATCCCATATTGAAACGCCATTATCCTTAAGGTATTTGATATTTGTATCTCCTTTCAAAAACCAAAGTAGCTCATGAATAATAGAACGCAAATGCAATTTTTTTGTGGTTAAAACTGGAAAGCCTTTTGACAAGTCAAATCGCATTTGGTATCCAAAAGTGCTAATCGTTCCAGTTCCCGTTCGATCTGACTTTTCCGTTCCGTTTTCTAAAATATGATCAAGTAAGTTAAGATATTGTTGCATACAATTTGGAATTTAACCAAAAGTACAAAGCAATAATGGGTCAACAGAATGTCGGTGAATAAGTCTTCTTGTTGTTGATTTTTAATTCAATGTTGGGATTTGTTGACCTCTTGTCCAAAAATTGTGTGCATGACTATTGTTTGTCAATGGAGCCAAATAAAATGCCTGCGATTTTTTAACCAATTTTGAGGCTAAGAGCTTTTCTCTTTCCACCATTAAACTTCCCGCTACCCCGTTAGAATGTATAATCCATAAATTGTGTCCTTGCTTATCCACAAATCCTACATGGTTGTCTAAGCCAATTATAAAAAGTCCATCCTTTTGTTTTAAAAGGTATTTTTCGAGTTGTTGTAAATTATTATGCCCAATTATATGAATGTTTTGTCCTCCACAAACACTTTTAATGATTTTTGATGAGGCCTGCTGAGCCAAGCGCGATCGCTCGACCCTGAAACCTGCATCTCTCAGACAGGTAGTTACGAAATATCCACATGCAATTTCCCCCTTTCCCGGTACTTGACTTATTCCATTATAATCCCATGGAGTATCATACCAATATGGGAAAATTGTATCCCTTAGTACCTGATAGGTGAATTTTTTCGACAAGGCTAAAAGCGCTGGCCTCTTCTCATGTAATTTGTACTCTGATACAAAGCGGTGTTGTTTGCTAGCAATTCTACTCTTGAGCTTTAAATATTGTTTTTCCTTTAACTCTTGACCAATTTTCTGATTCCTTTGATAGACTGAAGAACTGTATTTTGGTATTTCTTCAGATTTACTGCAATTTGTTAAGAATAACACAAGCCCTCCAAACAACAGTAAAACTCCATTAAACACGAGCAATTTAAACTTCTTTGACATACAATAAAACTATAAAAACCGCTTTAGAATGTGGCTTTAATTGATTATTCGCAAGAGAATATTGTATAGCTGCAACCCTTTGCTTATTTTTACAGTCTTTGAATAAAATATTCACATTATGAGAAAGCTACTTTCACTAAATTTTGCATTGATTCTTTCGTTCTTGAGCCTATATTCTTTGGGTTCTCACGTTCCTGGAGGTAACATAACATATGAATGTGTTGGACCCAATACCTATGTTGTGACACTTACCCTTTTTGAAGATTGTGGAACTGCCTTTGAAGCAAATGGACCAGAGAATATTACGATTACAAATGACTGCGGTTTTGCTAATCCAAGTGGTTCTTTACCAAACACGGTATATCAACAAGAAATTTCTCAATTGTGTACGGATGATTTACCTTTGTCTGAATGTAATGGTGGGTCTTTGCCGGGGGTATATATTCATCAATGGCAAGATACCATTGTTTTACCAGGAGATTGTGATTCATGGACCTTTGCCTACTCATCATGTTGTAGAAACACTTCAAATAATGTGAATGGACAACCAGGTTATTACTGGGAATCTGTTTTGAATAGTCAAACCCAGCCATGTAACACTTCACCACAAATTACAAACCCAGTGGTTCCTTACGTTTGTAATAACCAGCCGGTGTGTTACAACCTTGGTGTTATCGAAACAGATGGAGATTCTTTAGTATACTCACTCATAGGAGCTCAATCAGCAGCTGGAACTTTCGTTACCTATAATGGAGGATTTTCAGGAGCAATCCCAATCCCCGGAATTACAATCGACCCTGAAACTGGCTTGATCAACTTTACTCCTACTACTACTGGTAATTATGTAGTAGTTGTTTTAATTGAAGAATTTGATGCGAATGGCAATTTAATTGGATCGGTAATTCACGACATTCAGTTTGAAGTAATTAACTGTACCAACTCACTATTAAATTGTGGTGTTTCTGGAGGAATGTTTAACCTAACCGGTGCTGTTACGCAGACGGGACCTTATTCATTAGAAATGTGTGAGGGTGTTCCATTCTCATTCCAAATCGCTTTTCAAGACCCTGACCAATTAGATTCATTGTCGGTATCTACAAATATTGCATTAGCCTTACCAGGTTCCAACCTTACATTTAATCATCCAAATGGTGGTTTAGGTGAGTATGATACCTTAGTGGTTACCGTTTCGTGGACTCCACCTCCAGGTTCTGCTAATTCTAACAATGCCTTCAACATAGTTGTATCCGATAACTCTTGCCCTGTTCCAGGTGAAGTATCTTTCGTATACAACTTCAATGTTCTGGGAGCCACAGTGCTTTTAAGTGACACTATTGTTTGTAACGATCAGGACATTACCTTGATTGGAGCTGGACCCAATGCGGTTACCTTTGATTGGTCAATACTATCAGGAGATCCAAATGCTTTGAACTCATTAGGTGGTTGTACGAACTGTGATACACTGGTATTACCAGGAGCTGATGTGCAAACAACAACTGTAATTGAACTTGAGACAGATTCTGTAACAGCTTGCGACTTCAGAGATACAGTAACCATTACCATCGTTCCTGATTACCAATGGAATGTTGACCCTATTCCTGCCGCAATTTGTCAAAATGATACCTCACAATTGGATATAAACTTTACACCTGCGGGAAGCTACACCATAGATTGGCAAGGTGCACCTGTAACTGGTGATACTGTTATACATCCAGGTGTAGGAAGTCATGTATATCCAATTATTATTACTAGCCCACAGGGTTGTGTAGAACTTGATACGGTCATTATGGACGTGGCTCCAGCGCCTACCTTAACACCGGTTAACGTTCAACCACCTACATGTCCAGGTGTCGATAATGCCATTATTGAATTCCTTGGAGATGGTTTTGGAAGTACTGGCACTTACGATCTCACCGGCGCTAGCACGGGATCCAATAGCACAGGATTGTTCGATAACCTCCCTGAAGGACTGTATACTATAACATTTACAGATTCAATTGGGTGTTCCTCATCTACGAACATCAATTTACCTGACGGTACAGGTCTAACGGTTAACACAACTGTTACAGATGAAATTTGTGATGTAAATGGAGATGGACAGTTAGATATTAGCTCGCCAAATGCTAATGGAACAAGTACTTTTGATATATCAGGAACTGAAACAGGATCGAATAATAGCGGTCAGTTCACTGACCTACAAGATGGTGTTTATTACGTACTAGTAACGGATAGTTTAGGTTGTACAGGAGTTGATACCGTAAATATCGCCGCAGGAACTGTGCTAGATGCTACAATAACAACTAATGCAACCAGTTGTGATTATAACTCGGATGGAAGCATTGAAATTGTTCCAACTAACGGTTTAGCTCCATATACGTATGTTGCAACTATCGCTGGAATTTCAGATACTTCAACTACGTCACCAATAGGAGGCCTTTCTGATGGTTCTTATATTATTACAATGATTGATGGAAATGGATGTTTATTCTATGATACTGTAATCGTGGCGCAAGGACCGAGCGTATTATCTAGCTTTATCCCTAACCCTGCTACAGGTGTAGAACCATTGGTAGTTAACTTTGATAATAATTCTTCAGCAGGGACAAACACTTACTTCTGGGATTTCGACAATGGAAACTCAAGTACAGATGAGAACCCAACAGAAACATTTACGGAAGGGCAATACCAAGTTATGCTTGTTTCATCTGATGGTAACTGTGTTGACACATCTTATCAAACAATTACAGTTATCTTAAGTTCATACTTGAACGTATACAATGTCATCACTCCTAATGATGATAATATTAACGACGAATGGTATGTTGAACATGAAAGTATCATCGAGTACAACGTGGAAATATTTGATCGTTGGGGAGTAAAAGTTTTCGAAAGTAATGACGTTAACTCTCGTTGGGATGGAACAAACCAAGGAGGCGGAAAAGTATCTGACGGACAATATATGTACATTATTGTAGCCAAAGGCTTAGATGATGTAGAATACAACCTTAGAGGTCATATATCTGTCTTTAGAAATCAATAAGCACACAAACCAAACTACTATAGTTTAAACCCCGGCCCTTGGTCGGGGTTTTTCATTGCATCTAACTATATTTGCAATCCCATTATGATAAATTTAAACGGTATAAGCCTTCAATTCGGTCATCAAGAATTGTTTTCAAATATTACTTTTCAAATAAATAGTTCAGACAAAATTGGACTAACGGGTAAAAATGGTGCAGGAAAATCAACACTCCTCAAGATAATTTCAGGAGAACAAAAAGCAGATTCCGGCAATCTAGTAATACCTGATGACTGCCGAATAGCATATCTCCCTCAGCACATGGTGCATAATGAGAATGCCAATATTTTAGATGAAGCCCTGAGCGTCAATAAGGAACTACAAAATGCACAGAAAGAAATTGATGAGCTTTCAGATAAATTGGCAAATATGGAGGATTATACTTCTCCCGAATACGTTCATATAATTGAAAGAATTGAAAAACTGGGCTTATTATTAGAAGTATCTGATACAGGAAAAGCAGAAGAAGAGGCAGAAAAGATCCTAAAAGGTCTTGGCTTTGAATCTGACGATATGAATAAAAAGATGTCAGAATTTTCTGGAGGCTGGAAAATGAGGGTTGAGTTGGCAAAAATTCTTTTACAAAAACCGGATATCTTTCTTTTGGATGAGCCTACAAATCATCTCGATATTGAATCTATTTATTGGTTAGAAAATTTTTTAAAGGAGTATAAAGGTGCAATAGTTCTTATCTCTCACGATAGAGCCTTTCTTGATGCAATTACAAAAAGAACAATCGAAATAGCCAATAAAAAAGCATATGATTACAAATTTCCATACTCTCAGTATTTAGAACAACGTCAGCTAGAGCTAGAGCAACAAATCAGAGAAAAGAAGAATCAAGAAGACTATATAAAACACACCGAGCAACTTATCAATAAGTTCCGCGCAAAGAAAAATAAGGCTGCTTTTGCACAAACGCTAATAAAAAAACTTGATAAGCTAGACAAAGTTGAAGTTGACTTGCAAGAACAAGCCTTGATCAATGTTAAGTTTTCTAATGTTCCAAGTAGCGGTAAAGCAGTCCTTGAGCTAATTAATTACAGTAAAGAATTTCCCGGAAAAAAAATTCTTGAAGACGTCAATTTATTAGTTGCCAGAGGCGAGAAAATTGCCATAGTAGGGAAAAATGGTGCGGGTAAAACTACACTCCTGAAGTCGATTGTTGACGAGAACGAATACAGTGGTGAAATCAAATTGGGGCACAATGTTAAAGTAGGCTACTTTGCTCAGGATCAAGCCGACAAATTAGACACAGAAATAACTGTATTCGATACCGTAGATGAAGTAGCGGAAGGGGAAATTAGAAAGGATTTAAGAAACATTTTGGGTGCATTTTTATTTAGTGGCGAAGACATAGATAAAAAAGTCAAGGTGCTCTCCGGAGGAGAAAAAACAAGACTCGCATTGTGCCAATTGCTTTTAAAGCCGGTTAACTTTTTGATATTAGATGAACCTACCAACCACTTGGATATACCTTCAAAAGAAGTCTTAAAACAAGCCCTGATCAACTACGAGGGTACATTTATGATCGTATCTCACGACAGAGATTTCTTAAATGGATTATCAAACCGGCTTTTTGAAATAAGAAACAAGGGTATTGGGGTTCACCATATGGGTATAAATGAGCTTTTAAAAGAAAGAGAAGCCGAGTTAAATGCGAATTTAGCAAACAGTGAAACCTCTGTTCAAAAAGAGAAAACTCAGAAGCCCAAACAAAACACGGTAAGCCAAAAAGAAATTCGTGAATGGGAAACTAAACGAAAAAATGCTGAACGCCATATTTCGAAATACGAGAAAAGAATTGCTGAATTAGATGGTATTATCTTAGACCTTGACTACTCAGACAAGGAAAAAACAGATAAGATTCTCGGAGAATATGAGAATGCGAAAAAACGATTGGAAGAATTAATGGAAGAATGGACTGAGGCCGAAATGAGGTTAGAAGAAATGAAAGCTTAAACCTCAAAGCCGATTACCAAAATATCATCTAATTGCTCGTAATTGCCTCTCCAGCTTAAAAGCTCATTTTCTAACGCTGCTGACCTTTTGTCAAGCGGTAGCTCGGATACTTTCATTAAGTAATCCTTGAATCTTTTTTTCTTGTATTTTTTCCCCTTTTCCCCTCCAAATTGATCATGAAAGCCATCTGTACTTAGGTAAAAACAGTCTCCTTTTTGTAAAGGTATTTTTTCCTCTTCAAAAACAAAATCCGGACTAGCAATTCCACCCAAACCTCTTCGGTTAGCTTTAAACTCAGTTGGAAGGCCATCTCTTACCAAATAAAGCGGATTCATTGCACCCGCATAACAGAGTTCATTTTTTTGCTTATCCCATCGTACAATTATAACATCCATCCCATCATTGGCCTGGTTAACAGAGCCCTTTCTTCTGAAGGATTTCACAATTCCCAAATGGCTTTCTTTCAATATTTCCGAAGGTGAGCTGATTCCCTTCTCGTTCACCACATTATCTAAAACATTGCTACAGGTCATACTAACGAATGCCCCTGGAACACCATGCCCCGTGCAATCAGCAACGGCCATAAACACGTATTGCTCATTTTCTGAATACCAATAAAAATCTCCACTAACAATGTCTCTTGGTGCGAAATAAATAAATGCCTTCGGAAAACCAACTTGGATTGTTTTTATATCGGGTAATATGGCGTCTTGTAAGGACTTGGCATAATTGATACTATCTTCTATATCTTGATTCTTTTCCTCGATTTCATCTCGCTGATGCTCAATTAACTTATTTGCTTTCGAAAGTTCGTTGTTGATTCTTTCTTGCTTTCTTTTTCCAGCGAAAAAGGTGTATGCCAATCCAATTAAAAGAATTAGCCCTCCAAAAGCCCCGTACAAATACATTGATTTGGATTGTGAATCCTGTCTTGCAATGCGTTCATCTCGTTCAGCTAAGAGTTTTTCTTTCTCTGCTTGCTCCTGATTCAGTCTACTTATCTCATTTTCTTTGCTCAGTTTTTCGTTTTGATATTTTGCCTCCATCTCAGAAACAGCCTTCACTTTCTCTTCATTAATAATAGAGTCGTTCAATATGATGTAACGCTCTGTTTCATCATAGGCATCTTTATATTCTCCCAGCATGGCGTGGTTCCTTGCCTTCCAAATTAAAATGTGCAGTAAAGTCGGCACATCATCAACGCTTTCCAAATAGTCCAAAGACTTTTTCAAATACTTGTTAGAAGTCTTATAGTCTTCTTTGGTTTCATATTGAGACCCAATATTAGCATAGATAACTGCTAAATTTTGGGTATCCTTTAACTCTATAAATATCTTCTCCGCTTCTTGATACTTTTCAATGATTTTGGGAATCATCGTATAGGTTAAGGTCGAATCCTCCCTCGACATTCCTGCCAGCGTATTTGCCAAGTTGATCCAACAAATCGCTTGACTTTCCCTCAATCCCTCTGCCTCATAAAATTCAAGAGCACGATTATGATTTTCCATAGCCAGCTCGAACTCGCCTAGATTCGAATAGGCAGATCCTATGTTCATATAAGTATCCGCTATTTTCTCATTAAGTCTATAGGGTATCAAATGTTCTATAGAAACTCTCCAGGACCTAATTGCGGCGTCATAATTCTTAAGATAGTAATGAGCATTTCCTGCATATCTATATAATTTGTGAGTTTTCTCCGGACATTCCTCATTAAAAAGTTCAATGCTGTTTAAGCTCTCGTCAATTACTTTATCGAAATAGTTTAAATCTGACAGCTGGTATATAAATTCTGATTTGCAGTTGCAACTCCATTTACCCAAGCCCGCTTTTTGGGCTAATGAATCGTAGTAAGAAATTTCTTCAAGATTGCCTTCATTACCGTGAAAATCAATTGCCTCTGAGTATCCATTTGATCGGATTGAATCTATTTTTGAACCAATTTTCACTGATATCGAATCTGGAATTTGACCCTGCAAAAAGCCAAGAAAAAAAGCCTGACTCGCTAAGAAAATTATAAACCGATTCATGAATTTTAAAAGTAAATAAAATTGTTAACTTAGGACTTAAAATAAAACTTATGGAAGAAAAAGAAGGAACAGTTGAAGTGGTAAATCCAGATTTATCAGCTAACGTAAAAGAAAAATTAACAGGTGCTACCGTATTTGTAACTAACCCTGGATCCGTTCAGGTAGAATTTGGAAATGAGGTTGTGTTTTTAAGTATGACCGTAGGACGTCCACCGCAAGAAAAAGAGATTAATATCTTGAAAAAAGTGAAGCATTGATGAGTACAATAAATTATTCATTAAAAAACGGAGTGGGTCGGATCGAATTGAACCGACCTTCTGTTTTTCATAGCTTTAATAGAGAAATGGCGCTTGCCGTTCAAGAACAACTCAAAGCTTGTGAGGTAGATAAAAATGTGCGCCTTATTCTTATAACCGCAACGGGAAAAGCGTTCTGTGCAGGTCAAGATTTGGCTGAGGCAACTGCTCCCGATGGACCTGAAATGGAGCGAATTGTTGAGGAACATTACAATCCAATGATTAGACTTATCAGAAGCATTGAAAAACCCATTGTGGCAGGAGTAAATGGAGTAGCGGCTGGAGCCGGTGCAAGTGTCGCTCTCGCTTGTGATATCGTAATAGCTCATGAGAAAGCAAGTTTTATCCAAGCTTTCAGTAAGATTGGATTGATTCCGGACAGTGCAGGTACTTTCTTTTTACCAAGATTAGTTGGAATGCAGAGGGCCGCCGCACTTATGATGACAGCCGATCCAATTTTAGCTCCAGAAGCAGAGCAAATGGGAATGATTTATAAAAGTTATTCGGAGGAGTATTACGAAAGTAAATTAGCCAAGTTTACCGAAAAGCTGGCCGCTATGCCGACCAAAGGTCTTGGTTTGACTAAACGCTTGCTAAATGAATCATACACTAACAACTTGGACCAACAACTTGAAAGAGAAAAACAAGTGCAAGTTGAAGCAGGTAAAACATATGATTTCAAGGAAGGTGTTGCTGCATTTTTAGAAAAACGAGCGCCTGAATTTAAAGGAGAATAAGAAATGAGAGAAATAGGTATAGTAGGAGCTGGAAGTATGGGAAGTGGAATTGCACAGGTGGCAGCCACTGCTGGACATATCGTTCACCTTTTTGATACTAACAAGGAGCAGCTGCAAAAAGCAGAAAGTAAACTTGCAAAAGTTATGCTCAGGCTGGTTGAAAAAGGTCGAGTTGAAGAAAAAGAGGCGAACGATATCATGCGCAGAATTAAGTATTGCTCAGAGCTTGAGGATTTAAAAAATTCAGGACTTATAATAGAGGCAATTATTGAAAATTTAGAGGTTAAAAAGTCCGTCTTTAAAAAGCTAGAGGAATTGGTTTCCTCTGAATGTATTTTAGCATCAAACACCTCCTCTCTATCCATTGCATCTATCGCCGCAGCCTGTGATAAAGCCGAACGAGTAATCGGAATACACTTTTTTAACCCTGCACCTTTAATGCCCTTGGTTGAAATTATACCTGCGGTACAAACAGCAGATGAGATTACAAAAATATCCAGGGATCTAATAGGCTCCTGGAAGAAAGTTACCGTACTAGCTAAAGACACACCTGGATTTATAGTGAACAGAGTAGCACGACCATTCTATGGAGAGGCCTTGCGTATTTATGAAGAGGGAGTGGCTGATTTTGCAACCATTGACTGGGCAATGACAGAAATTGGAGGATTCAGAATGGGACCATTTACCTTAATGGATTTTATAGGTAACGACATCAACTATACGGTTACTGAGACGGTTTTTGCTGCCTTTTATTACGACCCAAGGTACAAACCTAGCTTCACTCAAAAGAGACATTCTGAAGCTGGTTGGTATGGAAGAAAATCAGGAAGAGGTTACTACAACTATGCTGACGGTGTGATACAGCCTGAGCCTAAAAAAGATCCAGAGCTTGGCAAGTATATAGTTAACCGAATTGTTGCCATGCTAATAAATGAAGCTATTGACGCTCAATTTCTTAACATTGCAAGTCCAGAGGATATTGATTTGGCAATGACCAAAGGTGTTAATTACCCAAAAGGACTTTTAGCCTGGGCTAAAGAAATTGGCTATGCTGAATGTTTAAAAAGGCTTGAGGATCTTCAAGAACTTTATGGTGAAGACAGATACCGTCCAAGCCCCTTACTTAAAAAATGGGTAAGAGAAAGCTAATCTTGTTCTGGAAAAGTGCGTAGCTTTGTCGCAAATGACCGTTAAGGAAATACAGGCTCCCATCAGACAAGAACTCGAAGAATTCGAGTTCAAGTTCAAGGGGCACATGGATAGCCAAAATTTCCTACTCAATAAAATCACCCATTACATAGTAAAACGAAAGGGCAAGCAAATGCGTCCTATGTTCGTTTTTCTAACGGCCAAAGCTTTTGGAACGATAACGGAGTCGGCTTATACCGCTGCTAGTCTAATCGAACTCCTTCACACGGCAACCTTAGTCCATGATGATGTAGTGGATGATAGTTTTGAGCGAAGGGGTTTTCTTTCTGTCAATGCGGTTTGGAAAAACAAAGTAGCCGTTTTGGTGGGAGATTTTTTGCTTAGTAAGGGATTACTAATCTCCACTGAACAAAACGAATTTGAGCTACTTAAAATCATGTCAACAGCCGTAAAAGAGATGAGTGAAGGTGAGCTACTTCAAATAGAAAAAGCTCGTCGTCTAGATATTACGGAAGATGTTTACTATGAGGTCATACGCCAGAAGACAGCATCTCTAATAGCATCTTGTTGCGCAGCAGGAGCCCATGCCAGTACAAAGGACGTGGACATCAAAGACAAAATGTGGGCCTTTGGTGAGGCAATCGGTATGGCCTTTCAGATAAAAGATGACATATTCGATTACGGTAGTGGGGCAAAAATTGGAAAGCCGACGGGGATTGATATTAGAGAACGTAAAATGACCCTGCCTTTAATCTATGCTTTAAACAAGGCTGATAAGAAAACGAAAAAGCGAATGATTAACATTATTAAGAACCACAACGAAAACCGTAAAAAAGTGCAAGAAGTGGTTGATTTTGTTATTTCTTCTGGTGGAATTCAATATGCAGATAAAAAAATGCATGAATACAAAGATCAAGCAATTCAAATGGCTGAAATAATCCCAGAATCAGAAAGTAAAAAAGCCTTACTTGGTTTATTGGAATATACGATACAAAGAGAAAAGTAATTATGGAAAACCATAATAGACTTTTGGCTGAAGCCTTCAAACCTCTTGAACTAAACCAAGAATCACATCCATATTTCTTTGACATCTGGCAGGAAGTTGAAATAGATAAAGGTGCCTATCTAACAGAAGCTGGTAAAGTTGAAAAGTATTTTTATCTCGTACTAAAGGGGGTACAAGTGGTTTATATCCTCACACCGGATGGCAATAAGAAAGTAATCGGTTTCTCATTTGACGGGAGTTTTTCAGGTATATACGATTCATTTTTAAAGTCAAGCCCTTCTCACTATTATTTAGAGGCTCTGACCCCAAGCAAGTTATTAAAGATCAATAAAGAGCAATATGAAAAATTGTTTGAGTATTATCCGGAGTTTAATTTATGGGGCCGCATAGTGCACCAAGAGCTTTTAATGGGAAGAGTAAAAAGGGAAGTGGAATTAATAACCTTAAGCGCTAAAGAGCGTTTTGAAATTTTCATGGAAAGGTGCCCTGAACCACTTAAACAAATCCCTCAAAAGTATTTAGCTTCTTATTTAAATATGTCTCCTGAAACGTACAGTAGATTAAGAGCTGAAATTTCTTGATTTAAATCAATATTGGTTCAAATCAGGATTGGCATCTTTACATAAAAAAAGATGAGTGTAATTATCAAACCTAAAGAGCAATTAAAGCGAATTGAAATATTATTTCAATATCTAGACAAGATAAAGGAAGTAGAGATCGGATTACTTAACAAAAGACCTAGAGCAAAGGCATGGGCACCTGCAGAAGTGATTAAACATATGACTATAGCTCATAAGGTTTATGAACCAAAAATTCAGAGAGCTCTTACAAGTAATAAGAGCTTGGGGGAAGCTACAGGTTTAAAATGCTCTTCTATTCCATCCTATTTGATAAAAAGGTTCCCGCCAAAAGGAGAACAAAATGAAGTTAAATTTAAAATGAAAACTTTTAAAAGGTTCAAACCAACATTGAATCTTAAAAGTTCTGATCCCAATGAGGTCATAAGCGAATTTTCGAATTGTTTATCTACCCTAAAAAAATGGATAATAGACTACTCCGAACATGAGACCCCTCTGATTAAATTTAATTCTGCCATTGGGCCTTTGGTTAGGTTTAATATACCAGAGGCTTGTGAGTTTATCTTATGCCACAACGAAAGGCACTTTCAACAAATTGAGAACACTCTTATTTCCTTGCGAAAGGAAAATTGCTAATTGGCTTAAACAAAAAAACCGCCACTTCAACAACTGAAGTGGCGGTTTCTATTATAGTAGAGTTATAACTTCTTATCTAATCACGGTCACGTGACCAACACGCTCGTGTCTAGATCCTTTAAAGTCTTTACATTCAATTTTCCAAACGTAAACATCTGACTTGATCACAACGTTTGCATTTCTTGGGTCTCTTCCATCCCATCCAACATATAAATCATGAGACTCGTAAACTAACTGTCCCCAGCGATCATATATGTATAAGCTATATTCCTCATTTGAAATTCCTATACCTTGTGGTAAGAAGATTTCGTTCAGACCATTATCATCAAGTGTAATAGCATTTGGAACAAAGATGGCGAACTCAGGATCAATCGTTACAGTGTAAGTATATACATCTTCACAACCATCCGAGTTAATCACTGTTAATGTTACTGTGTACTCTCCTGGTGCCTGGTAAGTATGAACAGGTGTACTATAAGTTCCTGTAGTAATTCCTCCATTTGTTCCTGCTGGAATTACTCCTCCAATATTACCTGACACACCATTTCCGTCACCGAAATCCCATGTGTATGTTTGACCACCAACAGAGTTATCATTAAACACAATTGTAGGATCAAAATCTGATGTTGTGGTTGGGTTTGGTGTAAACCCAGCCTCAGGCAATGGGAATACTTCAATCATTTGACTTGCAGTCATTGAAGTATCACATCCAGCTGCAGAGGTAACTGTTACACAAACATCATAAACCCCTGGGTCAGGGAATGTGTGGTTAACTGTTCCACTGTTTCCGTCATAATCTATAGTTCCGTCACATCCGAAATCATATACCCAATTAGTTCCGATATCAGAGTTACCAATGAAGGTAGTTGTGAAATCTTCACATCCAGAGCTATCAACAGAGTTTAAGAACAAGGTTGGAGTTGGATTGATACTAACTTGAACTGAATCAATAGCATCTAAACTACACCCATCACTTGCGGTAACATAGAACCAAGATTGCGTGTTTGGATCTACATTAATCGTTGAAGTATTTCCAGCTTCTACATCTGTAACTGTAGCTCCATTTTCATCCGTCCAATCGAACGTATATGGTCCACCGTTTCCATCCGTAACAGTTGCAGATAAATCAATATCATCTCCATCACAGATTGATATATTAGGATCAACTGTCAAATCAAGAGGAGGTAAAACTGTTATAGTTACACATCCTTGAGGTGACACACAACCATTAGCATCTGTTATTGTGAAACAGTAATCAGTTGTTGAAGTTGGGTTCACCATAATTGGACCAGCTCCTGTTATACCAGGTGTTGACCAGTTAGGAGTGTATGCCGGCGTTCCACCTTGAGCACTTGCCCATAGTTGCGTTGAGTCTCCAAAACAAATCGTCGTTGTTAAATCTGGAACTGGCACTAAAGGTGCTGGCTCAGTAATCGTTACTGGTGCCGATACCGTACATCCATTAGGATCAGATACAACTACTACATAGTTTCCTGCAGCCAAACCTGTAGCTGTTTGAGAAGTTTGAGCATTTGGATCATCCCATAAGTATGTCAATGGATAGTTATTTGGACTTGTTGCAGTTACTGTTGCAGTTCCATTTGACAGACCATTACATGATGGTTCAGTAAATGTTACACCACTGATAGTTGGTGATGGCTCATCGACAATAGTAACAGGAACAGTTAAGTTACATCCATTTCCATCGGTTACAATAACGTTGTAGTTTCCAGCGCTAAGACCAGAATTAGTAGAACCAACTGGGTTATTACCTACACCATTCCAGTTGTAAGTATAGTTACCTACACCTCCAGACATAGTTACAGTAGCAGCACCGTTCGGATCAGAACAAGTCGAATTAACTGTTCCAACACTTGAAGCTAATGCTGTTGGCTCTGATACTGTTACGCTAATCGTTTCAGTACATCCATTCGCATCTGTAACATCAATTACATAGTTACCTGCAACCACTCCATTGGCCGTTGGGCCCGTTGAAACCATTGGAGACCAAATATATGTGTATGCTCCAGTTCCACCAGTTACTGCTAGGTCTATAACACCGTCAGAACCTCCATTACAAGATACCGCAGTTATCGTTGGCGTAATTACAATTGGAGCAGGCTCAGTAATTGTTACAGATGAAGTAGACTGACAGTTGTTGTCATCCGTAATTGTTACTGTATAAGAACCTGCTTGCAATCCTGTTGCAGTTGCAGTCGTTTGACCGTTATTCCATAAGATATCGTAAGGTATAGAACCTCCGCTTATAGATACGGTTGCTTCACCATCAGAACCAAGGTTACAGCTAACATTAATGCTGTTCGTGATTGCTGAGTTTAGTGCATTTGGTTCAGCGATTGAAATTTGTGCTGTACCCACACATCCTGCTGCATCCGTAGCAACTAAGCTATAAGTACCACCATCTAATCCTGTTGTTAATAAAGTATTAGAAATTGACGTTGTACTTGGTGATTGGAATAGTTCAAAAGTCACTGTAGGCGTTCCTCCTGTTGAAGTGAATTCTACCATACCATCCGCAGCGCCGTTACAAGAAACATCTGTAGAATTAACAGCTGTTACTGTTGGTCCAGCAATATCATTAATACAAAGTGTGCTGTCGTGTGAACATCCGTTTGCATCAGTAATAATCACAGTATAACATCCGGCAGTAATACCACTTACACAAGCAGTAGTAGTTGTTGCTGGGTCATTCCATTGATAAGTGAATGGACCTGTACCTCCAACAGCAGCGACACAAATTTGACCATTTGCTTGACCACAATTCGCATCAGTTGGTACAGCTGTCAAACTTAATTCATTTGGTTGTGTAATGACAACTGTCTCTGTTAACTGACATCCGTTGGCATCAGTAATTACCACATCATATGTTCCTGCGCATAATCCAATTGCTGTTGCAGTTGTTTGGAAGTTAGGATCATTCCATTGGTAAGAATATCCACCCGACCCTCCTGAAGGAGTTACAGACGCAGATCCATCACAAGACTGGTAACAACTATTGTTAACTGTAGTGCTAGAAGCAGCAAGCTGAGTTGGCTCAGATATTACCACCGTGGCCGTAGCTTGACATCCTAAGTCATCTGTTACGGTCACTGTATAAGTGTTAGGACCAAGGTTGGTAGCAACCTGGTTGTTTCCACCACCGTTATCCCATGAATAGCTGTAGTTTCCATTTCCACCAGCAGCATTTGCTGTTGCAGAACCGTCATTAAAACCAAAGCATGTTACATCTGTAGATCCAACAATACTGATGGTAAGCACAGGAGGTTCAGTAATTGTTACCGAAACAGTTGTAAAGCAACCATCAGCATCCGTTACGGTACATGTATAAGTTCCAGGACATAAGTTGGAAGCTGTTGCTGTTGTCTGCGCATTAGGATCATCCCATGCATAAGAGAATGGACCAACACCCGTTAGACCTGTTGCAGTGGCTGTACCATCACAAGCTCCGTTACAAGTTACATCCGTAAATGTTGCGTTTGCCGTTACCTGTGTTGGATCCGTTAATACAAATCCTGTAACATTTTCTATACATCCATTCGCATCAGTAATTACTACACTATAAGTTCCTGAACAAATATTTGCAAGTGTATCATTATTAGTTCCAACCGTTGCACCACCAGCATCTAGCCAGTTATATGTGTATCCCGGAGTACCACCACCCACAGAGATGTTTGCTTGACCATCACAATATCCAAAACAGCTAGGATCAATTGTATTCGTATTATATGTAATAGCTGTTGGTTCAGTAATTGTTACTGTAGTTGTAGCAGCACAGTTATTGTCATCTGTTAAAGTAACACCATAAGTACCTGCACATAGGTTAGAGGCAGTTGGTGTTGTTTGATTTAAGGCTGCCGCATCCCATAATACAGTAAAGGTATTACCGTTACCTCCAACCATATCAACCGTTGCAGATCCGTTACAGTTTCCATTACAATCTACATCTGTTTGAGCAATGATTTGAGCAGATGGTCCACCTAAATCAGAAACCTCCACTAAAATTGTAGATTGACATCCTAATGCATCTGAAACTATTACATTATAAGTACCAGCAGCTAAACCAGTTTCACACGCAGTAGTTGAAGCATTTGCAGTTTGCCAATTATAAGTATATCCTCCGTTACCTCCTTGCACGTTAGTCACACAAGCGGAACCATCAGCCTGCTGACAATTCGCGTTTACAACCGTAGTATCGGCAACAATAATGTCCGGTTCGCCAACAACCGCAGAGGCTATTGATGAACATCCATTTGCATCTGTTACAGTTACGTCATATGTTCCCGCACATAAGTTGTTAGCTTGAGCCGTTGTTTGATTTAATGCAGTGGCATCCCACTGGTAACTGTATGCTCCTGTACCTCCGATTGCAGAACCAGTTGCTGTTCCGTTACAATCATTCTTACAATCTGCATCTACTGCAACCGCAGCAGCAATTAATTCAGTTGGTTCTGTTATAATAATGCTGTTTGAAGTTGATTGACAAGTATTCGCATCTGTAACAACTACATAGTACTCGCCTGCTGGCAATCCTGTTGCTGTTTGAGTTTGTTGGTTAATCAAAGCACCTGTTACAGTAAACCACTCATAAGTGAAGGTTGGGGTACCTCCGGCCATAGACACAGTTGCAGTTCCATCAGCTCCTCCGAAACAAGATACATTTGTTGAGTTTGAAATTGTAGCTGTACCTGGAGGAATATTACCAACCGTTCCAGTAGCTGTTGTTTGACAACCGTCAGCATCTGTTACAGTTACAGTATAAGTGTTTGGCAACAAGTTCGTAGCAGTTTGCGTTCCTTGACCACTTGGGTTCCAAGAATAACTCAATGGCGCTACTCCTCCTTGTACCATGTTTACCGTTGCACTACCACTTGGTGTGTTA
>CAXRFO010000007.1:0-2306 GCA_964230025.1 Flavobacteriales bacterium | reverse complement strand
GAGTTAGGTAAAGTTTTGGCGGAAGAACTTACTCAAATTATTGCGGGTAAAAAAAGTGCTGCTACAAAAGACGGGTCTACTAAAATGCTATTAGCACGTATCGGTACTTACAAAAACACATAAATTAATCAATTTTATATCCTATTTGTTTGCATCCCATTTTGATACATTTTCTTGAATTTTCTCAATCCGTTTGTTAGTTTTGGGATGGCTGAGCAGCCAAGCGGGCTGTAAATTACCGTTATTTCCGCTTAATTTTTCTAATTTCTCAAACATGGAGATCTGAGGTTTGACACCTATCCCAGATTTAATCATTAATGCAGATGCGTATTCATCAGCTTCAAACTCATCTGCTCGAGACAAACGAGCCATCAAAAGATTTGAAAGCACGTTGGCCACAATTCCGCCTATACCTGGTAAAATCCTTGAAAGAATGCTGCCCAAAGCCATTCTTAGAGCATTTTGACCTGAAAAATCTATCATCCGTCGTCTTGTGTGTCCTAAGGCAACATGACCTAATTCGTGTGCGATCACGGAGGCGAGTTCATTCCCAGTTACCTCACCGGACGTAAATTTATTATAAAACCCCCTTGTTATAAAAATTTTCCCATCGGGCGCTGCCAACCCATTCACTGGTTCGATCTCATAGATGTTTACAGATATGCTTTCTAAATCAAGTGCATTAGCCAGCAGTTGAATTGGTTTAAGGAGCTGTTTATCTGCTAACAAGCTTGATTGATTTTTAAGTGTTCGATTCAACCTCCAAGCTGATAACCGAAACATCACCAAACCATATACCAAAGGCAATATTATGGGGACAAACTTTATCATCCTTTACGATATGATACTTTGATCAGCAATTTTCAACTCATGAGCGCAGTGTTTTCATGCCCTGGTCTATTCCATTTAAATTTAGCGGGAACATCCTTGATTGGAATATTTCCTTTATAATTTCTACTGATTGCGTGTATTTCCACTGAGAAACGGGTAAGGGGTTGATCCAGATATTGGATGGCCATTGAGTTCGTGCACGCTCTAGCCAAACTGAACCAGACTCTTCATTCCAATATTCATTAGCGCCGCCTGGATACAGGATTTCATACGGAGACATCGATGCGTCACCTACAAATATACATTTATAATCAGAACCATATGTATTTAAAATTTCCCAAGTGTCTATTTTCTTTTCCCAACGCCTGGTATTGTCTTTCCATACACCTTCATAAAGACAATTATGAAAATAGTAGTGTTCAAGGTTTTTAAACTCTGCACGAGCCGCCGAAAATAGTTCCTCAACTAATCTGATATATGGATCCATAGAACCACCAACATCCAGAAAAAGAAGTAGTTTTACCGCATTACGTCTCTCAGGTTGCGTTTTAACGTCCAAGTAACCTTTCTCAGCAGTAGACCGAATTGTACCTTGAAGATCCAATTCATCCTCAGCACCATTTCTCACCCATTGCCTTAGACGTTTCATTGCTACTTTAATATTTCTTGTACCAAGTTCTATCGTGTCATCTAAATTTTTAAATTCACGCTTGTCCCAAACTTTAACAGCACGCTGGTGCCTACTTCGGTCCTGACCAATCCGGACGCCTTCAGGATTGTATCCATAGGCACCAAAGGGTGAGGTGCCTGCCGTCCCAATCCACTTACTACCACCTTGGTGGCGCTTTTCTTGTTCTTCTAGACGTTTCTTAAGAGTTTCGATCAGCTTTTCAAAACTACCAAGCGCTTCAATTTTTTCTAATTCTTCTTTGTCGAACACTCTCTCCGTAAGTTTTTTCAACCAAGCCTCAGGCACATCCAGAGAGTCTATTAGGTCTCTGATTGATAAAGATTCAATACCGGCAAAGGTTTTTGAAAAAGCTCTGTCAAATTTATCTAAATGCCTTTCGTCCTTCACCATTATTATGCGTCCGAGAAAATAAAAGTGATCAACATCGTAAGTACAAAGCTCAAGTGATACGGACTCAAGAAATGTTAAGTATTCTCTTAAACTCACTGGTACCTTATGTTGTCGTAAATTTTCGAAAAATTTGATAAACATTTTCTAAAAAATAGTTCTGTCCAAAATAACAGTTACTACTACACCAATTATTGCATAAAATAAAAAGTATCCAGCAGAGTATTGAAGTATATCAAGTGTTTTGCCACCACGCTTTTTAGCTAATCTAGCACCCCAAATACCTCCAAAAATGCCAAATAATAGGTACATAGGTATCTCCTCTAAATTATCTTTGATTTCGCGCCATAAAGGCGAGGCGTTCAAAAAGTTGTACGTCTTGTTCATTTTTTAAGAG
>CAXRFO010000006.1:0-2006 GCA_964230025.1 Flavobacteriales bacterium | reverse complement strand
CGCTTGGTAGGCTGGCGCTTCAAGTTGTACATATCCACCAGCTCTAAATTTCACGTTTTCCCCTTCTGGTAATTTAAGTACTAGTTCTTTAATGAAGGTTGCAACATTGTTGTTTGAAACTACTTCACATTCCCACTCTTTGACACCAAAAACTTCATCAGGGATTTGAATTTTCATATCGCTCTTCACTGGAACTTGGCATGAAAGTCTCCAATTATCGGTTTGTTGTTTATAGTTAAAATGTGATTGCTCAGTTGGAAGAATTGATCCTCCACCATCGGATACTTGGCACTTACATTCTGCGCAGGTACCACCCCCTCCACAAGCTGAAGCTAAATAGATATTTTTCGCGGCTAATGTGCTCAGCAGTTTGCCGCCTGTTGGAACCGTTATGCTTTTTTCTGGATCACCGTTAATCTCAATTGTGACGTCACCGGTAGAAACCAATTGTGAACGTGCGAACATAACAAAAGCAACTAGCAAAGCAACAATAAATGTGAAAGCTAAAATTCCTAAATAGATATCCATTACAGCAGTATTCCTCCAAATGACATAAATCCAAAGCTCATTAAACCAACAATAACAAATGTAATTCCTAAACCTCTTAAACCCTCGGGTATATCGCTGTATTTTAGTTTTTCTCTAATACCTGCAAGCAATACGATTGCCAAGGCCCAACCAAATCCAGCACCAAAGCCATAAACCACACTTTCCGTAAAATTATAGTTCTTTTCGATCATGAAAAGGGACGCACCTAAAATAGCACAGTTAACAGTGATTAGAGGTAGGAAAATTCCTAAAGCGTTGTACAAAGCTGGCACATATTTATCCAAAAACATTTCAAGAACCTGAACAGCAGCAGCAATGACCCCAATGTAAGTTATGAGCCCGACAAATTCGAGGTTGGTATTTTCTAACCCTGCCCAACTTAAGGCACCTTCTTTAAGCACATAGTTGTAGATAATATTGTTCAATGGAACAGTGAGAGTCAGTACAACAATGACTGCTATTCCAAGACCAAATGCTGCTTTGACTTGCTTTGAGATAGCAAAGAAAGTACACATCCCCAAGAAGAGTGAAAGCGCAATATTTTCTATAAAAACAGTTTTGATAAAAAGGTTAAGCAAATCAGCCATCAGACGCCTCCTTCTTTACTGTGAGAGGTTTAAATGTGTGAGCCTTTAGTGGGTTTTCATTCTCCTCGACTTGGCTCTTACTGAAAGATCTGATAACCCAGATCATGATACCGATAATGATAAATGAGCTAGGTGGTAACAGAAGGAAGTTATTAACCTGATAGCTGTCTGGCATAACTTGCATACCAAAGAACGTACCGCTACCAAATATTTCTCTTACAGTAGCTACTACTAGCAAAACAAAACTGTATCCTAGACCATTTCCAAAACCATCAAGCATGCTTTTTATTGGTGGATTTTTCATGGCATAAGCTTCTGCCCTACCCATCACAATACAATTTGTAATGATTAGTCCAACAAACACTGATAGTTCTTTGCTAGCTTCATACGCGTATGCCTTCAATAATTCGTCAACAATAATAACCAGGGAAGAAATAATCGTCATTTGAACGATAATTCTTATGTTGTCCGGTATGTAATGTCTAATTAATGAAATAAAGAAGTTTGAGAGCGTAATTACTGACGTCAAAGCTATACACATGATGAGAGTTACATCCATTTTTACTGTGACAGCTAATGCTGAGCAAATACCCAAGATTTGCAGAGCTATTGGATTATTCTCAACAATTGGAGTAAAAAGCAGTTTTCTAGTTTCTTTTAGAGATATAGATTTCATATATTTTTAATCTCCTGACCCAAGTTCTTTATTACTGGTCCGTAGCCATTATCTCCCAACCAATACTTAATCATGTTTGTAACACCATTTGTCGTCAATGTAGCTCCAGATATTCCGTCAATCTCATATTCTGTTGATGAGGGTCCTTTTGTTACATAGAGACCGACAGAACCGTCATTACTATAAATTCTTTT
>CAXRFO010000005.1:0-2924 GCA_964230025.1 Flavobacteriales bacterium | reverse complement strand
TCTGCAATTTTGAGAAGAACTTTTGCAGGTCCCTGTGGTTTTCTTCTGCCTTGTTCCCAATTTCGAAGAGTACCTACACTTATTCCGAGCAGTGAAGAGAATTCTTTTTGTGTCATTTTATACTTTTCCCTTATGGATGTGACATCTGGTTCACCGATCATAGCATATCTAGATGGCTTGCTTTTACCTTTACGGATGTCGCCAGCTTGTTTTACACTTTCTAGTAATTCGTTAAACAGTTCATCATTCATTTGAGTTGCTCCTCAACAATTTGTTTTAATTGCCTCAATTGATCTGTAGTTAGATCATCCTTTTTATTTTTTGGATATGCATAGAGCATATAAATTTGCTCACTATCAGTGAAATAATAGTAAATCACCCGAATACCACCTCTTTTTCCGCGACCTGACCCAAACCATCTCAGTTTGCGTATCCCACCACTTCCTTTAATTATCTCACCAGATTCAGGGTGCATCGACAACTGCAATTGGAGCAGATGGTATTGCGTATCAGAAATAAGCTTTTGAATCAGCTTTGTAAAAATGGGTGTTTCAAAGAACTCCATCGATATTAGTAAGTTTGGAAAATATACGTCAATGACGTATAAGTTACAACTAATGAATAGAGGCTTAATTAGTTTTTAACATTGTATTTGCACCAACACAATACAAAAGTGCGACTCCGTTCGGAGCCTGTGCTGAACATATCCGAAGGAGGAGATTCAGTATCCGACTTGTCCAAGGGACTCCCATGGAGAAACGCTTGTTATGTTGCCAGTTACTGTATGTTAATTGTGTACTCATAAAGAATGATAAGCCTTTGACTTGGAATAACAATCAACACAAACAATAGTCATTCCATTAAATTCTTTAAAGTTGCCTGTCATACCACCTTCTTCTAAAAATACTTTTTCACATCGCTCGCACCAAGCTTGAAGGTCATTTGGATGGCTTGAATTTTCAACGAATCCTACTTTTTCTCCTTCATTCTTTAACAAATGACAACACAATACCGAAGCAACGCGCTTACCATGCCTGCCACATTCTACATACATCGGTTCAATTTCAGTTTCAGTTTCCATTTAGCAACATAACGACCCTGCGTTTAACCTGCCTGCCGGCAGGCAGGGCGGCGCAGGGATTAGTTTTTAGTTTAAGTAACGATTTTATTTTCACCGACACAATACAAAAGTGCGACTCCGTTCGGAGCCTGTGCTGAACATATCCGAAGGAGGAGATTCAGTATCCGACTTGTCCAAAGGACTCCCATGGAGAAACGCTTGTTATTCGCCGCTTTGTTTTAAGTTTAAGCCAAAAACTGTCAATGTAATAAGTTGCCATAAACACCAGAGTAAATACCAACTAAAGATTAATGATCCAATTGCTCCACTAATATCATATTGAAATAGAGTAAAGGCATATTCAAATCCTTCGAAATAGGTTAAGCTTAGAAGTAATATATCTGCAATGAGTGCTACAGAAACAGCAATTAAAGAATACTTTTTTCCTTTAGCTGTCTTTCTGTGAAACCATGCGAAACTGGCTATTGGAAGCGAAAAAATAATCAGGCTTGAAGCCCAAAATGCAGAAACCCAACCATGACCACCACCAGCCATCAATAAAGCTAATCCTATTACGCAAAAGCTATAAACAAACGAAATAATATTGAAGCTTAACTTTAGAAAGATATTAGGATTTGAAGATGCCATTCGGCTATTAATCTAAGGCGTATAACGACCCCGAGTTTAACCTGCCTGCCGGCAGGCAGGGCGGCGCAGGGATTAGTTTTTAGTTTAAGTAACGATTTTATTTACACCGACACAATACAAAAGTGCGGCACCGTTCGGAGCCTGTGCTGAACATATCCGAAGGAGGAGATTCAGTATCCGACTTGTCCAAAGGACTCCCATGGAGAAACGCTTGT
Source organism: Flavobacteriales bacterium (assembly GCA_964230025.1). Classification (GTDB taxonomy): domain Bacteria; phylum Bacteroidota; class Bacteroidia; order Flavobacteriales_D; family JAUILH01; genus CAXRFO01. Next base: position 1,001 of record CAXRFO010000005.1, on the reverse strand, counting down.
TATGCCAATATTTGTGGTTATTGTTAATTGACATAATATAATCGAAGATTACCATCATTAATCAAAAGAAAACCAAGCACTTTATATCCAATAAGACCTCCAAATTCAGTGATTTTGTCATAAGTATACATCTTTAGAATCTGCATATCAGTTTGATTGTTTTTAAACAAATTTGAAAAACGATAGGGATGACCAAGATCAAATAGTGGTGTTAATTCTTGATCTTCAAGTATGCCTACTTGAGTATTTATGGAATCTCCATAAATCACAAATAACTCATTATCTTTCTCAAATGAATTATAAAGATCAAATTCAGATTTGAATAGCGTGTCAATTCCCTGGTTTTGTTTGTCTAAATAACTTCGATCGAAAGTTAATTGTGACTCATAAAGTTCAGTTGGATTCTCAATGACTAAAATTTCATGACGGTTGGTCAATAAATAACCGAGGTTTGTTTTTTCAAAATTGTAAGTACAAGATGATGAGAGTTCATATACCTTGCCATTATCTTTGCTTTCAAAATATGTTGAACCTCCCCATTCACCCCAGCAATTTGGATAAATTTTAAAATCTGAGTCTTCAAGAATATAAACCAACGTATCTGATATTTGATTGAAATTGGCAACATACTTTTCAAGTAGAAATGTCTTTTCAGAAAAAGAAGATTCTTGTTTTAGATAAAGTCTTTGATCGTTAATTCTTAAATCATAGTAAGGCATTGAAATTGCTGACAGAGGTAGAAATACATTCTCAATGAACTTTCCATTTAGATCAAAGACTTTCATTGACTTAAAACTTGCGGAGGTATTTCTTCTTTTAGATTGAAATATGAAGTAGAAGTTGTCTTCGAAAACGGCTGTTTCTGTTAATTGACCATAGACAGATAGGTTAAGTGTATCTATCTCGATTGAAATATCTTGACTTAGACATATTGATGGAAAAAATAAAGCCAGTATGAATACTTTTACTTTCATCAAATAGAGGGCATTATTGGCATAACG
>CAXRFO010000004.1:0-75183 GCA_964230025.1 Flavobacteriales bacterium | reverse complement strand
AACGCATATTTTCAAAGGCATTTACAAAGGGACATAAATTTAAAATGGAATTATGGCCTGGGGCTTAATTTTTATCTTCGCTTTGATAAAATAAAGGCCAATAAAACGGAAGAATAATTTGCCACCTAGTCTTTTATCCAGCCCTGCTTAATCTCCAAAGAAAGGGTAAGAATTTATGACACTTCACTTAAGATAATTCCCTATCTTTCTAAACCATGTTAAGAACACTTTTGCTGATATCCTTTTGTGCGGCTTTTTGGGCTGGTGCTCAGTTCCAATTTAAAGCCATAGCAAATTTTGGCTCAGGTAATAGTTATGAATATAGGTTATGGCCAGATGGATCTCGTACAGGTGGTCTTTCTTTTCAAAGTCAACGGTATATTATATTTTCAGGAGAAGTAGGGTTTTCACTCGAATCAGAAAATCATATGATAAGAACTACTTTTGGAAGTATTCAGACCAATATTCGACCTACATACAGACAATGGTCTCCTTCATTCGCATATGGTTACTTTATAAAAAAGGACAAAGGAATCCTTATACCATTTGTGTCATTTTCTAGTTTTCACAGCAAGGATTATAATGCTATTACAAATGAAAAAAGTAAATATCATATGGTGTCAATTGGACCCGGAATTGGATACAGATGGAAAATTCTAGAATTCAGCTATCATCTCAGTTTTATTCTTGATGGAATTAGTGACCAACCTTATCGATACGAGGACCCTCAAAATAATCGCCGCCTTTCAAACTTCAAAATTGGAATTGTCGTGCCATTGAAAAAGTAGGGATAAAATTTAATCCCTATATTTCTAAACCTTGAATAAATTATTCAAATACGGATCGCTTAGTTTATGCCTAATGGTTGTAGCCTGTAAAAAGGAAGAAATTCCGATGGCCGGACTAGAAGGCAAAACCTTTGTGGAAAAGTATATTTTGGAACCAAGATATGTAACCAACACGAATGGCGATACGACCCACTACTATACGGAATATGTGGATATAGACAGTACCCGTTTTAAAAATGAAGGCCGTTTCTGCTATGTTTCACCTAAAGGATATTTAGAATATTATGTGTATGGCGATTTATTTAGGTCTGATAAGATAGAGAGCATTTCAATTCGGGATGATGGATCCATAGTGGTGGGGTATGAGTATGAAGAGGATGTCATCTATCGACCAATGTTTATAGCTGATACATTAAATGGCCAGGTGGTATATGATGTTAAGGATGAATTTATCGATAGTCCAGGTCTCCCTTGGTTTTGGACTAGTGATTATACCAATGGTAGTCCTCAAAGTAATGTTGATGTATTAAGAAATGCATCACTTTTTGTATTAGAATAATGAGGAAGTTATTTTTTATAATACTTGTTCTAAGTTTTAATGTGAATTGTTATTCCCAAGTTTTTTTTAGTGCAGAATTAGGGAAAAATGTGCGAAATAGATATTGGAACTTTAGGGCTCATCGTTTTTTCTCATATTATGAATTAAAATGCGCTCATACCAATACGGTTAACCTATGGCTCGGCTACCAATTTGGTAAGAAAAAAATACGCAATGCTTTTTCGGTAGGATTGCGGCACGAGTCCTTCAGGACAGCAGATAGGAGTTATCCAGTAAATATTCAATATCCCAATGCTGAGGTCTACCCTGACTTGAGGGTGAAGATAAATTCAATTAGCATTGCAAACACCACCTATTACCGATATAAAAATTGGGATTTTGGTTTACGTTTAAGTGCTTTTGGAGATTTTAATGAATCAGAAGAAGGAACAGTAGGGTTCAGCTGGGAGAATACCAGCGCAATCATCGAAGAAAACAACACATGGAATCCTATATATTGGTGGCCAAATCTGTTTGCGGGTATTGAGGCAAAATATAGCTTGTGTGATGGCTGGATGACGGCAAACGCATATTTTCAAAGGCATTTACAAAGGGACATAAATTTAAAATGGAATTATGGCCTGGGGCTTAATTTTTATCTTCGCTTTGATAAAACAAAGGCCAATAAAACGGAAGACTAATTTGCCACTTAATCTTTTATCCCCTAGTTCTTAATCCCTCATCAAAGGGTAAGAAATTTATGAAGCTTCAACTTGAGATAAATCCCTATCTTTCTAAATCATGTTAAGAACACTTTTGCTGATATCCTTTTGCACGGCTTTTTGGGCTGGTGCTCAAAATAATATTGAGCTGAGTTTGAATGCTGGTGGTGGAGTTAGTTTTGAACAGAGCTTGCAACCGGATGGCAGCAGAAGTGGCATTAATTTTCAAAAAAGAAGAGGAGGTGCCTTTGAGGTTGAGCTTGGCGCTAGATGGATAAGTAATAAGTTTCAATTAGGCTTTAGTGCGGGCAAAATAATTCAACAAGTCTTTAATCAGTTTGAGCCCTGGGTTTTATCCTTAAACGCCGGGTATGGATTCCAATTAAAAGACTGTTCTGAGTGTTCCTGGGCACCGAGTTTAGGCTATTCATATATGTACAGTTTTGATAATTTTGGAGGAGTAATTGCAAATGAGTTTGAAATGCATGCTATAAAACCGGGGTTGCGATTTCAATATAAATTCCTCCAATTTCAATATGATTTGTATCTTACGCTTAATAAGTTTAGTACTCGTCCTTATGCTCATGACCATCCAGACAATCACCGTCGTATATCAACGTTTAAAATAGGAGCATTTTATAAGATTGGGAAATAAAAGAAGCTTTAGCGTACCACCAACAAACTATCGCCCAACTCCTTTTTAGGAGCCTCCTTCTTATGAAGAAATAGCTCAGAGTATTTTAAATCTGGTATGGTGGCCAAAGACAAATCTTTCACAGGGTGGTAAAGGGTAGATTCTTCTTTCCACTCAGGTTTAATAAATTCCCCTTTTTCATCGTAGCTTTCTAAAATCACCAAACTTACAGAGGCAATAAACAATACCTTACCCAATCCAAACATTAGTCCAGCAACCTTATTTAAGGGCTTTAAAGCGGCAAGGTTAATCACCTTTTCCAAGGCTTTACCACCAAAATAAACGCCAGCTCCAACGGCCAAAAAAGTTACGGTAAAGGCAACCACAGGCAGGTAGTCGCTGTTCCAACCGGTGGCATCATTTATTCCATTGGCGGTCCAGTCGGAAAAATTAATGCCCGCCCAAATACCCAAAATAAAGGCGGCCAAAGTGGCCAACTCTATAATTAGGCCTTTTCTAAAACCTTTCCATGCACCATAGGCCAGGGCCAAAAATAAAATGATGTCTAAAAAACTCATCACAGCAAAATTAGCCCAGTCTAAGTCCATTTTTTCAAGTCTTTTTTCATTTTGCGCACAGTGCTATGTTAAATGAGTTGTACTTTTGCCCCGTGGATTTTCATTTAGAAACACAGTTTAGAGATTTATTAACGGAGCTAGAACCCGAGTTTGGTCCCCTGGATTTACAAGCCCTCATTTTTATTATTGGGGTGCAAGAATTGGGGCATGATCATAGGGAGTTTAAAAAGGATGAGAAGGTTAACATCATGCACATAGCGGTATGCACCTTGTTGAGTCCTTTTGGTTTTTACGAGTACGAAGGGCGCGACAAAGATGATTGGCCACATTTTAAGGTGCTTAAAGAGTTGCCCAACCTAAATCAAAGAGAGCAGGAGCACCTCATGAAAGAAGCCATCCTAGTTTACTTTAACAAGGCTTAAAATTTCACGGCTGTAAGAAAATTCTACTTCAACGGAGTCGCCGGTATCCAGACTAAGAAATTCTTCTCGCGATATACAGAGTTCTTCATCACCAAGCATAAGGTAGTAGTGAAATAGTTCGTGCTCACCTGTGCCTAGGACATAGTCTTGCTCAATTACTTCTTTCTGAAGCTCAAATTTTATACGCTGGTTAGGAAGTTTTTCAAAGCCAACTTTTTTGCCATCTTTCTTGACCTTTAATTCACTTATCTTTCCAGTGAGACGTGTTTTTTTCGAGCTTTTTAAGTCGTCCTTCACACGCTTCAGCATTATGCCAAAACCAGCACCCCCTCCTAAGCCAAGAATAGCTAGCATGAACACGATAAAGGGGTTATCCCAAAGGGTATAGGCTAGTGCCCCAAATCCAAGAACAAAAAATGAAATAATTTGTCCCACGCGATAAAGACCGATTTGTTTGTTCAGACGCTCATTATCACTTGCATCCAGGTCCAATATTTCTTTTTTAAATTCCATTTTCAAACGCAATATAGTGTAACTTTTTGACGTTATTTGCATCAAATCTAAAACGATTAAGTGAAAAATTTACTCCTTACCCTCTCAATCCTACCTCTATTTTCATTTACTCAAAATTATACCATCAGCGGTTACTTAACGGATGTTGAGTCTGGTGAAACCGTAATCGGTGGAGCCGTTTATGAGCGTAAAAGTGGGAGCGGAGTTACCTCAAATGAGTACGGTTTTTACTCGCTAACCCTTCCATCGGATAGTGTTGATTTGGTGTATACCGTTATGGGAATGACGACCGTAAGAACCAAGTTTGTTTTAGCCGCAGACACAACAATTTCCATACAATTTGAGCCCGAAGGTTACCTAACGGAATTTGAGGTAACCGATAAAACGCAAGTGCACGATGGAACCGAAATGGGTACCGTAGACCTGAGCATGGAAAAGGTTAAAAATCTACCGGCTTTGATGGGAGAAAAGGATGTGATGAAAACCATTCAATTACTGCCCGGTGTGCAAGGAGGTACGGAAGGCTCCAGCGGAATTTATGTAAGGGGTGGAGGTCCTGATCAAAACCTAATTCTTTTGGATGGAGTTCCTGTTTACAATGCGAACCACCTCTTCGGTTTTTTCTCCGTTTTTAACGCAGATGCCATCAACAGTGTGAAATTGGTAAAGGGAGGTTTCCCTGCACGTTACGGTGGAAGGCTTTCATCGGTAATCGATATCCGCATGAAGGAAGGAAATATGAAAGAGTTTCACGGTGAAGGCTCGGTGGGTGTTATATCTTCAAAACTAACCTTGGAGGGACCGATTAAAAAGGACCAAACTTCATTTTTAATTTCTGCACGGCGAACCTACATTGATATATTAGCTCAGCCTTTTATTCGCGCGCAAGGAGACGGCTTAAAAGCAGGCTACTTCTTTTATGATATCAACGGAAAAATCAACCATAAAATCAACGATAAAAACCGACTATATTTTTCGGCATACAATGGAAATGACAAGGCCTATTTAAACGATGAATATTCTAACACAAACAACGGAGTAAAATACACCAATAAGGAAGAGGCCGAATTAAAATGGGGGAACTGGATAACGGCTCTACGTTGGAACAATCAGCTGTCTAACAAAACCTTTATGAATGTCACAGCAACGCACAGTAGGTACCGCTTTTTGGTGGGTGCTTCATTTGAAGATATTGAAGAAGAAAATGGCAATGTTGATCAGAGCAGGTTTTCTTACTCCTATACCTCAGGAATTTTTGATTGGGGAGGCAAGGTAGATTTTGATTTTGTTCCAACGGCTGACCACCATATTAAATATGGTGCAGGATACATTTATCATACTTTCCGTCCAGGAGTAAATCAGTTTGCAAGTAACTTTAATGGGGCAGCGCAAGACACCACCTTTGGAAACGTTGACTTATACTCTCATGAATTTAGCATTTACATTGAAGATGACTGGAAAATATCCAAGCGACTAAAGATTAATTTGGGATATCATCATTCAGGGTTTTTGTCGGCCAACAAGTTTTACCAAATCCCACAACCAAGGTTTAGTGGGCGTTACAGATTGAATGAGAGCTCATCCTTAAAGCTTTCTTATTCTCGAATGGCGCAATACCTGCACTTGTTAACCAATCCTGGAATTGGACTGCCAACCGATTTATGGTTGCCGGTAACGGATACCATTCCACCTCAAATATCTGATCAGGTGGCCATTGGTTATGCACGCACCTTTAAAAAGCAATATGAGTTTAGTGTAGAAGCTTATTATAAAACCATGGAGAATATTATCGAGTACAAGGATGGAGCAAGTTTCTTAGGCTCGGATCAAGATTGGCAAACCTTGGTAGAAATTGGTCGCGGATGGAGCTACGGAGGTGAGATTTTACTTGAAAAGAAAGAAGGGAAAACGACCGGTTGGATTGGTTATACTTTGTCTTGGACCGAACGTCAATTTGACAACCTAAATTTCGGAAAGAAGTTTCCTTATCGTTATGACAGGCGACATGACATTGGTGTAGCTGTTACACATAAATTTAATGACCGCGTAGATGTGGGAATGGTTTGGGTTTACGGAACAGGTAATGCCGTTACACTAGGTCTTGAGCGTTATAATTCTGCCAACAACTATTTCAATTTGGGGTCTTTTGGTTACGGTCAAATAACCCATATTGAGGAAAGAAACAATTATAGAATGCCTTCCTACCATCGTTTGGACTTGGGGGTAAACCTGCACAAAGAAAAGAAGTGGGGTGAAGCTACTTGGAGTTTTGGAGTTTACAACATCTACAATCGCCAAAACCCATTTTATCTTGACTTTTCTTTGAACGATCAAGGGAATCGGGCACTCATTCAATACAGCTTGTTTCCTATTATTCCATCCGTATCATACAGTTTTAAATTTTAAGCCATGAAAAGAATTATTGTAGCCCTTACTTTTATCGCTCTTCTTGCTTCATGTGAAAAAGAAATTCCCTTGGATGCAGAGTACACGGAGCCTAAAATCACCTTAAACTCAGTGTTTCGAAAAGACTCTGTTTTTGAGGTACATTTAAGTAGAAGTTTATCCGTAATTGATAACGGGACTTTGGATGACATCACAGGTGCAACGGTAGAGTTATTGGATGCTTCTGGAAACCTTATTGAAACCTTAAATGAAGATGGGAACGGTTTCTATTCTTCCAACAGTGTGGGTGTTATTGGTGTTGATTATACCATGCGGGCCTCAGAAGCAAACTATGAAACTGTAACGGCCAGTGATCGAATTTCTCCGGCAGCAACAATTAGTTTTCATGATACGGCAACCTTGAACAATATAGATCAGGATGTTTTTGAAATAGAGTTTAACCTGACAGAGGCTTCCAATTCGGAAGGTTATTATCGCGTTAGAGTTATTGAAGAATATGTTGACCAAGGAACGGGGCAGTCGTATTTCTATGATTTAAGTTTTAGTCCCGTAGATGGCCGTTTTCAAAACAATTCAAGCGATAACTATGAAAGAGAAGCTTATTTAACAGCCTCAAGTTTGGCGCTATCCAATGGGCCATTAAAGCTATGGGCATACACCAATACCTCCAACTTACAGCCTGGGTCTTCAATTATTGTTAAGGTCGAAAGTCTAACTAAGGTAGGCTACGAGTATTTATTGTCTAGTCAAAGAGCTTGGGAAACTCAAGGAAACTTTTTTGCTCAACCCGTTTTGGTTAGAAGCAATGTAGAGAATGGTTTTGGGGTGTTTATGGGCTTGTCTGAAAGCAACTTGTCGATTAATTTTTAATCGCGCTTTCGTAGATATCAATCCATTCTTGAACCGTCATTTTTTGCGCTAATTCAGCAATAAGCTCAAAAGGTATTTCCTCGGGCTTTTTGAAACGGATACAGCTTTTGCCCATGTCTAACTTTCGTTTGCAATGCTTGGGGTATTCAGCTACAAACCAATCGTGTAATTCCTTTTTGGCATAAATACCGCTGTGATAAAGTGCTATAAAATTCTTTTGGCTTCCTATCGTAATAAACGGTAGTGGAGGATTAGGTTTGCAGTGGTATCCAGCTGGATATATTGATTTAGGCACCACAAAAGAGGGCATTCCATAGCCCAGTTCTTGTTCAAAGCCGTCCGGAATATTGTCGGCAATGGTTTTATGAAGTTTAAGGATGTACTCCTTTCTTTCTTCCGGTACTTTATCGTAGTACTCTGAAATGCTGTTGGCTTCAATTCTCATGGGGTTGAAAATAGGAAATAAAAAAAGCCGTCCCAAAGGAACGGCCTAGTTTTTTATTGTTTCGAAAGGGTTTATCCTTCTACTTTCTCAGTAGCGATTACTTTGTAAGCACCGTCATTCGTTGCTTCAATAGCAGCTTTAATTTCTTCAGCAGAAGTAACGCTGTTATCGAAAGAAATCATTGCTTTATTGCTTGGGTTTTCTTTGTCAAATTCCACATTGAACTCAGCAACACCTGCAGTGTTCTTGATGCATTTTTCAACTGAACCTTTACAATTGATCGCACACTTCATTCCTTCAATCTCCATTGCGATTGTTTCGTTCGCAACATACTGAACAGGAGCTTCAACTTCTTCTGTTGTAGTTTCTTCAACTTTTGCAGACTCTTCAGTCGCATCTTCTTCTTTTTCTTCGGCTTCATCATCGCCACCGCAAGAAACAAGGCTAACGCTTGCTAAAACGGCTAGGGGTAGGATAAATTTTTTCATTTTTTTTTCGTTTTACTTCCGCAAATTTAGGCAATATTTGCACCCAGCGTGAAAAAGTTCCTCAACCTTAGTATTTTTTTGTTGTTGGCAGCAACTTGGGGGGGCTCCTTTATCCTTATGAAGTTTTCTATGGATTGGAATGGGAAAGGGTTTAGCGCTATAGAAGTGGCCGGTTTGAGAATGATAATCTCATTTTTATTCCTCTTGCCTTTTGCCATACCATTCATTAAAAGGATAAAAAAAAGACATCTACTTCCTATCATGGTCAGTGGCTTTTTTGGAAATGGAATCCCGGCATTCCTGTTCACCATCGCTGAAACAGAAATTTCTGCTTCCTTGGCCGGAATATTAAATTCCATGGTACCTATCTTTACCGTAATAGGTTCTATATGGATCTTTAAAAAGAAGTTTACTTGGTTTAATTTTCTTGGACTAAGTTTAGGTTTTTTAGGTGCCAGTGGATTGGTGCTATTAAGTAGTAACGGAGAAATAGACTTTAATGCCTACGGATTACTTGTGGTGCTAGCAACCATGTGTTATGCTATTTCTGTACTTACCATAAAAAATTACTTGCATGATTTAAGTCCCATTGCAATTACCACAGGTGGCTTTGCCTTTATATTTATTCCCTGTTTGCTCATCTTGCTTTTGTTTGCCGATTTTGATTGGGAATTGGTGAGCGGTTTTCACCCATCCTTTATGAGCTTATTGCTATTATCTATTGTAGGAACCTCTATTGCACTTCTAGCTTTCAATTATATTATAAAGGAGTTGGATGCCGTTACCTCAAGTTCTATTACCTATTTAATACCCTTTTTTGCCATTTTATGGTCCGGCTTAGCCGGCGAACAAATCGCATGGTATCAAATTGCTTTGTTCCTTGTAATACTGTCGGGGGTTTATCTAACCAATAAGAAGGCTTAAAAAAGTGCCTTGCTGTCGCACGGATTAAAAAAAGAATTCTTACATTTGCACCCCGCTTTGTGAAAAAGTGGATTTTTATTGATATAAAAAATTAACAGAATGTTTGCAATTGTAGAGATAGCAGGGCAGCAATTTAAAGTTGAAAAAGATCAACAGCTTTTCGTTCATCGTCAAGATGCAAAAGAAGGTGATAAAGTAGATTATCATGAAGTTCTTTTGTTGAATGATGGAGGAAGCGTAACTGTTGGCGCCCCAGCTGTAGATGGTGCTAAAGTAAGTGCCAAAGTTGTTCGTCATTTAAAAGGCGACAAAGTAATCGTTTTCAAAAAGAAACGTAGAAAAGGTTATAAAGTGAAGAACGGACACCGTCAACCTTTAACCGAGTTGGTAATTGAAGGAATTACAGCTTCAGGTGCTAAGAAGCCTGCTGCTGCTAAGAAAGCCGAGCCTAAGAAAGAAGCTCCTAAAGCTGAAGCCCCAAAAGCTGAAGCAAAAAAGGAAGCTCCTAAAGCTGAGGCTTCTTCAGATTTGAGTTCAAAAACGGTTGCTGAGTTAAAAGAGATGGCGAAAGCTAAAGAAATCTCTGGATACTCTTCAATGAAGAAAGCTGAATTAATTGAAGCATTAAGTTAATTAATAAAAACATTAAGAAATGGCACATAAGAAAGGGGTTGGTAGCTCCAAAAACGGTAGAGAATCAGAAAGTAAACGATTAGGCGTTAAGATTTTTGGTGGACAGCCTGCTATTGCTGGAAACATTATCGTTCGCCAACGTGGAACACAACACCACCCAGGAACAAATGTAGGTATGGGTAAAGACCATACACTTTTTGCATTGGTTGATGGAATGGTAGAATTCCAAAAGAAAAGAAACGACAAATCATACGTATCGGTAGTTCCTTTCGAGGGATAGTCGGCGTACGATTTTATAATACTTAAGTCCTGTTGCGCCAAGTGCGTTACAGGACTTTTTTGTTTGTATATTTACGACCCCAAAACAAAAAATTCATGCTAGAAATAAGCAAGCTTAGAGAGAACGCGGAGGAAATTAAAAAGGCACTACAAAAGAGAGGTGACTTTGATCAAGCAGTGGATGATGCCTTGAAAACTGATGAAGAGAGAAGAGCGACTCAGTTACAATTGGATCAAGAGTTGGCTGAAATGAACAAATTATCCAAACAAATTGGAGAATTGTTTAAGTCAGGGAAAGCAGCTGAGGCCAATGAAATGAAGGCTAAAACAACGGACTTGAAGGCTTCAACGCATGATTTAAAAGAAAAGCTAAATGCCATTAATGAAAAGCTTAGAGATGAGCTTTGTCATATTCCTAATGCACCCAACCCCATTGTGCCACTGGGTAAGTCGGATGCGGATAATGAGGTAATCTATCAAAATGGAATTGATGCAAGTCCTAAAACGGATGCACTTCCTCACTGGGAGATTGCTGAAAAATATGACCTTATCGATTTCGCTTTGGGCACCAAGATTACAGGAGCTGGATTTCCTGTGTACAAGGGGAAAGGTGCACGCTTACAGAGAGCTTTAATTAATTTCTTTTTGGATGAGGCTGATAAAGCAGGCTACAGAGAGTTTATTCCTCCTCATTTAATTAATGAGGATAGCGGTTTCGGGACAGGACAACTTCCGGATAAAGAAGGGCAGATGTATCACGTGGGTATTGATGATCTTTACTTGATTCCAACTGCGGAAGTTCCTTTGACAAACATGTTCAGGGATGTAATTCTAGAGGAGAAAGATTTTCCTGTTAAAATTACAGGTTATACCCCATGTTTCCGTCGTGAAGCTGGATCTTACGGTAAAGACGTGAGAGGTTTGAACCGTTTGCACCAATTTGACAAGGTTGAAATTGTACAATTGCAGCACCCTGAAAAATCATACGAAACCTTGGATACCATGGTGGAGCATGTAAAAGGACTATTGGAAAAATTAGAATTGCCTTACCGTGTGGCTAAGCTGTGTGCGGGTGATTTAGGATTTACCTCAGCCTTAACATTTGATATGGAGGTATTCTCAAGTGCTCAGGATAAATGGTTGGAAGTAAGTTCCATTTCAAATTTTGAAACCTTCCAGGCAAATAGGTTAAAGTTGAGATACAGAGGCAGCGATGGTAAAACACATTTAGCGCACACCCTAAACGGAAGCGCTTTAGCATTACCAAGAATTTTAGCAGCACTTTTGGAAAATAATCAAACCGAAAATGGCGTTACTATTCCTAAGGCACTGCATTCTTACACCGGATTTGAAATAATTGAATAATGAGAACATTTATCTTTTTTAGTCTTTCGTTAATTATTGGCTTTCTAAGTTCATGTGGAGAGTCGGAATACTATACCGAGGAGCGTAAGGAAATTGATACTTTAAAGGGTCAGTTGAGTACTGAATTGAAAAGCTTAGAAGGTGTTGATTCCATGGCTTTAGTTGAAATGAAGCCCTTTTATGACAAGACAAAAAAGTTAACGCAGACCTATTACATTTTGAGTGACAGTATGGAAGTAGACTCCTTGTTTGCTTATTATATGAGCCATATCAAAGCCCTAAAAAACGGTCCAAAGCAGGCAGCTAATATTAGTATAGCTAAAAAGCGCCTTAACGATGAGCTATCTCAGTTGAACATTCTTCAGGACGATTTAAAGAAGAACGCCATTCAGGAGGCTGATTCGGTCAAAAAATACATGGGTTTTGAACGTAATAATGTTTCGGTTTTACTAGAAGAAACAAAGGCCTTCGTAGAATATACTTCTAATTTGATTCTTACTTACGACAGTATAAGACCTTATATTAGTAACTTTACTGATAGCCTTAAGCGCGCAAATGAATAAACTTTGGTTGATCATCATATTATTAGGGACTGTTAGACTAGGATTCTCACAACCTGGAAATGATGAACAATTGGCCGCGCATTACTATAATTCGGGGGATTACGAAAAGGCAAAACTCTATTACGAAAAGCTCTATAGTGCCAACCCCAGTTCAACCTATTATGGAAACTATTTTCAAACCCTCAGTTTTTTAGGTGAATGGGATGAGGCGGAAAAGCTTGTTAAAAGGCACTTAAAAAGAAATTCAAATCAAACTTCACTTTATATTGATTGGGGACAGGCCTTAGAAGGGCAGGGATCCAATTCCAAGGCAGAAGATAAATATCAAGAAGCCCTTGAAAGGTCAAAAGCACGTTACAGCGAAATAATAAATGTTGGAAAGGCTTTTGAAAATATTGGTAGAAATGATCTTGCCTTAGAGGCATTTTTAGTCGGGAAAGAAAGTATTCCGAACTATCCCTTTGGAATTCAACTGGCGCAATTGTATGGCAGGATGAATCAGCGTGAAAAAATGCTGAACGAATACCTAGAAGTAGTTCAGAAGTTTCCGAATTATATGGTCTATGTTCAAAATGGATTAGAAGCCATGCTGGACTTCTCGGATCCCAATGACAAAGGAGTTGAACAATTAAGAAGGATTTTACTTGAAAAAACGCAGAAGAACCCGAACGATGATAACATCTCCCAGATGTTCATTTGGTTTTTAATTCAAAAGCAAGAGTTTGAGTCGGCCTTGGTGCAAACCAAAGCCATGGACAAAAGAAGAAAAGGGCAAGGTGAAGATGTAATTTTCTTGGGACGTCTTACACGGAATGCCAGAGTGTATGACGTGGCTATTTCAGCTTTTCAATATGTAATAGATACCTACCCCAAAGGTTATTATAGCACCAACGCTCGCGTGGAATTGTTAGGAACCATGTACGATAATGTGGTGAACAATTCGTACACGCAAGAAGACCTCATTGAGCTTGAAAAAGCATATGAGCTTGTGCTCTCTGATAATGAAATGGGCAAAAATGCAAAGACTACTCAGTTGATGCTGCAATTAGCGCATATTGAAGCATTCAATATGCATAACATGCCTAAAGCAAAGGCGCTATTAAATGAAATTCTTGAAATGCAAGGGGCCAATAAACAAGACAAGGCCAAAGCAAAAATGGAGTTGGGAGATATTCACCTACTAGCAGGTGAAATTTGGGATGCCAGCCTTTATTATAAGCAAGTAGAGTTTGACTTTGAGCAGGATATTTTAGGGCATGAGGCAAAGTTCAGAAATGCCAGAATATATTACTATGCAGGTCAGTTTGAATGGGCACAGTCTCAATTAAATGCACTTAAGACAAGTACTTCAAAATTGATAGCCAATGATGCCATTGATTTGAGTTTGCTCATAACCGACAATACAGGTTTGGATACTTCCTATAAAGCAATGGAAATGTATGCGCAAGCTGACCTCATGCTCTATCAAAACAAGTTTAAAGAAGCTGAAAAATATTTGGATTCTGCACAACAATTTTCAGGCAGCCCTATGTTGGCAGATGAAGTGTTGTACATGCGATATAAAATTGCCTACAAACAACAGGATTTTAAGTTGGCTGCAGAGCATCTAAAAACAATTATTGAGTATTACCCGGAGGATATTTTAGCGGATAATGCCATTTTCAAATTGGCAGAGCTTTTTGAATTTCACTTTTATGATCGTGAGTTAGCTGCGGACCTGTACAAACAAATTATGTTCGACTATGAAAGTTCAATTTTTGTGGTTGAGGCCAGAAAAAGATTTTTGGAAATTCGTGGAAGTGATCCAAAGACTGCTCCCAAAATAGAAAAAGAAGAAGGATGATATTGTACAATGTTACCGTCAGTATAGACGAAGATGTTCATGAGGAATGGTTAAATTGGATGAAGGATACACACATTCCTGATGTAATGAATACGGGTATGTTTATCGATAATAAGATTTGTAAAATTCATGCTGAAGAAGATGGCGGGAAAGCCTACAGTATTCAATACTTGGCTAAATCATGGGCTGATTACGATCGCTATCAAGCCGAATTTGCAGCTGCCCTTCAAAAAGACCACAGCGAACGCTATGCAGGAAAATTTGCTGCGTTTAGAACAATACTAGAGGTGCTGCACCACGAAACCAGATGAAAGTAGCACCTAAAAAACACTTGGGGCAACATTTTCTTAAAGATCCCAAAGTTTCTGAAAGGATTTCAAACTCCATAAAGAGGGCAGAGGAAGCCGATAAGATTTTGGAAATAGGTCCGGGTACAGGAGCACTAACTTCTTTTTTACTTGAGAAATATCCATCCAAAGTTGAAGCTTTTGAGGTGGATGGAGAGTCGGTTACTTATCTGGCCCATTTTCACCCAGAACTTAAAGTTTATCAAGAGGACTTCCTTCGAGCTGATTTATCCAGTTTTGGGAAAATTATTATTGCTGGGAATTTCCCTTACAATATTTCAAGTCAAATTGTATTTAAAGCCATTGAAAACAGGGAGCAAGTATTGGAGCTTACGGGAATGTTTCAAAAGGAAATGGCTCAAAGAATAGCTGCTCCTCAAGGAAATAAAACCTATGGAATCATCTCCGTTATAGCGCAGGCCTTTTTTGATATAGAGTATTTGTTTACGGTGCCTCCGGGTGTTTTTAACCCTCCACCAAAAGTTGATTCAGGGGTTATTCGAATGATCCGGAAGGAGAATATAGACTTGGATTGTGACCCAAAGAAGTTTATCCAAGTTGTAAAAATGGCCTTTAATCAACGAAGAAAAACAATGAGGAATAGCCTCAAACCGTTACTAAACGATGAAATCAAACAAAATGAAATCTTCTCAAAAAGGCCAGAGCAGTTGCCTTGGGAGGAGTTTGTTTCGATTGTTAATTTGATTTTTAAGTAAATTAAGATTCCATTTTTTCTTTATAAAAACATTCCCACCTTTGTGCCATGCAGTGGATGTATTACCTGGACATTTTCGGAACTTTTGTTTTCACCATATCAGGGGTGAGCATAGCCATCCAAAAACGCTTTGATTTAGTTGGCACCTTCATTATTGGTTTCGTAACGGCTATTGGAGGTGGAACTATTAGGGATTTATTAATAGGCAGGCATCCGGTGGGCTGGTTAATGAACAGGGATGCACTCCTGGCTATTTTTCTGGGTTTTGTTTGCTGCTTGCTATTTTACTCCTTCATCAAGAAATTGAGAAAAGGAATGTTTCTATTCGATACCATTGGAATCGGCTTATTCACTGTATTGGGTATTAAGTTATCTCTCAATTTCGGACTCATGTGGGAGTCAGCACTTATGCTAGGAGTTGTTTCAGCTGTATTTGGAGGAGTAGTAAGAGATGTTCTTTGCAATGAGGTGCCACTAATCTTCCGAAAAGAAATTTATGCAAGTGCTTGCATGCTGGGTGGTATCGTTTACTTGTTGCTTTCAGAGTTGGACCTCAATGAATCCCTCGTTACTATTTCATCCATGTTGGTTGTAATAGCAACGCGATACTTTGCAATTATCAATGCCTGGTCCCTTGATTTAGGAATTATCAGAGGCATCATCAAAAGGAACAATTAATTTCCTTTTACTTGCCCCGTTTTTTTGTCATAACCATAAGGGCAGTGCTTACAACCACTTTTACAACAATAGCCTCTTTTTAAATGGTACTTTTCTGTAAATACCATGTACCCATCCTCCGACATGTAAAAGTCTTCCGGGTCTAGTTTATTGCGTTTTTGAAAGCCTGAGAAATCGTCGCTCATAGGTCAAATTTACCCAACAATCTTGTAAACCGTTCGTCTGTTTTTAGCTCGTCCTTCAGGTGTGTCGTTGGTGGCAATTGGATCTGTTTCTCCAAAGCCTTTTGCACTTAACCTTTTAGCCGCAATGCCATTTTCGATAAGGTAATTCATTACGGCTTCCGCTCTGGCTTGAGATAGGCGCATGTTGTGGTCATCATCTCCTTGGTTATCAGTATGTCCGTGCAATTCAATATTAATTTGAGGGTGTTGATCCAAGAACTCTTTTAACTTGTTTAACTCTACCTTGGAAACGGGTTTTAGAGTCGCTTTATCTAAGTCAAAATATACATTCTCCAAGACAACAGAACCGTTGGTTCCTCCAATTGGAATTAAAGGGATGTCGATATAATAAGGTTCTTCATTCTCGCTTTCCTTCAGCTGAAACTCCTTGCTGAAGAACATATAGCCATCTTTTTCTACATGGAGCGCATAGTTTTTGTTTGCTGGCAGCGCCAAAAGGAAATCTCCGTTGGTAGCATCTGAATAAGAGCTAACAACAATTTCTCCTGTTTCTTTATCCGTTAGGGTAAACTTGGCTCCCAACTTGTCTTTGGAAATCGCATCATAAACAAGCCCGCTAACATAGGTTGTTTTGATAGGGCGTAAATGCTCCGGAAGTTTGAACCAATATAAATCGAGACTACCATAGCCACCTTCTCTGTCAGATGCAAAAAATGCTTTTTCCCCACTTCTTGAAATTAAGAGGCTGTTTTCATCATCCGCGGTATTTATCGGGTATCCTAAATTTATGGCAGGTCCCCAAGATCCATCGGCTTGCTTGCGGCTCATGTAAATATCCAAACCGCCCATACCAGGATGACCGTCGGAAGAAAAATACAAAGTTTGTCCATCAGGGTGGATAAATACAGATTCCTCCCTACCCGGAGTGTTGATATTAGCGCCAAGTTTTTCTGGAGTACTCCATCCATTCTTACTATCATAGTGAGATACATAAATGTCCTGTTCTTTGGGGTCACGACGAGCTTGTTTTCTTCTTTTACCTCTTACAAAGTAGAGTGTTTTACCATCGGCAGAGTAGGAGGGTTGTGATTCCCAGTCCCAAGTGTTTATCGGCGAGCTTATATTTCCGGGAGCAGACCAAATGCCACCTTGTTTAACTGCATAGAATAGGTCACATGAGCCTGCGCCTCTTCTGTTTTCGCCATAGCCTTGATCCATCAATTCACAAGCTGTAAAAATTAGAACTTTACCATCTGCAGAAAAGGTAGGAGCACCTTCGTTAAAGACAGAATTAATTGAACCGCCAATTGACTTGGCCGTTTTCCAGTTTCCATCACCCGCTTCTGAAATGTAAAAATCTTCCTGCTTTCCACCCAATTGCTGAGGAACACGGCTATCTGTAATAAGGCGTGTAAATAAGAGCTGATTTTCATCGGCCGTAATAGCAGGAAAATATTCAGGTGCGGCCGTATTTACGCCAGGGCCACAATTAATAGGTTCAAACTCCACGGGATTTTTTAAGGCTTCAATGGCAAACTCACAGCTTTGCACCATCAAGGAGCAACGGTTTGATAATTCTGGGTTATTATTTCTTATACCAAGATAATAGGCGGCGTGTATTTTTGCATTTTCATACATGCCCTCTTTCATTTCGAGCTTTGCTGTAAAGTAATAAAGTGATGAATTAGCGCTGCTCCCTTTACTCATCTCAAGGACGCGCACATTGGCGTCAATTGCTTTCTTATTTTGCCCTGTTTTCTCATAGATTTCACCCAGTTGTAACCATGCTTCCTCGAATTTATCATCTCGTTCTGTAGCAGCTGTTAGCTTTCCAATAGCACATTTATAGTCTGGGTATATCTTGGTTGGCGATACCCGCAGGCACTCTTGAGCTGCTTCAAAAAGTTTAATGGCCTTTTTGTCATCGGTAGAGTAATACATTTGAGCTTTACAGCTAGCCGATAAAAGCAATATAACTGCGAATAAAATGGAACGTGTCATTATGGTATATCTATGTATTTGTGGGTTTGGTTGGAGAGTCGCCATTTCGGATTTTCTTTTATGTAATCAATGATTAAGGGTAACATCTCCTCTTTTTTATCCCATTCGGGTTGCAAATAAAGCAGGCAGTCGGAAGAAACTTTTGCGGCATGTTCCTCCGCCCATTTGAAGTCTGATTTATTAAAAACGATTACTTTCAATTCATTTGCAATTTCCAAGGACTCAGTTAAAGGAGCCTTAAACTTTTTAGGAGAAAGGCAAATCCAATGCCATTTTCCCGTTATGGGGTAAGCACCGGATGTTTCAATGGCCATTTCAATATTGTATTTCCTGAAACGTTTGCACATTTCATTCAGATCGTACATGCACGGTTCACCTCCAGTAATAACTGCAAACTTTATTTTAGAAGCGTAAATGTTCGTCAGTAAGTCATCTAAGCTTTGCTTGGGATGATCATCTGTCCAGCTTTCTTTCACATCACACCAAACACATCCAATGTCACAACCTCCCAGGCGAATAAAGTAGGCGGCACGCCCTGAGTGATAGCCCTCTCCTTGCAAAGTAGCAAACTGCTCCATTACGGGTAGTTGCTCTAGTTTCTTTGGGGTATATGCAACAGTTTTTTCAATATTCACGTCTGTAACAAAAGAATTAGAAGGCAAAAATAAGATAAAGCTTAAAACAAAACACTCAATGAAAAGAATACTACTCTCTACCTTATTATTTCTAGCTACATATACCACACTCGCTTCTCACATAATAGGTGGTTATGTTACGTCTGAATGTTTAGGTTCTAATCAATATTTACTAACATTGGGTTTGTACGAAGATTGTGGCTCTAGTTTTCAGCCGAGCAACCCACAAAACCTCACGATTTCAAGCTCTTGCACTACCTTCACGGTCCAAGCAACAAATACGGTTTATCAGTTTGATTCTACAGCTTATTGTTCCTCTCTTCAAGGACAAACTACGTGCAATGGTGGTGCATTGGCTGGGTTTTACTACCACCAATGGCAGGTGGTTGTAACACTGCCTCCTTGCGCAGATTGGGAGATTAGTTATAGTTCTTGCTGCTATGGGGGTTCAACAAACTTATCGGGTCAGCCGAGTTACTTTTTCTCCACTGAATTGGATAACTCCACAGGAAATTGTGCAAGTCAGGTTAGTCCAAGTAATTATATGGTTCCTCTTGCTTGTTTAAACGATACAATTTGTTTCAACCCTGGCTTTAGCCAAACTGAAAATGATTCAGTTGTATATTCTCTTCATAATGTGTGGAACAGTTCAGGAGTCCCAGTAAATTATAACGCTGGATATTCAGGTGCAAACCCCATGAATGGAATTTATGTTGACCCCACAAATGGTTTAGTTTGCATGTATCCAACAACGGTTGGTAACTATGTTATAAACGTTCAAAGTGAGGAATACGTTAATGGTCAATTAGTTCAAACAGGTAATTATACGATCACCGCTTTTGTTATGAATTGTGGTGGAAGCAACAATGCCCCGCAATCACTTGGTTTGAGCAACCTATCAGGAAACACCTCTGTCAATAACAATACGATTGATGTATGCTCAAGTAACACCTTGTGTTTCGATATAGAGTTTTACGATCCAGATGCAAACGATACCTTAAACCTTACCACCAATTTGCAGAGTGTATACCCTAACGCCACTATTAATATCAATGGAATTAACCCAATAATTGCTTCAGTATGTATCCCCAATATTAATCAAGGTGCAAACATTTATTTTGATGCGAATGACGATTTTTGTCCAATACCTGGGGTAGGTTCGGACATCATTACGATAAACCTAAACGGTGAAAGCTTTGACCTGGTAAATGAACAAATTTGTCTTGGGTCTAATATGACATATTCAACACCGCTTGATGCTGATTGGACCGTTTTGAATGGAGATATCAATAGTCTTTCATGCACATATTGTTCTATACAGGTATTATCTCCAAATCAATCGAGTACTTATTTAGTTCAAATGCAGAACAGTTGTGGATTGACAATCACAGACACTGTATCCGTTGATGTTTACCAGGATACCTATTCATTAAGTGATAGTATCGCCGGACAATGTGGTGATTACTTTCTAGTTTCAGGAACCAATGATATAGAGTGGTTTTATCAAAGTGGGAGCTATGTTGGTGATTCCCTTCCCTCGAGTTTGCTTGGTCAAGGCTGGAATTCAATCATAACTCAACATGGTATTCCTACATGCCTGAGCTATGATACCATTTATGTTTTTGTAGATAACTCAACACTAAATTTAAGTTTATTTGATTCGGTTTTATGTGACACTGCAACGATAATTGCAACAGCAAATGGAAATTTCCCAGCAGTGAATTCTTTTGATTGGACTGGGCTGGGGCAGTCCACTACCACCAATGTAAATAGTGAAAGCTTTTTTGTCAATCAGTCGGGGTGGATTTATGTAAATACCTATAACAACTATTGTTCAAGTGAGGATTCGGTTTATATTGTTCTGGATACCTTGTCAAGTATGGTTGGTAATATTGTGGGTAGCTCTAATGTTCAGGCATTATCAAATGAGACTTACACTTATAATTTAGGTCCCGGGTTAAATTATGTATGGACTGTAACAGGTGGTAACATTATAGCGGGACAAGGAACAAATACTATTGATGTTGATTGGGGTACAGGTTCTTCAGGTTCTGTTTCTGTTCAATACTCGAATAGTACTAACTGTATTCACCAAGATTCTATGATGGTCGTAATTTCGCCAGTTAATAGCATAGTTGAAAATCTAGTTGAGTCAATTAATATCTACCCCAACCCTGTCAGCGATGAGTTGATATTAAATAAATTAGATCATATAAAATTGTTGAGAGTAATAAGCACTGACGGAAAGCTGTTAGCTTCTCTGCCTCTGAACGGTATTAGATTAGTTAGATTAGATGTATCTGATTTTGCTAATGGTTTATACTATGTGTTGAATGAAAATGGAGAACTTAAAGGTCGTTTTGTGGTGCAACACTAGAAAATCAGTGATATTTCGGCTTTATTTATTTGTATTCAAAAAGAAAAAGCTATCTTTGCGCTCCATTTAAAAATTAATTATGAGTAAAAGGTACGAAACTGTTTTCATTATTACTCCCGTTTTGTCTGAAGCACAGGCAAAGGAAACAGTGGCCAAATTCAGAAATGAAATTAAAAATGGTGGAGGGAAAATCCATCATGAGGACCACTGGGGATTGAAAAAATTAGCTTATCCAATCCAAAAGAAAACGACTGGGTTTTATCACCTAATCGAATTCGAATTGGAAAACGGAGAATTAATCAACAAGCTAGAAACTGAATTCCGCAGAGACGAAAGAATTATGCGTTTCTTAACCATGAAAATGGATAAGCATGCTATTACATTCGCGGAAAGCAGAAGAGATAAATCAAACGCATAACCCTCAAAACTAAAATCATGGCAGATAAATCAGAAATTAGATATCTAACTCCCATTGCAGTTGAGGAGAATAGAGAGAAATATTGTCGTTTCAAAAAATTAGGAATCAAGTATATCGATTACAAAGATCCAGATTACCTAATGAAATTTGTAAACGAGCAAGGTAAAATCTTACCTAGAAGAATTACAGGAACTTCTCAGAAGTACCAAAAGAAAGTTTCACAAGCAATTAAGCGTGCACGTCACTTGGCTATTATGCCTTACGTTGGTGATATGCTTAAATAATAGGAGGTTATCATGGAAGTTATATTAAAGAAAGACGTTGATAAACTAGGTTATAAAGACGATTTGGTTGTTGTGAAGAATGGATACGGAAGAAATTTCCTTATTCCACAAGGCTATGCAATTCTTGCTACTGATTCAGCAAAGAAGATGCATACAGAGACCTTAAAGCAAAGAGCTCACAAACAATCAAAAGTTAAGGAAGAGGCTGAAGCTAATGCTGCAAAATTAGACGGTAAAACGATTAAGATTGGAGCTAAAGTAGGTGAGAACGGAAAGATTTTCGGTTCGGTTAACACCATCCAAATTTCTGACGCATTGAAAGCTGATGGATTTGATATCGATAGAAAATCTATCTCTATCAAAGGAGATTCAATTAAAGAAATTGGAACTTATGAAGCTGAGCTTATCCTTCACAAAGAAGTACGTAAAACAATTCAATTTGAAGTTGTAGAAGAATAATTTCAACTTGGAAGAAGCTTAAAGCTTCTAGATAAAATTGAAACCCTGTCCAATTTGGATGGGGTTTTTTTATTCCAGCACTTTTCTTAATTTCAAAATGAATTTATGAAAGAGGAATTTCTATATCTTATATGGCAGCTGAAGAAGTTTGATATTTCTAACCTTAAAACGAGTGATGGTAAGCTTTTGGAACTGATCAATTTTGGATTCCGAAACCAACATTCTGGTCCAGACTTTTCAAATGGTAGGATCAAACTTGATGGTATTGAATGGGCTGGAAATATAGAAATGCATATCAAATCTTCTGACTGGGATCTGCATGGTCATCAGAATGATCCAGCCTATAACAACGTTATTCTTCATGTGGTATATGAGCACGATAAAGAGGTTCAAAATAATAATGGTGAAAGATTAGTTGTATTAGAATTGAAGAACAGAATTCCAATTGAAGTCTTTCAGAAACTAAACTCATGGTTTGAACCCGAAAAAGAAATTCTTTGTGCTGACAGCTTTGAAAGTTTTAACGATTTGCTCCGTGCAAGCGTAATAGATAAAATGTTGGTGGAACGCTTTGAGAAAAGAGCTAGTCAATATAAAGAGACATTGAATTATAATAACAATGATTGGGAGGAGGCCTTTTATCAAAGTATTTGCAGAAATTTTGGTTTTAAAGTCAATGCGCTACCGATGGAATTGTTGGCAAGGAGTACTCCACTCAAGCTACTTCAAAAAAATGTAAACAATCCCTTTATTGTTGAAGCGATATTGCTTGGTCAGTCAGGCTTAATATCTGGTTCAGATTTATATCCTCATCAACTTTTAAAGGAGTATGATTATCAAAAAAAATTATCTGGATTAGTTGGGCTAAAACCGAGTATTTGGAAGTTTGGTAGGATGCGCCCGCATAATTTCCCGACCATCAGAATAGCGCAATTTGCAAACTTCATATCGCAACACCCCAGAATGTTTGCTGCAATTATTGATTGTACAGAGTTTGAAGAATTACTTTTATTATTTAAGAATTTTGAGGCTCATCCGTTTTGGAAAACACATTATACCTTTAAAAATGAGGTTGAAGAAAAGTCCTGTCGCCTTGGGGATGGAAGTGTCGAATTACTTTTAATAAATACGGTACTCCCATTTATTTTTCTTTATGGAGCAGAAAGGCAAGAGGAGCAATTTAAATCTCGTGCGATTGAATGGATGCATGAATTAAAGGCGGAGAAAAACTCCATCCTTAAAAAGTGGGATAAACTAGAATGGAAATCAAAAACTGCTGCTGAAAGTCAAGCTAAAATTCACCTTTTTAACCACTACTGTAGAAGTAAAAAATGCCTATCTTGTGCTTTCGGAGTAAGTCTGTTTAAAAAATGATTAAAAGTATCTTCAGTTATTTTGAAAAAAAGGCCTTTGGTGTCTGTTCCTGGTGGGGTAAAAAGCTAGGTATAAGACCTCACAAGGTGCGGATATATTTTATTTATTTCAGTTTTATTACCGTCGGATCCTACTTGCTGCTCTATTTAATAATGGCCTTTGTACTTGAACATAAAGAGTTCTTTAAGTTCTTTAAAAAGAAACGTAAAACTATTTGGGATCTGTAAGAATGAAAATGCTCTTCAACTTTAAGCTTTTTTCTAGGATATATTTTTCCTTGATCTTATTATCTCTAATCATTATTGGAGGAACTTTTGGCTATATGATAGTTGAAGGTTGGGATTTAGTTGATTCCTTCTATATGACGATCATTACAGTCTCTACTGTAGGATTTTCTGAAGTACATGAGTTAAGTAAAGTAGGGCAATTATTTACCGCCTTTTTGATTGTTACAAGTTTCGGTACATTCGCGTATGCAGTATCTGCGATTACTTCATACTTGGTAGGTGGGGAATACATTAAATATTTTAAACGTTATAGGAATATGAAAACGGCTGAGAAAATGAAGAATCATGTAGTGGTTGTTGGATATGGTAGGGTAGGCAAAAAAGCAGCTGGTGAATTGAAGGTGCACAATACTTCTTTTTTAGTTATTGAGGCAGACAACGATATCATTACTGACTACAAAGAGGAGGAAGTAACATTTCTGCAGGGGGATGCTACAACTGATGAAATGCTGATCAATGCAAATATTCAAAATGCACAAGCATTAATTACCACACTTCCGTCGGATGCAGACAACCTGTTTGTTGTGCTGACCGCACGTGATTTGAATCCAAATTTGACTATAATTAGTAGAGCTTCAAAAGTTACTTCAGAGAAGAAATTGAGAATGGCAGGTGCTAATAACGTTATCATGCCTGACAGTTTAGGGGGATCTCATATGGCATCTTTGGTAATCACACCGGATGTTGTAGAATTTTTAGATTTAATTTCTTTTCAAGGACAACATGAAGTTAATCTGGAAGAGGTTTCATTTGAAGATTTACCAAAAGACTTGCAAACCAAATCAATTGGGGAGCTAAACTCATATGAATTGACCGGTTGCAATATTATTGGAATGAGAGACCCGTCGGGAGAGTATCATATTAATCCAGGTCCTAGTACCCCCTTGTTACCAAAATCAAAGTTGTTTGTATTAGGGAATAATGAACAAATAAAAAAGCTTAACAGCGTTCTAGGTATTTAATGAAAGTTCTTATTACAGGTTCAAATGGACTGCTTGGTCAGCATTTGGTAAAGTTAATGAGTTCAAACTATGAGCTTATTGCCACGTCAAAGGGTGAGAATCGTTTGAAGAATAAGTCTGGGTATTCCTATCGAGAGATGGATATAACCAATGAAGATTCGGTAAAGGAAGTTCTGTCAGAAGTTCGTCCAAATGCTATTATACATTGCGCTGCCATGACTCATGTTGATCAATGCGAGTTAGATCCGAAGGCCTGTAGGCTGCTAAATGTAAAGGCAGTTGAATATTTGATAAAACACTCCAAGTCATTCAATCCTCATTTTGTGCACCTTTCTACCGACTTTGTTTTTGATGGAGAAAACGGACCTTATAAAGAAACCGATGAGGTCAATCCATTAAGTATTTACGCCCAATCAAAGTTGGATTCAGAGGTGTTAGTGCAGAATTCAGGTTTGAAATGGGCAATAGCCAGAACGATTATTATCTATGGTATTGCGGATGACATGAGTCGATCAAATATTGTTCTTTGGGCAAAAGGCGCATTAGAAAAAGGAGATCCCATAAAAGTAGTCAATGATCAATACCGTATGCCAACCTATGTGGGCGATCTTGCCAAAGGATGTGAATTAATTATAAATAAAGGAGCTACGGGCATTTTTCATATATCTGGGAAAGACTTTATGAGGATAGATGAAATTGTCCAAAGAGTTGCCAAATTCTATAATTTGGACACATCAAAAATGAGTTTAGTTAGCTCAGAAAGTTTAGGGCAAGCTGCTAGGCGTCCTCCTAAAACAGGTTTTGTTTTGGATAAGGCAAACAAAGAGTTGGGTTATGCTCCCTTAAGCTTTGAGGAGGGATTGGCTCAGTTAAATTTATAATTTGTAATTTCGGGGCTAAACCAAACAATTTTATGAAATCATTCAAACTATTAGCAGTTTTACTATTTGTAATTACACCAATATTCTCGCTTGCTGAGGGTATTTCTGAAAAAATTGACAAGGGTTTTAAACCTGTTGCGGATGCTGTTTCCTCGGTGGTATTTTACTCTGTTTCAATAAATGGTTTGGATGTCCCCATTGTTTTATTCATTTTGGTTGGAGGGGCATTATATTTCACATTTTACTTTGCTTTTCCGAATTTTAGATTTCTAAAGAGATCAATAAAGATTGTTCGCGGGGATTATGATCAAATTGATAAACATACCACAGATGTAGCAGCTGGAGATCCTACTCCAGGAGGAGATGCTATAGAAACAATAAAAGTTGAGGGTGACGGAGAGGTTACACACTTTCAGGCTTTAACCGCCGCTTTAAGTGCAACAGTTGGTCTAGGAAATATTGCAGGTGTGGCCATTGCAATCGCTATGGGAGGTCCTGGTGCGACATTTTGGATGATAGTGGCAGGGTTATTCTCTATGTCCTCAAAATTTGTTGAGTGTACCTTAGGGGTCAAATATAGAGATGTGGACGAGAACGGAACCGTTTACGGTGGTCCCATGTACTACCTTTCCAAAGGATTAAAGGAAAAAGGAATGGCAACTTTGGGTAAAGTTTTTGCCATATTCTTTGCGATAATGTGTGTAGGTGGATCCTTTGGAGGCGGAAATATGTTCCAATCAAACCAGGCAGCAGCACAATTCGTTTCTGCCACTGGCATTGAGGCTAGTTATGCTGGATTTTTATTTGGAATTATCATTGCCGTTTTAGTGGGAATTGTAATTATTGGTGGAATTAAGAAAATTGGAAATGTAACGGAGAAAATAGTTCCTTTCATGGCAGGTATTTATATACTGGCAGTGTTAATAATTCTAGGGATGAATTTGTCGTACATTGGAGATGCTTTCGGACTCATTTTTGAAGGTGCATTTACCCCAATGGGTATTGCAGGTGGATTTGTCGGAGTATTAATTGTGGGAGTTCAAAGAGCTGCCTTTTCGAATGAAGCTGGTGTTGGTTCCGCTGCAATTGCGCATTCCGCAGTAAAAACAAAGTATCCTGCTAGTGAAGGGATGGTAGCTTTACTCGAGCCTTTTATTGATACCGTAGTTATTTGTACCATGACGGCATTAGCAATTATTATAACCAATCTAAGATACGGCCTATTCAGTTATGGGAATTTAGATGAAGGAGGTAGTAATGTTATCATGAATGGAACTGGTGAAGCGGTTGGTGGAGTTGATTTGACCTCAATGGCATTTGATCAAAACATTCCTAACTTTTCCATTGTTCTTACTATCGCAGTAATTTTATTTGCCTTCTCTACAATGTTATCATGGTCATACTATGGTTTACAAGCTTGGAAATTCTTATTTGGAAAAGGGAAAAACGCAGATTTAGTTTATAAAGGTCTATTTCTAATCTTTGTGGTGATTGGAGCTAGCGTTGGTCTAGGTTCTGTAATTGCATTCTCAGATGCAATGATTTTCGCTATGGTATTTCCCAATATAATTGGTCTTATTATTCTTGCTCCGATCGTCAAGAAGGAGGTCAAGAAATTTGTCGATAAAACGAAAAGTGTAGAGTAGGATGCGCCCCCTAAAAGGCCTAAATGAGTTTTCGGTTTCAGAAAAACGTGGGCTTTTTGCATTAAGTTTAATCATTGTTCTTTTAGCCGCCTATGTTATGACTTATAGGTTCTGGGTAAGCAGTGCCCCTTTGAACTATATGGACTACCAAAATGAGCTCATTGCCTTGCATAAATCAGACAGTAGTGCTACCGTTCCTTATGAGAAAAAGCGAAATAAGCTCTTTCCATTTGATCCTAATAAGGCAGATGCTGACGTATGGGAGAAATTAGGATTTTCGGAAAAACAAACGACGAGTATTTTATCCTATCGAAATAAATCTGGTGGTTTTAGTCGCAAAGAAGACTTATTACGCTTATATGTCGTAGATTCGAACAAATACAGGGAGCTAGAACCCTACATAAGGATTGAGAAATCTACTGATACAAAAACAAATTACAATTACACAAAAAGCAATAAAACAAATACCTCTGTCGAACATAAGAAGGAAGAAAAGGGGAAGAAAGCTACCGTTCTTGTTAATGTTAATTTGGCGGATCAAGAAGAACTGAAGAAAATTAGAGGGATAGGAGAGATTTATGCAGCAAGGATAGTTAAGTATAGAGAATTGATTGGTGGGTTTCATAGTGCAGTGCAGCTCAAGGAGGTATATGGGATTGACGCTGAAAAGTGGGAGGAGATAAAAAGTCAAGTCAACGCTTCTGGCCCTATAAAGCTTATTAATATTAACACATGCAAGGCTTACGATATTCAAAAACACCCTTACATTAAAAATTGGGATTTTCCGAACGCGCTAATATCTTACCGTGAAAAGAATGGAGAATTTAAAGAAGTTTCAGATATTTATAGCATTGAGAATCTAAATCAACAACAAGCAAAAAAGCTTGAACCATATTTATCAGTAAAATGACGCTAGAACAAAAAATTATTGAGCATATCAGAGACGTTCCTGACTTTCCTAAACCAGGCATTCTATTTAAAGATATTACTCCTATCTTCCATAATCCCAAATTAGTGGAGGAGATAACAGATGCTTTTGTCCAACGATCGAAGAATGATGGTTTGGATGCGATTATCGGAATAGAGAGCAGAGGCTTTTTATTTGGGCCCTTGATTGCGCAAAAAATGGGAATTCCGTTTATTCTGGTAAGAAAAAAAGGTAAGTTGCCATATAAAACTGTCTCCTATGCCTACAATTTAGAATATGGATCCGCGGAAATAGAGATGCATGAAGATGCCCTAACTCCTGGAATGAAAGTTATGATTCATGATGATTTACTAGCTACAGGAGGCACAGCGGCAGCAGCAGCGGAACTAGTTAAAAAAATGGGCGCTGAAGTGGGTTGCTTTTCCTTTTTAGTCGATTTAGAATTCTTAAATGGCTCACAAAAGTTAAACAATTACAGTCAAAATATTGTTAAATTAGTGGCCTTCAAATAAGAAGACCTATCTAAATTACAAGAATGAATTTTCAAGAAACAGAGAACCAGAAAATGATCGCGCAAATGGTACGCGATTTTGCAGAGAGAGAAATACGTCCCAATGTGATGAAATGGGATGAAAGCCAAGAATTTCCAGTGGAATTATTCAAGAAATTGGGAGAACAAGGCTTGATGGGTGTTTTAGTACCAGAAGAGTATGGCGGTTCCGGTCTAGGCTATTTCGAATACATATCGGTGATTTCTGAGATTGCTCAAGTATGTGGTTCTATAGGTTTGAGTGTTGCCGCTCATAATTCTCTTTGTACAGGACATATCATGTACTTTGGAAATGAAGAGCAAAAGAAAAAGTGGTTACCTAAATTGGCTACAGGTGAATGGATTGGAGCTTGGGGCCTTACAGAAACAGGAACAGGTTCTGATGCGGGAGGTATGAATACAACTGCTGTTCAGGATGGCGATTATTATGTTCTGAACGGTTCTAAAAACTTCATTACACATGGTAAGTCAGGTAACATTGCAGTTGTTATTGTAAGAACTGGTGAGAAAGGAGATTCTCATGGCATGACAGCTTTTGCAATTGAAAAGGGAACTGAAGGATTTACCCATGGTAAAAAAGAGGACAAGCTAGGAATGCGTGCCTCCGAAACTACAGAGTTAATCTTTGATAATTGTAGAGTACATAAGGATAATATTCTTGGTGAAGTAGGAGAAGGCTTTATTCAGGCGATGAAAGTTTTGGATGGAGGTCGTATTTCAATAGGAGCTTTATCTCTAGGTATTGCAAAAGGAGCATACAAAGCAGCTTTAAAGTATTCAAAAGAGAGAGAACAATTCGGAAAGCCGATATCACAATTCCAAGGTATTGCCTTCAAATTAGCAGATATGGCTACGGAAATTGAGTGTGCAGAGCTGTTATTGTATCAAGCAGCAGATCTAAAAAATAAAGGTCAAAAAATGACCAAGGAATCCGCTATGGCAAAATATTACGCCTCAGAAGTAAGTGTAAGATGTGGCCTAGAAGCGGTTCAAATATTTGGGGGATACGGTTACACAAAAGAGTTCCCAGCTGAAAAGTTTTTGAGAGATTCTAAGCTTTGTACTATAGGCGAAGGAACCAGTGAAATACAAAAATTGGTAATTGCACGAGAAGTTTTAAAATAATTGTTGCGGGATTAGAAAAAAGATTTATATCTTTGCGGCCCACTTAAAGGAGGTGAATTATGTTAGTGATACCAATTAAAGAAGGAGAAAATATTGAAAGAGCTTTAAAAAAGTACAAGAAAAAGTACGAGCGAACTGGTGTATTAAAAGAATTAAGAAGAAGACAACAGTTTACTAAGCCTTCAGTAGAAAGACGCCAAGAAGTTATTAAGGCGGCTTATAAAGAAAAAATGCAAAGAGAAGAGTAACATCTTCCTTCAAGATACGTTAAAGGAGTTCAATATTGAACTCCTTTTTTTATGCTCAAAGATTTCATCTCATATATAAAATTAGAAAAGCGTTATTCACAGCACACGGTGCTTGCTTATGAAAAAGATCTTCTTGAGTTTGAAGAGTTCCTTTCTTTTCAATGGGATACTCAGCTCATAAAAGCAAACTTTCAATCCGTAAGAGCCTGGGTCTTGTCTTTGATGGAGACTGGTAGTTCTCCTAGAACCGTAAATCGAAAAATAAGTAGCTTAAGGAGCTTTTTTAAATTCCACTTACGAAAAGGGAACATAGAACTTAATCCTTTAAGTAAAATTACCCCTCCAAAACACAGGAAAGACCTCCCTCATTTTTTTTCTGAAAAGGAAATGATTGACTTGTCGAGCATATCGTTTGAAAATACTTACGAAGGAATTAGGGATAAGTTGATTCTAGAGTTGTTTTATTGCACAGGAATTAGACGACAGGAATTAATTGATCTTAAAAGTGTGAATGTTAGCAATGATGAAATTAAGGTATTGGGGAAAAGAAACAAAGAACGTATTATCCCTCTTTCACACAATCTATCCGATTTGTTAACTCAATATAAAACACTTTGTAGGGAGGAGTTCGGGGAAATTAAGGAAGATTTTTTCTTAACTGCAAGGGGCAAAAAACTATATCCAAAACTTGTTTATCAAATTGTAAATCGTTACATTAGACCTATCACAACGGTGAAAAAAGTGAGTCCACATGTGTTAAGGCATAGTT
Organism: Flavobacteriales bacterium; assembly: GCA_964230025.1. Taxonomy (GTDB): domain Bacteria; phylum Bacteroidota; class Bacteroidia; order Flavobacteriales_D; family JAUILH01; genus CAXRFO01. The sequence goes on along the minus strand of CAXRFO010000004.1, from coordinate 44,303 downwards.
TCGCAACACACATGCTTAACAATGGGGCCGACCTGAATGCGATAAAGGAAATTCTGGGGCATTCCAATTTATCAGCAACACAGGTTTATACGCACAATAGCGTTGAGAAACTAAAAAATGTACATAAACTAGCTCACCCCAGGGGGCAATAAAAGCAAGGAGGTAAATTATGAATGTTCAAGTTCATTCCATTCGTTTTGATGCAGATTCAAAACTCATCGACTTTATTCAAGGTAAGATTAACAAGTTGGATATGTTTTATAACGAAATTACTTCCACGGATGTTTACCTTAGGTTGGATAAAAACAATGAAGAGGGAAATAAGGTTGCAGAGATAAAGATGAATATCCCTGGAAAAGAATTATTTGCAAAGCGTCAATGCAAGAGTTTTGAAGAAGCAACAGATCTCGCAGTTGAAGCATTAAGAAAGCAGATTAAACGCACTAAAGGCAAGCAGAGAAAAGCTGGCTAAAAAAAAATCAATTTTTTTTTGAAAAGTATTTGTTGAATTAAAAACAATGACTACATTTGCAGACCCTAATTCAAGGGTCTGTTTTTTTTACGTAAAAAACAGGTGATTTGAAAGAGTGAAAATGCCAGTGTAGCTCAGTTGGTAGAGCAGCTGATTTGTAATCAGCCGGTCGGCGGTTCGAGTCCGTTCACTGGCTCCAGAGTTTTGGACGGGGAGATACTCAAGCGGCCAACGAGGACAGACTGTAAATCTGTTGGTTTTTACCTTCGCAGGTTCGAATCCTGCTCTCCCCACAACTTTTTGTGGGACTCTGGTGGTAATAAAAAGTATAAGCGGGAGTAGCTCAGTTGGTAGAGCGTCAGCCTTCCAAGCTGAATGTCGCCGGTTCGAACCCGGTCTCCCGCTCTAATTTTTTGAGTTACCCTCTGGCGATATAAAAGCTGGCGTAGCTCAGGGGTAGAGCGTTTCCTTGGTAAGGAAGAGGTCGTGGGTTCAATTCCCATCGCTAGCTCTAAATTAAATAATATGGGTTTTGAGTGTAAACTTGAAGCCTTTTTGGTGTTTGTAAATTAAATTAAGTACAAAATAAATAATTAACCTTAGGAACTATGGCAAAAGAAACATTTGAGCGTTCCAAACCGCACTTAAATATCGGTACAATTGGTCACGTTGACCACGGTAAAACAACATTGACTGCAGCTATCTCTAAAGTATTGGCTGATAAAGGTCTTGCTGAGAACCGTGATTTCGATACCATTGATAACGCTCCAGAAGAAAAAGAAAGAGGTATTACTATTAATACTTCACACATTGAGTATGAAACGGAAAATCGTCACTACGCGCACGTTGACTGTCCAGGTCACGCCGATTACGTAAAGAACATGGTAACTGGAGCTGCTCAGATGGATGGTGCTATCTTGGTTGTTGCTGCAACTGATGGTCCAATGCCTCAAACTCGTGAGCACATCCTATTAGGACGTCAGGTTGGTGTTCCACGTATCGTTGTTTTCATGAACAAAGTTGATATGGTGGATGATGCTGAGCTTTTAGAGCTTGTTGAAATGGAAGTTAGAGACTTACTTTCTTTCTACGAGTATGATGGTGATAACACTCCAGTAATTCAAGGTTCTGCACTTGGTGCATTGAACGGTGAAGGAAAATGGGTTGAGACTGTAGACCAGTTAATGGCTGCTGTTGATACTTGGATTGAGTTACCTCCTAGAGATGTAGATAAGCCATTCCTAATGTCTGTTGAAGATGTATTTACAATTACAGGTCGTGGTACAGTTGCTACTGGACGTATCGAAACTGGTGTTGTATTAACAGGAGAGGAAGTTGAGATCTTAGGTATGCAAGAAGAGAAGATGAAGACTACTGTAACAGGTGTTGAAATGTTCCGTAAGATCTTGGATAGAGGTGAAGCTGGTGATAACGTTGGTCTTCTTTTAAGAGGTATCGAGAAAACTGATATCAAAAGAGGTATGGTAATCGTTAAGCCTGGTTCAATCACTCCTCACACTAAGTTCAAAGGTGAGATCTACGTATTGAAAAAAGAAGAAGGTGGACGTCACACTCCATTCCATAACAAGTACCGTCCTCAGTTCTACTTCAGAACTACTGATGTAACTGGAGAGATTTCTCTAGAGGAAGGACGTGAAATGGTAATGCCTGGTGACAACGTAACCATTAATGTTGACTTAATCGTTCCTGTAGCTATGGACAAAGGTCTACGTTTCGCTATCCGTGAGGGTGGTAGAACAGTAGGTGCTGGTCAGGTTACTGAAATTGTTGAGTAAGAAACAAGAAGTATATTTTAAGGAAGGTTATCTCGCTTAGGCGGGATGCCTTTTCCTTGTAAATATACGGGTGTAGCTCAGTTGGTAGAGCACTGGTCTCCAAAACCAGGTGTCGGGAGTTCGAGCCTCTCCGCCCGTGCAAAAGAAAGAAAATGTCAAAATTTAGAGCATATATAGGTGAAACAGTAGACGAGTTACTGCACAAAGTGACTTGGCCAACATGGAAAGAATTGCAATCAAGTTCATTGATTGTTTTGGTAGCTTCTGTGTTGATTGCAATTTCAGTTTGGTTGATGGATACCATTTTTGGAATAGCAAGTTTTGGATCGGAAGGAATCTTCTCTTTCTGGAAAGGTTTACTTGGGTTCGTTTATTCTTTTTTCTCCTAATTAATAGCTCTAAACGAAAGATAAGATGGCAGGTATAGAAAGAAAATGGTATGTAGTTCGAGCCGTAAGTGGTAAGGAAAAGAAGGTTAAGGAATATATCGAACTAGAAGTTGAAAGAATGGGTTGGCAAGATTATGTTGCTCAAGTTCTTATTCCTACTGAAAAAGTATACCAAATTCGAAACGGAAAAAAAGTCTCAAAAGAGAGATCATTTTTTCCTGGATATGTATTGATTGAAGCGGCTTTAGTTGGTGAAGTTGCTCACACGATAAAAGGGATTACCAATGTTATTGGTTTCTTGGGCGCTGAAAAAAGAGGTGAACCTCTTCCATTAAGAATGTCTGAAGTGAACCGTATACTTGGTAAAGTTGATGAGCTTGCTGAAAGCAATGAAGAAATTAACATCCCTTACATTGTTGGAGAGTCTGTTAAAGTTATTGATGGACCATTTAACAACTTCTCTGGTGTTATTGAAGAAGTAAACGAAGAGAAGAAGAAGCTTAAAGTGATGGTTAAGATTTTCGGAAGAAAAACACCATTGGAATTAAGCTATTTACAGGTTGAAAAGGAATCGTAAATAATTAACCGTAGGAGACAGGCCTTGAGCGTGTTGTTTGACTACACAATTTATATAGTATGGCAAAAGAAGTAGATGCTCTGATTAAATTACAAGTCAGAGGAGGAGCTGCGAATCCATCACCACCAGTAGGACCTGCATTAGGTGCGAAGGGTGTGAACATTATGGAGTTCTGTAAGCAGTTCAACGGAAGAACCCAAGATAAAGCAGGTAAAGTACTTCCTGTAGTAATCACAGTTTATAAAGACAAGTCTTTTGATTTTATCATTAAAACTCCTCCAGCTGCTGTTCAGTTGATGGAAGCTGCTAAAATCAAAAAAGGTTCGTCTGAATCAAACCGTATGAAAGTAGCTACCGTTACTTGGGATCAAGTAAAGGCAATTGCTGAAGATAAAATGGCTGACCTTAACTGTTTTACAGTTGAATCTGCTATGAAAATGGTTGCAGGAACAGCAAGAAGTATGGGTGTTAACGTAAAGGGTGAATTCCCTAGATAAATCTATTAGACATGGCAAAATTGACTAAGAAAATGAAAGAAGCCTTGTCAAAGTATGACAGTGAAAAACACTATACTTTAGATGAAGCCTCAAAACTAATTAAAGATATTTCTCTAACTAAATTTGACGCATCTGTTGACTTGGCAGTTCGTTTAGGAGTAGATCCAAGAAAAGCAAACCAAATGGTTCGTGGAACGGTATCTCTTCCTCACGGTACAGGAAAAGATGTGAAAGTGTTAGTACTTTGTACTGCTGATAAAGAGGCAGAAGCAAAAGAAGCTGGTGCAGATCACGTTGGATTAGATGAATATATCGAAAAAATCAAAGGTGGTTGGACTGACGTTGATGTAATCATCACAATGCCTCAAGTTATGGCAAAGGTTGGTGCTTTAGGTCGTATTTTAGGTCCTAGAGGTTTGATGCCAAACCCAAAAACCGGAACGGTAACTATGGATGTCGCTAAGGCTGTAACGGATGTTAAAGCTGGTAAAATTGACTTCAAAGTTGATAAATATGGAATTATTCACGCTTCTATTGGAAAAGCATCTTTTGATGCTATTAAAATCAAGGAGAATGCAGCTGAGGTAATTTCTACTTTAATTAAATTAAAGCCTGCAGCCGCTAAAGGTACTTATATGAAAAGCGCAGCTATTTCAAGCACTATGAGTCCTGGAGTGAAGTTAGAGGTAAAGTCATTAACCGCTTAATTTATTAGCTATGAACAAGCACGAAAAAAATGAAATGATAAATGAGTTGGTTGAAACTTTAACCAACAACAACGTTGTCTATGTTGCAGATATTGCTAATCTAACTGCTGAAGCAAACAATGCTTTGAGAAGAAACTGTCATAAGAACAATGTTTCTTTGAGAGTTGTAAAAAACACTCTTCTTGAAAAAGCAATTGAAAAAGTAGAAGGAAAAGACTTTTCAGAATTGAAAGGAATTTTGGCTGGTCCAACTTCTATAATGATTGCTGAAGTAGGAAATGCTCCTGCGAAAGTTATTAAGGAGTTTAGAAAGAAGCATGATAAACCAGTCCTAAAAGGAGCTTACATTGATGAGGCTGTATTTGTTGGAGATGATAAAGTTGATTCTCTTGCAGCACTTAAAAGTAAAGAAGAAGTTATTGGAGATATTATCCTATTACTTCAGTCTCCAGCGAAAAATGTTGTTTCTTCTCTTCAGTCTGGGAAGAACAAAATCGCAGGATTGCTTAAAGCTCTTGAAGAAAGAGCTAACTAAAATTTGGTACGCACTCAATTATTATAAATTAATCAATCAATTTTAAAAATTACTAAAATGGCAGATATTAAAAAAATCGCTGATGAATTAGTTAACTTAACAGTAAAAGAAGTTAACGAATTAGCGGAATACTTAAAAGAAGAGCACGGTATTGAGCCTGCTGCTGCAGCTGTAGCTGTTGCTGGACCTGCTGCTGGTGGCGGAGACGCTGGTGGTGGTGACGAAAAGTCTGAGTTTGACGTTGTCTTAACTAGCGCTGGTGGATCTAAACTAGCTATCGTTAAGATCGTAAAAGAGTTAACTGGTCTTGGTCTTAAAGAGGCTAAAGAGATGGTTGACGGAGCTCCAAAAGCTATCAAGGAAGGTGTTCCTAAAGATGAGGCTGAAGCTCTTAAAGCACAGCTTGAAGAAGCTGGAGCTGAAGTTGAACTTAAGTAAGACTAAGCTAAAGAATAAACGGTTTAAGTGTCCTGGCAAGGTGTCAGGACGCTTAAACCTTTTTGTGGTTTAAAACCGATTGTTAATTTAAAACCCTAAAGCCTTGGCAAATAATAATAGTATAACGGAAAGAATTAATTTTGCTTCCAGCGCTGTACATTTCGATTATCCAGATTTCTTGGAAGTACAGTTGAAATCTTTCCAAGAGTTTTTTCAATTAGAAACAACTCCTGAAAATAGGGAGCAAGAGGGCCTTTATAAAGTGTTCTCTGAAAATTTTCCAATTACGGATACGAGAAATCAATTCGTATTAGAATTCTTGGATTACTTTGTTGATCCACCACGATACAGCATTGATGAGTGTATCGATAGAGGTTTAACTTACAGTGTGCCTCTTAAAGCAAAAATGAAATTATATTGTACTGATCCAGAACACGAGGATTTTGAAACTATCGTTCAGGATGTTTATTTAGGTACAATTCCTTATATGACACCAAAAGGATCGTTCGTAGTGAACGGTGCGGAAAGAGTAATCGTATCTCAGCTACACAGATCACCAGGTGTTTTCTTCGGTCAAAGCCGTCACGCAAACGGGACAAAATTATACTCTGCCAGAGTAATTCCTTTTAAAGGTTCATGGATTGAGTTTGCGACGGATATCAATAGTGTAATGTACGCTTATATTGATCGTAAGAAAAAGTTACCGGTAACTACTCTTTTTAGAGCTATCGGGTACGAATCAGATAAAGATATTCTTGAAATATTTGACCTTGCAGATGAAATTAAGGCAAACAAAACTAGCTTAAAAAAGGCTTTAGGTAGAAAGCTAGCAGCGCGTGTTCTTAAGTCTTGGGTTGAAGATTTCGTAGATGAAGATACAGGAGAAGTAGTATCAATTGAGAGAAATGAGGTTGTAATCGATCGTGAGACTGTTCTTGAAGAAGAGCACATTGACATGATTCTTGAAGCAGACGTAAAAACCATCATCTTACACAAAGAGGATGTAAATGCTGCTGATTTTGCGATTATCTACAACACACTTCAGAAAGATACTTCTAACTCTGAAAAGGAAGCGGTTGAGCACATTTATCGTCAGTTAAGAAATGCTGAGCCACCCGATGAGGAAACAGCTCGTGGTGTTATCGATAAATTATTCTTCTCTGAAACTCGTTATGATTTAGGAGAGGTAGGTCGTTACCGTTTAAATAAAAAATTAGATCTAGATACTCCTGAAGATCAAAGAGTATTAACGAAAGGAGATATCATTAAAATCATCAAGTATTTGATTGAGTTAGTAAATTCAAAAGCGGATATTGATGATATTGATCACTTATCTAACCGTCGTGTTAGAACTGTTGGTGAGCAATTATATTCTCAATTTGGAGTTGGTTTAGCTCGTATGGCTAGAACCATTCGTGAGAGAATGAACGTAAGAGATAATGAGGTATTTACTCCAACGGATTTGATTAATGCAAAGACTTTGTCTTCTGTAATCAACTCATTCTTTGGAACGAATCAGCTTTCTCAGTTCATGGATCAAACAAACCCTCTTTCGGAGGTAACGCACAAAAGAAGACTTTCTGCCTTAGGGCCTGGTGGTCTTTCCAGAGAGCGTGCTGGATTTGAGGTTCGTGATGTACACTACACACACTACGGTCGTTTATGTACGATTGAAACTCCAGAAGGACCAAACATTGGTTTGATTTCTTCTTTATGTGTATACGCAAAAGTGAACAAGCTTGGATTTATTGAGACTCCTTATCGTGAGGTAATCAAAGGTAAAGTGGCCTTGGATAAAGATCCTATTTACCTAAGTGCTGAAGAGGAAGATGAGAAAACAATTGCTCAGGCAAATGCACAGGTTGACAAAAAAGGTAACTTCTTAACGGATAAGGTTAAGGCACGTCTTGAAGGTGATTTCCCGGTTGTGGAGCCAAAAGAATTGAGTTTAATGGACGTTGGAACGAACCAGATTGCATCTATCGCAGCATCTTGTATTCCTTTCTTGGAGCATGATGATGCCAACCGTGCTTTGATGGGATCTAACATGCAGCGTCAGGCAGTTCCTCTATTGAAGCCTAATTCTCCGATTGTAGGTACTGGAATTGAGCGTTTAGTTGCGCGTGATTCAAGAGTACTTATCAACGCAGAGGGCGATGGAGTTGTGGAATACGTTGATGCAAATCAAATTACAATTCGATACAATAGAAGTGAAGACGAGCGTTTGGTTAGCTTTATTGATGATGTTAAATCATATGATCTAGTTAAGTTTAGAAAAACTAACCAAGGTACTTGTGTTAACCTTAAGCCTATTGTAGCAAAAGGAGACAAAGTTTCTAAAGGACAAGTTCTTACTGAAGGTTATGCAACACAAAAAGGTGATTTAGCTCTAGGGCAAAACCTTAAAGTGGCATTCATGCCTTGGAAAGGATATAACTTTGAGGATGCGATCGTGATCTCTGAAAAAGTAGTTAAAGATGATATCTTTACTTCTATTCATATTGATGAGTACTCTCTTGAAGTAAGAGATACAAAAAGAGGTCTTGAAGAATTGACTTCTGATATTCCAAACGTTTCTGAAGAGGCTACAAAAGACTTGGATGAAAATGGTATCATCAGAGTTGGTGCTGAAATTAAAGAAGGCGACATTTTAATTGGTAAGATTACACCTAAAGGTGAGTCTGATCCTTCACCTGAAGAGAAACTATTAAGAGCAATCTTTGGTGATAAGGCCGGTGATGTAAAAGATGCATCATTGAAAGCTTCTCCTTCTTTAAGAGGTGTTGTAATTGATAAACGATTGTTCTCAAGAGCAATTAAGGATAGAAAGTCTAAAGCTCAGGATAAGCCATTATTAGAGCAATTAGATAAAGATTATGACAAGGATTACGCTGAACTTAAAAATACCCTAGTTGAGAAGCTATTGGCTATCGTAGGTGCTAATAAGTCAGCCGGAATCTTTAACAACTTCAAAGAAGAATTAATCAAGAAAGGATTGAAGATTTCTGCGAAAGCACTTCAATCTATAGATTATACTATCATTAACCCTGAAGGTTGGACAAAGGATGAAAAAGTGAACAAGCAAATTCAGCGAGTTCTACATAACTTCAATATTCAGGCAAATGATCTTTTAGGTGCATACAAGCGTAAGAAATTCCAAATTTCAGTAGGTGATGAATTACCTTCTGGAATTGTAAAACTTGCTAAAGTCTATGTAGCTAAGAAGAGAAAACTTAAAGTTGGTGATAAAATGGCAGGACGTCACGGTAACAAAGGTATTGTTGCTCGTATCGTTCGTGAAGAGGATATGCCATTCTTGGAAGATGGAACCCCAGTAGATATCGTATTGAATCCACTTGGTGTACCTTCTCGTATGAACTTGGGGCAGATTTATGAAACAGTTCTTGGATGGGCTGGTGAGAAATTAGACCTTAAATTCTCTACACCAATTTTTGATGGTGCTAGCATGGACGACATTAACGAGTACACTGATAAAGCAGGTGTGCCACGTTATGGACGTACTTACCTATACGATGGTGGAACAGGAGAGCGTTTCGACCAGCCAGCTACAGTTGGAATCATTTACATGATTAAACTGAGCCACATGGTTGATGATAAAATGCACGCACGTTCTATCGGTCCATACTCGCTTATTACACAGCAACCATTGGGTGGTAAAGCTCAGTTTGGTGGTCAGCGTTTTGGTGAAATGGAGGTATGGGCACTTGAAGCATTTGGTGCTGCCAACATCCTGCGTGAGATTCTAACAGTTAAGTCGGATGACGTAATTGGTAGAGCTAAGACTTATGAATCAATTGTGAAAGGAGATGTTCTTCCTCAACCAGGAATTCCAGAATCTTTCAATGTATTGTTACATGAATTGAGAGGTCTTGGACTGAACATCACAATGGATTAATGAATTAAGAACTTTTAGAGTAAAAGACTATGGCTTATAGAGCAGATAACAATAAAAAGAGTAACTTCTCAAAAATCACTATCAGTTTAGCTTCTCCAGAAATGATCTTGGAGCAGTCGCATGGTGAGGTTTTGAAGCCTGAGACTATCAACTATAGAACATACAAGCCGGAAAGAGACGGATTATTCTGTGAAAGAATATTCGGACCTGTAAAGGATTATGAATGTCACTGTGGTAAATACAAAAGAATCCGTTATAAAGGAATCGTTTGTGATAGATGTGGTGTTGAAGTTACAGAGAAGAAAGTTCGTCGTGAGCGAATGGGACATATTTCATTGGTTGTTCCTGTAGCACACATTTGGTACTTCCGTTCTCTACCTAATAAGATTGGTTACTTACTTGGTTTACCAACCAAAAAGCTTGATCAAATTATTTATTACGAAAGATACGTTGTAATCCAAGCAGGGAATGCAGTAAATGCAGAAGGTGAGGCTTTACAAAAAATGGATTATCTAACGGAAGAGGAGTATTTGGATATTCTAGACACTCTTCCAAAAGAGAACCAATATCTTGAAGATTCAGATCCAAATAAATTCATCGCAAAAATGGGTGCGGAAGCACTTCATGATTTGCTTCAAAGAATGGATTTGGAGGCTATGTCTTATGAATTGAGACACAAAGCAAACACAGAAACTTCTCAGCAAAGAAAAACGGAAGCGCTTAAGCGTCTTCAAGTTGTTGAAGCAATGAGAGGTTCTCAGGAAAGAATCGAAAACCGTCCAGAATGGATGATTGTTAAGGTTGTTCCTGTAATTCCACCAGATTTAAGACCATTAGTTCCTCTAGATGGTGGACGTTTTGCAACTTCTGATTTGAACGACCTTTACCGTCGTGTAATTATCAGAAACAACCGTCTTAAAAGACTAATTGAAATTAAAGCACCTGAGGTGATTTTGAGAAACGAAAAGCGTATGCTTCAAGAATCTGTAGATTCTCTTTTCGATAACTCAAGAAAGTCAAGTGCTGTTAAAACGGAATCAAACAGACCATTAAAATCACTTTCTGATTCATTGAAAGGTAAGCAAGGTCGTTTCCGTCAAAACTTACTTGGTAAGCGTGTGGATTATTCTGCTCGTTCGGTAATTGTTGTTGGTCCTACTTTGAAATTGCACGAATGTGGTCTTCCTAAAGGAATGGCTGCTGAGCTTTTCAAGCCTTTCATCATTCGTAAAATGATTGAAAGAGGTATCGTAAAAACAGTTAAGTCTGCCAAAAAGATTGTAGATAAGAAGGAACCAGTTGTTTGGGATATCCTTGAGAACGTATTGAAAGGTCACCCTGTGTTACTTAACCGTGCACCGACTCTTCACCGTTTGGGAATTCAAGCTTTCCAACCTAAATTAATTGAAGGTAAAGCTATCCAGCTTCACCCATTGGTATGTACGGCATTCAACGCCGATTTCGATGGGGATCAGATGGCGGTTCACCTTCCATTAGGCCACGCGGCTGTATTGGAAGCTCAAATGTTAATGTTGGCTTCTCACAATATTCTTAACCCTGCTAACGGTGCGCCAATTGCGGTACCTTCTCAGGATATGGTATTGGGTCTTTACTACATTACTAAAGGAAAGAGAACAGATAAAGAAGAGACTGTAAAGGGTGAAGATAAATTCTTCTACTCTGCTGAGGAAGTAATTATTGCTCACAATGAGGGGCAGTTAGACATGCATGCTCACATCAAGGTTAAGGTTGATGATATTGATAAAGATGGTAACCCTATCAATCATATTATTGAAACTACAACGGGTAGAGTGTTGTTTAACCAACACGTGCCAGAAGGTGTAGGTTTCATCAACGAGCTTTTAACAAAGAAGGCCTTGAGAGGAATTATTTCTTATATCATGAACATCAAAGGTGTTTCTGCTACGGCGAAATTCTTGGATGATATCAAGTCTCTTGGATTCTACATGGCATTCAAAGGTGGACTGTCGTTCAACCTTGGAGATGTTGTTATTCCAGCAGAGAAGATTCCTATGATTGAGAAAGCTGGATCTGAAGTTGATGAGGTAATGATGAACTATAACATGGGTCTTATTACCAACAACGAGCGTTACAACCAAATCATTGATATTTGGACGCATACAAACTCTCGTTTGACTCACATCCTAATGGAAAAATTGAAGTTAGATCGTCAAGGATTTAACTCGGTATACATGATGTATGATTCTGGAGCTCGTGGATCTAAAGAACAGATTCGTCAGCTTTCAGGAATGAGGGGATTGATGGCAAAACCGAATAAATCGGGGGCTACTACTCAGGAAATTATTGAAAACCCAATTCTTTCTAACTTTAAGGAAGGACTTTCAATTCTTGAGTACTTTATCTCTACTCACGGTGCACGTAAAGGTCTTGCAGATACAGCCCTTAAAACGGCGGATGCTGGTTACCTAACTCGTCGTTTAGTGGATGTTGCTCAAGATGTTGTAATCCGTGAAGAAGATTGTGGAACGCTAAGAGGTCTTACTGTTTCTGCACTTAAAAACGATAATGACATTGTTGAGTCTTTGGCTGATAGAATTGTTGGACGTTCCGCAATTGATGATGTTAAGGATGAAGATGATAATGTAATCGTTGCAGGTGGTGAGATTATCACTGAAAACATTGCAAAGGCAATTGAAGCTGCTGGAATTGAAGAAGTAGAAGTTGGTTCTCCATTGACTTGTGAAGCTCGTCGTGGGGTATGTGTGAAGTGTTACGGACGTAACCTTGCATCTAACCGAGTTGTTCAAGTAGGTGAAGCGGTAGGTGTAATTGCTGCACAGTCCATCGGTGAACCAGGAACTCAGTTGACATTAAGAACTTTCCACGTTGGGGGTACAGCCTCTAACATTGCTGACGAAAGTGATTTGAAAGCGAAAGTTGATGGTACTGTTGAAATCGACGAATTGAAAACTGTTGAGCGTAAGAATGATGCTGGTGACAAAGTAAATGTTGTTATTGGTCGTTCTGCTGAAATGAAGTTAATTGACAGCAAAGGAAACATTGCTGCTACAGGTAACATTCCTTATGGTTCTCACTTGAAAATTAAGAACGGTGCTAAGGTGAAGAAAGGAGATGTGATTACATCTTGGGACCCATATAACGCCGTAATCTTAACGGAGTTTGATGGTAAAGTTGCTTTTGAAAACATTATTGACGGTATTACTTACCGTGAAGAAGTGGATGAGCAAACTGGATTTACTGAGAAGGTTGTTACAGAAACGAGAGATAAAAAGAAGGTCCCAACCATTCTTGTTACTGACAAGAGCGGGAAAGAAGTTCTTAAGTCTTACAACCTACCTGTAGGCGCTCACATCATTGCCGATGAAGGTAAGAAAGTTGAGGCGGGGGAGATTCTTGTTAAGATTCCTCGTGTAGCTGGTAAAACTGGTGATATTACCGGTGGTCTTCCCAGAGTTACTGAGTTATTTGAAGCTCGTAACCCATCGAACCCAGCGGTTGTAACTGAAATTGATGGTATCGTTTCATTCGGTAAGATCAAGAGAGGTAACCGTGAGATTATCATTGAAGCAAAAACAGGAGAGGTTAAGAAGTACTTGGTTTCTTTAGCTAAGCACATCTTAGTTCAGGAAAACGATTTCGTAAAAGCTGGACAGCCACTTTCTGATGGAGCTATTACTCCTAAAGATATCTTATCGATAATGGGGCCAACTGCGGTTCAGGAATACTTGGTAAATGAAGTACAAGAGGTATATCGTCTACAGGGTGTGAAAATTAACGATAAGCACTTTGAGGTTATTGTGCGTCAAATGATGAGAAAAGTACAAATTGAAGATCCAGGAGACACTATGTTCCTAGAGAATCAGTTTGTGAACAAATTCAACTTCTTAGACGATAACGATAAGTTATGGGGGATGAAGGTAATTGAAGATGCTGGTGATAGTGAAGAACTAAAAGCAGGTCAGATTATCTCAGCTCGTAAATTAAGAGATGAAAACTCTCAGTTAAGAAGAAAGGATAAGAAATTAGTAGAGGCGAGGGATGCTGTTCCTGCAACTTCTAAACCTATCCTTCAAGGTATTACTAAGTCTTCGTTACAAACGGATAGCTTTATTTCGGCAGCTTCCTTCCAGGAAACTACTAAAGTATTGAATGAGGCTGCTGTAAGCGGTAAAGAAGATGATTTACTTGGATTGAAAGAGAATGTAATTGTTGGTCACTTAATTCCAGCAGGTACAGGAACAAGAAGATTCCAAGAAATTCAAGTTGGTAATAAAGAGTCTTTAGCAACTTTGAAAGAAGCTGCTTCAGAATCGGCTGAGTAAATCAGATAGAAACTAGAAATGAAAGGGATTGAGCTTTGCTTAATCCCTTTTTTGTTTGTTCTCGTTTAGAGTTAGTAGAACCTTAGTTTCCTGAAGGTTGAACATTCAGATAACAATATTTGTAATAATGTCGCGTTAATGCTTTAATTCTTAATTCTTTAAGCATAGAATACCGCTACTTATTAACCCTTAAATTTTATTCTTATGAAACGGATTTGTTCTGTGCTTTCAATGCTTTTGCTTACATCACTTGCTTATTCTCAAAATTCTAATGGCTCCGATGAGTCCTTAATTATAACTATTAAACCTGAGTTAGGATTTAGCTTAGGAGCTGATTATTCAATGGTTCAAAATTTCACCCAAAAAGATACATTTGGTATCTATCCGACGACAGTTAATAATGCACCCGGATTTCGAATGGGAATTTTTGGAGACATCAAAATCCAAAAAAGATTTACGCTTATGCCTAAGTTTGAACTTTCACTCAATAATTCTACAGCCGAAGAAAATAATGTAGTGTATAGCCTTAATCCGGCTGTTCTTGATTTTATGCTTCACGGTAAATTCAATTTTTCAAAACGACCAAATAAAGTAAATGCCTATTGTGCCTTTGGTCCTGGATTAAGTATGCCAATTTCTGACGAAGACGAAAGTTTCCCGACCAAGAGAGCATGGACAGGAGATGCGACTATTGGTGTAGATATTGAATTAGATAGATTCTACCTATCGCCAGAATTCAGGTATGGTTATGGTTTAACAAATATAAGTGAACGAGAATCATGGGAAGGCCTTAGAGGGTCGTATTTATCCCTTAATCTTCTTTTTACAAGAAAGTAGATAATAGTAAACGGTAAATCCCTCAGCGTAGATTGATTTGCTGAGGGATTTTTCTAAAGAAATATTTTTCATCTTCTTGAACCTTTTTACATATTCTGAGTAATAACTTCATGTCAAATCATAATTTTCTTGGATTAATTTGTCTGCTGCTTGTATTATCTTGCACATCCTCAAAGGATAATGATATTAGGCAAAACAGCGTTGATCATAATCTCAGAAAAAGGCCTCTTTTACTCGAGAGTGACTCCACAATTGACCAAGCCCTTGATGCATTAACTGAAATTCAAAGAAGTGGAAATGGAGGAATGATGCTCTATTTAACCTTCCCTAATATATCACATGAGGAATGTGTTGGAGAAGTGGCGCATTATGATCTTTCACAAGAGGAGTTTAAAGACGCATTGCTCGCAGTTATGAATAAGAATAACAGACACTTGAACAATGATGAAAAAATGGAGTTAGCCGCTTTAGCCTCCCTACCCTTGAAACAATATAAAATTATTGTATGTGGGGCAGGGGATAACAGTAAAAAGGGCTTAGCACCAAGAGAAGGAAGATGGATAGTCACAGCAATTTTCGGAGCGAGTGATCTAATAATCAATTGGCATTAAGCTATTGTAATAGCCTAAAAAATCCCCTTGCAAATGCCCAACAAACTTCTTATTTTTGTGGGTGTCGGATGATTTCTCTCCCAAAGGCGTAATCTGCGTTTCAATGAGGAAAGGATGAACACTCTCCGCGATGAGTGTTGATTTATTCATTAACCTAAAATTTTAAGAAATGGTAAAAGAACAATTAAGCTCGACTGAAGCAATGGAGATGGAAGACAATTATGGTGCACACAATTATCACCCGCTTCCTGTTGTTTTAGCACGCGGAGAAGGAGTTTATTTATGGGATTGCGAAGGAAAGCGTTACTATGATTTTCTTTCAGCTTATTCGGCGGTAAATCAAGGACATTGTCATCCAAAAATTGTTGGAGCGATGAAGGAGCAAGCAGAAACGCTTACACTTACTTCAAGAGCATTTTATAATGATGCTTTGGGTCCTTATGAAAAGTTTATGTCCGAGTATTTCGGTTTCGACAAAATGCTTCCTATGAATACGGGTGCTGAGGCCGTGGAAACAGCAATTAAATTGTGCCGCAAATGGGCTTACGAAGAGAAAGGAATTCCTGAAAATGAAGCAAAAATTATTGTTTGTGACAACAACTTCCACGGAAGAACAACTACCATTATCTCGTTTTCTAATGATGAGGATGCACGAAAGAATTTCGGACCTTACACCCCTGGCTTTATTCGTATACCATATAATGATTTAGGAGCCTTAGAAGAGGCCCTTAAAACGGAAAACGTTGCAGGATTTATGGTGGAGCCTATTCAAGGTGAGGCTGGAGTGTATGTTCCTTCAGATAACTACTTAAGTGAAGTAAGGAGATTAACGAAAGAAGCTGGAGTTCTATTCATTGCGGATGAGGTGCAAACAGGAATTGCCAGAACAGGGTCTTTATTAGCCGTATGTGGCAATTGCTCATGTGGAAATACATGCGAAAAGCAAGATTCTTATGCCGATCCTGATATTTTAATTCTTGGTAAAGCAGTATCAGGAGGGGTTTATCCTGTATCAGCTGTTTTAGCGGATGATAACATAATGAATGTTATAAAGCCTGGTCAACATGGTTCAACTTTTGGAGGTAACCCGGTAGCTGCCAAGGTAGCAATGGCTGCATTAGAGGTGGTAAAAGATGAGAATCTGGCTGAAAATGCTAAGAAATTGGGAGAACTGTTCCGTTCCGAAATGAATAGGATAATTCAAAATACTGACTTAGTAAATTCCGTACGTGGACGTGGATTATTGAATGCCATTCTAATTAACGATACCCCAGATTCAAAAACAGCATGGAACATTTGCTTGAAGCTTAGGGATAATGGACTTTTAGCAAAGCCAACCCATGGTAACATTATCCGTTTTGCTCCACCTTTGGTAATGACGGAAGAGCAATTAATGGACTGTGTTGCTATTATTGAGAAAACCTTAATGGAATATAAATAATTCCTTACTGAAGTTTAAAATAAAAAAGCCCCGAATTCCGGGGCTTTTTTTGTTAAATAACATGGGATACTAGTAATAGACTTGATACCGCACTGAACAGCAAACAGAGTATGGCAATTGCCAAGAGGCCTGTTGCTTTTTGTTTAGACGGTTTTGTATGTTTACGTCTCCATTTCAATATATAAGGTGCGCTCATTGAGGCAAAGATCATTGCCACAACTGCTGTTAAAATTATTAAAGTTTCCATAGTATCTAAAATATACTAAGAAATTCCTCTCAGCGGTAGTGTTGATTGGTTACATTACTCCCATCGGGGTTTGAATCCCCTTTTTTCCATTACACTTTCTTGGCTGCTTATTTGTAGCACAGGAAACCATAAAACTTAGCATAAGTAATGCTAAAATAACATTGATCAATATCCCTATTTTGTCTATACGCTTGTGCATATATCTTAAAAGGGAAATAGGTAACTACTTTCTGTATTTATCATTCAAACCTACGCCATCTTTTATCAAAGGTAAAATCTTATCCAAGCGATTTAGTTTTGTCTTTTCCTGTTTCGCTGTTTCGATATACTCTGCAAATTCTCTTTTTTTCGACTTGGTAAAAGCTTCAAAGTTAGCTTGAAGTCCATGATCATCCAGGGCCTCATTCAATTCATCAGGAATGATTAATACTTTTTCTTTAACCTCAATTTCTTTACCTTTTTTAGCGTTTTCAATGGCCTCTAAGATGTAGGACATAATGAGCTCTTCGTTCATTTCTTCTTTACTACTGAAGCGCCATTGGCGAAGACCTCTGGTGCTGTCAGAAGCTGCAATTAAAGCCTTGCTTTTATCGGCTAAAAATACCCCTTGATGGAACCAAAGTGCACAATGTTCTTTAAAACAACCTATGCCTACCACATGCTTCCCATTGTAGGTGTAACAAGGTGCAGCCCATTTGAGTTCCTCTTTCAACTCTGTTTCTAATAGCAATTGGCGCAGTGCACGAGCGATTTCTATCGTATTTAAATCTGAGTTATAAAACTCATCAACGCTTTTAAACTTGTACATAGCTCTAAAATAAGAATAATTATTTCATATTTCCACTGTGAACAAATGCTCAAGATCAATTTAAAGGTTAAGCCTTTTAATCGCAATTTTACTTTATGAAGTGGATGCTATTTTTATTGTTTGGAATCAGCCATGGGATTGGTAATTTTTCGGAGCCTGTAATTCAGTATCGATACAGCAAGGAGGAACTGGAGTATTTTCAAAATAGAAGGACAGATTTAATAGATAAATTACCTGCAAACTCTTGTGCCGTATTTTTTAGTTCTTCAGAGAAGGTGCATTCCAATGACATCAATTATAAGTACGATCCAAATCGAAACCTATTTTACCTAACGGGTTATGATGAACCGGGTGGCGTACTTTTTTTATTCAAAAATGAGATTGAGTTATTTGGACAAAAAACAAGAGAAGTGCTATTTGTGCAACGTGCCATTCCAGAAGATAGGATATGGGACGGCTTTGTAATGGGGGCAAATAATAGTCAGTTGATTCTTGATATCCCGGTGGTACTTCACTCCGATTCTTTGCTAGAAACGGAATTACAACTAGATAAATTGAGTGAAATTTTTGTTGATTTGCCTGAAGAAGCAGGGGTAGATAAACCAAATAAACGCGACGATTTAGCAAGTATTCTTAGACACTTCCATTCTAAGCTGGTAACGAACAAATTAGAACCTAAAAAATTTGAGTTGCAAGAGTGGATGGCGGAATTAAGGCAAAATAAAAGCTCTATAGAGATTAAGGCTTTAAAAAGTGCAGGAGAACTTGCGGAAAATGCCCAAGCTACGCTGATGAAATCAATTCAGCCAGGTATGATGGAATATGAAGCAGAGGCCATTGTACAATACGAAATACGAAAAAATGGAGGTCAAAAGCTCGCATTTCCATCTATATGCGGAGGAGGGAATAATGCGTGCACCCTTCATTACTCTTCAAACAATGACACTTTGAAAGATGGAGACCTAATTTTGGTGGATATTGGCGCTCAGTTTGCTTTCTATGTTTCCGATATGACCAGAACCTTCCCTGTGAATGGTAAATTTAGCTCAGAACAAAAAGATCTATACACGGTGGTATTAAATGCATTTAAGAAGGCAAAGATGAAGTGTAAACCTGGAGAGAAATTTAAGGCCCCGCATGATGCGGCGGTCAACTCAATTGCGCAAGGTTTGCTTAAATTAGGAATAATAAAAGAATATAGAGAGGTCTTTGATTATTACATGCACGGAACTTCACACTATGTTGGGTTGGACGTTCATGACGTAGGTTTGTACGGCTCCTTAAAAGCAAATCAAGTAATTACGATAGAGCCAGGGGTATATATTCCTGAGGGATCAAAATGTGATAAAAAATGGTGGGGGATAGGTATTCGAATTGAAGATGTGCTATTGATAACTCCTACGGGTCATGAAAATTTAACGGGAAACATTCCAATCGAAATAGATGAAATAGAAGCCTATATGGTAAGATCTTAAAATTGATTTTCTAATTGTTTCAAAAGAATTTCAGACAGTTTTTTATGCCCCTTCGAATTTAGGTGAATATTATCTCTATAGTCGCTATACTTAAAAGGATGGTCTAATCCAGATATATGCTGAATATTGTTCT
Source organism: Flavobacteriales bacterium (assembly GCA_964230025.1). GTDB lineage: Bacteria > Bacteroidota > Bacteroidia > Flavobacteriales_D > JAUILH01 > CAXRFO01. Next base: position 25,099 of record CAXRFO010000004.1, on the reverse strand, counting down.
CCTTCAACCATTTCAATAGAACCTTTCCTTTTTTATTAAAAGTGTTTGACTTCCTCTCACTTATTTCTGGGTGCACATAGACCAATAAGGGAATTTCATTTTTATCGCAATGAGCCATAAAATTGTTCCAACCTGGGTTGAAGTTTGAGTCATCAAAATCAATAAGGTAATCATAAGTATTGTCCTCATATCCAAAGAAGGTCCTGATTTTTGGTAAAGCATATCTGAACCAACCGTCTGTTAGCGCACATAATGGCTGTTTGCTGGGCCACATGGGGTGCACACCCACAACATCTTTGAAATGCATGTTGTCATATGCATCATGACTGCTGAAAACTAAAATCATAGCCTTGCAATTAAAATCTCCGTGCTTCTTAATAAATGCAAAAGCGTTATCTGGCCCCCAACTTCCAGCAGAAATATTTAAAATTTGAACTTCAGGGGTTTTCTTATCTAAAAGGGTACTTACTAAATCATCTTGATCAATGTGAGCACCACCATTTATAACACTATCACCAATTAGCAAAACCTTTGTTTTAGATTTGCTAATTTTCTTGGATCTCATACCATATGAATTCGTTTGAATATGATTTCCAAATCTCCATAAATCCTGATTTGATACCATTCGGTACTCGTAATCATTATCCTTTTGATACAGGGGTAATGAACCTAAACCAAGGAAAAATCGCGCAATTAACTCCCCAATTATAAGAAGACATAAAAAACCGATTATGCTATACTTCAGCCATTTTATGCTCCAAAGGCTCTTCAATTTCTTCAGCATAATGCTCTAAATTGTTTTCAGGTTCAATAAATAAATCATAACTAATCACAACTATTATCACCAAATATATTGATGTAAAGGGATTTAAGGAAGAGGCCATCCAAGGCTCAAAGTTAACTGAAAACATTAAAGTCAACATTGCGGGAATAGCATAGGTAGTTAATTTGGAAGCTCGGATGAAGTATTTAAAGAATGCCGTAAAATAGAATATCAATCCTATTAAACCAGTATTCAGCCAAATAATCAAGTAGGTATTATGTACACCACCTTCATGTCCCATTCGAGAGAGCATATCGAAATTGCTTCTCATTAAATATTCGTCATAAGAAATACCCCTTCCTAGAAAAAGGTTGGTTTTAATCTCTTCCCAAGCAAAAGCCCAAGCAATTAATCTTCCGGAACCTTCTTCTAGGTTCTCTAGTCTCAAATCTTCTGCCATTCCAAGGTTGACCAAAGTAGAAATCAAAAGGTCCATTATGTCTCCTGAAAAAACGACAATTAAAGCAAATACAAAAAAGCCTATAAATGGATGTATCTTAAATACTTTATGAAGTAATAGGAAGCTTAATATTGCTGTCAAACATGTTCGACTCCCACTCCAGTAGGCACACAAAAAGAAAATACCATATATCAGTAAAGTTTCTTGACTACCAATTTTATCAGAGAAATGATTTTTGACAATATGAAAATAAATAAAGCTTACAATAATGAATATTCCAAGTCCATTTGGATTTCCAAACATTCCACGGAGTCTTTCTCCATGAGACATTCCAACTTCTGGCAAATAATATTTAAGAAATATTGAGGTTATTAAAATGAAAACAAAAAACCAGAGAAGATCAGCGAAAAATCTACTGCCTTCCTTAAGATAAATATGTGTGACATAATTAGGTATGCTCAAAAAGAGTAGGAAATAAGAAAGGGTTTTCTGAATTCCTGGGACTGGTGTTGCGGCCCAATAAAGGCATATCACAGCAACCAAGAAAAATGGAATATAAGGTGCAAAAAACTGAATCTTTCCTTGAAAATTTTTTCGATCCAGAATTAAAAATCCAGCAATTAATAAGATATAAATGTTTTTGACTGTTTTCGCCCAGGCCATGGGTTGTTCTAGATTGTCTGAACAAATCAACACAAATAAGAAACCAAGGAATATCTCTTTTTCCCTTCCATTTAATTTGAGAAACATTAATGATCCAAGAATATAAGGGTATATTAAAATTCCCCCATACATTCCTACGAAAAGCCAACTAAGCAAGAGTATAATAAACTGAAAATTATATCGTAGGAATATGCGCACTAAAGTTGATTAATTTGATTTAATATTACCGTTTGTCTTTGAGACACGAACTTCTCAAAGTTTTTAATATGGAGTAACCAATCCTCAATTGAATTGGGTTTTCTCCATCGTCTAATATGAGGTGTTATCTCTTGTTTATATTCATTTTTAAACTGCGATAAAAGCTTCCTTAATCTTTGCGGATGGAAATCATTCTTCAATATTTGTTTAAAACGTTCGATGAATTCTGCTTTAAGGTCTTTATTTGACAAGATATATCGGAAAATAAATCCTGTTTCAGACTTATTTTTTATCAGCATCTTGAATAAATCGCTGTTAATACCTGCTTCCAGATTGCCGTATCCTAATCCAAAATCAAGATCATAAATTAAGGGGTGTACGCAAACATTTCCTTTATCCTTTACAAGGGCATAGCGCTGGTTGTTTGCACCCCAGTCAAGATTAGCCCAAAAAATCTCACATATGAGGTAATCAAATATTTCTTCTTTCTTTAGTTTTTCAAAGGCCTTTTCAACAGTGTTTTTTGATTTTAAATCCTGCTGCCAGCGTTTTACTTCATCTATTAAATCTTCATTTCCATCTTTTGGGATATCTGGAGAATCGAAAATAATTACATCCGATTTTTTACAGTCAAAGACCTGCTTTACCCAGTAATCATTTTGTTTTTCTCTGAGGTTATGTATTCCCCAATAGTGTCCGTTGATGTACAATACACAAGCCTTTGAACGTTGTAGATGTACATTTAAACTGTCGCTTGCACGCTGCATATATACATCAGCAAACATTGACCTTCCCCAATCATTGCCGCTATTTCGAAGGATTAACTCATTGTATTTTAATGGAGTTAATTCAAGGAAATGATGCTTTATTTTGTCATCGCCATAATACCTGTGGGCAATTAGTTTTAGGGATTTTTGTGGAAAGGCTCGTGTAGCATTTCCATGAATCTTCAATCCAAGTTTTTGTACTTCAGATGATTTTCCGTTTTCAATGAACTGCACATATGCTGTCCTTTGGGCTTTTTTTCCTCTTAAAGAATAATTTCCTTTCCAATCCCACCAATTTGATTTCAGACTGATATATTTTCCATTTTTCCATTGATCTCCTTGGACATAGACCCCTTCTTTATCAGAAAACAAATCGTCCTCATTTATTGAAATAGAAACGATTGGCAAAGCAGGATGAGAATCTAAGTGGAGTACAGCACTTCTTCTACTTCTTTGTTTTTTGTCGTGATTGTAGCTTTCAATTAAGCATGCTCTTCGATTATTTTTTACAGGTTTTTTCCAAATATGGGAAGTCGGAATTTGATCGAATCCATGTGCCCAAACTATACCTTGACTCCTGATTTCTTCAAATTCGCCACCATTCAATGCAATTTTATGTTCTAACCCTTTATTAATGCTGTACAAATGGATTTTATTTCCAGAAACACTTATATCCGGAGGAGTTCTCCATTCGGAAACGTTTAAGCTTTGCTCGGGAATTTTGATGAAGTCGGAAATCGAGCAAAAAAATAAGGATATACACGCCCCTACTAAAAGTATGGTAAGCTGTACACGCATCTTATTTTTTTCTTACTGCCATAAAATAGAAGGGAAAAATGACCGCAAATGCAAATGCACCCAAAACTATGTGACCAATTCCTGCTGAAACGGCAAACATGAGACTAAGGGTTAATGCTGCCCATTGTTTCAGACTAACTTCATTTGGAAGTCTTGTAATTACCGCAGCAGCCAATACTACTAGCGCAATGGACTGATAATGCTCGACTAACATAGAGACGAAGGCCAATACCATGGATATTGGTAAGATAAAAGTAGCTATTCCCTTTTGCTCATTTTCAGGTAAACTTTTAATTAGGACATACGCATAAATTCCAGCTACAAACAGACATAGAAAGAAAAAAGGGAGCATTTCTATACTCACTCCATTAGCCGCATCTGTAATCAAAGTCTTAAGAAATCCCATTTCAATGTTTTTTGCGAAAATAACCTAAAAAAGCCTGAAATTAAAGAATGCTGAGGATTGTTTTGTTTTTGAAATCAACCGTTGTAATTTGCTGTAGCTATCATCACCTTATTCATTAGGTTCTTGATCTGATAACTAGTGCAATTATGATTATTTGAGATTATTGCGAAAACTAGTTTTCTACCTGATTTAGATGTCACGTATCCGGTATAGCTTTTAATACGGTTCATGGTACCGCTTTTGCCCATCAGGTTTCCAACAGCATTACTACCTTTGCCAATACTATATAAGGTTCCGCTTTTACCTGCTACGGAGAGCGTTGATTTAAATGATTCTGCATAATTTCCCCCACTCATAATTTCTAACATTTTACACAAATGATAGGCTGAAACCGCATTGGCTCGAGATAGACCTGATCCATCATCCACATAAAAACCAGTCGTATTCATTCCTTTTGATTTCCAGTAATTAGTGACAGCAACACTAGAATTATAATTAGAAGCACTGCCGTATTTATATACTCCTAGCTGTCTAAATAGATGCTCAGCAAAAAGGTTTACACTGTGTTGGTTAATCATTTTGGAAAGCGTGATAACACGAGCGCCATAAAGTTTATGTATCGTTTTTCGTTCTCCCAGTAATGGAAAAAAATCGAGAAATATTCTTCTTTGGGTAGTTGCCATTCCCTGCACTTTAACCCCATTTTCCATCAAATGCTGCCGTAAATCGTTTGATGCCACCAGCGCAGGCTCTGGAATGCTAGCTTTCACAACGAAATCCTCTTCATTCTTGGGTATGCTACCTTCAGCGAAACGAACAGGATCATTTGGAGCACCATAGATGTAGGCGTTGTCCTTCTTACCATTGTATGCTGTCACATGGTTGAGAATTCGCATTTCTGGGACGTAGGGAGTTACACAATGAATATAGGTGCTATCACCTTGGTTTTCGCCGGAACTGAAATGCAGTTCACATAGGTTGTCATAAATGGTTAATCCATTTGCTGGGGCACCATAGTAGTTTCCCATATCCCCCCAAACCCAGTTTGTTGGTGTAGGGTTGTAACCAAAATAAGAGGCGTCCCCAATTATAGCTCCTTTAATCTCTCTTATTCCGGAGTCTTGAATGACTTTTACCCACTGATCTAGGAAATCGGCATTAAAATTACCAAACCACTTGCTACCTAAGCTTGGGTCTCCTTTTCCTTTAATGAAAACATTACCCCAAAGTATACCCGTACTATCAATATAACCATCGTATTGCAATTCTGTAGAAAATCTTTTCTGTGTGCCGAAAGTTCCAATGGCTGCACCTGTAGATGCTATTTTCATTGTGCTAGCGGGAGAGAGACTCATGTTTGGATTTAACTCCCCAAGTACTTCCTTCGTATTTAAATCTTTTACATATATGCTTACTGCCGCATTTCGCATATAGGGTGTTTCGGCAAACTCATCAATTGCAGTTTGAATGGATGTTTTTGGTTTCTCATCTTGTGAGCTAGCGTAAAAGTTAGCAATGAAAACACCTAAACAAAGTAAAAAGAAGTACCGCATGTTTTGTAAATCCAATAGTTTATAACAATTTTACGCAAAAATCAATCCATGTGCGGAATCGCTGGTAACATTTCTTTCAACAATACGGCTTCTAATAAGGCAATGGTTGAAGCTATGTGCTCAAACTTGAAGCACAGAGGGCCAGATAATCAAGGTGTGTTTGAACATGGAGAGGCATGTTTAGGTCATAGAAGACTGGCAATCATCGATCTGGATTCCTCGTCTAACCAACCATTTGTTTCGAAATGTGGTAATTTTTCAATCGTATTTAATGGTGAGATATATAACTATCTTGAATTAGCTGAAAAGTACAAAATGGATTGTAAAACCAAGTCTGATACGGAAGTACTTTTAGTTGGTTTAATAAATAAAGGAAAGGACTTTATAAATGAGTTAAATGGATTCTTTTCATTTTTCTTTTGGGATTCCTCAAGAAGAAAGGGAATCTTGGTAAGAGATCGACTAGGAATAAAACCGCTTTATTATTACTACAAAGACCAGGAGCTTACTTTTTGCTCGGAGTTAATCCCTTTTAAGAACCTCAAAACAAAATTTAGCTTGGACAAAAGGGCATTAACAGAATATTTTAAATTTAACTATATCCCCGCTCCCTCAACTATATTGAAAGGAGTAAAAAAAATGATGCCGGGCCAACTTCTTGAAATTGATGAAAACGGGATTAAACTAGAGAAATACTACTACATCAAGGAAAAAAAATCAGAACCAAAAGACTTTCAGAATTTACTAGAGGATTCGGTTTCTTTGCGTCTAAGGGCGGATGTGCCATTAGGTTGTTTTTTAAGCGGTGGAGTTGATAGTTCTGTTATTTCCCTATTAGCAAAAAGAAGCAAAGCAGATCTTAAAACATATTCCATTGGATTCCCGCAAAGTAAATATTTTGATGAGTCACCATACGCTGAGGAGGTGGCGAAAAAAATAGGTTCAGATCATCAAACTATCAAGCTTTCGAATGATAAAATCATAGACCAAATTGATGAAGTTCTTTCCGCATATGATGAACCATTTGCAGATTCAAGTTCAATAGCTGCCTATTTTTTGGCACAAGAGACAGCCAAATCTGTAAAGGTGGTTTTAAGTGGTGATGGGGCCGATGAAATGTTAGGGGGGTATAATAAGCATGAGGCCTTTTTGCGCTCAATTACACCCAATCTTAAAAATACCATTGCAAAGAGCTCATCAGCCATTTTCAAAAAGAATGCCGGATCTAGGTCTGGTAAATGGGCAAATAAGCTGCGTCAATTAAGAAAATATGCTGATTTATTGAAAGAAACCAATTTGAATCGTTATGATTATTTGGCTGCATTTCAAAATGAAGAGTTTTTAAAAGATATCCTAGTAGAAAAGGAGGTTTCTACGAAAATTGAATTAGAAAGTGCAGCTTTAAAAAGCTTCTTATTAGCAGATTTAAATTTTGTCCTTCCCAATGATATGCTTAAGAAGATGGATTTTGCCAGCATGCGACATAGTCTAGAGTTGCGGACACCTTTCCTAGATCACCGATTAGTGGAAAGTTCTCAGGGATTGAATCAAAAGAACTGGATACATGGCGGCAGAAGAAAAAAGGTGCTTTACGACCTATTTCAAAAGGATCTTCCGTCTAATGTTTGGAACCGACCAAAGCATGGTTTTGAAGTTCCACTATCTCGGATTTTGGATGAATTAAAATTGAAATATGCTGAGTTTCTGGAAACTGATTTCATAGTGGAACAGGGACTGTTTAGGCCAGAAAAGATAATCCAACTCTCGAGGGATTACTCAGGTAACAATGTATATAGTTTATGGGCATATTTTGTCTTTCAAAAGTGGTATAAAAACTTTTTTAAAGCTTAGCTTTGCCCCGTGCCAAAAATCCTACGAATAATTAACCGATTTAATCTCGGTGGGCCAACTTTTAATGCAGCTTATTTAAGTAAGTATTTGCCTTCAGAGTATGAAACTCTTTTGGTTGGTGGAAGTCGAGATGAAACAGAAGATAGCTCTGAGTTTATAGTTGAGAACTTAGGCTTGAAACCCACCATACTTCCAGAGATGAAGAGAGAGCTGTCTGTTTCAGATGACCGCAAAGCATACAAAAAACTCAAGGAAATAATTCACGACTATCAGCCAGATATAGTACATACCCACGCAAGCAAAGCGGGTGCTCTTGGCAGACTTGCTGCAAGTAAGATGGGCGTAAAGTGTATTGTACATACCTTTCATGGCCATGTTTTTCACAGTTATTTTGGTAAAATAAAAACACGCTTTTATTTGAACACAGAGAGATATTTGGCAAAAAAAAGTGATGCTATTGTTGCTATTTCAAATATTCAAAAGAGAGAATTAAGCGAAGAGTTCAGGATTGCTCCTCCAGATAAATTTAGGGTTATTAATTTAGGTTTCGATCTTTCGAGATTTCAAAAAGACCAAAACCTAAAAAGAGAAAAATTCAGAAGCGATTGGAACATAGGATCTGATTTGTGTTTAGCGATTATTGGAAGGTTAGTGCCTATAAAGGATCACACTTATCTTTTTGATAGAATCGTAAATATTCAAAATAAACTAAATCAAAAAATCACATTGGCCATCGTTGGTGATGGAGAACTAAGAAGTGAACTTGAGACCTATGCAAATTTGAATTTTGATAAGAATAAAGTCAGAGTTATTTTTACCTCTTGGATTAAGGAGGTAGATGAAGTTGTCGCAGGTTCAGATATTATCACGCTCAGTTCTAAGAATGAAGGAACTCCAGTTACACTAATTGAGGCACAAGCAGGAAGTACGCCTATTGTAAGTGTTGAGGTTGGGGGTATTGCGGATATAGTTAAAAGAGATTACACTGCTTTGCTCTCAAAACGAGAAGAAACTGAAAAGTTCGAGCAAAATTTACTTAGTCTTATTCAAGATGAAGTTCTGAGAAAAAGAATGTCGGAAAAAGGATTTCAATTTGTGGAAAAGCAATTTCATTATGAGCGGCTCTGTTCAGATATGGACAAATTGTACATGGATATTCTATCCAAAAAATAAGTCAACAATTTTGGTTATTTTTGCTGGCTAAACCTAACGAATGTTAAAACTACTGAGCTTCATTGTACTTATTGTAGCCTTTTCGAGCTGTAGGATTAATACTAACCTGATGCTAAAGACGGATAAGTATTACGAGTTTGCGGAACTTAATGATTCCTTGTTAAATAGTGTTGAGGAATATAGGATTGCTCCCAACGATATTATTGAATTTTCTTTATTTGCAAACGATGGATGGAGAGTTCTGGAATTAGTTTCAGGAGAAGGTCAAAACCAGGCCGGAGGTGGTAACCAGAGAAATATAGCTGGAAGAAATGTTATTACTTATACTGTTCAACAGGACGGTACAGTGAAATTACCTGCGCTTCAAGATTCCGCGGACATTCCTATTGCTGGGCTAACCATATATGAAGCCGAAGATAGTATTGCCAATGTCTACAAACAGTTTTTTAACAATCCATACGTACAAGTAAGGGTGTTGAATAAAAGAGTTATCGTATTTCCAGGTGGTGGGGGAGATGCAAAAGTTGTTAATCTCGAATATAATAACACCACCCTTATGGAGGTTTTAGCCTCTGCTAATGGAATTCCGCCCCGTGGAGATGCATCAAGAATTAAGTTGATGAGGAAAATTGATGGAGTTAGACAGGTTTATGCTATTGACTTAAGCACGATTGAGGGATTGAAATATACCGACATGCTTGTTCAGGCGAATGACTACATTTATGTTGAGCCTGTACCTGAGGTGGCAAGGGAGATACTAACGGAATTATCCCCCATACTTTCTATACTAAGCAGCACCTTTATTATTTATTCTGTATTCAATACATTTAGTCAGTAATGTTGGATGAAAAACCAATAGCGGAACAGCAAGATGGGAATTCTGCTGGTATTGACTTTGGAATGATATTTTACATTCTAAAAAGAAGCATAATTTGGATTTTTGCTTTTCTTCTTCTTTTTGCTGGAATCGGATTTCTTTGGATAAAATACACACCTAGGATGTACAGATCATCTTTGGTTATGCAAATTAGAAGTGAGAACAGTGCAAGTTCAATTATTGAGAATACCACTGAACTCAATTCCGGCGCTTTAAATAAAGATATTGAGTTAATTAAATCAACAAAAATAATAGGTCCTGCTCTGGAAAATGTCCCTGTTAAACAACGTTATTTTACACAGGGTAAAATATTAACTGAAGAAAATTATAAAAGCGCACTTTTCACAGTTGAAGACGCAATACTAAAAGATTCCAGCCTTTGTGGAAAACCTATTTATCTTACTTATTCGGAAGGGAAACTAAGCTTAAGTTATAAGAAAGAAAAGGATAAAACTGTGCTCGGTTTTCCCGGTGAGTTTATGGGGAATGAAGATTTTACTTTGGTTATTAGTATTCGAAATGAGAAACTACTTAAAGAACAATTAAAAGAAAATCAGATTTACTTTAAGTTTAATGATTTATCGAAATATGCCAATGAAGTGCTTGGTATGATATCGGTGGAAGTCGCAAATGCAGATGCTCAAACTGTGAAAATAAGTTGTGAAAATGGTAATGCTCATCTTGCACATGATATAAGTTTGGCTGTAGCTAACTCTTTTATTTCCTATGATACAACTAGAAATCTTGAGGGCTATGAAAATATCCTTAGTTTTATAAGGAAAGAAAAGGAAATTGTAGATGGTAGGTTGGACACCATAGAAGAAAGGCTGACTTTTTATAGGAGTTTACCAGAAAACCAAGGACTTGAAGGCCTGTCGGGAACATTTGTAAGTGAAATTGAGAATTTGGAAAAAGAGAACTACGAGTATGATTACCAACTAAAGGTCCTCTCCAAAATTCGAAAGCTAAGTCAAATTGAAAGGCGTGATTTAGGTCGCTACAGCATTATTCCTATTGCAATTGAAGCCGAGTTTGTTCCTGAACTGAAAACACGTATAGGTCAACTAGAGGAACTTTTGAAAGAGAAGAAAGAAATGCTTTTTTCTGTGACAGCAAAATCGGCTCAAATCGAAAAAATGAATCAAGAGATTGATACACAACTAGATCTGATAAATGGTGTTGTGTCATCTGTGGAAGAAAAGATTATTGCAAATATTAAAAGGAACAGAATCAGAATTAGCGAGCTTAATGGGAAGTACTCAGGTATTCCTAAGCGCCAGTTATCCATGGCAAAAATTGAAAGAGATTTTGATCTTAACCTTGCCATACAGCAAAATTTGAAGCAAAAAATCATGGATTATGAAATTGCTAAGAAAGGCTATAGCTCAAGAAATGCAATTTTAAAATACCCCAAGATTGAAAAAACGCCTTTCTCACCAAGAAGGATGCTAATTATTGGCTTAATGGGTTTTGTTTGGTTACTTACCAGTGCAGGGTTTATTGCTTATCGTTATTTCACTCAAAATGAAATTTATAGCATTGACGACATACAGAAGGTGACAATGCTAACGCACAATGTACTTGGTTTAATACCTAGATACTCTGAGAATATTCCTGTCTCGCAGTTGTTAGTGGATAAAAAGCCCAAGAGTATTTTGGCTGAATCTTTTAGGTCTATAAGAACAAACTTGCAGTTTATTGATAATAGCCCTGGTTCAAAAACCATTGCCGTTACGTCTACAATGAGCGGTGAGGGAAAAACATTTGTAGCAATTAATTTAGCTGGGATTTTAGCTCTTTCCGATAAGAAGGTGATTGTATTGGATTTGGACATGAGAAAACCTAAAATCCATAAAGGATTCGGCGTTAACAATGAGAAAGGGATGAGCTCACTTTTGATTGGAAAAGAATCTTTAGAAGATTGCATTCAATCCAGCAATTTGAATGGACTTGATTTTATTACTGCAGGGCCAATACCTCCTAATCCTTCTGAGTTAATTATTAATGGCGAATTAGACAGGATCGTTGATGTTTTATACAAAGAATATGATTACGTGATGTTCGATAACCCACCTATCGGTCTTGTAACTGATGGTCTCCCAATTTTTAAGAAAGTAGACTATCCAATCTATATTCTTAGATCTGGATATTCTCAGAAAAATTTCGCTAAAAATTTAGATAAACTCAAAAATGAAAGCAATGTTTCGAGTTTATCATGCATATTGAACTTTGTGGATATGAAAAATGCCCCAGGTAGCAAAAACTATGGTTACGGCTATGGCTACGGTTATGGCTATGGGTACGGATATGGTGGGTATTATTCAGATGAAGAAAATTATTCCAAGAAATCCTGGTTTAACTGGCGCAAGAAATGAAGGTAATATCGCGGAAGCTAAATGGAGTAGTGTTGTTTGAACCGAGAGTTTTTTCGGACGATAGAGGTGATTTTTTCGAATCCTATAAAAATTCAGTTTTCAATAAGGAAATTGGGAGCGAAATTAACTTTGTTCAAGATAATCATTCGGTTTCTCAAAAGGGAGTTATTAGAGGTCTACATTTTCAGGTTCCTCCTTTTGCGCAAGGAAAGCTTGTACGAGTTGTTAGAGGAAGTGCTACAGATGTCGTTGTGGATATTAGAAAAGAGAGTTCGAGCTATGGTGAACATGCTTCCTTCGAGTTGAGTGAGGATAACAACTATCTACTTTGGGTTCCTGAAGGTTTTGCGCATGGTTTTGAGGCTTTACAATCAAATACAATATTCTTATACAAATGCACAAATGAGTATAATGCTGATTCAGAAGGAGGATTAAAGTACAATGATGAAGCTCTTGGTATAAAATGGGAAACTAAAGAGCCTATTCTTTCTCCAAAGGACCTAGAATATCCATCGTTTGATGAATTTAAATCACCCTTCTAATATGGGCGAACAGAATTTATTCTACATATATTCCTCATTTTTCATCGGCTTAGTGGCCTTTACTTTGATATTTTATTTGCTAATTCTGAATTTCACCAAAACATTGGGAATTAGGGGTAAGAATGATATTTCTGTGCGTTGGTCAGGTGTAAGTAAACCTTCGCTTGGTGGCTTAGGATTCATGATAGCCTTTTTAATATCAATAATTTTTTACGCAATCCTTTTTGATCCAAGTGAAATATTCAAGAACAGTAAAGTTGTCGCATACATTGTTGTTGCTTGTCTTGCTTTTTTAATGGGGCTTGCCGATGATGCCTATAATACGCGTCCATGGCTTAAATTCTTCATACAGTTTTCTTGTGGAGTCATACTCATATTTGGGAATAATTACATTCAAATCTTGCCTTGGGATTGGGCTAATTACTTACTAACTGTTTTTTGGGTGGTTGGTATAATGAATTCAATAAACATGTTGGACAATATGGATGGTATAACAGCATCAGTAAGTTCACTCATTTTACTCATCATGATGCTCTATTTGTATATGCATGGGTATGCTGATTCTTTTGACTTTTTCTTAATGCTAGGGATGTTGGCAAGCTTGGTTGGTTTCCTTTATTATAATTGGAATCCAAGTAAAATGTTTATGGGCGATACGGGTAGTCAATTTTTAGGAGTTATGCTCGCTGCCTTAAGCATTCCAATTCTTTGGAACTCTAGAGGTCTGGATGGGAGTGTTGTCCAAAGCCGTCAGTTCGTAATGGTCATTCTAGCATTCTTGGTGCCAATTATTGATACAACCGTGGTCTCCGTTAATAGACTACGCCGGGGACAGTCTCCATTTGTGGGGGGTAAGGATCATACTACGCACAATTTATCTTATTTAGGCTTGTCGGATAGTCAAGTAGGATTTATCTTTGGAGGTATTGCCAGTGTTTGTGCGTTTTTGAGCTTGATTATTTTGCGCTTCTTAGAAAAATGGAATCACTGGATGACATTTGCTTTTGCCGGTTTTTTTGCATTGGCTCTAGGCGTGTTTTTTTATATAACATATTACAATAAAAAGAATGGTAAAGGACAAGGTTAAGAACTGGTCGATAGGAATATTAAGCATAGCGCTTTTGGCTATAATGATAAAATTATTCAGTTTTTCAACAAGCTCTGAGAAACATGAAATTTCTAAGAAAGAGGATGGTCCAAAGGAGGAGCTTCCAACGGATGATTATTTGCAAGAAATCGAGAATGACTATAGGGTTTATGCGATCCCCGTACCTGACAAAATTGATTTCGCAGGAGAAAAGGTTCCTGTTGAGGATGTTGACATACATGACCGCCTTGATAGAGAACTAACGGTGAACACTTACTGGCATAGCAGTACATTCTTTTATATAAAAAAATCCAACCGATGGTTCCCAATCATAGAACCAATCCTCAAAGAACATGGGGTTCCAGATGATTTTAAGTATTTGGCGCTTGTTGAAAGTGGTTTGGCCAATGTAAAATCACCAGCTGGTGCAGCAGGTTTTTGGCAATTTATGCCTGCCACAGGAAGAAGCTATGGCTTAGAAGTTAATAAATACGTTGACGAACGCTATAATCTTGAAAAAGCAACACATGCCGCATGCAAGTATTTAAATGAAGGATACAAGAAGTTTGGCTCTTGGACTGCTGTAGCGGCTTCTTATAATATGGGTATGGGTGGTGTTCAAAATAGAATGTCCGAACAAATGACACAGGATTATTATGACCTCTATTTGAATGATGAAACTGCGAGATATGTTTTTAGAATTCTTGCAGCAAAGCATATATTGAGCAAACCAACACAATATGGTTTTAACGTTAGAGAGACAGAAAAATATGCACCTTATGAGGTTAAGCAGGTTGATGTGGATACAACGATAAACTCATTGATGCAATTCGGAAAAACCATGGGGGTGAACTATAAGATTGTCAAAAAATTGAATCCTTGGCTGAGGAGTGATAAACTACCAAATGCCAGCTCAAAAAAATATATCATTCTACTCCCAGCTGACGGGTTCAACCTTAAACCTGTTATCAAATACGAGTAATGGACGAAAAGATATCTGTAGAAGGTGCTAGAGTTCATAATCTAAAGAACGTAAGTATTGACATCCCGAGGAACAAGCTTGTAGTCTTTACAGGCCTCAGTGGAAGTGGGAAATCATCCCTAGCCTTTGATACAATTCATGCAGAAGGACAAAGAAGGTACATTGAAACTTTTGCATCATACGCACGGCAATTTTTGGGAAACATAGACCGACCGGATGTAGATAAAATTTCAGGCCTAAGCCCGGTGATTTCTATAGAGCAAAAAACAGTATCTAGGAGTCCCAGAAGTACAGTAGGTACGATCACTGAAATATATGACTTTCTTAGGTTGCTATATGCACGGGTTGGTACGGCCTATTCTTACAACACTGGTGAGAAAATGGTCAGATACTCAGAGCAAGAAATTCGAGATATCATACTAGAAAAACATGAAGGTAAGAAGTTTCTTTTACTAGCGCCATTGGTAAAAGGTAGAAAGGGGCACTACCGCGAATTGTTTGTGCAACTTAGAAAAAAGGGATATACACGTGTAAGAGTTGATGGTGAAATTATCGAGTTAGAGTCAGGCTTAAAGTTAGATCGTTATAAAATACACGATATTGACCTTTTGATTGACCGTATTAAGGTTGACGAGAAACAGAAAGGCAGGCTAGAGCAGTCCATTCAAACAACCCTGGAACAAGGTAAGGGTGTGATGTTTCTTCTGGATCATGAAACAGGTGAAGAAAAAATTTACAGCCGATTTTTAATGTGTCCAACAACTGGAATTTCATATAATGAGCCAGAGCCAAATCTATTTTCGTTTAACTCGCCCTACGGTGCTTGCAATAATTGCAGTGGTCTTGGGAAGGTTAGTGAAATGGATGTTGACAAACTTGTCCCAGACAAGGGCTTGTCAATTAAAGATGGTGCCATTGTTCCGCTGAAAGGAGCAAAGAATCATTGGTTAATGGAATCGATTAACTCTTTTCTATCTGTTCAAGGATTTTCAGTTAAGGATAAAGTAGAAGATTTACCCGAAGAACTTTTAAATCAGATTTTGTACGGTAGTACAAAAACTATAAAAACAAAAGATAAGCGAACAGGAAAGGAAAAGGTCCAAAATTTTGAGGGTATCACTAATATAATTTTAAAAGTATATTCTGAGAATTCAAGTGCCGATTACGCAAGATGGGTACAGGCTTTTATGAATAAAATTCCTTGTCCAAAATGTGAAGGTACAAGATTAAAAAAGGAAAGTTTACATTTTAAAATTGACGATAAGCATATTGCTGAATTGGCTGAAATGGATCTTGATGATCTGGGTCAATGGTTTGAAAATGCTGAATCTTATTTAGATGATACGCAGAATAAAATTGCCGGCGAGCTATTGAAAGAAATTCGTGCCCGATTAAAATTTCTGTTGGATGTGGGATTGAATTATCTTAGCCTTAACAGAGATGCTAAGTCGCTTAGTGGTGGGGAAGCACAAAGAATTCGCTTGGCAACTCAAATAGGTTCTGAACTTACCAATGTCTTATATATTTTGGATGAACCCAGTATTGGTCTTCATCAAAGAGATAATGATAGGCTTATTAGTTCTCTGCAGAAATTAAGAGATTCAGGAAACACTGTTTTGGTTGTTGAGCATGATAAGGATATGATTGAACAATCAGACTTTGTGGTAGATATTGGTCCAAAAGCGGGTGTAAATGGAGGTAAGATTGTTTCAAAAGGATCGCCAACAGAACTTCTAGTGGAAGAAACGCTCACGGCGAAATATTTGAATGGTCAATTAGAAATTGAGGTGCCAAAAGAAAGGCGCAAAGGCTCAGGAAAGTTTATTGAAATTCAGGAACCGTCAGGAAATAATTTAAACATTAAGAAGGCAAAATTTCCGCTTGGCAAATTGATCTGTGTAAGCGGTGTTTCAGGGTCAGGAAAATCTAGCTTAATTGGTGAAACACTATACCCTATATTGAATCAGCATGTTTATAAGGGGGTAAAGAAGCCTTTGTCTTACAAAAAGGTTGAAGGACTAGAAAATATAGATAAGGTTATTGAAATTGATCAATCACCAATAGGGCGCACCCCCAGATCAAATCCAGCTACCTACACCGGCGTATTTACCGATATTAGAACTTTTTTCGCGCAATTACCAGAGGCAAAAATACGTGGCTACAAGGTCGGAAGGTTTTCCTTTAATGTAAAAGGAGGACGCTGTGAAAAATGTAAGGGGGCTGGTTTAGAGCTTATTGAAATGAACTTTTTGCCGGATGTATATGTTCAATGTGATGAGTGCATGGGTAATCGTTACAACCGAGAAACCCTTGAGATTCGTTATAAAGGAAAAAGTATCAATGATGTACTGAATATGTCCATTGATGAGGCCGTTGTGTTTTTTGATGCTCACCCAAAAATTAAAAGAAAAATAGAGACGCTAAAATCTGTTGGTTTAGGATATATAACCTTAGGACAGTCCAGCACAACAGTGAGTGGAGGAGAAGCTCAACGAATTAAACTTGCCAGTGAATTGAGTAAGAAGAGCACCGGGGCTACTTTTTACATATTAGATGAGCCAACCACCGGACTTCATTTTGAAGATATAAGGTTACTAATGGGTGTCCTAAATCGATTAGTTGATCAGGGAAACACAGTGCTGGTAATAGAGCATAATTTGGATGTTATCAAGTGTGCCGATCATATCATAGACATAGGCCCTGAAGGAGGGAAGAATGGTGGTAAAATAGTAGCAGAAGGTACTCCTGAAGAGGTCATTAAATCTAAGAAAAGTATAACAGGAAAATATTTAAAAAAAGAATTGAAATGAAAGACGATAAAATAAAAGATGCCTTCAATCAGAAGGATTGGAATGAAATTAAAACGAACGACAGTTGGGCAATATTTAAGATTATGTCTGAGTTTGTCGAAGGTTATGAGCGACTATCACAAATTGGCCCATGCGTGAGTATTTTTGGTTCAGCTCGAACAAAAGAAGATCATCCCTACTATAAGTTGGCAGAAGAAATTGCTTTCCAACTTACTCAAAAAGGATATGGTGTTATAACTGGAGGTGGACCAGGTATAATGGAGGCCGGAAATAAAGGAGCTTCCAGAGGGAAAGGTATTTCTGTAGGTTTAAATATAGAATTACCCTTCGAGCAATTTAACAACATTTATATTGATCACGACAAAATCTTAAACTTTGATTACTTCTTCGTTAGAAAAGTGATGTTTGTGAAATATGCTCAAGGATTTATTGTGCTTCCCGGTGGATTTGGAACCTTAGATGAATTGTTTGAAGCAATGACATTGATTCAGACGCATAAGATAGCCCGTTTTCCAATCGTCTTAGTAGGGAAGTCTTTTTGGGAAGGTTTGATAGATTGGATAAAACAAACTCTTTTAGAGAAAGAATCCAATATAAGTAAGGAAGACTTGAACCTCTTCAGAGTTGTTGATACTGCAGAGGAAGCAGTAGGGCATATCGATGAGTTTTACAAGAAATACACCTTACGTCCTAACTTTTAATTGTTATCAAGTTTTTTATGCTCAAAGAGCTAGGTTTGAAAAAATAGCTCATTTTTGTATCTTAACATACTTTTATACGTAGAACGTTTGATGCGATTTTTTGCATATATCATTGCTTTCACTTTTTGTTCCGCAGTGTTTGCGGGTCAGCCCTTAAAAGGAGACTCGACGAATGCAGTAGTGGAGTCTGAACCAACTACGAATGTGGATATTAAATTGAAGCCTAGTGTTGCGCTCGGGTTCGGTACATTTACATTTTCTGGCGACATCCAAGATAATAACAAAGGGTTTCATTTAGGTTCGGCAAGATATGCGGCCTTGTTTAGGGCAAGTTATCCGCTTAATTCATATTTGGATATTCAGTTTCATACAGCCTGGGGTAAATTATCAAGCAACGAAAGAAGCATAACAAACTTAAGCAGGAACTTAAATTTCGAAAGCAGAATTAGGTCGGGAGGTTTGACTATTGGTTACGATTTTGAACACCTCTATAAGTCATCAAAAACTCCTGCCTGGAGTCCGTTTTTGTATGTTGGAATAGAGTCGTTTGAGTTCTTAAGTAAAACAGATTTATATGATGCAGATGGAAATAGATATCATTATTGGTCAGATGGGTCAATTAGAAATCTTAGTGAAACAGATCCAAATGCAAGCTCGGCAATTAAGTTAACGCGTGATTATATATACGAAACGGATTTGCGTGAATTAAATCAGGATGGATACGGTAAGTACCAAGAAAGGTCTTGGGCATTTCCAGTAGGGTTGGCATTTCGTTGGGACATGAACGAGTTTTTCAAGTTTAGAGCTGGTTTTGAATATCATTTCACCACCACAGATCTCTTAGATGCGGTTACTGCCGAATCTGGAGACGGTAGAGCTGGAAATCCAGGTAATGATAAATTTATTTTCACGAACTTTTCTTTGTCTTATAATCTACAACCACTAAGAGACAAAAAGAATAAAGAAGATGAAAAAGTTAACCCTTGGGAAGAGCCCTTATTCGCGCTTGACACAACCGATACTGATAATGATGGTGTAGTGGATTTCCAAGATGTTTGTGCTCTGACGCCAGAAAACTGTCAGCCAGTAGGTCCTGATGGATGTCCTGCAGATTTGGATAACGACTTGGTGCCTGATTGTATTGATCGAGAGCTTGATTCTCCCGGCCCATACACAGATAAATATGGGGTTACAATTACGGATGAAATGATTGAATTAGCATTTAAACGATTCAAAGACAGTACCGGTGAATTTTCAGAATATGAAACCACTGATAAATCATCACTCGTTATAACTGGAAACCCAAGTTTGAATGTGAAAACCACAGATAAGAATATTTCTTCTGAACATGTTGTAATTATCGGTGATGAAAAATTGAATATTTCTCCAAATGAGTTATACAAGTACCTTGGTTTTAAGGAATTTGAAACTATTGTTTCTGGAGATTCTACCTATTATGTATTGGGAGGAATGAGTTTAGCAGATGCCGCAAAACTTGAAAAAGACTTGAATGAAAAAGGTGTAGAAACCGATGGTGTGGCTCACAGGGAGAGATCAGATAATGGAAAAATTATCTTAGTTAAAAATTCTGAGTTCGAAAAAGAATTGGCTATTGAAGAATCTGATAATAAAGTACCAGAACTTACTAGTTCTGAGGATATTGTTTTCAGGGTTCAAATTGGTTCGTACAGAAGGGAACAAGCTTATGAAGATTTTATTGGAATTCCTGACATTGTTCAGTTCCAAGGATCAGATGGGCAATACAGGTATTTCTCAGGAAGCTTTGATAATTTAGCTGCGGCTTCAAAGCATAAGGTAATTATGACTGCTGAGGCAGGATTCCCGGGAGCATTTGTTGTTGCATTTAAGGATGGAAAACGAATTTCGCTAAGAGAAATTACGGAGGTAAATCCTGAGTACAACGAAAATATTTCCGAGTATGAAGCGGAAATAAGTGGAGATACCATTCCTAAAATTGAAGATGCAGTTTATCGAATTCAGCTTGGAGCATTTAAAGATGGTATACCAAGAGAAGTACTGGATTTCTACCTTACTCTTGGGAATGTTAAGCCTGTTAAAGATTCAGAAACTGGTGTCACTAAATATTTAGTAGGGGAATACAGTTCCGAGGAGGAAGCCCGTAAGGCAGAAGAAGAGTTTAAAGCCATGGGAGCAAATGAGGCTTATATAATTATTGATTATAAAGGAAAAATCATTGACTTGGTCGATAAGGATAATTTCTTTAAAACAAATTAGTGGCATAGCTATTGATAACTTTAAACTAAATTTGTACTTATGAAAAACGTATTAACCATTCTAATTGTATCATTTATAGTGGGGCTAAGCTCTAAACTAATGGCAAGTAATAAAACTTCAGTAGAATACGATTCTGAAACCGACTTTAATACTGTGGTTGATGATACTACAAAAAAGAAAAAGAAGAAATTAAAACAGCGTTTCAAAAATGCAAAGAAGAATGCGAAACGATTGACTGGTGGTGCCGAAGAAAGTGGGAACGGAGAGTCTAAACTTACGGTAAACGAAGAAGGCACTGAGGAGAAATCAGGAGAAAGAAAAAAGAAGTAAAAAAGTAATTACTTAATATAGAGCCTCATCAAGCGATGGGGCTTTTTAGTTTAATAAACTTTCATTGAAATCGTTCAAACTATCAAGCTGAGCGTATGCTGTTTTCATTACAGGATGAGATCTGAAATGAGGCTCTGGAACTGCTACAACCCTTGCTTTTGATGCTAAACCTGCAATAACTCCTGCAGGTGAGTCTTCAATAATTAAGCACTCTTCAGGCTTAACATTCATTTTTTTAGCGCAATTGATAAACACAGCCGGATGAGGTTTTCCATATTCTTCGCTTTCAGCAGAGCAAACTTCATCGAAAAAACGCTCAATATTAAGAGCATTCAATACGGAACTTATAAGCCTCTTTGGACTGCTACTAGCAACGCTTATTGGTACGCCTTTATCTTTTAAATTTTGTAGGGTGGGAATGACTCCAGGCAAAGCTTCTCCATCTTTCTCAACGTGCGAAATCATCTGATCAATAATCATGACTTCCAATTCCTTCTTGGACATATTATCCCATGGAAACTGCTGGTACCAGAAATCAATAACCTCATCAATTCTGTATCCAAGGGTTTTTAGGCAATCTTCTTCTGTTAGAGATATACCAACTTTTTGAAAACACTCAATCTCAGCAATTCGCCAGTAGGGTTCAGAATTAATAATAATTCCGTCCATGTCAAAAATTACAGCCTTAATCATTGTTGAAGTTTTCGAATCCTTCCAATATTTCCCAGGTGTGATCGGCAAGCAACTTTACTGTTGCTATATAACTATATGGACAGCCATTTCGGCCCCATGCGTCTTTCGCTATCATCGAGAGTAAAGTTTTTCCATTATCTCTTTCGTACAAGTGATAGGTGTGACTGATATTAGGCGTAAACCTTATTTCGGCTAGATATATTTGTTCGCTTACTTGCTTTCGGAATTGTATTTTATGTGCTTGCTCCGCCAACAGCTCCATTTGCTCCTTAATTTGCTTAAGCTGTTGATCTGTTTGCTCTTCCATTGCAGAAATAGCAAGTCCTTTAATTTTTCCTTTGTCTTCCTGTTTAACAATTTGCGACCCACGGTGGTGAGGGTACTCCAAATTGTGAGGATTCTCCGTTATATGATCGTCGTCTATTGGATTGTGACTCATAAAGCAAAGTTAGTAAAGAACAACTTAGAACTTACTAATACAGGTGCTATAATTATCAAAATTAAGGCAGGGTGGAGGAGATGTCATAAAATCAAATCGATAAGTTTTAGCTTTGTATTCATCGTCATAAATATCGAATACCAGCTTATCCTCTTCAATGCTTCTAGGAAAGTAGTCTGAATTTTTAACGATATATCTCGCCTCTAATCGCTTATTAAAATATACAAGAATAGAATGTCGATTTAAATTTTCTGGACCGTTCGTTATTAAAGAGCTGAGTAGATAAAACTTATAATCTAGTCGTTTTGAACTTCCTAAGTACTTGATATTGAAACGAGAGTCGGTTTGTTCAAGTTTTGTATCTATATTCAAATTGCTCTCTAAGTATGTAAGTACGCCTATTTTTAAGATGGAGTCCGATAGAGCAGAATCTATTCTCGTTTCAAATAGAAATAGTGGACTATTATGAATAAGGTCAGATTCACTTTTGTTCAAAATGTCCTCATCTGATGTGCTTTTTTTTGGTGTTAACTCTGCATTAATTTTATTTGGTTTTGGTGTGTTTGTTTCAGCTCCACATCCGCCTAAAAAAATCCCAAAAGCAACGTAGATTAATTTTATTTTTCGATAAAAACGTAACTTATCAAGATGAACTACGTTGAAGAGCCCGATTATTTTATTTTTGACGGATACAACCATTTATGTAAAATAACGTCATTAATTTGAACTTTAGCTTAAATTTTGTTTAAATTTACTAGTTACAAAAACTCTACTTTATGAAATATTTATATTTCTTTACTGCATTTATGTTCCTCAATGGGGCGTGTGCCCAAGAAAACATTAATAGACCCGAGAAGCTACCGAAATCTGAATCCAAAGAAGTTGAGAACTCACAAAAGGTTGAAACCACCTCTCAAGCACCATCCAATGAAATCAAGCCTGTCGAGAAGGAAGAGATGAGTGGAAGTGAAGTCAAAAAGGTAGATAGATCAAGTTTTGATGAAAATGAGTTTATTGAAAAAAATTTCATTCCTGGACCTTACCCAGAAAGCTTCCCAGTATTAACTAGTGAAATGACAGGAGCGCAAAAGCGCGAATTGTTGGTTAATTGGGGAAAAGAGAATCCTAATTTCTTATTAAAGAATAAATAATCCCATTTATTATGTATAGAAGATTATTGGTTTTTATAGGGCTGTTTTTAAGCTCTTACAATGGATTATATGCACAAGATGACTGCTCAACGGCAATTCCATTGACGGTCGGAGCAGCTTGTACATCTGGTAATAATTTTGGTGCAACCTTAGCCGGTGATTATACAACGAGTTGTTGGGGTGATGGAACAGATGCAGCTTTATGGTTTTCATTCGTTTGTCCGCCTTCCGGTGTTGTAACTATATCTACTGATCATGTTGGTACTTCATTTGACACACAGATTGCTCTATTAGGTGATGCCCCAGGTGGGACGGCATCCTGTCCAGCTACCATGTATGAATATGGATGTGATGATGATGGGGGTACAGGTACAACTTCATTGATGACTATTGGAGGTTTGGTTCCAGGTCAAACTTATTGGATTCAATTAGACGGATTTTTTGGAGCAGTCGGAACCTATTGTATTGATGTCGTTGAGGTGCCTTGTACAACAGATGTTGGAACTTTTACGATAACTCATAATGGAAGTACAGTTCCTTATGGATCAACCATTTACATGTGTAATGACGACCCTACAGACTGTTTTACAATTACAAGTAATGACGATTATGTTTTGCCATCAGGCGTGTTTTTTCCAGGGCCTCCGGGACCTGGATGTATGACGGCGCCTGAATTGTTTTATGCGATTTTTTCTGCACCGCCCTCCACAGGTAATCCAGATACAGATCCAAATTGGACCGGATTTTACTGGACAGGAGAAGATATTACTGAATGCGGAGGTTCTGCTTCACCAGGAGTTGTTGGAACAACTGACTGGTTTTTAGTGCCTATTACTGTTGATGATGGAGATGATGATGGTGGTTGTGGTGGATTAGGACACGACCAAGACGGTGATGGATGCTTTGCACTAGGGACAACTGTTCTTGAAACAATTTGGTTAGATCCTATTACTACAGGAGTGCCTGACGTAAATTGTAATAATGGAGTACTTACCGTTCAAGTATTTGGGGGGCTTCCCCTACAAGATGGGGTTTCTAGTTACAATGTTACTACCTCTCACGGAACTGTGGTTTCAAGTGGAGTAGGTGATGGAGGTTATGTAGTTGTAA
Organism: Flavobacteriales bacterium; assembly: GCA_964230025.1. Taxonomy (GTDB): domain Bacteria; phylum Bacteroidota; class Bacteroidia; order Flavobacteriales_D; family JAUILH01; genus CAXRFO01. Next base: position 1,114 of record CAXRFO010000004.1, on the reverse strand, counting down.
ATGGACTTTCTAATGGAGATAACTATACAATTACGATCTCTGATGGTGTTGCCTGTTCGGTTGATGTAACAGGCACTTTTACTCAATGTTGTCCTAGTGGTGCTGGAGATTTTAGCTTTACTTCACCTGTTGAATGTGACGACCCGGCGTTTGCAATGATCGCTGATGAATCTGCTCTAGCCATTGGAACTACAATTACACCCTGCTACTATGTCTTAGTTTCACCATCAAATGCTAACGCTGGTAATACAATTGAGTATTTTGAAGGTGCTACCTCTTTGGGGACTTTGAATGTTACAGCGAATACAATTTATTCTGGTTATTTATCTTATGTGGATCCGGCAGCAACGAATACTTTCGAGTTATGTGAGACAACGGCAGGGACAGATATGACTTACTATGTGATTGATTGTAATTCCGGAAATGTTATTACATCTGGAACTTGGATTGCTGATGGTACTGGTTGTCAGACAATAACGGTTACTCCACCGGCTGGAAATGTCTCAGGTAGTGGGACTTGGACTATAACTAATCCTGTTGCTGGTCCAGGGATTACAGCTACAACGAATTGGGGAGCGGCCGTCTTTGATCCTTCGGTTGCAGGTGTTGGGACCCATACTGTAGAATACTCATGGGATGCTGGTAATGGTTGTACTGAGACTATAACTAATAATATTGTTGTGAATGATGTTACACCTCCGACAATAACATGTCCAGGAAATCAAACCGGGAATGTAGATGCGAATTGTGATTTTACTTTACCTGATTATACGGGACTTGCAACAGCAAACGATAACTGTTCGGTAACTGTAACACAAGTTCCCGCTGCAGGAACAGTTGTGAGTGTGGGAACAACGAATATAGTACTAACAGCTACAGATGGAGGTGGAAATACCGTTAACTGTAATTTTGATGTATTAGTAAGTGATAATACAGCACCAACCTTAACATGTCCAGGGAATCAAACCGGGAATGTAGATGCAAACTGTGACTTCAGTATACCAGACTACACCGGTTTAGCTACAGCAAACGATAACTGTTCGGTAACGGTAACACAGGTTCCAGCTTCAGGGACAATAGTAGGTGTAGGGACAACGAATATCGTATTGACGGC
>CAXRFO010000003.1:0-79766 GCA_964230025.1 Flavobacteriales bacterium | reverse complement strand
GTTGTTGGATATCTTTTAGGTTTTGATAAACGGTTTTGTCGTCAAGCATATACCGCCCGATTTCATTCCAGTCATTTATTAGTTGCTTTCCCCAGGTCAAAAATTGATCAAAGCTTTCTTTGCCAGGGAATTTTGCATCATAAATTGGGTAGAGATGACAAAGGGCAACTGTTGGGTCAATGCTTACAAGATCAGATTGACCTTCTATCCATTCTCCAAAACTAATTATTTCGGGCGCCAAATAGGCCGATTTTAGCTCTTTCTGTAATTCATTTTGAAGAAATAGGGCAGCTCTTTTTCCTGGTAAAACGATGGTCAAATCTTGAAGCTGATTTCCATGTTCGCTAACAATATCTTTCGCTATGTGTCTTAAAAATGAGATAGCTTAAAGATAAATTTTATCTTTAGCCTGCTAAAATTATAATGCAAAATCTTATGAAGAAAGTTTTATTCATTTTCCCGCTATTTACCTTTTTTGTTTTAACCTCTTGTGGAGGGAATAAGGCTGAGAGCTATGCAGATCGTGCCTGCGATTGCCTTAAAAAAGGAGACTTTTTGCAAAATGCCATTTCTGAAGGTTTAGGTTTCGGCAGATCTAGAGGGAATCGTGGAGCCGAAGAAAAAATAAGAAAATGCATGATTCCAGTTTTCAAAGAGTTTGCAGAACATTTCAAGTCCTTATCTAATGGTGGTAAAAAAGAGTTTACCAAAGAGTTTTACCATGCCGTTATTGAAACGGATTGTGCTGATAAGGTTTTGGACATTGTTCCTTGGGGATTGGCTGACAGAGGAATCGATGAAATGTTGGAAGAACTTGAAGGGAAAGAAGGTAGAAGACGCGGAGGTTTTGGTTTTAATGATGAGATTGCTGGATATAATTACGATGAAATCTGTGAGTGTATTGGGAATGTTGATGATGATGAATGTATGGAAATCCTAATGGAAGTAGGAGAGGAGATTGAATATTTAGATCGCGAGGAGCGTGAAGAAATAGAAGAGTTTTTTAAAGATTGCATGTAATAAAAAAAGCCGTGATTCCACGGCTTTTTCTTTGGACAATAAGTTAATTGGTTAAGATGCTTTTTTGAGATCATCGGAGTGTAAAACTTCATTTAGTTTTTCACCACCCTTGATCCCAAAATCAAGTGTTCTAATAGGGAATGGAATTGTAAATCCTTCTTTTTCGAAAGCTTTTTTGATCTGTTTAATGGCTTCACTTTTCCCGCTTAAATACTGCATTTGTTCATCGTAGGGTACCCAAAATCTAATTTCAAAATTTATAGATGACCCACCGAATTCTGTATAGAATAAATTCACGCCTTCCTCTTCAAGGATGAAGGGGATTTCTTTCACCGCTCTAATAGCAACTTCTTCAGCGCGTTCCAGGTCATCGTCATAGGATACTCCAACCTCAAGACTCACTCTTCGTTTTTTTGACTTTTGGTAATTGATGATGTTATTTTGAAATATCTCTTTGTTAGGGATAATTACAGTATTTCCATCAAAGGTTAAAACTTCTGTTGTTCTAAGGTTTATCGCTTTAACTATACCCTGAACGCCATTGATTTCCACTACTTGTTCTACTTCAAATGGTCCCTTTGCGGCCATAAAAAATCCCGAAACAAAGTTTGCAGCAATGTCTTGAAATGCGAATGCTAGAGCCAAACCTATGATACCAGCACCAGCTAGCACAGAGGTGACAGTTTTAGATAATTCTAAGATACTTAAGGCTGTCATCGTCCCGATTACTATCACCGCGACATAGGCTATCTTAGCAAGCAGGTTATTCAATTCAATATTGTTGTACCATTTGTTCAATAGTTTTTTGCTAAATCGATGAACCATTTTAGCTCCTAATACAAAAGCTACTAGCACAATCACAGCCAGCACAAAATTTGGTAACATGGCTACCATCGATTCTACCCAGGTGTTAAGTTTATTAATTATAATGTCGAAATATTTATTCATTGATTTTATCTAATTAGTTCTATTATATATTACCAATAAAATATTGAAACGTCAAGTCAATTGTTGAATTTTCATATTATTGAAGGACAAAATAAGCCTATGAACCTTAATCAAATTAGCATTCTGGTAAAGTCAGTACCTAGCTCAATCAATTTTTATAAAAAACTAGGCTTGGAGTTGATTGTTCACACCCATGATAATTATGCTCGTTTTTTGACCGAATCTGGAGGGACTTTTAGCCTGATGACCAGCGATAGCAAGAAAGAAATCTACGGAACACACATTTACTTTGAATGCAGCAATTTGGATGAAAAAGTAGAAGAACTAAAGTCCAAGGGGGTCTCTTTTGATTCTGATCCAGAAGACAAACCCTGGTTATGGAGAGAAGCTCATTTATCTGATCCAGATGGCCATCATATTGTGATATACTCTGCAGGTGAGAATAGGGTTAATCCGCCTTGGAGAATACAAGCAACTAATTAGATATAGTTTCGTCTGTTTATCAAAACAAATAAAAATGAAAAAATTTAACCTGCTACTCTCTTTATTAATCATTTCAATTTCCAGTTTTGGGCAATTCGTCACAATTCCAGATGCAAATTTTGTAAACTGGCTACAAACCAATTACCCTGCTTGTATGAGTGGCAATCAAATGGATACTACTTGTCCAGATATTACCTCTGCAACAATAGTAGATGTGGATTATAAGAACATTTCTGATTTAGAGGGTATCCAATATTTTGATAATTTGGCTCTGCTATTTGCAGGTGGAAATAATCTTACGGCACTGCCATATTTACCTCAAACGTCTATTATCAATATTCAGGCTTGGGGCAATGATTTCACAACTATACCCAATTTACCTCCTAACTTATGGAAACTAAATGTTAGCAATAGTACCAATTTAACTAGTTTACCCCCATTACCTGCTTCACTTTTTGGTCTTTCTATTGGGAATTGTAACAGCCTTCCAATGCCCTTGCTTCCTGCTGGATTGAAGGAATTGGATATGCAAAATTCTGGTTTAACTAGCTGGCCTACTGGCCTACCTGACTTAACTTTATTGTTTATTTCAAGTAATCCTAATATAGGTCCTATTGGATATATTCCACCCACAGTTGAAAGCCTGGCCTTGGGAAGCACTGGTCTTACATCACTTCCTAGCTTACCTCCGAGTTTAAAATGGTTGAGTTGTGGTGGAAATAGCTTAAGCACAATAGATATAGTCCATGATAGTTTAACGTCTCTTACCTGCCCTGGCTCTCAAGTGGACTCTGTATTCAACCTTCCTGACTCAATGGAGTATTTAAATTTTGATGGTAATAATATAGTTTACCTTCAGGAGCTTCCAGTTTACTTGGAATCGATGGATTTTGACAACAATAGTATTTCATCAATACCTAACTGGCCCATCGATTGTCATACAGCTTGGTTTGATAATAACAATTTGAGTTATATACCGCCTTTACCTCAAAGCATGAATATTTTCAGAATTGAGAACAATAATGTTTCCTGTTTACCAACTTTTCCAAGTACTATTTCATCTGTTGGCTTGCAAGGAAATCCGTTTACTTGTCTGCCAAATTATGTAAATGCAATGACCGTATGGAGTTTCTTGGACACCTTACCTATTTGTGATTATAACGATCCTCTTACGAACCCTTTTGGTTGTCATACAGCTGAGGGTATTGAGGGTTTTGTTCAGTATGACGATAATGCTAATTGCTTAAATGAAGTAAATGAGCCTGGAATTAAAAATGTTCCTGTTAGGTTATTTGACGGTGCTGTTCAACAAGAAATGACCAGTACCAGCAATATTGGTAGGTATTTCTTATCGGCTGGACCAGGTTCATTTGATGTGGAAGTTGATACAGCAAATAAACCGTATATGACAAATTGCCAAAATCCTGGTGCTGATTCAACAGTAACGCTCAACGGTACCGATAGCTTATTACAAGACGTAAATTTCAATTTCGTTTGTAAAGCAGGTTTTGATGTGGGTACTCAAGGTATTTCTACAGATGGGTGGATTTTTCCCGGACAGCCACATACACTGAACGTTTCAGCAGGTGATTTAAGCAATTTTTACGGTCTGAGTTGCGCAAATGGAATTTCCGGTTCGGTCACAATAAATGTTACTGGACCCGTTCAGTATACCGGAAACCCGGTGGGTAGTTTGTCTCCAAATGTTGCAGGGCTAAGTTTTTCTTATAATATCTCTGATTTTGGAAGCGTTAACATGCACTCAGATTTCCAATTAGAATTCTTAACAGATACTACAGCACAGGCAGGGGATGTGATTTGTGTGGACGTTATTGTAACACCAAATTCAGGGGATAATGTTCCATCAAATAACAACTATACCTGGTGTTATGATGTTGTTAATTCCTATGATCCAAACAACAAGTTGGTTTATCCTCAAAAGGTTGAGCCTGGTTTTGACGGCTATATTTATTACACCATCAATTTTCAAAATACGGGTACCGCACCTGCATTCAATATCCGTTTGGAAGACACCTTAAGCTCTTTACTTGATTATTCAACTTTTGAAATGATCGGTTATAGCCATAATCAGAATCACTCCCTGAATAATGGGATTTTGAAAGTATATTTCCCAAATATTATGATGGAAGATAGCACGACCAATGAACCAGAATCGAAAGGGTACTTTCAATATAAAATCAAACCATTAGCACCTATGCAAGTTGGAATGGATATAGAAAATACTGCTTATATCTTTTTTGATTACAATGATCCGATTATTACAAACACCGCTGTAACTTATGCTGAACTACCAGATGCATTAGAAGTAAATGTATTTAGTAACATTTCTGTTTTTCCTAATCCAAGCTCAGGTAAGTTCTTTATCCAAGCTAGTGAAGATGATCTAATAATAGAACTATTTGATTTATTGGGCAAGAAGCTAGACTTTAATGCAAACGCAAACAATGGAATAATCGAAATAGATGTGCTTAATGCTCCTGCTGGAATTTATTTATTGAAAGTAAGTAGGGGAGATGTCTCTGCAACAATGCGAATAGTGATTAAGTAACCAATTCTATAAAAACAGTTATAAGGGTATGAAGAAAATTATACCCTTTTTTATTGCATTTATTCTAGTCGCTTTTGCAAACGTTGAAAAAAACGGCAATGAATATAAAGTCGAAAGGAAATTAAGAAAGCACTTTTTAAAACAACGTTCGCACTTGTCGTACATTCCTGAAGGATTGTATTTCAGCGAGGGAGATTCCATTGAGATGAAATCATTTTTCATGTCAAAATACGAGTGTTCGAATATTGAATATTTAGAGTTTTATCATGAAATGTTTCAGAAAGATTCTCTTTATGCTATGGCTGAACTACAGCTGCAGAATTCAAAATGGACAGAAAATCTAAACTTTGGAGAACCCTATGAAAAATATTACTCAACTCATCCAGCTTATAGGGATTATCCATTGGTGAATGTAAGTCATGAACAAGCAAAAGAGTTTTGTAAATGGTTGACAAAACGATACAATACGCATCCGGACAGAGTATACAATAAGGTACTGGTGCGACTTCCAACAAAAATGGAATGGGAATATGCAGCGAAGGGTGGATTGAAGCTTTCTCCATATCCATGGGGAGGCCCTTTTGTAAGAAATGCCCAAGGTGATATGTTAGCCAATTTTGTGCGTGTTGCTGATGGGAATATTGCTAGAAATGATAGTGGTCAGTTGTATATAAAAAGCGAAAATTGGATTCCAGAAACGGAATTGTCCAAAAACGTGAGCTACACTGATTTAACTGCACCATGTAAAAGCTACTGGCCAAATGGATATGACTTATATTGTATGTCGGGTAATGTTGCCGAGTTTGTGGAAGAGGAGGGGATTTGTAAAGGTGGAAATTGGAAAGATCCAGGCTATTATTTGAGAATTAACGTTGACCAGAAATATAAATATGATGAAAGTGCAGCCCCTAATCGTGGTTTTCGTTATCTACTAGAAATTGTTGAAGAATAGTTTATCATCATTCCGAATAAAATTTTACTTTTGTTTTAAATTCAAAGATATGTCAGAAGATAATTATTTCGATAAAAGTGTTGCACCGGTAGGATATATTTACGTAATCGTTATTATAGCTCTTATCGCTGGGATGTTGGCATTTTAATTAGTAAAAAGACCAAATCAGCACGCGACTTTTTTTGTTTCCATGGGATATGGGTAATACCTCATACATGGAAACCTTCGTTTGAATTAAAATTTCTATTAGTTTTTCTAGATTATTCTTTTTTGAGACAAGGCTAGAACAGAATCGAATCTGTTTTTTAAACATTTTACTTTCTCTTATCATATTTGAGATGAACTCCAGTTCACCACCCTTACAAACCAGTTCGTTGCTTTGACCACTAAAGTTTAGACTGACAATCTTCTCCTTGTTCAGATTTTTTACCTTTTTAAGGTTCTCTAGTTCAGCCTCTTTCTCAGAACTATAGAACGGAGGATTACAAATGACAATATCCAGCTTATCGTTATGTCTTAGTATATTTCTAAAAATGTAATCAGGGTTCTTTTGAAGTCTCAGTTCAACTTCATTTAATATCGGAGTATTGTCTACAAGAATATTTTTCGCTGACTGGATTGATTTTTTATTGATATCACTTGCGATAAATCTCCATCCATATTCACATATTCCAATGATGGGATATATAAGGCTCGCCCCAGTTCCAATGTCTAGGCAATTTACCTCATTATGGTTTATGTTTTTTGATTCTAAAAACTCGGCTATGGAATGTATGTAATCTGCTCTGCCTGGAATGGGTGGGCAAAGGTTCGTGCTAGGTAAATCCCAATCAATACTGTAATATGAATGTAGTAGAGCTTTATTTAATTCTTTAACTGCTTTTGCATTTGAAAAATCAATGCTCAGCTTTCCGTATTCATTTTTAAAAACAAAAGGGTGTAAATCTGGATTTAGCTTAGAAAGCTCTTCCAGATCATAGGTGCCTTTATGTTTATTTCTTAAATGGATATGCTCAGATTTACATGTTTGAGAATTTGTGCGTCTTAAACCATGTGTACTGAAGTCTGATCCCAAAGATGCTTTTAAAATACTCTCCTCTAAATGCGTTATTATAGCGTGGTAGCATATCATGCCTCCAAAAGAAAGACAGATAACTATCTTTTGCCTGTATATCTCTACTTCCTCCAGACTTAGATAAATTCAAAGCGTATGATAAATCAAATGACCAATTCAATTTTGCCACATCTTTTTCTGCTTTAAGGGCATATCCCGACACAAATCCAAGAATAAGTGTGTTTGTCAATGATCGACACTCGTAGCGATTAGACTTTGATAAGGCAAAGCTAAACAATTGTAAATCATATTTAATTGGTAGTTCTAATTCGTTCTCTATAAAAATTCGGTCTTCATACTCACTAAAAACGTAGCTTTCACTTCTTCTATAGCCAAGGTTTACAGACAAGGGAAGGACTCCAATCTTTCTGCCAGAAATATACTTACCAAAAGAAAAAGCCCATGATTGTCCACCAGAACCTAAAATCTGTAAATGCGTATTTTGTTCCGTAGAGCTTAATCCAAAATCTCCTTCAAATCTCCAGTTTTTAAGGCCGCGAGTATAGCTTTGGCCCGCTACTTTATAGAAGCTTAAAATCAAAAAAAGAAATAGTATTTGTTTATAAAATACCTTCATCAACAATATTTGGCAGGGTGACTTTGAGGCCCGGTGTTCTTTCCATTTCTCTTTTAATAGCAAATATGGCCTCCTCGTTTCTTGCCCAGCTTCTTCGTGCTATACCGTTGTTTACATCCCAATGTAACATCATGTGGAGTCGTTCATCTGCTTCTTTAGAACCATCTAGAAGCATTCCAAATCCTCCATTAATAACTTCTCCCCAGCCTACGCCACCGCCATTGTGTATACTTATCCAAGTGGCTCCTCTGAAACCATCTCCAACAAAGTTTTGTACAGCCATATCAGCAGTAAATTGAGAGCCATCATAAATGTTTGAAGTTTCTCTGTAAGGACTATCTGTTCCACTAACATCATGATGATCTCTTCCCAAAACAACAGGTCCAATGGTTCCATTAGCAATAGCCTGATTGAATGCAGCTGCTATTTTCATTCTACCTTCAGCATCCGCATATAAAATCCTAGCTTGGCTACCAACTACTAAATTGTTTTCTTGAGCACCTTTTATCCATTTAATGTTATCCGCCATTTGCTGCTGTATTTCAGCAGGACTGTTTTGGCGTATTTCCTCCAATACTTGACAAGCTATTTCATCAGTTTTAGCTAAATCTTCTGGATTGCCGCTTGCACAAACCCAACGAAATGGGCCAAATCCGTAATCAAAGCACATAGGGCCCATAATATCTTGCACATAAGAGGGATAAACAAAAGTTCCATCCTCCTTGCAAATTTCTGCTCCTGCTCGGCTTGCCTCTAACAAGAAAGCGTTTCCATAGTCAAAAAAGTAAGTTCCTTTATCCGTATGTCTTTTAACGGCGGCTGCATGTCTTCTCAAACTTTCCTGTACTTTTTCTTTGAAAAGCTCAGGGTTCTCAGCCATCATTTTTACAGATTCATCATAAGAGAGCCCCACAGGGTAATAACCACCAGCCCAAGGATTGTGTAAAGAGGTTTGATCGGAACCAAGCTCGATAAAAATCTCCTCTTCATCAAATTTTTCCCATACATCCACAACATTACCGTCAAAAGCAATCGAAACGACCTCTTTATCGGCTTTTGCTTTTTTCACTCGTATGCATAATTCATCTATATCAGAGATGATTTCATCAACCCATTTTTGTTCATGGCGCTTATAGGATGCCTTTGGATTAACTTCAGCTGTAACTGAAACACAACCCGCTATATTACCAGCTTTTGGCTGCGCACCACTCATTCCTCCTAATCCAGCTGTGACGAAAAGTTTACCTGCGAGACTATCACAACCTATTTTTCTTCCTGCATTTAACACGGTAATAGTTGTTCCGTGAACAATGCCTTGAGGTCCTATATACATATAAGACCCGGCGGTCATTTGACCGTATTGTGTTACACCAAGTGCATTGAATTTTTCCCAGTCATCTGGTTTGGAGTAATTCGGAATCATCATACCATTGGTTACTACGACTCTTGGTGCATTTTTATGAGAAGGGAAAAGACCCATAGGATGTCCCGAATACATGACAAGAGTTTGCTCTTCTGTCATTTCTGAAAGGTACTGCATACACAAACGATATTGTAACCAGTTTTGAAAAACAGCGCCATTTCCTCCATAAGTGATAAGCTCGTAAGGGTGTTGAGCTACAGCATGGTCGAGATTGTTATGGATCATGAGCATAATTGCCTTTGCCTGATCACAATTACCTGGATATTCCTCAATAGGACGGGCATAGATCTCATAACTTGGCATGAAGCGATACATGTAAATCCGTCCATATTCTTCCAATTCTGTTTTAAACTCTAGAGCCAACTCTTTATGCCATTCTTTAGGAACATATCTTAAGGCATTTTTAATCGCTAGCTTCTTTTCAGTTTCGTTAAGAATCTCTTTTCTTTTAGGAGCTCTATCAACGCCATCTTTAAAAATTGGCATGTTTGGGAGGTTTTTTGGAATGCCTTGAATAATTTCCTCTTTGAATGTCATATTCGAAATTTTTAGCAAAAATACGATTCCAGATGTTAGTAGATAAATTTCAGCTCATCGATTTTTTTTATCGTTTAAAAGATGTATTTCAGGCAAACTGGAAACAATCTTCATATTTGCACAAAAAATATTTAAAATGAAAAGAATTTTATTAGCAGGAATAGTACTATGTGGAATGTCTCAGGCAACATTCGCACAGGAAACAGTAAAAGATACAAGTTACTGGTCTAAAAGCGCCGTTATTGGATTGAATTTCTCACAGGTGTACCTATCTAACTGGGCTGCAGGTGGTATTAGTTCCATCAGTGGAAACGGATTATTACAAGCATCTGCGAACTATAAGAAAGATAGAGATACCTGGGACAATAAATTAGATTTAGGTTATGGGATGGTGCGCCAAAACGATGGAGTAACCTTTAAGTCGGATGATAGAATTGAATTAACGAGCAAATATGGCCGCCATGCATGGAAGCACTGGTATTACGCTGCACAATTTAACTTCAGAACTCAATTTGTTGAAGGTGTAGATGCGCCAGGTAGCACGAACAGAATTTCAGATTTCTTGGCTCCTGCTTATGCACAATTAGCAATGGGACTTGATTATAAGCCGAGTAAAAACTTTAACTTATTACTTGCACCTGCAACAGTTAAATTAACCATAGTAAACGATGATGTTTTAAATTCTGTGGGAGCTTTTGGCGTAGAGCCAGGTGAAGTGACACGACTTGAAATGGGTTGGTCCGCAGCCATGAACTTTAATACTAAAGTAATGGAAGGAATAGATTTCAACACCCAGCTTGGTTTATTTGGAAACTATTTAGAGGAGCAAAACAGAATTGATATTAACTGGAATACGGCAACTATTTTTAAGGTTAATAAGTATATTCAATGTTCATTCTTAACTCAATTAATTTACGACCACGATATCGATATTGAATTTACAGATGCTGCTGGAAATGTTGGTTCTGGACCAAGAACACAGTTTAAATCAGTGTTTGGTGCAGGATTAACATATAAATTCATGTAAAATTGCTTTTCAAACAAATCAAAATGGTAATTTTGCGCAAAAATTTGAATAATGTCGATAGCAGAAATTTTCGAAAGCGGAGAACGCAAACAACATAAAAGTCACTTTAGCACCTTGGTGATGATGGCACAGTCTGATGGCGTGTTTAGTGATGACGAGCAAAAGCTGATATATAAAATTGGTAAGGGTATAGGTCTAAGTCAAACTCAGATGGATGAGTTGATTAAAGATGCGGCAAAGTATCCAGTCAATCCTCCTGTGAGTAAAGAAGACAGAATTACAAGACTTGTTGAACTAGTTGAGGTAATTTACGCTGATGGTGTACTTGAGGATAATGAAGTAAGTTTATTTCAACGATTTGGAACAGCTTTAGGATTTAATGACGATCAAATGATTGAAACGGCGTCAGCCGTAATCAATGGCTTGAGCGAAGGCAAGACAACCGAACAAATTGTTGAAGGCTTAATGTAAGAGTCACAGAACTTTAATGGAAGGGGAGCAGTTTGTTCCCCTTTTTTTGTTGAAAAACTTTATGTTAAAAATTAATTTAATGTAGGCATACATGTTAATTTAGCAAAGTATGAAAAACATTTTGGTCATTGGAGCCGGACTCTCATCTTCTTCCATGATACGCTACTTTCTTGAGAATGCTGCAAAGGAAGATTGGCATATTCGTGTTGGTGATTTAGATTTAGAATTAGCAAAAAACAAAACGAAAAATTCAGATAGAGCTGAAGCATTTCGTTTTAATGCACTGGATGAAAACGAAAGAAAACCGGAAATTGAAAAAGCTGACCTGGTAGTTTCTATGCTACCTGCAAGGTTTCATGTTGAGGTTGTAAAAGATTGTATAAAGTTCAAGACTGATGTAATCACACCCTCCTATATTTCAGATGAAATGAAAGCTCTGCACCAAGAGGCTTTGGATGCAGGGATTATTGTAATGAATGAAATGGGGGTTGATCCGGGGATCGATCACATGTCCGCCCAAAAGGTTCTAGATGAGATTGAAGAAAAGGGCGGAGTTATGCACGGCTTTGAGTCATTTACGGGAGGTCTTGTTGCACCTGAATCCGATGACAATCCTTGGAACTATAAATTTACATGGAATCCAAGAAATGTTGTTTTAGCAGGACAAGGTGGAGCAGCAAAGTTTATTCAAGAAAATCAATACAAATACATTCCTTACCATAAGCTATTTAGGAGAACAGAAATAATTGAAATTGAAGGGTATGGGAAGTTTGAAGGCTATGCAAATCGTGATAGTATTAAATATCGTGATGTATATGACCTACATAATATTCCTACAATTTTCCGTGGAACATTAAGAAGGGTTGGTTTTTGCAGAGCATGGGATTACTTGGTACAACTGGGTATGACAGATGATTCATATATTCTTGAGAATTCAGAACACATGACTTATCGAGATTTCACCAATTCATTTTTAGCATACGATAAGCATAACAGTGTTGAATTGAAGTTTAGACACTACCTTAAAATTGAACAAGACGATTACGTTTGGGAAAAATTAAAATGGCTCGGTTTGTTTGATAGAAAGCCCATAGGCCTTAAAGATGCTACTCCTGCACAAATTCTTCAAAAAATACTTGAAGATAAATGGACGCTGAAGTCAGAAGACAAAGACATGATTGTAATGTGGCATAAATTCACCTACAAATTGGGTGGTGAATTCCATGAAATTAACTCCAGTATGGTCTATGTTGGTGAAGACCAAACTTATACGGCTATGTCCGATACCGTTGGACTTCCAGTGGCAATTTGTTCTAAAATGATATTGAATGGAACAATTGATATGAAAGGGGTCCTTCTCCCAATTCATAAAAACATTTATGATCCGGTATTAAAAGAATTAGAGGAGTACGGAGTTGTTTTCAATGAAAAAGAGGTAGAGCCGGTTCTTTATTAATTATTTAAAATAAACGAAAGTTCGACCAAAATTTTTTGAGTCCTTATCAATACGCTTGTATAGCTTTTTGATTTCTTTTTGCTGTAAAAAATGCAGCACACGCTTTTTAAGTTGACCGCTGCCTTTGCCGTGAATGATTTCTAATTCTCGAATTCCGTTTTCATGGCAATGCTCCACTGCCTCTCGCAAACCCTCATCCAAGGCTTTAGAGTTTCTGAAAATAGGGTGGAGGTCTATTTTATGCTTACTCATAAGTACTTCTTATTTTTAAGCACTCCTCTGCAATATCTGGGAAAAACACTTTAAACTGTGCCTCAAATTCATCGTGCATAAGGTAAAGATCTTGGGTAGCTAATTCCATCCCTGAAACATATTTAGTTCTGCGACTCATGCCTTGAAGGGTTCTTTGTATACCTTCCATGCTTTGGTAAGATTCGAACCAATTGTTTGTAATCATATGATTTATCATGTAGCTGGCCTTTTCCGGTATAAGGTCTGGATATCTTGACAGCGTTTTGTAGGTGTTTCGGGTAAACTCACTTAAACTGATATCTGAATAATTGTTCCAATTTTTTGCCAAGAAGTGATCATAGAAAATATCTACTAGGACTCCACTGTAATGGCGGTATTTATTCCACAATAATTTCTTACAGTAAAGTGTGCTAGGGTGCTTGTCGGTATAATCATCGATAAAGCGATGAAGGACAATTCCCTTCTTAAATAGATCGTTCTGATGAGACTGAAAACCATGACCTTTAAAGAAGTCTCCAACTAGATTTCCAATTAGTACTTCTTCCTTCGTGCCAGAAAGGTATGCGTGTGCCAGTAAATTCACTGCACTAAATTCTGCTTTATTTTGTTTGTTTCCAAAGAATTGTCGTACATTTGCACCCCGATTTGGGATAGAATCGGATTACTGGCAAGCAGAAACCAGTATGTATTAATAAGTTAAACCCTCTCAATTGTTTCTGCCTTTGAATTGAGATACAAATTTTTATGCCATCATGGCTGAAGAAAAAAAAGCGAGCAAGAAAGCTCAAAAATCAGAAGACGTAGCCGAAAAGTCAACAGGCGGCGTTGAAACTCCAGAAGCAGATCCGATTGAAGCAAAGGTTGAAGAAGCAAAAGCTGAAGAGGTAAAAGCTGAGGAAAAAGTAGAAGAAAAGAAATCTGAGAAAAAAGCTCCAAAGAAGGAAGGTCCTGTTTTACCAGATCCTAACTTTGATTGGGAAGCTTATGCAGATGATAGAGAGTATTCTGCTGAAGATCAAAAGAAGTATGAGGAATTGTACGATGGTACTTTAACTCAAATTGCTGAAAAAGAAGTTTTAACAGGAAAAGTTGTTGCTAAAACAAAGAAAGAAGTTGTTGTAAACATTGGCTATAAGTCAGAAGGTGTAATTACGGCAAGTGAATTCCGCTACAATCCTGACCTAGCAGTTGGTGATGAGGTAGACGTTTATGTTGAGCAACAAGAAGATAAACAAGGACAGTTAGTTGTTTCTCACCGTTTGGCAAGAGTTCAAAAGGCTTGGGAAAATGTTAACCGCGTGCTTGAAACAGGTGAAGTTATCACTGGTTATGTTAAGTGCAGAACCAAAGGTGGTTTGATTGTAGATGTTTTTGGAATTGAAGCATTCCTACCTGGTTCTCAAATTGATGTGAAGCCAATTCGTGATTACGATATCTATGTTGGTAAAAACATGGAGTTCAAGGTTGTGAAGATTAACAACGAATTTAAAAACGTTGTTGTTTCTCACAAAGCACTTATTGAAGCTGAACTTGAAGAGCAAAAGAAAAATATTATTGGTGGCCTAGAAAAAGGTCAGGTATTAGAAGGTACTGTGAAGAACATTACATCTTACGGTGTATTCATCGATTTAGGTGGTGTAGATGGTCTTATTCACATTACTGATCTTTCTTGGGGTAGAGTTAATCACCCAGAAGAGATTGTTGAGCTTGATCAAAAAATCAATGTGGTTATCCTTGACTTTGATGATGATAAGAAAAGAATCGCATTGGGTCTTAAGCAATTGCAAGATCACCCATGGGATAAATTGGATTCAGGTCTTAACGTTGGAGATAAAGTTAAAGGTAAGGTTGTGGTTCTTGCGGATTACGGTGCCTTTGTTGAAATCGCTCCAGGAGTTGAAGGACTTATCCACGTTTCTGAAATGTCTTGGTCACAGCACTTGCGTTCAGCTCAAGATTTCCTAAATATTGGAGATGAGGTTGAAGCTGAGATCTTAACCCTTGATAGAGAAGAGCGTAAGATGTCTCTAGGTATGAAACAATTGATGAGCGATCCATGGGATGGTATTGATCAAAAATACCCAGTTGACTCTAAGCATACAGCTAAAGTTAGAAACTTCACGCATTTCGGTGTATTCGTAGAGATGGAAGAAGGCGTAGATGGCTTGATACATATTTCAGATCTTTCATGGTCTAAGAAAGTGAAGCACCCATCTGAGTTCTGTAACATTGGAGACGAGATTGAGGTAGTAGTTCTTGAAGTTGATATGGAAAACAGAAGACTAAGCCTAGGTCACAAACAATTGGAAGAAAATCCATGGGATGTGTTTGAGGGTGTGTTTACTGAAGGATCTGTTCACCAAGGGACTATCATGAGCCTTACTGGGAATGGTGCGAATGTCGGATTACCATACGGTGTTGAAGGATACTGTCCTAAAAAGCATCTTAGAAAGGAAGATGGTAAGAATGCAAAAGCTGAAGAAACATTAGATTTCCAAGTATTAGAATTTAGCAAAGAAGCTAGAAAAATCGTTGTATCTCATACAAAAACGCATGATGATTCAATTGAGGATATAGCTCCAGGAAAAGCTAAGAAGTCTGGTGGAGGAAATTCTTCAAAAGCTGTTAAGAATCTTAATGACAAGTCAGAAAAGACTACTCTAGGTGATCTTGATGCGCTTGCTGAACTTAAGAATAAAATGGACGGGAAATAATCCCTGACTAAACCAATATTTGATCCGTCATACAGAAATGTGTGACGGATTTTTTTTGTCCGAAAATCTAAACTGAAAATTTTAAAGTTTATCTTTGACAAACTTTATCAATGGAGCCAATTCAAATTGTAAATGAAAAGAAATTTAAAATTGTTTTAAATCGCTTAGCATTTCAGCTCATTGAGAATCATGGTAACTTTAAAAACAGTGTAATCATAGGTCTTCAGCCCAGAGGTATTTTTGTGGCAAATAGACTCAAACTCAACCTTCAGGAAAAAATATCAAGCGAAATTCAAACTGGAGCACTCGATATTACTTTCTACAGAGATGATTTTAGAAGACGCGAAAAACCTTTGCTTCCAAGTGTCACTAACCTTGATTTCAGCATAGAGAATAAGCACATCATACTTTGTGATGATGTTTATTATACGGGTCGAACAGCACGGGCAGGAATGGACGCATTAATGGCCTATGGTCGTCCTAAACAAATAGAATTGTTGACCCTTGTGGAAAGAAGGTTTAGTTCACATCTGCCAATTAAACCCGACTATATAGGAGTCAGCGTTGATTCTATTGAAGAGGAACATGTTTTAGTGAACTGGGAAGAAACAGAAGGAAAGGATCAAGTAATATTGGATAAAAAAGAAATGAAAAATGGATAATCTGAGCGTAGATCACCTTACAGGAATAAAAGACTTAACCGAACAGGATATTCAAAATATTTTCTTGACAGCTGATTCCTTTAAACAGGTAATCAATAGACCCATAAAAAAGGTACCTTCACTGAGGGATATTACGATTGCTAATATGTTTTTTGAGAATTCCACGCGAACAAAGCTCAGTTTTGAGTTAGCGGAGAAACGCTTATCGGCAGATGTTGTAAATTTTTCTGCCTCTGGTTCCAGTGTCAAAAAAGGCGAAACATTAATCGACACGGCTAACAACATTCTTAGTATGAAGGTGGATATGGTGGTCATGAGACATCCTAGTCCGGGTGCTGCTAAATTCCTTTCAGAACAGGTTAATGCAAAAATAATAAACGCAGGTGACGGTACACACGAACATCCGACACAGGCTCTATTAGATGCGTACTCTATTCGTGAGAAGTTAGGAGATGTAAATGGGAAAAAGATAGTCATCGTTGGTGATATACTGCACAGCAGAGTGGCTCTTTCAAATGTTTATTGCCTTCAAAAACTTGGAGCTGAGGTAATGGTGTGTGGTCCTACAACACTTATCCCTAAGCACATTGAAAAATTGGGTGTACGGGTTGAACATAATCTAAGAAATGCCCTGAAATGGTGTGATGTAGCAAATATGTTGAGGATACAGCTGGAACGTCAGGATATACAATATTTCCCATCGCTAAGAGAATATAGCATGCAATTTGGACTGACAAAAGAAGTGCTTGATGAGCTAAATAAAGAAATAGTTGTGATGCATCCCGGCCCCATAAACAGGGGTGTTGAAATAAGCTCAGAAGTGGCAGATAGTGAGCATTCAATTATACTAAATCAGGTTGAAAACGGCGTGGCTGTAAGAATGGCTGTGATTTACTTGTTAGCGGCTAAAATTGACAGAAATTAAGAAAATTCTTTTACCTTTGGGTAAATCGTATTTGTAACATGGCATTTGAAAAGAAGAAAGAAGAAAATTATACGCTTGTGACTTGCGGCGTAGAGAAGTTGGATACAACAAATGCACCTGACTTAAAAGCAGAATTTGTACTCATCAATAAGGGTGGTGAAAACTGTATCATAATTGATATGAGTAAGACCAGGTATTGTGATTCTAGTGGTCTTAGCGCTTTGTTGGTGGCAAATCGATTATGTAAAAACTCTAATGGGAGTTTCGTTATTGCTGGAGTTCAACCCGCAGTTATGAAGCTTATCGAAATTTCGCAACTACATAACGTATTAAATATTACTCCAACTGTAAATGAAGCAGTTGATTACTTATTTATGGACCAGGTTGAAAAGGAACTTGGTAATGAAGATTAACCTTAAATCAAATTACATGAAGAAAGCTCTACTATTATTATGTCTGTTTGCCGGTGCAAATGCATTTGCGCAAACATGCACGATTGACACCGTGACTTATACCCAACCAGGTATTTATCCTGATTCTGCAACTGGTTTTATGCCAGCATATGTAGGACAGGCTTATGATCAAAATATTACTGTTATTATTCCAGAAGATACAGTGGTTGATGTTTTTGGATCTCCTCAAACGGTTACTATCGATAACATTGATATTGATAACGTTCAAGGTTTACCAAATAACTTTACTTATGCTTGTGATCCACCATCATGCTCATTCCCTGGGAATAGCGCAGGTTGTGTTACTATTTATAGCACTGTTGACCCAACGATTACCGATACAGGGCGTTATGATTTAATTATTGATGTTACTGCATATTCTGGATTTATCAATCAATCAAGTACTATTGATTATTACTACATTGATATCAATGAGCCATTAAGCCTTGATGAGATGGGTAGCAAGTTACACAACGTTTCTGCTTCCCCAAATCCAGCAATTAATTTCACAACGGTTTCTTTCCAAGCTATGGAAAATCATGTCTTGAATATGTTGGTAACAGATCTAACTGGGAAAGTTGTTATGGATGAAACAGTAAATGCTCAAGTTGGAACTAACAATGTAAGATTAAATGTGAGTGAACTTCCTTCAGGAATTTACATTTACTCTTTTGTTTCAGGAACAAGTAAGATATCAAGAAAACTTGTCGTGAAGTAATTTCACAATATATTTATTTAAAACCCTGACTATCTTTATGGTCAGGGTTTTTTATATTAACGCGTGTCAAGATTTCAAATACATATTTTAGGTTGTGGATCTGCAAGTCCTATGGCAGAGCGTAATCCCTCTGCTCAGCTGATAAACATAAATGAGCAATTTTTTCTATTCGATTGTGGCGAAGGAACCCAGATTCAAATGAGAAGAAACAAACTAAAATTCTCTAAGGTCAACGAAATTTTCATCACACATTTACATGGAGACCATTATTTTGGATTGATTGGTTATTTATCTTCCTTACATCTTTTAGGTAGGATTAATGAAATGAAAATATTCGGCCCAAAAGATTTGGAAACGATAATTCGAACCCAATTAAAATTAGGACAATCTTACTTATCCTATCCATTAAATTTCATTGAGGTAAATCCAAAATCATCAGAGAAAATATATGAGAACAATAATGTAGAAGTTATTTCGGTTCCTTTAGATCATAGAATTGATTGTACCGGATATCTCATCAGAGAGAAGGGAAGACCATTAAAAATTGACATTGAAAAGGCAAAGAGAGGCCAGATCTCTCATGCCTACTTTCATAAATTTAAACAGGGTGAGGATGCTATTGATGAAAATGGAATACTTTTAAATCATAGCGACTATACCTATCCTTCTGAACCTCCAAGGTCGTATGCCTATATCAGTGATACAGCCTATTATCCAGAAATTTGTGAAACCATAAAAAACGTAAATGTTCTTTATCATGAAGCTACTTTTGTTAATCAACATAGGGAACGAGCTAAAAAAACAAAGCATTCAACAGCAAAAGAAGCTGCAAAAATCGCCGCAGAAGCTCAAGTGGAAAAACTTATTTTGGGTCATTTTTCAGCCAGATATAAGAATTTAAATCAGTTTATAATAGAAGCGAAACCCTTGTTTGATAATTGTTTATTAGCTGAAGATGGACTGACTGTGGATATCCCGTTAAAAAAGTGATAAACATTCTTACCACCTTATGTGTTCTTAAGTTATATTTGCTATTTATAATGATTCTAAACAAATGAAGATTATCCTTGCCGATAGTAGTGATGTTGTAAGAATAGGTTTGAGAACCATTCTGAAGACCAAAGATGATATAGAGATCATTGGTGAGGCTAAGGATAATGATCAATTGGGAGATCAATTGGATACTTATAAAACAGATGTAGTTCTAATAGATTATACAGCTGAAGGTTTTGACATTGAAGAAATAAAAAAACTTGCTTACCTGCATAAGTATTGCAAATTTGTCGGCATAACTGAAATTCAAAATCCGCACATTATTGTAAGGGCCTTGCAAAGCGGGATATATTCACACGTTAAAAAGGATTGTGACGTTCAAGAAATTATTGATTCGGTAAGGGAATCTGCTGCCGGTCAAAAATTCTTTTGTGGGAAAATCTTAGAAAGTATTAGCAATGAGAATATCAGTCTTGAGGAGTTGAATTTATCCCATTTTACTTGTGAGCCATTAAGTATATCTGAAAGAGAAGAAGAGGTAATCAGGCTCATTGCAGAGGGAAACACCAATGCAGAAATTGCAGAAAAGCTTTGTTTGTCCGGGCACACTGTAAATACCCATAGAAAGAACATTCTATCAAAATTAGGAGTTAAGAATACGGCAGGAATTGTAATTTATGCTGTTAAGACTGGATTGATTTCTCCTAATAAATACCTTTTCGCATAAAGTTTCGAGAGTTTAGCGCAAAAAAAAAGAAAAAAGACAGAGCTTTTTTCTTAGAAGATTTTTAGTAGAGTGCGGTTTTAGCCGTTCTTACTTAGTTTGCGCGTTTGGGTTTGGAGTGTCATAAGCTGGACATCTTCCGCCTCCACCGCGACCGGCAGCACATGAAGCTACAGTTGCAGCTACAATGGCTAAAAGAAATAATTTTGCGATTGATTTTTTCATTGTTCCTTGTTTGTTTGCGATACAAAAGTATCAAAAATAATTCCGAATTTAGTGATGTTTTATGTGAGTGGCAAAAAATTTGGGCTAAAAGTTATTAAAATATGGAAGTACATAAAGATATAGCCAAATCGGTAACAGACTGGCAGCCATTGTTTGAGAAGGAGTTCTCTAAAGAATACATGGAACGATTAAATGAATTTTTAACAGAAGAAAGAAAAATCAACAAAATTTTCCCACCTAAAAATTTAGTGTTCAATGCTTTTTCCCGCTGTTCGGTGCAAAATTGTAAAGTGGTAATTCTTGGTCAAGATCCTTACCATGGTGAAGGTCAAGCCCATGGCCTCAGCTTCTCTGTTCCAGAGGGTATAAAGATACCCCCAAGTCTAAAAAATATCTATAAAGAGCTTGAAGCAGATTTAGGAATAGAACCGAGAAATAGCGGTAATTTAACATGTTGGGCGGAACAAGGAGTATTATTACTAAATGCAAGTCTAACCGTCCGCGCCCAAGAAGCTGGGTCACATCAAGGTAAGGGATGGGAAAGATTTACAGATGAATGCATCAGTTATATCTCTGAAAATGGTTCTAAGATAGTTTTTATGCTGTGGGGCAATTTTGCCATTTCAAAAAGATCATTGATTGATGAGGGTAAACATTGTATTCTTACTTCAACACATCCATCTCCTTTTTCTGCTCATCGTGGTTTTCTCGGGTCTAAGCCATTTTCAAAATGCAACAGCTATTTACGTCAAAACGGGAAAACAGAAATTTCTTGGTAATATTAAACTTTACTAAGCGTTTAT
This sequence comes from Flavobacteriales bacterium, assembly GCA_964230025.1. Lineage (GTDB taxonomy): Bacteria > Bacteroidota > Bacteroidia > Flavobacteriales_D > JAUILH01 > CAXRFO01. Next base: position 58,721 of record CAXRFO010000003.1, on the reverse strand, counting down.
AAAAGAAATGACCTTTAGATTACTTCCTATTTTAATTCTGTTGAGTTCCTTTTCGAAAGGACAAAATTCTTGGGTTAGGAATGAAAATGGCTATACAGAACTTTTAAAGGGATCAATTGAAAACTATACGAATCAAAAAATTTCGGAAGGATATATTGCTTGTGCACTAGACACTACCATCAAAAAAAAGGATTCGATCATATATAGGGTTTATTTGGGTAGACCTTATCAATGGACCAATCTGGATTTAAGTGCGGTCAAAACAGAAATAATCTCACAGAGCAATTATCGTAAAAAACGATTCGAGAATACTGCATTAGACCCTAAGAGTTATCTTAGTTTGATTGAAGATTTACTCGCCGCATATGCAAATAATGGTTTCCCTTTTTGCCGACTAAAGCTCACTAACATTGAAGAATTAAAACTGACTGATTCAAATTATTATGCATTAAATGCTAAACTGAGCTGTTGGGAGGGGCCTTTAGTAGTATATGACTCCATATACCTGAAGGGGAGTGCTGACCAAAATAGAACGTTCTTGCTCAATTATTTGGATATCTATCCTGGCAAAGTTTTCTCGAAAGATGAAATAGAGAATATCAATTTGCGCATTAAGGAGATTCCTTTTTTACAAGCTAAGGATGATCCCGGGCTTATGTTTAGCGACAGAGGAGCAAGCCTTTACCTATATGTTGACAAGAAAAAATCAAATGCTTTTAACGCGCTTATTGGTGTTTTACCAGATAATGTAACTGGTAAAATTAGATTAAGCGGTGAGGCAACAATTAACCTAAGAAATGCATTAAATAAAGGCGAACTCCTTCTTTTGGATTGGCAACAATTTCCTAATAGCAGTCAGCAATTGCAACTGGCAACTGAAATCCCATACATTTTTAAGACAAGTTTAGGATTTGGTGCGGATTTTCGCCTATTTAAGCAGGATAGCACCTATGCTGAGTTTGAGCCTGGAGTTAGTTTGTCCTACTTATTGCCGGGTTATCAAAAGATTAGTTTCAGTTATCACAGATACTCTAGCACCGTTATAAACTTAAATCAATATCAAAATAGTTTGGTTTTACCTCCCTTTGCAAATTCGGATATAAACCGATTTGGACTTGGTTTTGATCTAAATTCGCTCGATTATAAGTTAAATCCAAGGAAGGGCTATGACCTTCGTGCGAATGGTGTTCTTGGCTATAAAACGATACAAAAGATACCTGAATTGGATGAGAGTCTTTATGATGATATTCAGTTAAAATCCAATCAATTTGAGTTTAACTATAAGGCGGGGTATTACCTTCCTTTATTTGCGCGATTTAGCCTGCATTCAGAGGTGAAGGGCGGGCAAAAATTTAACGACCAGCTTTTGCAAAATGAGCTTTTTAGGGTAGGAGGAACGCGTGATTTAAGAGGTTTTGATGAAAACTCTTTTGGACTGAGCTCCTATCACATTGGAACAATTGATTTTCGTTTTTTACTGGACCGTGATTCTCATATATTGCTGTTCTATGATTATGCCTATGTTGAAAGAAAGGTTTTAGATGATTTTTCATATGATACACCGTTTGCCATTGGAGTTGGTACACAGTTTAATACCGGCGCCGGAAATTTTGTAGTGAATTATGCGCTGGGATCCCAGCAAGGTAATCCCATTCTATTAAGAAATGGAAAGGTCCACTTTGGTTTTGTTTCTATTTTTTAGAAATATTATATTCGCACCCAATGAAATCAATTTTGCTGCTTGCATTACTAGTTTTAATGTCTTTTATTCCGAAAGAGCCTAGTAAACGATTCCTAGATGATTATCTGACAAATCGCTACCCAAACGAAAGTTTTGATCAATTTTTGTTGGTGTCTGTAAAGACTCAAAAAATGTTTATTTATAAAGGAGGTAAAGTACTGAAGTCATATCCAGTTTCAACAGGGATTAATGGTGTTGGGAATATAAAAAATTCAAATTGCACTCCTTTAGGTTTGCATAAAATCTCGCAAAAAATAGGAGCTTCATTCCCGATAAATGGAATTATAGAAGGAAGCTCATATACTGGAAAAATTGCACAGATAAAGAAAGAGACTGTCCCAAATAAATCGGATATTATTACCTCAAGAGCCATTCGACTATCAGGTATGGAACCAGGAATCAATAAAGGAGGTAATGTAGATTCTCATGCCAGACAGATTTATATTCACGGAACTGATGAGGAAGGGTGTATTGGTAAGCCGGCATCACATGGATGTATTCGTATGAAAAATGATGATGTTATTGATCTTTATGGTCGAGTTAAGATGGGTTTAAAAGTCTTGATTTTAAATTTTTAATTCCTTCAGTTTTTCTTTTGCTTTGCTGATATGTTCTTCCCATTGTGTTTGGGAACGAAATTTCATCACACAAATCCCTTTGCTATCAAAAACAAAGGTTTCTCGACCCGGAATTAGTCCAAAGAAATCATTTTTAATTTCAAATAGCTTTCTTATTTTCTTATCCGAATCTGATAATAGGGTAAAAGGTAGGTTTCGGTGCGTAGCAAATTTTTGATGACTCCTAACACTATCTGAGGATATACCAATAACCTGTGCTCCAAGATCTTTAAAATCTTCGTATTCATCCCTAAATGTACAAGCCTCTTTTGTGCAACCTCTTGTTTCATTCTTAGGGTAGAAATACAATACAAATGCATTTCCCATAAAGGAGCTAGACTCAACTAATTCTCCATTTTGATTTTTCGCGCTAAACTCTGGTAGACTATCTCCTATCTGCATTATACAATTTTACAAAGAATATTAATACCCCAACAATTTTAGCATACTATCAGCGCTCTGCTCTGGGCTAAATACTCTAACCTCTAATTCACCGTTTTCGTTCTCATCAATAACAAGATGTTTTGGATTTGGTAATAAACAGTGTTGAAGCCCTCCAAAACCACCTAAGGTTTCTTGATATGCTCCTGTATGAAAGAAACCAATATATAAAGGTTTTTCCTTGATGTATTTTGGTAAGAATATGGCATTCGTATGCTGCTCCGAATTGTAATAGTCATCAGAATCACAACTCAAGCCTCCGAGCAAAACTCTTTCATAATTATCATCCCAACGATTCAGTGGTAGCATAATAAAACGCTGATTGATAGCCCAGGAGTCGGGGAGGGAAGTCATAAAACTTCCATTAATCATATTCCATTTTTCTTTGTCATTTTGTCGTTTTTGATACAGAATTTCAAAAACTGCACCTCCAGATTCACCCACGGTAAATGAACCGAATTCAGTAAATATGTGGGGAGGCTCTACACCTTCTTCTTCACAGTGTATTTTAATTTGGTTAACGATTTCCTCCACCATGTATGGGTAATCATATTCAAAGTCCATTCGTGTTTTGATTGGAAAACCACCGCCGATATTCAAACTGTCCAGGCTTGGACAAACTTTCTTTAAACGAGTATATAAGCGAATACACTTACTCAATTCGTTCCAATAATAGGCTGTATCCTTAATTCCCGTATTGATGAAAAAATGGAGCATTTTTAAATGTAGGTTAGGATTACGCTTTATTTTTTCTTCATAGAGAGGAATTACGTCCTTATACCCAACACCAAGCCGACTCGTATAAAATTCGAATTTAGGTTCTTCTTCTGAAGCTATTCTAATTCCAAAATAGCAGTCTTTTTCAATTTTATCTGAGAAAACTTCTGCTTCATTGAAGTTATCAATTACCGGAATCAGATTAAATCCACGATGAACCAAGTCGATCATTCTAGAATAATACTTTTCATCTTTAAAACCATTGCAAATGATAAAACGTTCTTTTCCAATTTTATTCTCAGACCATAATTTCTCTACTATATCCAAGTCATATGCTGAACTTGTTTCTAGGTGAGCTCCCGTTTTAAGAACTTTATCAATAATGAAACTAAAATGAGAGCTCTTGGTGCAGTAGCAATAGTGATACTCACTGGGGTAATCGAATTTCTTAAAGGCTTCTTCAAACCAAAATTTCGCATTGTTAATGTTGCTTGATATTTTGGGCAAGTAATGAAATTTGAAAGGAGCACCAAACTGATTCACAAGCTTCATTAAATCTAATTTGTGAAAGTGGAGTTCGTTGTTTTCAGTTTTGAAGTCTTCTGTAGGAAAGTCAAAAGCCTGTTCTACTAAATCAATGTATTTTGTTTTCAATCAAAGAAGTTTAATACAAAGCTAATGACTAAAAACATTTAACTAGTTAAAACAACATTAAAAATCAGTCTATACAGCATTTAAATCAATGTAATCAAGATGAATGTAACTTTTTGGGGGTTTAAATAGTTATACATTTAGACCAACCTAAAACCAAAATGAACAACAATACTACCATTAACGCAATAATATACACCGGACTCTGGATGAGTTTGATTGCTATATTATTCTTCTTGCTAACTTCCATGTCGAGTTAGTTAAAGTAGAAAAGTCTCCTATTCGTTTAACTTTAATTACTAAAACCGCAGTTCTGCAAGAGCAGTTTATGCCTTAAGTTCTGATTTCATTACCTTTTTGATAGGGTACGAGCTGAAAACGCCAAGTAAGACGTATACAGCGAAGAAGTACAATCCGAGCAAGACATAACTTTCTGTTTGTGCACCAACATTAATGGTTGTAAAGGAGAAGAAAACCAAATAAGCTGCAACCACAAATACATCAGCCATGCTCCATTTCGCAATCAAGTCTATAAAACGTTTAAGCTTTTTATAGTTTTTGCCATTGACAGAGAATAAGATTATAAAGGAGCTTAGCAATTTTATGATGGGCACAATGATGCTGAATAATCCTATAAGGATTGCAACAAAGTAATTGTTGTTTTTGATTAAAATTCCCAATACTCCAGAGACAGATTTAACTTGGTGTAAAACATAGGTTCTTCCTGGTATGACCAATTCATCTTCTACCGCTGCATCAATCGCCGATCGTAGCATGCCACCCCCAAATCCAATATTATCATTGGTTCCTTGCTCAATATTGTCTTTTATGTCTTCGACATTGATTGTTAAATCCTGAAGATAACCACCAAGCTCAAGAATTGGGATAGAAATGCCTATGATAAGACAAGAAATGGCAATAACAAGAATTCCAGCTGAGAATACCCGCCATTCAAAAAAGAAACCTCTAGACAATAGGGTAGTGGCAATTAAAAAAAACAAGGCAAAGGCAGCAAACATCCATGCATAATTGACAGCATTAGCGTAATGATTGTTTGCCTCTTTGAGATGATCATCTGAAACGATTTTTCTTACGGTATAATCTGAATCTGGAAGAATGAGGTTGTTGAGATTAAGCAAGCGTTCTTTTAATTCCAAGTCCTTGGTGTAGGCTAATTTCTTTTCTTGGTAGGTGTCTGTTTCGATCTTTATTTCGTAGCCCAAAAATCCAGCTCCGAACAAAAAAAGCACACTTAAAGCGAAGAATATTTTTCTACGAATCTTCATTAATACATCCATTTATTATGAAAAGCATCAAAAAAGTTGAATCCTATTTTGATTTGAGCATCAGCGTCCGTATAGTTACTATCTCCGGCCACACCGAACACACCCACTTTAAAAACGAAGGTTTTTATTCTCAATCTTCTTTCTAAACCTGCGAAAGCCTCTGCATGGAAAAAGCCATTATCCTCCATTACTAAAATTCCACCACCAACAGTCGACTCTAATTTTAACCATTTAATTAATGGTATTTTATTCATGATAGCCCCGTTAAAATGATGAATATAATTCCCCATTAAATAGGCATTTGTTGTGCTTAAAGTCGGACCTAATAACTGCAAAGAATTTAAAGGATCAGAAAACAAGAATGGATCCGACCCACGGAAATACTTGTAATGGGTTAACTGTATGTCTTCACCTCTAATAAAACGTCCCGCCCGAGCTTTCCAATGAGAATTACCAGCGGTACCCAATTTGAATTCGTGCTCAGCAGTGACTTCCACAAAATCAAAGTCAACGATACTTTCTAAAAGACCTTTGATACCTTTTTTGTATTGTAATTTAATTCGGGGATAATCTGAACCTACAATGATTTTACGATAGGGTTCAGTGTAGTATTTCTGACGTATGGTGTAATTGAGGGTGATATCTAGAAATAGTTCAGTAAAATTATCAAACTCCACGGGTGGAGCAATTCCCCCAAAAATATCGGTGCCCAGATCAAGATTGTCTAAGCTAATTGTTCTGGAGTATTGGGCATCAACGTCAACGAAAAGTCCATTGATGGTTTCCATACTATGTCCTAGAATGAGTGTTTTCTTTCGAACATAGTTCGCCCTCGAGAAGATAGCGCTCAAAGATTCGTAGGTGTTTAACATACTGTATACATCTCCAAAAGCAACTCTGGCTTTTCCAAACTTTTTCGGGAGATAAGTAAAGCGAGTATCTACACTTCCCTTTACGTCATTATTTACTACTCCATAATCAATTTGAAAGCGATTTTCAATTTTATAGCCGCGTTTAAAGCCTTTTTCATAGTCAATTCCCAAATTATGGCGGTAGCCACCAACGCCAAAAGGACGCGGTTGTGCGATTAGCGGATCAAAGAAAATCTCTTGGCGTTTGTGCCAGTTTCTAAATCCAAGTCCGTTGAAGAATATATCACCCAAACTGACTTGATTGTAGATAGAATCTTGTTCGTTCTTGTATTCCGGACTGTTCAGAATTGCAGCAATGCTGTCTTGTTTTTTAATGAAAGTCCTTTCTTGGGGTTTTAAGGTAATGGGGCGTTGTTCCCAAAAAAGTGAGTCTTTTGAATAAGCATCAGCTTCTGTAAATTTTAATTCTCTATTGAAGAAATTCTTTTCCGTTTCAAAATCTGTTTCATAGTTCCAGTGAAGCATATTGGTGCTGCCCCAAACGGTCTCTTTTCCTTCTTTCACGGTATATTGGTAATTCTCACGAACACAAACAGGAAGGCTATCCTGAATTTTTTCGTAGGCAATATTTAAGTGGAAGAAATTGTAGATGTACATGGCATCTTTGTTAATTTCCATGTCCACAGCCACAATATGATAGTCGTCAGAATCAATGTAGATAGTTCCTTTCAGAGCAGCACTTTCATCTCGTTTTGGAATAATTGAAATCTGATAGGTCTTTTTGCCATTTTCACTAAAAATCGTTGAATCCAGCCTGAATTGGTAAGTTAAGGTGGCCGTAGGATTCAAAGGAGAAATAAAAGGCGTAGGTCCCAGACCTGGCATATCTATGAGATTATCGTAGAAATCGAATTCTGGATTGGTTAGGTTTTGCCTAAATAGGTAGGGGTTAAACTTTTCTCCCGGCATACTTTCGGCACCATAAGAAATACTTACTCCTGAAGTTTGTTTTTGCGTGTGATCATTAAAAGCAGTAACGATTTCCTTGAACTTATTTTTTTGGCGGAAATAATTTGTACAGAATTTCTCCGAAAAGTTTTGATGTTCCTTCACCATGGTAACCGGTTGCTTACTTGAAACGAACGAAGAATCTTTTTTTTCTTCACCTTCTTTCTTTTCTTCGCTATCACCACCCTTCTCGACCTTAAAGGATATAAATCGCTTCTTCTTCTTATTCTTTTTAACAGTGTCTTCAGGCTCTTCTTTTTCATATTCCCTTTCCACACTGCTTTTTATGTAACTATTGCGTTTATATTGAAATACGGCCTTTTGATTCTCCTTTCTCCTTTTTGAAGCCTCTTTCATGATGGCATAGGCAGGATCTTTTGCTTTGGAGCTTACAGTTACGATATCAAGCTCGGTACTGATCAATTGCATTTGACTCGTAATCTCAAAAGTTTCCTTACCCAATTGAATGCTTAACGTATCGTTTTCATAGCCTGAGGCACGTACGATAATATCATAGTTTCCAGGGGCTAGTTCAAGGTAAAAACGACCATTAAAATCGCTAATCGCAGTATAGGTACTGTGCATAACGAGCACATTGGCAAAGGGGAGGGGTTCATTTTTCTCATCCAGAACAGTTCCTCGTACTTGCGTAGCTTGCCCAAGATAAGGGAGGAAAAAACAGACGAGTAGGAGGTACTTATTCATTCTTTAAAAAACCCACAAGTGGTCATTTTGTTACAAAAGTAAGGAAGCTTTTTTGAGTATGATGTTAATTTGGGCTAAATGGTTGAATTTTGGTGCAAAGAAGCGCTAAACTATTTAGCCATTCATTGTCTTTGACGAACAGCTTCAAATAGCACCAATGCGGTGGTCGAAGAAAGGTTCAAACTCTCTACCTTCCCTCGCATTGGAATAACCAAGCATTTTGAACATGCATTTAGAACTCCTTCACTCAAGCCATGAGACTCATCTCCAAACCATATGGCAAGCTTCTCATCTCTTAAGTCCGCATCATAAATAGATACATTTTTTTCAGGAAGCCCCGCAGGGGAGGTGGCATATGATGTAAAACCATCCTTTTTTAGCTCATTTAAACAAGAATCGCTGTCCGGAAAAACCTTTACTTCTGTCCAAGTCAATGAGCCGTTGGAATGTTTTAATATGGTACGGCGTTTTTTAAATTCTTCCACGTTATTATCCAAGCGCCCATTTTTATTGATGAAATAGATTCTATCGACCCCAAGACCATTTACATTACGGATGGCATTTCCAATGTTACGGATATAAATGGGGTTTTCTAAAACGGCTATGAGGCAGGTGTTTTTCATTGGGTGGCGAAGATAGGATTTAGTAGTAGATTTGAATTATAAGGCGCAAGGCTATTATAATACCTAGGTCCCAATGTATTCTTTATATTATTTCTGATTATTATTTCTGGTACTTCTCGTCGATTCTATCCCATTGAATTACTGGTATATCCTTTTTCCATAATCGACTTTAGTTTGCCCAAACATAATCTTAGATATATATTCTAGTTTTGCTAAATATGATCTCCTGATATCATCTTCTTTAATGCTGGGATTAGTGCAATTTAAGAATACGCCAATGCCCTGATGGATAAAATTGGGACATCTAATAATTTGATCAATCATTTGCTTTTGTTCCTGAGTAAACTGAACAGGGTATTTCATTTTCAAATGCATCACAATATCTGATTCAAAACTACTCTCAGTTATCTTAAATCCCTTCCATTCAATGCTATCCATGTAATTACGGTATATTTTAGATAATTCAGTTATAAGTTCAGTATTTCTTTTTTTTGTACGTTCAATTCTTATCGAATCCCAACCATTTTCTAGATAAAATGAAATGGTTAAAGTGTCTAACGATGGTCCATGACCACGAATTGCAGAATTGAATTGTTGAACTGTAAATGAGTCAATTTGAAGCCAAGTTATATTGTCAGGATTTTCAATTATAGTGATTGCATTAACATCATAATCCAGTATTTGAGCATAAAGCGTATCCGAATAACTTTTAACCGAATTTTGGGCATGACTATTTTCTGCAAAAGACATTATTGCTGTTACAGATATTATCCCAATGAAATTTTCAAGTCTCATTTTCATTTAATCCAAATGGCACACAAATTGTTTATAAATCCGACAGATCCAGGGTTTATTTCCTAGCATAGGTAGTTATTCCACAGTTTTATTCAGTTTATTATGCAATACCTTTTTACTCCTCAATCAACTTAATTTGATTTTGCTGTGTAGTGTTTTCCTTGGCTGGTAAAATAGCTTCTGTGGTTCGTTTTTCAACAACCACTTCTTTTTTCTGTGGGTTCTGCTGCAAATAGCTGTCGTTTCGCTCGGCATAAACCGTCCAGCAAACCTCCATACCAGCAGTTCCTCCAGCAATAACAAATTTATTGTCCGCAATTTTCTCTTTGATGTACACTTGTGCTGGTCCGCCAATTCCCGTTAAATTATAGCTGGGGTTGATGTTGATGGCGTCAAAATAATCGGGTAGGTACACAATAGCCTCTCCGTTACTGTCCAATTCCACAGTGCCTCTATATACATTCAGAACTTCATTGGATTCAGTACTGAAGTGGCGCAAGGATTTATTTTGTGGGTCTTGTGGGTGATCAATGATAAAGGTTTTTACTCCTGTAGCCCCCAAATCGCCGATGGCCAATACCCCATAGGCACCACCTACAGTTCCACCGTAGCGGTCTTCACCAACAACGCCATAGTATCCTCTACCACCAACACCAACGCCGTTTCCAAGAGGTGCAACGGCGTCATAATTTTCTCCGTAGACTGCGATTCCTTGGCTGTAATTTGTCTCACCAACGGTCCCATTAAAACCAATACCATAAACCCCATGTCCGCCGGTTGTTCTTAGGTTACTTCCGTATACGGCAGATTGGGCCGTAGAAGTAGCACTGGCTTGTCCGGATACACCGTAGGCTGCTCCATCCGTATTGCCCACAACTGCAGATGCAAGATTTGAATTACTATTTGTTGTTGCCTGAACAGCCGAAAAAGTATTAGCTGTGTTGTTAGATGCCACGGAAACTCCTACACCCGTGTTATTATGATCCACGTCTAAAACAATTGCATTACCTGAGTTTGTATTCATAGTTACCGGTCCGGCATCTGCTGTGATATTAGCTCCAGCTCCAGCTCCTCCTTGATCGTAAGCCTCATCTAGTGTATTGCCTCCTAAACCAGACAGGTCGGCCGTTAGCGTTCCGCCACCATCAGTAAGCTCTAAATTAGTGCCGTTAACCACCATTGTAGTGTTCAACTCATTCGTAGAATCATTGTCTTGAAGGTTCCCTGCATTTTCGGCATATAAAGCGTAGGGTACAGAAAGAATTTGGCTTGTTCCTAGTAATTGATAGTTTGAGCCACCCGTTTCATCCATTTCTGTTTGTACAAAATAGGTGTTGTTGCCCCAATCAATATTCGAAAAAGAACCTGACTGTACGGTTCCATTTCCCATTTGAAGAACAAATAGTCCATGGGTATTGGTAGTGGTATTATGAATTTCCTGGTAAACATTTGTTCCAGAAACGCCACCTTGTAAAATACTTAGTCGCAATGAAATAGATTGTGAAGCATAGGCATTTCCAGCAGCATCACGAGCGATACCTTGGTAGCTCACAGACTGAGGTGCTTGTGAGAAGCTAGTCAGACAAGCAAAAGTAAATAGGAGGGAGTAGATGGTTTTCATAATTAATACTTAATGAGTTTAAAATAATTTCTTTGATTGGGCATGACCATTTCCAGATGGTAAAAACCTGTTGCTAATTCTGAAAGCTCAATGCTGAAGCTTTTTGACGTATCGTATATTTCTTTTATTAGTGTTCCGTTAGAAGCGTAAATGCGGTATGTGCATCCCGTATGAGCTGAGCCCCAATTGATCGTTATTCTATCTGTGAATGGGTTAGGATAAATATCTGCTTTGATTTCAAATTCAGGAACCGATTCGGCAGTTGATCTTTCGGGTTGTTGAAAGCCTTCTGTAATTTGTGTTGAAGATCCTGTTTTGGTATTGACTAAGGGTTCACCTATGCTATACTGGATTGATATCCCGTTAACGCTACCTGAACCGCCGGAAGAGGTTTTAAGTTCGGGAGTAATACTTTGCGTAAAGGCATTGGGGCAAAAAAGAAGGAAAAATCCTACAAAGAGAGCAAGTTTCATGCAAACAAGATAGGAAATAAAAATTTTAGCTTTTGGTTTGATGCATAAAAAAACGCCTTCCAGCTAGGCTAGAAGGCGTTCGAAATCTAATTTTCAGTGACTCTAATTAACCGCGTCAATTACTGCTTTGAAAGCATCTGGGTGGTTCATAGCTAAGTCAGCCAAAACCTTACGGTTTAATTGGATGTCTTTTGCTTTTACTTTACCCATAAACACTGAATATGACATACCATGCTGACGAGCACCTGCATTGATACGAGTTATCCAAAGTTTTCTGAAATTTCTTTTCTTTTGCTTACGTCCTGTATAGGCGTACTGCATTCCTTTTTCTACCGCGTTTTTAGCAACGGTATAAACGTTCTTTCTTCTACCAAAGTATCCTTTAGCTGATTTAAGAATCTTTTTTCTTCTAGCTCTTGAAGCTACACTATTTACCGATCTAGGCATAATTTTTTGTTTTTTTGAGTGACAGTGTCATTTTCATGATCTTGTTTGGACTGTAACCCGGGTTTAACAATTTACCACCATACACTTGTATGGATTATTTCATATTAAGTTGAAGTTTGATGTTGCTTTCATCAGCTTTGTCAACAAGTCCGCTGTGCGTAAGAGCCAACTTTCTTTTCTTTGACTTTTTAGTCAAGATGTGGCTTTTAAACGCATGCTTTCTTTTCAACTTACCAGTACCGGTTACCTTGAACCTTTTTTTGGCGCTGGATTTTGTTTTCATTTTTGGCATGTCTATATTAATTTAAGTGTTTACTTTTTCTTAGGGTTGATCATGATAATCATTTTCTTCCCTTCTAGTTTTGGCATTTGTTCTACAATACCAATGTCTTCAAGCTCCTGAGCAAATTTTAATAATAAAATCTGTCCACGATCTTTAAATACAATTGTACGTCCCTTAAAGAACACGTAGGCTTTCACCTTTGCACCTTCTTCCAAAAACTTACGGGCATGCTTTAATTTAAAATCAAAGTCATGGTCATCTGTGTTAGGCCCAAATCTAATTTCCTTCATGGTAACCTTAGATTGCTTGGACTTAAGCTCTTTCTGCTTTTTCTTTTGGTCGTAAAGAAATTTCTTGTAATCAATGATTTTACAAACTGGGGGATCAGCTTTTGGAGATATCTCTACCAAATCTAATTCCTGTTCTTGTGCAATCGATAACGCCTTGCGTGTATCATATACACCTACTTCAACGTTATCACCCACTAATCTTACTTTGTGAGCAGTGATTTTGTCATTGATCTTGTGCGGGTCCTCTTTTTTTACCCGCCAATTTCTTTTTGGTCTACGTGGTCTTATTGTTTCGTCCTCCTATATTTAGTTATTCAACAATTTACTTATTTCATCATTCACTAGCGCAGCAAACTCCTCAACCGTAAATGATCCGATATCTCCTTCGCCCTGACGTCTTACGCTTACTTTGTTTTCGTTGACTTCATTTTCGCCAACAATCAACATGTAAGGTATCTTCATGAGCTCCGTATCACGGATTTTACGACCGATTTTCTCGGCACGCTCGTCAATAATTCCGCGAATATCGGAATTTTTTAGCAGACTGCGTACTTTATGAGCATAATCATGGAATTTTTCACTAATTGGAAGAATGGCATATTGCTCAGGCATTAGCCAAAGAGGGAATTTACCCCCGCTATGCTCTAATAAAACGGCAACGAACCTTTCCATACTTCCGAATGGTGCTCTGTGTATCATTACAGGGCGGTGTTTCTGATTGTCAGAACCTGTGTATTCTAATTCAAATCGCTCTGGAAGATTGTAATCTACTTGGATAGTTCCCAATTGCCATTTTCTACCCAAAGCGTCCTTTACCATAAAGTCTAGCTTTGGTCCGTAGAAGGCAGCCTCACCGTATTCAACAACTGTGTTAAGGCCTTTCTCTTCTGCTGCTTCAATAATTGCTTTTTCAGCCTTGTCCCAGTTTTCAGTCGAGCCAATGTATTTTTCTGGTTTATCCGGGTCTCTCAAGGAAACTTGAGCAGTAAAGTCCTCAAAGTCCAGAGTTTTAAAAATGTAAAGTACAATGTCAATTACATTCTTGAACTCATCTTTGATCTGATCCTCACGACAGAAAATATGGGCATCATCCTGCGTAAAACTTCTTACACGAGTCAAACCATGTAATTCTCCACTTTGCTCGTATCTGTAAACTGTTCCAAACTCAGCATATCTTACCGGTAAATCACGGTAGGAGCGGGGTTTGTATTTGTATGTTTCGCAGTGATGTGGGCAGTTCATTGGTTTAAGTAAAAACTCTTCATCTTCACTCGGCGTGTTAATGGGTTGAAAAGAATCCTCTCCATATTTCGCATAGTGCCCAGATGTTACGTATAAATCCTTGTGGCCAATATGAGGAGAAATAACCATTTCGTAACCTGCTTCTTCTTGAACTTTTCTCAAGAAATTCTCAAGTCGTTGACGCAGTGCAGCACCTTTTGGCAACCAAATAGGTAATCCTTGCCCAACTTTTTGACTAAAGGTAAAAAGTTCTAACTCCTTTCCTAGCTTTCGGTGATCACGCTCTTTGGCTTTTTCAACCATCTCAAGGTATTCCTTAAGCTCTTTCTGCTTTGGAAAGGTAATCCCATAAATTCGTGTAAGCTGTTTTCTATTCTCATCTCCACGCCAATAAGCACCTGCAATTGATGTTAGTTTGGCTGCTTTAATGAATCCTGTATGTGGGATATGAGGCCCACGACATAAGTCAGTAAAGTTTCCTTGGGTGTAGAAAGTAATGTTTCCGTCTTCTAGATCTTCAAGCAGTTCGAGTTTATACTCATCATCCTTTTCTTTGAAGTAGTTGACAGCATCTTCCTTTGAAATTTCTTTTCTAATATATTCATTCTTTTCTCTGGCTAACTCAAGCATTTTAGCTTCAAGTTTAGGAAGGTCTGCATCTGTAATCGGAGTATCACCGTTATCAACGTCATAGTAAAAGCCGTTCTCAATTGGAGGTCCTATCCCAAGTTTAATACCCGGAAACATAGCCTCTAAAGCTTCAGCCATAAGGTGAGCAGAGGAGTGCCACATAGTGGACTTACCATCATCATCATTCCAGGTCAGTAATTTTAGCTTAGAATCTTCTGTAATGGGGCGAGTTGCATCCCATACTTCTCCATTAACCTCCGCAGCCAGAACATTTCTGGCCAGGCCTTCACTGATACTCAATGCAACATCCATTGCAGTTTGCCCTTGTTCAATCTCTCGAACAGAGCCATCTGGAAGTGTAATTTTTATCATGCTCATTATTTAGGCTTGCAAATATAAAAAAAGCCCGTCCTAGGAGACGGGCTTTTTCTAAAAATCTTCTGTTAATTAAATATTTAAGTAACCCATCGTTAAAAGGACAATACCCTTCGTTTTAACAGATATTTCTTCACCTTTATCGTTGGTTTTAGTTTCCTCTGATTTGTTTGGGATGATGTAGTTAACGTAGGCTTTTTTCAATTTTATAAGATCAGCCTCTGCAGCGCTCATTCCGCCTTCCATTTTTTTCTTTCTTAACTCAGTGATAAGCTGTTCATGCGTTACATTGGTCAATCCAGTACCTACATTATCATTTTTATAAATGAGGGTTTTCCCAGGGTTTTTAAAGGGACGGTCGTAAATTTCGACTCCAATTGCACCGTCCAGTGCTCCTCCGTTAAAAACAACCTTATAATCTGTATCACCTAAGAAGAAAATCTCAATTTCTCTTCGTTGTTGGTATGGTTTATACAGAAAGTATGTTGTTTTTGCGCCATCGTATCGATAAGGTTCTAGACTTCTTTTACTGGTAACTTTCATTTCAGGAAGCTTGTCAGAAGGGTCTATAATTTCAGCGGGTGGCGGTGGCTCCTTTTCTTTGAGCTTGTTTTTGCCTCCGAATAATTGCGGGTATGCAAGCAATCCAATAAATAGTAACGGTATTAGGTATAGGATTTTCTTCATAAGTTATCCGTTTATGATTTTGGTTCTTATGTTAACAATTTTCGAACCTAACTTTTCAATGTCAGAATTTTTAACGGATTCGGCAGTTCCCGTTTCCTGATACTCAGTATATACTTCTGATTCTTTAAAAAGTGCTTCTAGCTCTTTGAAGTCATTTAGTAATTCTACCTCAAGATCAGATTTCTTTGGGTTGATTTCTAAACCGCGAATAATTGTAGCTAAAAGCCCCATTTGCTCAACTAGTGATTCATTGATAAGACTTTTATCCTGTTTGTTTTTAAAATTTTCATAACCCAAGTAAACCATTTCGGTCCATGCTCCGGCAAAGTTTGTTGTGGCTTGTACCTTTAAATCGGGATTGCCCTCAAAAGCAAGCTCAATGTCTTCATGAATTTGTCCAAGTAGTTCTAATAGGCGGCTATAATCCTGCTGGTTTTCTTGAAAGCTCTGTAGGTACTTTTCACTATCAAACATTTGAGAGATACCAATTTCTTCACCTAATTGGTTGATGTTGATTAATAGATCACCTGTTTTGTCCATTTTATTGTTCATTACGGCATAGGACAAATCTGCAAGGTAAACGCCAAAGTTTAAATTCTTTTCGGCTTCCAAATCATACTTCTCAATATTATCAATAGGATTTGTTCTTTCCGGATAGTATTCCAGACCCACTCGGTGCATCATTTGCACCACTCGCATTATACTTGGAAGCATGAAATCATTCTCGGGTGAAATCTCTCCTGCATTTATTTCAGTATTAGTTTCAATATTTTCTTCGACCTCAATCTTTTGGACTTCTTCTTGCGCACTGTTCTTTTCTTCATCATTGCCACTGCAGGCCATAAAGATTATCGCGGTTAAAAGCAGGTAAAGGTTTCTTTTCATCCGATTTAAATTTTAACAAATATAAAAAAAGCCGACTTAAAAGCCGGCTTTAAAATTATTTATAAGATGGTGTTCTTATATTATTTCATTCGCAGAAAAGTGAAAGTTTGATTCAATCTCAGCATTTTCGTCACTATCAGATCCGTGAACTGCATTTCTTCCTTTACTTTCAGCGTATTTTGCTCTTATGGTTCCTTCAGCAGCTTCAGCCGGGTCAGTTGCTCCGATTAATGCTCTGAAATCCGCAACTGCATTTTCTTTTTCAAGAACTGCAGCAACGATAGGCCCTGAAGTCATATACTCAACCAGTTCACCGTAGAAAGGTCTCTCCTTATGCACTGCATAAAATTCTTTTGCTTGATCTTCCGTTAATTGAGTATACTTCATTGCTTTGATGTCGAAACCTGCATCAATAATCATATCTATTATCTTACCCATATGCTTGTTTTCTATTGCATCTGGTTTAAGCATTGTAAATGTTCTTTTTCCTGCCATTGTCTTAATTTTTGGACCGCAAAAGTAATACTTTATTTAATTTTCGTAACCAATTTCTCTCAAATTTCGTTTAGTGGACCAAAAGTCTGAAAGGAATTATTATTTTTGTGACTTTGGAATAGAAAAAATCGGATGAAGAAACAGTTTATATTACCTATTACCGCTATCGCACTTACATGTGGATTTGCGTCCTGCGGAGAAGAAGAAGCGAACGAAGACGCCACTAAGATTGAAAAAGATGGTCCTGATATGGACACGACTTTGACAGTGGATGATCAAAGAGATCTTGACGCGCACACGCCAAATAAACTACCTACACCGAACATGTTCTTTGAGGTGATGAGTTCTATTGGTGGGGAGGCTAACATGGATCTTGTAAACCCGGTGGGTAATAAAGATAACTATGTTACCAAAAACCAGCAAGCCTTAAACTTTGGAGTATATTTCGCTGATATGGCATACATGTTAAACTACAACAACACCATAGAAGTAGCAAAATATTTTGAGGCTTTGAAAGAAATGGCAGATAAGCTAGATGCTGGTGTAATCTTTAGTGAGGAGGTTTTAAACAAAATTCAAGCTCAAGGTGATAATAAAGATAGTTTGGCCTCAATATCTGAAGGTGCCTATATTGATACTTATGCCTATTTAGAGGATAACGAAATGGGGGATGTATTGGCTTACATGGTTACTGGTGGTTGGATTGAAGGTATGCACATTACAGCAAACATGATTGGGGAGTTTAAAGAGGGAAGCGAGTTGATAGAAGAGTTTGCTGCTCAGCACATCATGCTTGAGTCTATCTACGAAAACGTATTAATTTACTCCGAGCAAAATGAAGATTTGTTAATTTTGGAGGCAGAGTTGTCTGAGTTACAAGCTTTGTTTGATGAAGGATTTGTTGATTCAGATGAGACGGCAAGTGTTGAGACTGAGGAGTCTGGGAAGCTTGTTTTTAGTGAATCTTCTGATATAAAACTTAATGCAGAATTGTTTGGCACTATTGTTGAAAAAATAGAGAGCATTAGAGAGAAAATTGTTAAAAACGAATTAAACTAAACCATATGAAAACTTTAAATAAAAAAATCATTGGTGCCTCATTAGGTGTGTTTCTTTTTGGATCTTCTATAGGTCAAAATTGTAATGAAGAGTATACTTATTGTGATAGAGGTAAGGACAAGAATTTTCAAATGTCAAACCAAAGTGTAAGCGGTACGTTTGCTGCAGGTGAAACACATGAGGTTAGTCTAATTTTGTACAAAGGAACTGATTACCGTTTAAGCTTTTGTTCGAATGATGAGGCGATGGATGGAAAAATTGAGTACGAGATAATCACAAGAAAAAAGAAACGAGTACTTGATCCAACAACTAAGCGTTACGTATTTAAAGAGCAAGAAGAATCATTGTTTAAGAATACAAACAACGAATTGGCTCAGACAGTTGAGTTTCAGTCTAAAGACACTAAGAAGGTATACGTTAAGGTAACGCTTCCAACAGGGGCATCAGAAGGAAAGAATAAAAACTCTTTAAAAGCATCTGACGCTGTATGTGTAGGAATGTTAGTTCAACACCAAAAAGGAACAACTACCGGTTTTAACCGTCAAGGATAGAAGAAAATTCACTTAAAGTTAATCCCTTCCTCGGAAGGGATTTTTTTGTTTATGAAAACTCAGATTTCTCAAGAAGTAAAGGAGCTTATTTTAGAAAAAATAACCGCGGCAAGAAATATTACACTTATCGGTCATTCAAGCCCAGATGGAGATGCTGTAGGTTCTTGCTTGGGACTGTCGCAGTTTATTCCTCAAGATAAAAACATCTCAGTTGTTTTGCCTGACGATTATCCGCATTTCTTGCGTTGGATGAATTTTCAAAACCTTATAACCATTGGGCATTATGAATTTGATAAGTCTCAGCGCTTATTAAGAGAGGCTGATGTTATCTTCATTTTGGACTTTAATGATGAGACAAGGGTTGGTAAATTATCTGAGGCTCTATCTAGTAGTGAGGCATTTAAAGTAATGATAGACCATCATCAACATCCCAAGGATCATGCGGATGTAATTATAAGTAATACGGCCTCATGTAGCACAGCTCAAATGGTATATGATTTTGCAGAAGAAATGGGTTTTGTTAATCGTTTGAACAAAGATATTGCTGCCTGTTTATATACTGGTATAGTAACTGATTCAGGTTCATTTAAGTTTCCTTCGACATCTGCTAGGACTCATGAGGTTGTTGGTAAATTGATGGAGACGGGCCTTGAAAGTTCAGAAATACAGCAAAAAATATTTGATCAAAATTCACTTGACCGTTTAATGATGCTAGGTTATGTCTTAAATGAAAAGATGGAGGTTTTTCAGGACTATGGTGCCAGTATAATGACTTTTGATCAAGCAGATAAAGACAACTATAATTTTAAAACAGGAGATACAGAGGGATTCGTAAATTATCCTTTGTCAGTTAAAGGAATTAATTTTAGCGCATTTATTTCTGAAAAAGAGGGAATGACAAGAATTTCTTTCCGATCCAAAGGTAATTTACATGTAAATGAATTTGCAAAAGAGTATTTTCATGGAGGAGGTCATATAAATGCTGCAGGGGGTCGATCAGAATTGTCGGTTGAAGAAACCAAAGCGAAGATAAAGGAGTTGTTACCCAAATTGGATTCATATATAAAATGAGGTATCTAGGACTTGTACTTATTCTTTTATTGCTGGCTTGCTCCTCAGAAGAGGATAAGGTTATAGAACCTGGATTTAGAGAGGAGAAAACCTTCAAGCAATTGAAGGACTCCGCAATGATAGAGAAGAACAAAAAGTGGTCCTCCGAGGATAAAATGGCAATTGCAGATTTCGCTAAACGAAATCAACTTAATTTTGAAGAGACTGGCACCGGGCTACACTACCAAATTTATAAAGAGGGTAGTGGAGAATATCCTAAAAAAGGACAATTGCTTACCGTTAATTATACGGTCAAATTGTTGGATGGAACCTTGATTTATAGCTCAGACTCACTTGGTGAAGCAAGCTTTATTCTTGAAAAAGAAGATCTTGAATCTGGACTGCATGAAGGTATGAAGCTTTTAAAGAAAGGAGGCAAAGGAATTTTTGTTCTCCCTTATCACCAGGCCCATGGATTAACAGGGGATAACAATAAAATAAAGCCCTTAACTGTTGTGGTATATAATATTGAACTTATTGAAATAGAATAATGAATAGGATACTTCTTTATAGCGCCATTTGTCTGCTCATTGCTTCCTGCTCGAGCGAAGGGATTAACGTTGAGAAGGCAGAGAATTCGACATATGTCAAGAAAAATATTCAAGACGATAAGGTGAAGGAAAATGACTCTGCAACTCATGATTTGGGAAAGGATACTTTGACTGAAGCACCAGAACAAAAGGAACTAATCACTGATGAGGGTGTAGTAATTAAATGGAAGAAAAAAGGAGATGGTACATCCATAGCTAACGGTGATGTAATTAAGTTGAACTATGTTTTGATGCTGAAAAGCGGAAAAGTCATAGAAGACACTAAAGCAAAAGTTGGTAAAGCTATTGCCATGGTTAAGGGGTTAAAGATGGGGCTTCCAGGTCTTGATACTGCTTTATCGTATTTAAATGTAGGAGACATGGCCAGCGTTACCTTACCCTCCAACCTTGGATTTGATGAGGAAACAAGGAAAATGCTACAAGATTCAAGTGAATTGGTATATATCATAGATGTTGTAGGAAAAATTAAAGGGGAAAATGTAAGTGAAGGTGTCGAATTATTTAAAGTATATCCCAGCACAGGTCCAAAAGTTGAAAAAGGACATGAAATTGGCATAGATTATTTTGGTTTTCTATACGATGGTAGTGTTTTTATTTCAAGCAGGGAGACTGGAGAATATGAGTTTCCGGCTGGTGAAGGAAGGGTTCCTCCTGGATTGGATTCAGCTATTTTAAACATGCACATTAATGATGTAGCGTGGGTAAAGCTTTCGTCAGAAATGGCTTATGGAACAAAAGGATTACAAGGAAAAGTACTTCCTAATCAAGATATTGTATATAAAATACAAATTGATTATCGGAAATAAGTGCTCATTGGTAGACTGATTTGTTAAGTTGGTATTATTTTCGACATAATGTTGTTAACAATTGCTCAAATCAATGATATTTGGTGTAAATTTGCAATGCTCTTTCATGAGAAACCTAACTCTATTTATATTGCTCATTTGTGGGGAATTTATTGTCGCTCAATCGACAAACTTTAATTCTTCAAACGACTGGATGCGTACCCAGAAGGAACTGGTATTCGGATTTGGGACAAGCAATGTATTAAGCGATTTAGGTGGACTTGATCAAATAGGAACAGATTATTCTTTTGCAGATCTTGAAACTTCACAATTTAGTCTAAGTGCTCAAGCGGGTTATCGTTTTCGTTTTCACAAAAATTGGGCTTATAAAGGTGCCCTTTCTTGGGTAAGAGTAAAAGGTTCAGATCAATTAACTCAAGAGCCGTTCAGAAACAATCGAAACCTTCATTTTAGAACGGATATTTACGAGCTTTATAATGGTGTTGAATGGGGATTTAGTAGAGATAGAGTAGGTCATCGATATGGGCTAAAGGGAATGAGAGGATTCAAAAATCGCTCAAGCTATTGGTATGTTGGAACTGGATTAGGTGTTTTTTGGTTTAACCCTAAGGCACAGTATAATGGAACTTGGACAGCACTTCAACCGCTTGGAACAGAAGGTCAAGTAGCTGCTGATTCATTGAAAAAATATAGTAGAATTTCAGTAAGCATTCCGTTGAATGCAGGATTTCGTTTTGCGCTAGGAAAGAAAATCACGATAGGGCTGGAAGTATCCTTTAGAAAAATATTTACGGATTATTTGGATGATGTTTCCGGTGATTATTATGATAATTATCTGATTCGACAGGCTGGGGGAGATGTTGCTGCAGAGCTTGCTGATCCTTCAAGTGGGAATTTTTATGAATGGACTATTCAGGGTGAGCAAAGAGGAGATCCAACCACCAAAGATGCCTATATGTCCGGTATGCTTACTTTTGGTTACAACTTGTCGGGCTTTGGTTACCGCAGCCGTACTCCATTCCAAAAAAATAGAAGGAAACGCTTTAGAGCTTCTTTCTAAGCTGTATTCTCGTATATTTGCATTCCAATTTTCCTTATGACAACTAATTTACACGTAGAAATTTCTGAACTCCAGAGACAAATTGAAGACTATATAGGTGGCCAAAATGCGGCAAGTTTAGTTTTTGAATTTACGGACATCAGCGGTAATCAAAAACTTGATGTAATCACTGTTAACCCCAGACACCGTCAGTCGTTCTTATTCCACTCTGTTGAGGGTATTGATCAGATTGATGCATTGAAAAAAATGCTGGACTATGTAAAAACGTACAAGGAGAAAGAAAGTTCTTACACCGTTCAGTGGACCATTGTAGGAGATAGTGAATTGCAAACTTCTTATTTCCGAGCACGAAATATTATTGAGGCGCTAGATAAGTTGTATTATGGTCGTGAGGTTAACTCGGTTACCGTATTTTCAGTTGTACTTAATCCTATCGCTTAGTGCTTAAAACCAGCACGAAAATTCAAATTAGGTTTAATGATGTAGACATGGCTGGCCATGTCCACAATGGGGTTTACTTGAGTTATTTTGAGCAAGCTCGAATGGATTTTTTTCATCAACTTTTCAAAGGAGAATCCTGGAATTGGAAAAGTAATGGAGTAGTGCTTGCAAAAAATGAGATTTCTTATCATAAACCGGTATTTCTTCATGATAATATTTCAGTTCACACTTGGGTAGAGAAGATTGGAAATTCAAGTTTTACAATGAAATATGAAATTAACCGAAATGATTCTGAACTCTGTACAAGTGGATCTAGCACTTTGGTTTGTTTTGATTTTGTGAGACAAGAAAAGGTTCCTTTTTATGAGGAATGGAGAAATCGATTAGCTGAATTTTAACACAGCACAATAACTACTTTCTACATTTTAATCCTTCTGGCAGCATGACGTTCTGTTTTGATATACTTTAGTAGGAGTATAAATCGTTTAACCTTGCTTTTTTAAACGTACTAGTGTTTTTATTTTTTAGTTCAAAGAACGGAGTCATTCAGCTCCGTTTTTTGTATTTTCACACATGCGGTATTCATTAATTATCCCATTTATTTTTTTAGTCGCTTGCAGTACTTCTCGTTTTCAAAATGTAGAAATTGACTCAGGTATTGCTTTTATTGGACCCGAAGAACCTTCCATTTGTGTGAGCCCAATTGACCAGAAAAAGATGGTTGCAGGTAGCAATATCAATAATGTTTACTATTCACATGATGGAGGTAAAACTTGGATAAAGGATAAGTTAAAATCTGAAGCGCACGGCGTATATGGTGACCCCGTAATTTCGGCTGATAGTTCTGGGAATTTTTATTTTTTCCATCTTTCAGATCCAGCTCATATGGGATGGGCGAGCGATAGTTTATTAGATCGAATTGTCTGTCAACGATCTGAAGATGGTGGTAAAACTTGGAACGATGGGGGAGCCATGGGCATAAGACACCCTAAGGATCAAGATAAAGAATGGAATACCATTGATTTCCGTAATGGTAATATTTACGTTACTTGGACGGAATTTGATAAATACGGAAGTGAAAATCCAGACGATCATTCACGAATCGTGTTTTCTAAATCGACAGACAATGGCGATACTTGGTCAGAACCATTAACATTAAGTCAGTTTGAGGGAGATTGTATTGACTCAGATTCAACAACAGAAGGTGCAGTACCTTGCGTTTCGCCAAATGGTAACATTTATGTTGCCTGGAGTTTGGGAGAATCAATATATTTCGACAGGAGCGTAGATGAAGGACTTACTTGGTTGGAAACGGATAAGGTAATTGCTCGCCATGAAGGAGGCTGGGACATGAATATTCCGGGGATTCAACGTTGTAACGGTATGCCAATTCTTAAATGTGATATTGCAAAAACAAGTAGTTTCAAAGGTCGAATTTATCTTAACTGGGTAGATACAAGAAATGGTTATAATAATCCTGATATTTTTCTGAAATACTCAGATGATGAAGGGGAGAGTTGGACTGAAGCTATTAAGGTAAATCAGGATACCGGCCAAAATTACCAGTTTTTTACTTGGATGGATGTTGATCCCGTAAGTGGATATATTTACATTGTTTATTATGATAGGAGAGACTATGATGATAACAAAACAGATGTTTATCTCGCCGTTAGTAGAGATGGAGGTAATAGTTTCAGTGATTTTAAAATTTCTGAAAGTCCTTTTACTCCGATATCTTCAATCTTCTTTGGTGACTATAATAACATTTCAGCCTTCAACGGTACTATAAGGCCAATTTGGACGCGTTTTGATGCAGGACGGCTCAGCGTATGGACAAGCTTAATCTCCGACCAGGATTTAAACGATTAATTCAAAAAATCCTCATCTAAAATTTCACTTTCCTTTTGATGCAACGAACTTTTAGCTTCCTTCTTATTAAAGAAAAACGCGAAAATACCGGATAAAAGAGCGTTGATAAAATACCATTTTAATACAGTATCCGTAAAAAAGAATTCTAAGGTAAAATATATTTCATAGACAAGAGCTATCAATAATGCTGCAAATATTGGTGTGAAAAAATTTAGACTGTTTAGCGTTAAGAAGGACTTTAAATAAGATGATTGTTGGAAAGAGCGATTAATCCATCTCATTTCTATCAGTCCAATGGTACACAAGATGATAATAAAGAAAATGAGAAGGCTAGGTATATTAAAGCTTTTAGTCCCCGAAAAAGAAATAAGGCTAAATAATAGACTTAAAGTAAAATTAATAAGTATTGAAATTACTATTCTAAAAATGGCAGCCATGCTTATTTAACCCTGTATACTGGGTAGCGCATGTGACTTGGCTCGTAATAAGGGGAATGCGTATATATCCAATAAAGTTGCCCCCACGGATTATTTGCTAGCTTTTCATCTGAATTCAAAGCTTCATCATAATCGGCTTTTAATTTTGGATCTTCCTTTAAAAGTTGTTCTGCTTTATCCTCAAATACATAAGCACTAAACCATTCTTTTTGCTGTAGGTTCGCATCAAAAAAGTTCCATGCAAAATAAGAATCCACAGCATGAGGTTCCAACAACTCAATGATGAAGCGTATTTTACTTTCATTTTTCCCGCTAAAGGATATGAGGTAATCCCCCTTGTTAACTTGAATAAAGTCAGTATGCTTTTCAACTTTTACTGCCGAATGAAGGTAATGCCCTTCATAGGGTTTGTCCAATGTGTTATAGTCCTTGATTTTGTAGAATTCCACCTCAATGAGTGTATCGCTCATTAACTCACTTAATTGAATGCCTATAGATTTTAGACGCTCAATTACTTGATGTTTTGATTTAGGCAGAATATAAGCAGTTGGTTTATCAACAAATTCTGTCGCCACATAATGATTGTAATACCTAATAGTAGTGTCATAAGGCTGTTTCCTATCGTAATACAAACGCTCTCCGGTAGTAACTTTGCTTGGAAAATATCTATGTCGAAATCCTTCAAAGGGAATCAAGGTATAGCTTGTGGTATCAAGTTCCCATTGGATAGGAAAATTTTTTTGCTTCTTTTGATTTTCTATCGCCTTCCTTCTAAGGTTTTTAATTTCAGTGATGTTTTTCGATCCAAATTTGACAATTGACTCTAATAACTCATATGTTGCCAAAACTCTCTCGTCATATGGCTTTAGCATGTGCGCTTCAGATACAAATCCTATCGTATTATTAAGCGCTGCAAATCCAGTTGAATAACGCGGGGTTTCTAAGTAATCAAAAATCCCAGTTTCGGGAGTTTTACCAACCATGTGCATATAAGGAACTAATGGGTATCCCTTGTTATTCATTACCTCAAATAGGTGAGGGGTAAAGGTAGTTTTCATAAAATCTCCTAGGCCCTTTTCCATCTTGTCTGTTTGAGATGTTATTAAAGTCATTACATGTTGATAATCCGCACCGTTACTGGTATGAGTATCTATGAAAATGTCCGGATCAAACAGATCAAATATTTGAGCAAAACTCTGGGCATTCTTGCTGTCAGCCTTAATGAAGTCCCTGTTGAGATCAAGATTTTGGGCATTACCTCTGAACCCATATTCTTCAGGTCCATTTTGATTAGCACGGCTACAACATGAACGATTCTTAGCTCCACTAATGTTGTACATTGGGATAATTCCTATCCATACATTATCGGGTAATTTATCCTCACGCAATAATTTCTTGACAAGCTTTACAGAGGCATCAACACCGCAGGGTTCTCCTGGATGTATAGCATTGTTAATTAAGATTCGTATTTGCTTTTTTCTAGCATCAGGACCTAACTCTTTGGCAACGTGAAAAACGTGGAGTGGATTACCAGCATCAGTTTCTCCGATAGGTTGAAAAAGAGTTTGATTAGGGAATTCCTTGTTCAGTCTCATATAAGCAGCCAATGTCTGCTCATATGTGAAGGTCTTGTTTGAAGTGTATACCTCTTCCTGTCCTATAGCAAGCATAGGAGTTAGAAAAAGGAAAAGAAGTAAAAATCTATTTGACAACGTTAGCTGTAATATCCAATTCTGTAGTACCACCAGGGATGTTTGCAGTGATGGTTACTTTTTTGTTTTGTTGTCCAGTTTGGTTCTCTTTAGGTGAGAAAACAACATCAATATTTCCTTTTTCACCTGGCATAATTGGTTCTTTTGGCCAATTAGGAACTGTACATCCACAATTTCCACGTGCATTGTTAATGATTAATGGATTGTCACCCGTATTAGTGAATTCAAAAGTGTAAGGATTGGCAGAACCTGCTTTAACTGTTCCAAAGTCATGTTTAACTTTATTAAAAGCAACCGTAGTTGGGGCAGAATTTAGTGGGTTAGGGTTATTCTGATTAGTCTGATTTGTGTTTAATTGAGCCTTTATTTCTTGATTATTGGCATTTTGAAAAGGATCATTTTGTTGAGGCATATTATTGTTTGCCACAGCTTGATTAGATGCGTTGGCAGTGGTACCTTGATTTGCTGCTGGAGCAGGAGCAGGTGTTTCATCGCCCGCAGTCGCAAGCATATACGTGTTAACGATAAGTAATACGGTACAAAGACCAAGTAAACCTAATTTAATATCATCCTTATTCATAATCTAATTTTTTGCTTAGCAAATGTACAAAACCACTTGGATTATTTCAAGTTGTAAGTATCGAATTTTCCGCTTTCAATTACTTCAATCGCAATCTTGAGCGGATCATTAATTTCATTTATTACCTGGTAAAACATTGAAATATCAAACATATTGGTAGCCATGCTCGCCTTTATCCTCAGTGCTATTATCTCTTTAGATTCATTGTATTGCTCCTCATTAAATTCAAGCTCTTTTTTCTCAGCGTAAGAAATCAAATCATCCAACAATTTTTCAGAATTAAACTCACTATTGAAAGTTTCAAAATCAGGGTACTTTTTGTTTAACTTATTTCTGTTTTTTTGAACGTAATCTAGGGTGAAACTGTTTAAAATTCCTTTACGAATCAATTGTGAAAAGTACTTACTAGTTCCAGTGGTGTCGTAAGGAACAAAAATGTCTGGTAAAATTCCACCGCCACCGTAAACCTTTCTCTTTTGGACGAATGTTTCAAACATTAATGAGTCTGGCAAGTCCAAGCTGTCTAAACTATACATTTCGCCGTTGGCATAGCGTTCATACTTTTCAAGTGCATAGGCCTCTCTTCCTTCATTGTAAGGCTTTTGAATATGCCTTCCTGTTGGGGTATAGTAGCGCTGTATAGTAAGACGGATAGCACTCGTGTCTGGCAATTCAACTTGACGTTGAACAAGGCCTTTACCGAATGACCTTCTACCAATAATTAATCCTCTATCCCAATCCTGGATTGCTCCGCTCACAATTTCGCTAGCGCTAGCTGTACTTTCATCAGTGAGTATAACGAGCCTTCCCTTTTCGAAATTACCATTTAGGGTACTGTTAAAGTCCCTTCTTGGAAATGCTTGTCCTTGAACATATACCTCTAATTTATCTGTGGTCAGGAATTCATCAGCAAGAGCAACTGCTGTAGCCAGATATCCTCCTCCGTTTCCTTGCAAGTCAAGAATAAGATCTTTCATACCTTGGTCCTTTAGGTCAGCCAATGCCGTGCGAAACTCTTCCATAGTATTAGCTGCAAAATTGTTTAGTTTGATATAACCTATACTGTCAGCAACCATGTAAGCAACATCCAAACTATTCGTAGGTATTTTGTCCCTGATTATGGTAAAGTCAAGAAGTTCTTTGCTATTGCCTCTTTTAATTTGAACTTTAACTTCAGTTCCTTTTGCACCTAATAATCTATCTCGAACACCGGAGTTTTTTAGACCTACACCAGCCACATTTTCACCATCAATTAAGACGATTTGATCTCCTGCCATAACACCAACTTTTTCGGAAGGTCCACCTGGAATGGTTTGCACCACCATTAGCGTGTCTTCTAATATTTGGAATCGTATACCAACTCCATCAAAACTTCCTTTTAATGGGGCATTCATTGCTTGGTAATCTTCTTTCGTAATGTAAACAGAATGGGGATCAAGAGGTTTTAGCATTCCAACCACACCATATTCTGTCATTTTTTCTAAATCAATTGTGTCCGATTCTTTTTCGATGACATAGGTCAAAAAATTACGGTAAGTTTCAAAGGTGCTTTCAGCTTTTACCTTTTTTAGCATTTTATTTGCTTTTGTACTATCGATATATTGAGCCATAGCCAAAATACCATTGTCCATTACTTCATGTTCATCTTGAGGTTCTAAGTAGTACTGAGTGATGTATTGATAGACACTCATATATTTATCAGAGATTCGACTTTTGTTGAAGCCCTGGCTAAAACCAGTGAAAGAGAAGGATGCAGCAAATAAAAAAAGTAGACTTATTCTGAAAATTCTAATCATATTCTAAAGGTAAATAATATCAAAGTATTGATATTGCAATTATACACAAATGGTAACCATAAATTATTCCAAAAGTCAAAAAGGAATCAAATCTTAGTGAAAAGATGTTAACGAGATTTAACGAATCTTTTCTATCTTTATGCAGACGATAAGGATTTATGATTATGAAGAAAAATTTACTATTACCTGCACTTCTACTAGCAAGTGCATCCTTTGCTCAGTTGAGTGAAGATTCAAGAACCTATACCGAATTGAATTCTCATTTGGATTACCTAGAACCAGCTGAGATAAATCTTCCAGCATTGGATATGGACAAGGTGCATGCAGAAGACAATGATGGTAAAGCTGGTGAACGTTATTTAATTAGTCGTTATCACCAAGTTGATTTAGGTTTTGAAAATAGTGGGATATGGATGGATGTTCCTGGAGGGAAATTATGGCGTCTTGAAATAAACGCTGATGGTGCAAAGGGAATTAACTTGTATTACGACAAGTACAATTTACCTGAGGGATCAAAGCTTCACCTGTATTCACCAGACAGAAGAATGGTTCTGGGAGCCTTTGGAGCCCATAATAATAAGGAAACTGGAGATATGGCAACCGATATATTGCCAGGAAGTACAACAATCTTAGAGTATTTTGAGCCAACTGAAGTAATGGGACAAGGTGAACTTCATATTGATAGAGTTTCTCATTGCTATAGAAACGTTGAGGAGTATACTAATCTTGCGCAAAGAGGTTCTGACCCATGCCAAGTTGAAGTTGCTTGCTCGGAAGGTGACGAATGGAGACCACAAATTAGATCGGTAGTTCGCTTTTTAACTTCTGGTCCACAAGGATCAGGGCTTTGTTCAGGAGCATTGATTAACAACACGGATGAAGATTGTAAGCAATTACTATTATCTGCAGACCACTGTACTGGGAGTAATGATAATTTAAGTCAATATGTGATTACTTTTAATAGACAAAGACAAAACTGTACTGGAACTTCTGCTGAAAGTCAGGGTTCATTAACAGGAGTTTCCTTGGTTTCTAGATCAAATGATGGTGGTGGAAACAATGGTTCTGATTACTTTTTAAGTGAATTAACATCAAGTATACCAGCATCATACAATGTGCATTACGCTGGTTGGAGTAGAAGTACAACCGCGGCAACTAGTGGAGTATCTATTCACCATCCAAGTGGAGATTATAAGAAGATTTCAACCTACACAAGCAACTTGGTAAATTCAGGTTGGGGAACTGCAAATACGCACTGGAGAGTAGTTTGGTCTGGAACGACAAATGGTCATGGAGTTACTGAAGGAGGGTCTTCTGGATCACCTATCTTCAATCAGGATGGTTTGATTGTTGGTCAATTAACTGGAGGTTCTTCATATTGTAATGAAGTTCAGCCTGGTGGTCAAAATCAACCTGATTACTATGGAAAAATGTCTTACAACTGGCAATCTAACAGCAACCCAATAGGAGGAGATCTAAAGAATCATTTAGATCCAGGAAACACAGGAGCTACCACCCTGAGTGGTCAAGATGAGCCATGTGTAAACAGTATTGAGGAAAATATTTTGAACAATTTAACTGAGATCTATCCTAATCCAAGCAATGGAAATATTTTCATCCGTTTAGAGGAGAAAATAGAGGATCTTAATGTTCAAATAATTGATGCTACCGGAAAATTAGTTAAAGAAATAAATCTTTCAAACAGCTACGGTATTGCTGTTGAAATGACTGATTTAGATAAGGGGATTTACTTTTTAAACTTTATTACACCGAATTTCCAAACAGCTAAGAAATTGATTCTAGAATAAAATTTAGATGAATTGAGTGGAGCCCTATTTCAAATGGAATAGGGCTTTTTTTTGCACTGTAAATTAATTGCTATCGCAAGCCAGCACTCTTTAAATATTGCAGAGCAACAAGTCTTTCATAGGACCCATCAAAATCATAAGCATAAACTCCGATGGTGTATTCGTTTTCCGTTTGCCAGAAGTTCCCCTCATATTCCTGGAGGTCAATTTCCTTTTTTCCTTTGTCTGAAGTGGCGATATAGAAGTTATAGTAGCCCTGTTTTAAAATTGTTTCTAAGAAGTATCGTTTAAAATCTGCATTATACTTTAGCTTGTACTTATCTTTTAATTGCCAATCAGAAAATTCGCCTACAATATATAAGTCCTGATCCTGATTTTCTCTATCCTCAGGTACGGTGAACTTCACTTGCACGTAATCAGCATCCAAGTTATTATCTTGACTGTCCTCTATTTGGATGTACCTCCTTCCATTTATATCATCATAAAGTATATAACGTTTGAAGCCTCTTTTGGGCTCAGGTAAGAGCTCAAAACTATAGCGACCATCATCAAAATTTATTGAATGAATTCGATCGTTTTTGAATTGAAAGCTCTTCGTATCAAAATAACGGAATTCATTACCTGCCTTGAACCAGTTGTCTCCATTGTAGTCGTAAAGCAGTTCATTATCTCTTATGAATTGAGGTGTTAAGTTAAAAATAGCATTATCCCATCGGTTGTTTTGCTGAAGCACAACATGAAGATTATTGTATACATCAGAGACTTGGTAGCCAGTTTGAACAATAGAGAAATCTATTTCATGATGAGTATACATGCCGTTTGCATCCGTAGGCCTCTTAATTTCAGCTGTAACACTCATTAAATCCTCATAAACCCTAAATCGTCTTGTAAGTATTAACTTTTCCTCATCGTTGTCCTGAAAAACCTTTAAAAGATAGTTCCCACTCTTACTAATCTGAAAATCTGAATTTGGAAATTCAACAGAGTAGTGCCAGTATTTTTGATAAGTATTAAATGATTGCTCAAAGTTGTTGATGGGAAGATCATGGAAACCGCTTAAAAACTCCATTTTACTCAATTCAGAAGATTTCCAATCATGCGTACAATGTTCTATGGTATATGAGTAATTTTTGGTGTTAATCGAAAAATCATCAAAGCTTAAACTTAGCTGCTCATTTGAGTTTAATGCAATATCAGCATTTGCAAGTGCCCAATCAACTCTATGCAGAAGCACGGTATGTATGCTATCGCTGTATATCTTATTTTTATAAGATGTTTCAGTAGCCCAAGAAAGCTGAAATGAAAGTAAGAATGTTAACAAAAAAATATTCTTCATTGGTCGATTGTAAAGCCTTAATAATCTATTGTTTTCCATAAATCGGTCGCAGGATATCAAAATGTATTCCAATATTTCCTAAAAATTAGTAGGAAAGCTATGACAAATTTATAATTTTGTCGCTGTTTAACTAAGGTATTTTCACTATGTCGAAATCCGTAAAGATTCGCAAAGGACTGAACATTAAGCTTAAAGGTGAAGCTGACAAGGTTTTAGTCAATGCAGAAGTTCCGTCAACGGTGGCCATCAAACCACCTGACTTTCACGGTTTAGTTCCAAAAATGGTCCTTAAAGAAGGAGCAGAGGTAAAAGCTGGAACAACTATTTTCTACGATAAGTACAACGATAAAATTAAGTTTGTTTCTCCTGTTTCAGGTGAAATTGCTGAGATTGTTCGTGGTGCCAAGCGTAGAATAATGGAGGTTAAAATTGTTGCTGACAAAGAAACTAAGTATGAAGCTTTTTCTGCTGGCGACCCAAATTCAATGAGCAGGGAACAAGTAATTGAACACTTATTGAATGCAGGTTTATGGCCATCGGTAATAATGAGACCATTGGCAGTAATTGCCAATCCAGAAGATAAGCCAAAGGCAATCTTCGTTTCAGGTTTTGATTCTTCGCCTTTAGCAATTGATTATGATTTTGTAGTTCATGGCAAAGATTCAACTCTTCAAGTAGGTTTTGATGCCTTGAAGAAGTTAACTGACGGTAAAGTTAACTTAACTCTTAGAAGCGGACAGTCGCACGATCAGGCATTAACAAACTTGAAGGGTGTTGATATCAACTCTATAGGAGGACCTCACCCAGCAGGTAATGTTGGAATTCAGATTCACCATATAGATAGACTTGCTAAAGGAGAGATTATTTGGACCTTGAACTTACAAGATGTATTGACCATAGGTCGTTATTTTGAGTCTGGTAAGTATGACGCTACTAGAGTTGTTGCATTAACAGGTTCGGAAGTTAAGAAGCCACAATATTACAGAACTGTAATCGGGGCTTCTATCGAAAAAATAGTAGAAAACAATATTGAAGGAGATAACAATAGATTTATTTCTGGAAACGTATTAACTGGTGATCATATTAGTCCAAACGGTTATCTTGGTTACTATCACCATCAAATAACTGTTATTCCTGAAGGAGATGAGCCACAATTCTTCCTTACAAAAGGATGGTTGTCACCTGGATTCCACAAGCTATCTGCTTCTAGAGCATACCCATCTTGGCTAATGCCGAATAAGAAGTATCGTTTGGATACGAATGCAAACGGTGAGGATAGAGCTTTTGTAATGACAGGACAGTACGAAAAAGTATTGCCAATGGATATTTATCCTGTACACTTATTAAAGTCTATCATTACGAATGATATTGAAGGAATGGAGAATTTAGGTATTTATGAAATTGCTCCAGAAGATTTAGCACTATGTGAGTTTGTTTGTACATCTAAAACAGATGTTCAACAAATCGTGCGCGAAGGACTCACAGTAGTGAAAGAAGAATGCATGTAATAAACTAAAAACTAAAGACGTTGAAAGGTTTACATAATTTTTTAGATAAGAAAATAAAGCCAAGCTTTGTTACCAAAGAGGGAGAACCAAAGAAGCTTTATTGGGTGTATGATGCACTTGAAACATTTGCCTTTACTCCAGGGCATACAACCAAAGGAGGTACACACATTAAAGATGGAATAGATCTTAAAAGAACCATGATGATGGTTATTTTAGCTCTTATCCCATGTCTGTTATTCGGAATCTTTAATGTAGGACACCAACATTACTTGGCAACAGGCCTTGTTGATCCTGACGCATCTTGGGGAACTGAGTTTTGGGGTAAATTTGGCTATGGATCAATGATAGTTTTACCTATCGTAATTGTGTCTTATGCTGTAGGACTTGGAGTTGAGTTTATATTTTGTATTATCAACAAACACCCAATCCAAGAGGGATTCCTGGTTTCAGGAATGTTAATTCCTTTAGTAATGCCACCAGATGTTCCATTATGGATGGTAGCTGTAGGTACAGTTTTCGCTGTTTTGATAGTTAAAGAAGTATTTGGTGGTACAGGGATGAACATCTTAAACGTAGCCCTGACGGCAAGAGCATTTTTATTCTTTGCATATCCTAAAGCTTTATCAGGTGAGGTATGGATTTCAGGGAACAGTGACAAATTTGTAGAAGGATATACGGGTGCAACTGGTCTTGGACATGCTGCTAGTACAGTCGATTTGAACGCTTCCTTGGAAAAAGCAACGGCTGCCGGCAAAACGGAAGAAATTGCAAGTCTGAAAACACAAATTGCAGGCGCCATGGATAACGTTCCATCCATGATGGATTCCTTCTGGGGACTTGAGCCTGGATGTGTTGGAGAAACTTCTGTATTGATGATATTGATAGGAGCTGGCTTACTTATTTTCACAGGTATCGGTTCTTGGATTATCATGTCATCAATGGTTATTGGAGGACTGGCAATGGGACTTATTTTTGATGCATTTGCAGTTAATCCATATATGGAAGGAGTTGAACCTCTTCAGCACATTATGTTAGGAGGATTTATGTTTGGTGCCGTGTTTATGGCAACAGATCCAGTAACTGCTGCAAGCACCACCGTGGGTAAGATATGGTATGGATTCTTCTGTGGATTCTTTGCCATAATGATACGGGTATTTAACCCAGCCTATCCGGAAGGAGTAATGATGGCCATTCTTTTCATGAATGTAATGGCACCAATGATTGATCACTATGTGATTCAACGCAATGTTAACAGAAGACTAAAACTTTCAAAAGCATAGATCATGGCAATTAACAGAGAAAGTAACGCTTATACCTTCATCTTTGCTATCATAATGGTAGCGGTTGTAGGTGCTGTACTAAGTATAGCAGCAACAAGTTTAAAACCTTTTCAGGATGCAAACTTGAAAATGAACAAGCAGAAAGATATGTTAGCTTCTATTGGTATTGAAGTTGACAATATGAAAGATGCTCCGGATGAATTTCAAAAGTTTTTCACCCAATCTATTCTCCTAGATGCTAAAGGTAATGTCGTTGACGAAACTGCTAAAGAGAACTTAGCAGGGGATAAGGACAAAGCTTTTAAATTGGACATCAAAAAGCAATACAAAGCTTGGAAAGGTGCTCAAATGAAAAAAGAAGATATGTTGTATCCTTTGTTTGTTGTGAACAAAGATGGAGAAAAACTATACGTAATACCAATGATCGGAACAGGTCTTTGGGGACCAGTTTGGGGCTTCATGTCACTAAAAGAAGATGCTAAAACCATTAACGGTACTTCATTTGGTCACCAAGGGGAGACACCAGGTCTAGGAGCGGAAATTACAACAGAGCCATTTGAATCTCAGTTTAAAGGAAAAACCTTTTCATACACAGGTCCAGAAGACTTTCAAACTGTCAAAGTTGTGAAGGCTGGAAAGGAGCAAGACAACCAAGTAGCGGGGATTGCTGGTGGAACGATTACCTCTGTAGGGGTAGATGAGATGATTGATAGAACCATGAAGGTTTACACACAATATTTTGCTAACAATAAATAATACGGATTATTATGAGTGATGTAAAAACAAAAAAATCCGAACCACTATTCTCAAAGAAGAATAGAAAGTTAATTACGAATCCTTTGGATGCAGACAACCCGATTACCATTCAGGTATTAGGAATATGTTCTGCACTTGCGATTACCGTAAAATTAGAAAACGCGATTATCATGTCACTTTCCGTATTGGCAGTATTGTTATTCGGAAACATGATTATTTCAGCGCTTAGAAATTTAATTCCACCTAGAATTAGAATTATTGTTCAGTTGGTGGTTGTTGCCTCTTTGGTAATTATAGTTGATCAAGTATTAAAAGCCTTTGTATTTGAGGTGTCTCAGCAAGTAGGTGTGTACGTAGGGTTAATTATTACCAACTGTATTATCATGGGACGTTTTGAAGCTTTTGCTTTAGGTAATAAGGTTGGTCCTTCTGCCTTGGATGCAATTGGTAACTCATTAGGATATGCATGGATACTTTTAGTTGTAGCCTTTTTCAGAGAACTACTAGGTTCTGGAAAATTAATGGGAGCACAAGTTATTCCAGCTGACGTTTATGAGCCAAACAACATGATGATTTTACCTCCAATGGCACTTGTGTTGGTAGGATTAATTATCTGGGTGCAACGTTCAAGAAATAAAGAATTAATTGAAGATCACTAGATTCTAAAAAGAAAAAGAGATGCAAGAATTAGTAAATATATTCGTAAAAGGAGTATTCGTTGAAAACATGATTTTCGCATACTTCTTAGGTATGTGTTCGTATTTGGCGGTTTCCAAAACGGTTAAAACTGCAAACGGACTTGGATTAGCGGTGATTTTCGTATTGGTAGTTACAGTTCCAATTAACTACTTACTAGAAAACTATGTATTGAAAGAAGGAGCTTTGGCTTGGCTAGGTGATGATTACGCTGGCTACGATTTAAGTTTCCTTTCCTTCATTATGTTTATCGCGGTAATTGCTTCTATTGTACAGTTGGTAGAAATGATAGTAGAGAAATTTGCGCCAGCACTTTACGGTGCTTTAGGT
This sequence comes from Flavobacteriales bacterium, assembly GCA_964230025.1. Classification (GTDB taxonomy): domain Bacteria; phylum Bacteroidota; class Bacteroidia; order Flavobacteriales_D; family JAUILH01; genus CAXRFO01. The sequence continues at coordinate 22,151 of CAXRFO010000003.1, read as the reverse complement.
ATCTTCCTACCTTTGATTGCCGTAAACTGTTCAATTTTAGGAGGAGCATTATTTATGCAAGAGCGTCAATACGCAAGCATTGCTGAAGCAACATCATTTGCGGCTGGTTCTGGTTTGGGATGGTGGCTTGCAATCGTTGCAATTGCAGCAATTCGTGAGAAAATTAAATATTCGCATGTTCCAGCTCCATTGAGAGGTTTGGGAATAACTTTCATCATCACTGGTTTGATGGGAATTGCGTTCATGAGTTTTATGGGAATTAAATTATAAGAGAAATGGATACTGGAATATTAATAACCACAGTAATAGTATTTTTAATTGTCGTACTGATCTTAGTATCTATTTTATTGTACGCCAAGGCGAAATTGATGCCTTCTGGTAAAATTGAACTTGAAATTAACGGCGAAAAAACAATTGAAGTAGACGGAGGTAATACCTTACTTACGACTCTTGGAAACGCTGGTATTTTCTTACCTTCAGCTTGTGGTGGTGGTGGAACTTGCGTGCAATGTAAATGTCAAGTCCACGAAGGTGGAGGAGGAATCCTTCCAACAGAAGAACCTCACTTTTCTAGAAAAGAAATTGCGGATAACTGGAGACTTGGTTGTCAAGTTAAGGTTAAAGAGAACATGAAAATTGAGGTTCCTGAAGAAGTAATGGGAATCAAGGAATGGACAGCAAAAGTTGTATCTAACTACAACGTAGCTTCCTTTATTAAGGAATTTATCGTTGAGCTTCCTGAAGATATGCACTATGAAGCTGGAGGATATATCCAGATTAAGATACCTAATTGTGTCGTAAAATATTCAGACATGGATATTACTGCGCATCCTGAAGAACACCCAGGTGAGCCTGATAAGTTCAAGAAGGAATGGGATAGCTTCAATCTTTGGCCTCTAGTAATGAAGAACGATGAAGAAGTTGTTCGTGCATACTCAATGGCTTCTTACCCTGCTGAAGGTAGAAGAATCATGTTAAACGTTCGTATCGCTACTCCACCATGGGATAGAAAGAAGAACGGATGGATGGATGTAAACCCAGGTGTTGCATCTTCATACATCTTCAACTTAAAAGAAGGTGACCCAGCGGTTGTATCAGGACCTTATGGTGAATTCTTCATTAAAGAGACGGATGCAGAAATGCTTTACATTGGTGGTGGTGCCGGTATGGCTCCAATGAGATCACACCTTTACCAACTTTTCAGAACCATTAAGACGGGAAGAAAAGTAACGTACTGGTACGGAGGTAGATCAAGAAGAGAGTTATTCTATATCGATCACTTTAGAGCATTGGAGAAAGACTTCCCTAACTTCAAATTCTACATGGTCCTTTCAGAGCCTCTTCCAGAAGATAATTGGAAGGAAATGAAGGATATGGATGATACAGAAGGAGATGGATTCTTAGGCTTTGTTCACCAGGCTGTGATAGATCAGTACTTGACAAAGCATGATGCACCTGAAGATATCGAATTTTATTTCTGTGGACCTCCATTGATGAACCAAGCCGTTTTAAAAATGGTTGATGATTGGGGAGTTCCTCCTGAAAATGTCGCATTCGATGATTTCGGTGGATAAAATGAAAATAATTAAGATTAAATCCCCGCTTGGTAAAACCTTGTGGGGATTTTTTTTAATCCTTGCTTTGGCAGGATGTAACTCTGGTGATAAAAAGAAAAAAGCTGACTCTAATACAGAGCAAACCCATTTTTATGAATCTAGAGGTTATGCCCAAGGCACAACTTACAGCATAGTTTACCGCTCAGAAGAGGGAGTTGATGTCGCGCCTGCAGTAGATTCAATACTCAAAGCTTTTGACATGGAGTTGAGTACTTACGAGCCTGCTTCTAAAATTTCAGAATTCAATGCCCATGGTAAAGCTAAAATTGATTCAAATTTTATTCAGGTTTGGAAAAATTCGCTCGAACTTTATCAAAAAACCAAAGGCTACTTTAATCCATGCCTAGCATCCTTATTTGAATTATGGGGCAAAGACTACAATAAGGCTCCACTTATCGGTCAATATGAAATCGACAGTGTTCTAAAAATAACCAAGCCTGAATTAATCGAATTAAAAGGAGATAGTTTATTCTCGAAAGACTATGCACAGGTACAGTTTAATGCTATTGCACAAGGTTATTCCGTAGATTTAATTTCCCAGTATTTAGAAAGTATAGGCATCCATCATTACAAAGTTGAAATCGGTGGTGAATTATTTTGTAAGGGTGATTTCCTAGATCAAGAAGGATTCAACATTATCATTGATAAACCAGTAGCTGGAAATACGCATATCTCTTTCGATACAGTTAAGGTTAATAATTATGCCATGGCCACAAGCGGAAATTACCGTCATTTCACCGAAATAGGAGGGAAGAAGTATGGCCATATACTAAATCCGTTTACTGGATATCCAGATTCAACAGACATACTAAGCATAACGGTAATGGCACCAACTTGTACTGAGGCAGATGCATGGTCCACGGCATTATTTGTAATGGGAAAAGAAAGAGCTATCAATCTTGTCGAGGAGTTTCCTGAACTCAAAATTTACATCATTTACAATCAGAATAATAAAATTAAGGTTTGGAAATCCAAAGGGTTTCCGACGATTTAAAATCATCCATAACTGAACTTAAATATTTTTATGAATTACATTCTGAAATACAGTTAGTTATGAGGTGTGAAATTTTAATTCTATAATTTACCTTGGTTAATCCAAAAATTCTATTCTATATTTGCACTATGCAATCAAGCAGATTAAATAACAATTGGTGGTGGATTCAACTTAACTGGAAAGTTCTGAGTTGATAAGACGCCTATTGTTCAAAATATAGTTAAGCGGCTTCCACTCGGAAGCCGCTTTTTTTTGCCCAAAATTTTAAAAATGTACCAAGTAAAAACAAAAAATATAATTGCTGATTTCCTTACACCCCTTGCAGTGTATCAAAAGTTGAGACATTCTTACAATAAGTCGATTCTTCTGGAATGTGCAGATTACCATAGTTCTAAAGATTCATTTTCGATTATAGGAATTGAAAGTTTGGAAAGTTTGATTGCTGAAAAATCAGATCGAAATTACGCGCAAGGGATTGAATCGTTCATGCAGCGTATTCCTACCAGTAAGGAAGAAGAGTTTAACGGAATCTATGGTTACTGTTCCTATGGAGCAGTGCAAGGCATGGAAGATATCGACCTAAATATGGAGGATAAAATGCCCATCTACGAGTACCACTTTTTCAGGTATATTTTGGTTTTTAATCACTTCCATAATGAACTAAAAATAATTGAGAATATCCCGAAAGAAGAAGATTCTGAACTGGAGAAGCTGCTATTCAGACTAAACGTTCCTACTCCTAACTCTTTTGGCTTCTCTATTGAAAATGAAGAGCGATCATCATGCTCCGACGATGATTTTATTGAAAAAGTTAAAAAAGGAATTGATCATTGTCAAAGAGGTGACGTTTTTCAAGTAGTTCTATCCCGACAATTTGAGCAATCTTATACTGGAGATGAATTTCAGGTATACAGGGCATTGAGGTCGATTAATCCATCACCCTATCTATTTTTCATGGATACCGGAAACTTTACGGTATTTGGATCTTCACCGGAGGCGCAATTGAAAATTTCAAACAACAAAGCAGAAATTCATCCTATTGCTGGTACATACAAACGAACGGGCGATGATGATGAGGATATCACAAAGGCACGACAATTACTCTCAGATCCAAAGGAGAATGCAGAACACATGATGCTAATTGACCTTGCCCGAAATGACTTGAATCGGAACTGCTCTCGGGTAGTGGTTTCTAAAGAACGTGAACTTCAATTGTACTCGCATGTTATTCATATGGTTAGTGTAGTTGAAGGGAACTTAGACCAAAAGAAGTCCGGGATAAAATGCTTTGCTGATTCTTTTCCAGCGGGTACCCTCAGTGGAGCCCCGAAAATTAGAGCTATGCAGATAATAGACAAAGAAGAAGATGTAGCGCGTGGTCTATATGCTGGATCTATTGGTTTTTTTGGTTTCGATGGTAGTGTAAATCAGGCAATTATTATTCGATCCGCCACGGCAAAAAATAACAAACTGATTTTCCAAGCAGGGGCTGGAGTAGTGGTAAAGTCCAATCCAAAAGACGAATTAAATGAAGTATATCACAAAACCAATGCGATTAGAACCGCTATAAAAAAAGCAACAAAATTGAGTGTGTCATGAAGGTATTATTGGTAGATAATTACGACAGCTTTGTTTTTAATTTAAAAGCAAGTCTTGAGATTAACTGTGGTGCAGAGGTGGAAGTTCATAGAAATAAGAATATACCCTTTGGTCGCTTAAAGGAATTTGATTTAATCGCTTTATCTCCAGGCCCGGGTATTCCTTCGGAAGCTGGTGATTTACTTAAGTTGATTAATGATGCCGAAGAAAGTCACCCTATACTTGGTATATGTCTTGGTCACCAGGCCATAGGTGAATATTATGGTGCGCAACTTAAAAACTTGGCATCAGTAAAGCACGGTATCTCAGAAACAATCCAAGTTAATCAATCAGAAATTTTAAAGTTTGATAAACTGGAAGTAGGTAGATATCACAGTTGGGTAGTAGCTGAATTGCCTGATTCACTTCAAGTCTTGGCAGTAGATGATAATAATGAAGTGATGGCCTTGGTTCACAAAACAAAGCCCATTCTTGGCTTACAATTTCATCCAGAAAGTATACTGACCAAGAAAGGGGATGAAATTCTAAAAAATTGTATTGATTATTTAACGAAAAAATCATGAAAGAGATATTAAAAAAATTAATGGCTCATCAGATATTGAATTTCGAAGAGGCTCAATTCAGTATGAACGAAATTTCTGAAGGCCGTTGCTCCAATGAACAGATAGCGGCCTTTCTAACTTGCTATCTTATGAGGGATATTGCTGTAGCTGAAATTCTTGGATTTAAGGAAGCCATATTATCTAAAGCATTGAAGTTTGATCTTCAGGAAGATGCAACAGATTTATGTGGAACCGGGGGAGATGGCAAAAACACCTTTAATATAAGTACCCTAGCGGCTTTTGTGACCGCAGGAGCGGGAGTAAAAGTTGTGAAACATGGAAATTACGGTGTGAGTTCCCTTTGTGGGAGTAGCAACGTTTTGGAAAGTTTGGGATATCAATTCACCACAAAAGAGCAAGAGTTAAAACAACAGCTTGATTCAGAAAACATATGTTTTTTACACGCTCCCTTGTTTCATCCTGCCATGAAAGCCGCTGCGCCGGTTAGAAGAGCACTGGGAATGAAAACATTTTTCAATTTACTCGGACCAATTTTGAATCCAGCTCAACCTAGCCATCAGTTGATAGGTGTTTTTGACCCAAAAGTTTTAAGGCTTTATCAATATTTACATCAACAAAGTGATAAGAAAGTTTGTATTGTGCACACGGAAACAGGCTATGATGAAGTGAGCTTGACCGCTCCGTTCAAAATGGTAAACCAAAACGGAGAACATTTCTTGGATCATCGATATTTTGTTTCAACACTACTACAAGAAGCTGAAATTTTTGGAGGTGAATCAATTGAAGAAGCCAAAGAAATCTTTAAATCCGTTCTGTCGAACCAGGGAACCGCCGCTCAAAATCAAGTTGTTCTTGCCAACGCTGCTCTGGCGATTGCAAACTATTTAGACTGCAGCATAGAAGAAGCAAAAAAACGAGCAGAAGATTCCTTGTATTCTGGGAAGGCAAACCAAATTCTTTTAAATCTAACGAATTAAAAGCTCTTAATAGGAAAAGAGCAAAATCAACAAACTATGAAAATATTAGATACAATTGTTCAGCACAAAAAGAAAGAAGTTGAAGCGAAAAAGGAACTGTATCCCATTAAATTGTTGGAATCAAGCAAGTTTTTTAAATCGCCTTGTGTGAGTTTGAAAGACTACATATTAAGAGCTGATAAATCAGGAATCATCGCTGAATTCAAAAGAAAATCGCCCAGTATCGCAAACATTAATCTCTATGCCGACCCGGAGGAAATTTCTATTTCCTATATGCAAGGTGGGGCTTCAGCTATATCTGTGCTGACCGACGAGAACTTTTTCGGTGCAAAAGAAGAAGATATTGAAACGGTGAGATCTTTCAATCTATGTCCGGTACTTCAAAAGGATTTTATTATTGATGAATATCAGATTATTGAGGCCAGAAGCAGGGGAGCTGATGTAATACTATTGATTTGTGAAATTTTGACCAAAGAAAAATTAGCATCACTCCATCATACAGCAAAGGGATTAGGAATGGAGGTTTTAATTGAGATGCATACTGATGACCAATTGACCAAAATTCCGAGCGGAGCTGAAATTGTAGGTATAAACAACAGAAATCTTGAAGATTTCTCCGTGGACTATGAGAGAAGCATAAAAACACTTGAGCAATTACCGGCACAAATGGTCAAAATAGCGGAAAGCGGATTAAGCTCAATCGATACTGTTTTGAGACTTAAAAAGTCAGGTTTTGATGGCTTTCTAATAGGAGAACAGTTTATGAAACAAGCTAACCCAGGTGACGAATGCAGGCGTTTTGCTAAAGAACTTATTAATTTAAAAACTGCCGAGCTATGCGTCTAAAAGTATGCGGATTAAGTGCCGAGAATGATCCCAAAATATTGAACGAAATCAAACCTGATTTTGTAGGGGCCATTCACTATAAAAAGTCTTCTAGACACTTAACTATTGAAGAAATAAAACAGTTTTATAAGGGTATTATCAATTCGCAAAAGGTACTAGTAACAGTTAATCTTGACTTAGATAAACTAAATTCCATTATATCCGAATGCCAACCCAACCTTGTTCAGTTGCACGGCACAGAATCTCCCGAATATATAGCTGGAATAACTGGGGATGTAAAAATTATAAAAGCGTTTAGAGTTAGCACCCACTTTGATTTTGAGAGTATTTTAAAATATGATAACGTAGATTATTTTCTTTTCGATTACAAGGGAAAGAAAATGGGAGGGAATGGCTTTAAATTCAATTGGGATTTGCTCAAAAAGAACAAATCCAAGAAACCCTTCTTTCTCAGTGGAGGCATAGGGATGATGGACATAGAAAAGATTAACAAACTCGAAATAGCCAATTTGTACGCAGTTGACATCAATTCGAAATTTGAGCGTCAAGCAAAAATTAAAGACTTAGTCATGATAAATGAATTCAAAAACCGATTGAAATGAAAAACTATGTAAGCGATAAGGGATATTATGGGGAGTTCGGTGGAGCCTTTATACCTGAACTACTGTACCCACCAGTCAAAGAGTTAGCAGATAGCTATATTTCAATTATTGAGTCAAAAGAATTTCAGACTGAATTCAAAGACCTATTGAAACACTATGTTGGCAGGCCATCCCCTTTATATCATGCAAAAAGATTATCTGAAAAATACAAGACCAATATTTTTCTAAAGCGAGAGGATTTAAACCACACGGGGGCACACAAAATCAATAATACCATAGGTCAAATTCTTCTTGCCAAAAAACTTGGGAAAACAAAAGTGGTGGCTGAAACAGGTGCAGGGCAGCATGGAGTTGCAACAGCAACGGTTTGCGCACTTTTTTCCATTCCATGCATTGTATTTATGGGCGAAAAGGATATTGAACGTCAAGCTCCCAATGTTGCGCGAATGAAGCTTTTAGGTGCAGAGGTAAGACCTGCAAGTTCAGGAAGTAAAACGCTAAAGGATGCCACGAATGAGGCCATTCGCTATTGGATTAATAATCCAGATGTTTATTACCTCATTGGGTCTGTAGTTGGGCCACATCCATACCCAGACCTTGTAGCTCGTTTGCAGTCTATTATCTCTGAAGAAATAGCTGCACAAATGCATGAGATTTCAGGTAAGGAAAATCCTGATAAAGTTATAGCATGTGTTGGAGGCGGGAGTAATGCTGCGGGTGCCTTTTATAAGTTTATAGATCAACGTGAAGTGGATTTAATCATGATTGAAGCGGAAGGAATGGGAGTAAATTCTGGTTCAACTGCAGCAACAAGTCAAGTCGGTAGTCCTGGAGTAATACACGGATCGAAAACACTACTAATGCAAGATGGCTATGGCCAAATTACAGAACCCTATTCAATTTCGGCCGGACTAGATTATCCTGGAGTGGGACCTTTATTAGCACATTTAACAAGTACCAAAAGAGCTCAATGCCTTTCTGCCACGGATGAAGAGGCCTTAGAAGCAGTAAAGGAGCTATGCCAACTTGAAGGTATAATCCCAGCCTTAGAAAGTGCGCATGCCTTAGCAGCTTTGAAGAAAATTCAGTTTGAACCAAACGAGAATGTAGTCATAAACCTATCCGGACGGGGTGATAAGGATATGACTACCTACATAAACAACATAGCCTTATGAAAAAACAACTCAGCATATACCTAAGTATGGGCTATCCAAAGTTGGACACCGCTTTGCATTTAGTTCCAAAACTGGAAAAAGAAGGAGTGGACTTTTTGGAACTAGGACTTCCATTTTCTGATCCTTTGGCCGATGGAGAAACTATACAAAATACAAGCAGTATAGCCTTAAAAAACGGAATGAACATTGACCTTTATTTTGAACAGGTGAGGGAATTACGGAAATCGGTAAAAATGCCTTTCGTATTTATGGGATATTATAATTCAGTTCTATCCTACGGGGTGGAACGCTTTCTTAATAAATGCAGAGAATCGGGTATAAATGGATTAATCATTCCTGACCTTCCTATTGAGGAATTCAATACCACGATAGAACCAAATTTAAATGGGCTTAAATTCCATTTTCTTATCACCCCCAAAACGGAGATAGATAGGATACGGTATTACGATAAATTATCAAATGGATTTATTTATGCCATTTCAAGCAATGCAACAACAGGGGAATCATCAGCTATAGATGAAGGAAAAAAGGCTTATTTCCAACATCTTCAAAAATTAAATCTTGTGAATGATGTTTGTGTTGGGTTTGGAATTTCTTCCAAACAGGATGTTGATGATGTTTACCAACATGGTTTTGGGGCTATTATTGGCTCCAAGTTTTTAAAGTGCCTTGCAATTGGTGAAGATGAGGCCATCAATTTTATTAAAGAAATAAGAGCTTAAAAAAGCTCCAAAATGAGAGAGTAATGATTTTACAAGCGGATAAATCAGCAAATAGCGATGAAATTAGTTCATTTGCCAGCAAACATAAATTAGAAGTTAAAGAGGTAAATACACAATTTGCCAGATACTTTATACTCATAGGGAAAGCATATCCTGATCCACGAAAATTGAAGACCCTAAAGGGTATAAATGATATTCATCGTGTTAGTGATGATTATAAGTTGGTTTCAAAAAAATGGAAACTGAACAACTCGATTTTAGACCTAGGTGATGACGTAAAAATAGGAGGGGGGGAGCTTGCTTTAATGGCTGGCCCATGTTCTATTGAAGGAGAAGAAAATATCTTAGACACCATTGAGCACTTAAAAGAGAATAATATAAAAATAATGCGTGGCGGCGTTTTTAAACCGCGCTCATCACCTTATAGTTTTCGTGGTCACGGGATTGATGGACTCAAGAGCTTTTACAAGCATTGTAATGAGAATGGGATTAAAATCATAACAGAGGTTATGCACAGCGATCAAATTACAGAGATGATAGACTATGTAGATATTTTTCAAATCGGTGCAAGAAACTCCCAAAACTTTAATTTGTTGGATGCCTTAGGAGAAATTGACAAACCGGTCATGATTAAAAGAGGTATGTCTGGAACAATAACCGAGCTTCTTCAAAGCGCTGAATATGTCTTTTCAAAGGGGAATGAGCGCATTGCACTCTGTGAAAGGGGTATTCGAACCTATGAAAAAGCCTATCGCAACACCTTTGATATCAACGCCATTAGCATACTCAAAGAAAAGAGTCATTTACCTGTTATTGCCGATCCTTCCCACGGAGTAGGACTTAGGAAGCATGTAGCCAATGTAGCTAAAGCCGCAGTAGTAGCAGGAGCCGATGGTGTTATTCTAGAAGTACATAAACAACCTGAAAAGGCGTTTTCAGATGGACAACAGAATTTGAATTATCGGGAAGCGGAAGAATTATACCCAAGATTAATGAAACTTTCAGCTATATAATTCAATAAGCGCAACCTTTCAGCGGAATATCAGTATAAAGGCCCATCCCTATGGGAAATGTAAAACGTATAGCGTTTTGGACCGGTCCACGTGATGCTGGAACTGCCCTTATGTACGCCTTTAATCAAAGGGAGGACACAGTTATTGCCGATGAACCCTATTTTGCCTATTCCTTGGCATATACTGGCGTTAATTCTGAAATTAGGGAGGAAGCCATCGAAAAAATGGATGTTAATCCCCAACGAATTTCTGATTTATTGGCGAATTGTGACATAAAAAAGGAGTTATTCATAGTTCGAAACAAAGCTTCTCAGTTAATCGGTCAAGAGTGGAGTGTTTTAGAGGCTTTCAAGAATGTCTTTGTGATTTCAGAACCCGAAACCATGGTTCGTTCTTTGCGCAAAGATTCGGAGCGTCCAACGCTGATTGATATGTGTTATGAAGTACAATATCAACAAATTCTTTTCCTGATAGAAAAAGGCATTGAACCCATGGTCATTAAATGGGAGGATATCCTAAATAAACCTAAAGAAGCCATTAAAGAATTGTGTGTTAAGCTTAAAATTGAATTTCAAGAAGACATGCTGGAATGGGAAAAGGGGCCACATGATTTTGAATCTTTACCAAGTAAATCCTGGGGCCAAAACATTCATAACTCGCTCGGTTTTGACACAATTTCTGATGAAGTTGAAGATGAACTTAGCGAAAAAGAAAAAAGCTTGATCCAAAGGAGTCAAGCTTTTTATGATCGAATAATTCGTTTTATCTAGTACAACTCTTCTTTCAACTGAGTTCTAAAACTTTTGATTTCTTCTCTATTGAATTTATTGTCAGACTTTTTAAGTAGTGTTAGGAAGTGCAACATGTTTTCATGATCCATGCCCAAATCATAACCTTCGTCCGCTAATTCTTCTTCTTCAGCACTTTCAACTGCTTCAGTCATTTCCTCTTCTTCCTCTTCTTGTGGCATAAATTGAAAACTTTCTTCAGCCTCAATGTATTCGTAAGCCAAACGAATAACTTTAGTCACCAACGGATCTTCCTCTTCCAATGCAAATGGGCGTAATTTTTTCAAATCAGCAACCAATTTTTTTGGATCAAAGCCAAGCTCAGTGTACTTTACAATCTTATCTATTAATGCGTTTGCTTTTTCGTCTCTCATTGTCTTACAAAATTCTTGGGTGCAAATTTAATTTTAAATTTTGAATAATCGAGTTCTTCGACTGTTTTGGCGGGAAATTTTTAAAATACTCGACAAAATGCATCTAGCAATAGGTATTCATCAGATAAACATTCAAAAAATCTTTTTTTCAAAGCCCCTTTAGCCTGTATAGTTTAGTATTTTTACGCACTATGAACAGAGTTTGTGAGCTATTAAATATTCAATATCCTATTGTTCAAGCAGGAATGATATGGTGCTCAGGATGGGAGTTGGCTGCGGCTGCTTCTAATGCGGGTTGTTTAGGTGTGATAGGTAGTGGGTCCATGTACCCTGAGGTCTTGGATGAACATGTTAGAAAATGCAAAGAAGCTACGAATAAGCCATTCGCTGTTAATCTTCCTATGCTTTATCCAGATATTGATAAGCACATAGAAACAATTATCAAGTATGAGGTTCCTGTTGTGATAACATCTGCTGGGAATCCGAAGACGTACACAAGCTACCTAAAAGAAAGAGGTATCAAGGTAATCCATGTTGTTTCAAGTGTAAAATTCGCTTTAAAAGCTGAGGCTGCCGGAGTGGATGCCATAGTGGCTGAAGGATTTGAAGCAGGAGGGCATAACGGTAGGGATGAAACAACTACACTCTGTCTAATTCCTGATGTTGCCAAGCAAATTAAAATTCCTCTTATAGCCGCCGGAGGTGTTGGAACCGGCAGAACCATGCTAGCTGCACTCAATTTGGGAGCGGATGCTGTTCAAATTGGTTCGCGATTTGTTGCCAGTGAGGAATCATCGGCACACATAAACTTTAAAAACGCGGTAGTGGAAGCCAAGGAAGGAGCAACCCTGCTTACCTTAAAGGAAGTCACCCCGGTGCGTTTAATCAAAAATCCTTTTTATCAAAAGCTGTTAAAAGCATATAAGGAATGTGCTACGCCTGAACAATTGAAAGAAGTTTTGGGTCGCGGAAGAGCTAAAAAAGGCATGTTTGAAGGAGATTTGGAGGAGGGAGAGCTTGAGATTGGTCAAATCTCTTCACAGATTAATGAAATTAAACCTGCCGCTGAAATCATCAAAGAAATTTTGGAAGAATTCAATGCGGCAAAAGAAGAAATTAATACACATCAAAAATTCTCATTTTAAATGATAAAATTTGAAAAAGAAGTTTTAGCTAACGGTTTAACCGTTCTCATTCATCAGGACCTAACTACGCCAATGGCCATAGTAAATACGCTATATGATGTTGGAGCCAAGGATGAAATTGAATCAAAAACAGGCTTTGCTCACTTATTTGAACACTTGATGTTTGGTGGGTCTGCAAATATTGCATCTTATGATGAGCCTTTACAACGTGCAGGGGGTTCTTCTAATGCGTTTACAAGTAATGATATTACCAATTATTATGACAAATTACCGTCACAAAATTTGGAAACGGCCTTGTGGCTAGAATCTGATCGATTACTTGAACTAGCATTTACACCAAAATCTTTGGAAGTTCAGCGTAACGTTGTAATTGAGGAATTTAAACAACGTTATATCAATAAGCCTTATGGTGATGTGTGGAAGCTCATCCGAGAAATGGTTTACAAAACACACCCCTACAAGTGGCCTACAATAGGTAAAGAAATTTCTCATATTGAGGAAGCAACAATGGAGGATGTTAAATCCTTTTTCTACAAACATTACAATCCTCAAAATGCTATTTTATGTGTCGCGGGTAATGTGGGTAAAAGTGAGGTGATGGATATGGTGTACAAATACTATAACGACATTCCGGCCCGAGAAAAATATGTAAGGGATATTGCAAATGAAGCACCACAGACCGAGTATCGTGAATTGGAAGTGGAAAGAGATGTTCCGGTCGATATCCAATATAATATCTGGCGCTCGCCTAAGCGAAATGATATGGATTATTATCCTGTGGATTTAATTTCTGATATCCTGGGAAGAGGTAAATCATCTATTCTTTATAGGGAATTGGTTGAGAAATCTGAGTTGTGTACGGACGTATCGTGCTTTGTGAGCGGGGCGCATGAAGATGGCATGTTCATCATTGGATCTAACCTAAAAGAAGGTGCTAGTTTTGATGAGGTAAATAAGCGTATCCAACAAATCATTTATGAGGAGCTTTTGAATGAGTTTTCTGAGCGAAACTTAGAAAAGGTAAAAAACAAAGTGAAGTCTGCACGTGTTTTTGAAGAACTTGGCTTAATGGAAAAAGCCTTAGGACTTTGTATGCACGAACTTTTTGGCAATGCGGGTCACATCAATAATGAAATGGAACGCTATGACCTAGTTAGTCTTGATGACATTAAAGAACAAGCAGAGAAGGTATTTAGAAAGGAGAATGAAAGTCGTTTAATTTATAAAGCGAAGAAGAATGGATAGGAGAGTAGAACCTAATTTGAATACACTAAATGGTCCTGTTTATATCAAAGGTCAGAAAACGGAAGCAAAAAATGGAATTCCCTTGCATTACATTCTTGGTGAAACAGGTGGTGCTTGTACTTTGGAATTTAATTTTTATGCAGGGAAGAAGTATCAAACACAAGCTTGGTTGGCGAGTATAGCTTCCAAAATGATGTTGGAAGGTTCGGCAAATCAAACAGGAACCGAAATTGGCGATAAAATTGATTTTTTGGGTGGGTATTATTCAATTCAGGCTGGAAAAGATGGAACCTTACTTAGTTTTTCTTTTCTGAAGGATAAGCTCCAGAAAATGCTTCCTATCATTCGAGATATTCTCTTGTACCCCAACTTTGAGGAGAGTAATGTCAAAAAATGTGTTGAAACGGCAAAGCAAGAATTTAAAATTAATATGGACAAAGTTGGTTATCTGGCTCGTCGAAAATTTGATTCAGTGTTCTTTGCGAATCATCCTTACGGAACGATAAGTGAAGAATCCGCCATGAAGGCCATAGATAAGTATGTTATTATGGATTACTATCAACATTACTTGTCACCGAGCAACATGGAATGTTTTGCAACAGGTGCATTTGATGAATCAGACTTAGGCCTGATCAAGCACTTTTTATCCGATTTACCTTTTGTGTTTAGATCAAAGCAAGAGAAAAAACCAGTAAGTCCCCCGAGCGGACTAATTGAAAAAGTATATCACGATAAGGCGGTCCAAACAGGAGTGCGCATGGCTTGGCCTGGGGTCATGCCACAACATGAGGATGCGGTAAAATTGAATTTCGCTCTGACAGTACTTGGCGGTTACTTTGGCTCGAGACTTATGAGTAATATCCGTGAAGATAAGGGTTATACATATGGGATTGGGAGTTATGCAGCTGGTCTTGAAGACTCAAACTACGCCTTCATAAGCACGGAAGTAGGTTCGGATGTAACGATAGACGCGATAAACGAAATAAAAAAAGAAATTCGGAGATTGCAGACAGAGCCCATGAGTGATGAAGAGCTTGACTTGGTAAAGAACTACAAAATGGGTCGGCTACTTCAGGGTGCTGATGGACTATTTGCTATGATGGATATCTACAAAAGTCTTTTAGTTTCAGGCTTGGATTATTATTGGATAGAAACCATTCCAAATGCCTATTTAAATGTGACCAAGGAGGATGTGATGGAGGTTGCCCAAAAGCATCTAAACCTTGATAATATGGTGATGGTTTTAGCTGGGAAAAAGAGTGTATTAGATAATATTTAATAAATACTTTATCTTACAAAAACAATAATTCATCCAAGTTTTTCACAAACAAAACGAAATAATTAACAGATTAAAGTTAGTAAGTTTAGAATTTAAGAAGTAATAGTTTATCTTTGATAATCTGCGCACTTGCGATTAATTACTACTTATGCTAAAAATCTACTCGGGTTTCTTGCCTAATACTTTGTCTAAAGTCCTTCTAGTCTTAGTTTTAACGACTTCTTTTTTTGGAGCAATTGCTCAAAATAATGACTGTCCTTGTACCTATCCTGTAATTGGTGGTGCGGAAACCGCAACCATTACCTCAAACGGTGGTGGAACTGATATCCCAAATCCAGGTGATTCATTTACGGTTTCAGGATTCACAGGAAGTGATTGGTGGATAATTGAAGTAACAGCAGGGGAAACTTATGTTTTTACCACTTGTCCAGGAACGGTAGATACAGAGCTTTCATTATACACCTCAGCCGGCGTGTGTATAGATTACAACGAAACTGCTGTTGGTCAGGGAAATCAGGATGAGTGTTCGGAAATTATTTGGACAGCAACTTATACCGGTACTGTTGAACTATATCTAACGGATGACGACTATGTTGGTAATCAAGGAGGGATTTGTGGAACAGATGGTTTATTTGCTGATGTTACGGTAATTTGGGACAATACAGGAATAACTTGCTCCGATTGTAGTAATCCAGTTCCAATTAATTGTGGTGATAGTTTCGTAGGTGAAACAACAGTTGGAGGCTGTAATTCCTTCGAAACTTATGATTGTTTCCCTTGGAACAATGGTACAAACGGTCAGGTTTTAACTTCAGGAGAAGACGTTGTCTATTCTATTACGGTTCCAGCTGGTAATCAGTTAATACAGGTTCAGATAGATAATATTGTAGATGCAAATGATAGTGAGATTTACGTAAACCTTGCAACAACTTGTAGTAATAGTTGTGAGGATATTATGGAAATGAGTGTAGCTTCAGGAGTCTACACACAAGGTACAATTGGTGGTGCCATTGGAACTAATATCGTACAGTTTCCTGCTGTAGGTCCTGCTACTTACTATATTACTATAGATTCTGACAATGATGGAATTGATAGTTATGATATCACAATGGATTGCCTTGGGGGTGGATTCATTGAATTCGATGAAGATTGTAACGTAGTGGATGCTGACAGTAATGGGGTAATCACTTATGTAGATGGTTCTACAACTTTAGCGGTAGAACAATGTTCGACCTATACTTTTTGTCAAGATTTTTACCTTCAAAATTTAGCTGATGCGCAATGGTTGGATACAGTTGTAATGAATCTTGGACCTTGTTATACAGCTGTAACTCCATCAGCTACTTTACCTGGTGGAGCTTCTCTTTCATTCTATCAAACTGGTGATTGGGAAGTTGTTTCTTCATCAGCCTCACAAATAGTTTGGCAATTTGATCATGCGGATATCGGAAATCCTGGATGTCTAGGTTGTGATTGGGGTGACGGTACAGGATCAGGTTATACCTGTTTAGGATATACAGGTTTCTGTTTTGATGCTACTATTGGAAGCGCAGGTTGTATAGATTCCTCCGATATGGTAATTACCATGCAGGTTATTGATGATGGGGTTTCAGGTGCCGGATCAAACACTATTCCTGGTCAGGATTTTGCCTCAGAGTTAGGCTTTTATTTCGATGACCCTTCTCCAGTTATTACTTGTCCCAACGATACCACTGTATACACTGGCGCAGGAGTTTGTACCGCAACAGTTAATGGAATTGCTGCAACTGCCACGGATAACTGTCCTCCATTAACAATTACATATGAGTTAACTGGAGCTACAACAGGAACTGGAACGGGAGATGCTTCAGGCACAACTTTTAATAAAGATACAACTACTGTAACTTATGTAGTTACTGATCCTCTAGGACAAACTGATACCTGTTCATTTATTGTAATTGTTCAAGATACAATAAGCCCTGTGCTCTCCGGATGCAATGATATTACGGTAAATAATGACCCTGGTTTGTGTGAAGCAACCGTTGCTTGGATCGCTCCGACTGCCACGGATAATTGTCCTACCGTAAATGTGACGCAAACAACAGGTTTAGCCAGTGGGTCAGCCTTTCCAGCAGGTACGACATCAACTATAACTTATGTCGCTCAGGATTCTTCTGGGAATACATCTACATGTAGTTTTGATGTAACTGTAGTTGATGCTGAATCACCTACGGCTGTATGTCAGGATATTAATGCTTACTTGGATGTTACTGGAAATGTAACGGTTCCACCAGTGGATATTGATGGAGGGTCAACGGATAATTGTAGTTTAACTTATTCGCTTAACCAAACGGCATTTGATTGTTCTAACATTGGAGTAAATAACGTCACCCTAACCGTTACCGATCCAGAGGGAAATACGGCTAGTTGTAATGCTAACATTACAGTAATTGATACCCTTGCACCTACCATGAGTTGTCAAAATGTTACAATTTATGTGAACGCTTTAGGTAATGCAACAACTTCTGCAGGAGCTGTGGATAACGGATCAACAGATGCTTGTGGTATCGCAAGCTTGGCTCTAGATCAAAGCTCGTTTAATTGTGGAGATATTGGTGTAAACACGGTTACATTAACGGCCACGGACAATAATGGTAACAGCAATACTTGTACAGCTGATGTTACAGTATTGGATACAATTTCGCCAACTGCAATTTGTCAAAACATTTCAATTAACTTGGATGCAACAGGTAACGCTTCCATTGTAGCTGCGGATGTTGATGGTGGATCATCTGATAATTGTGGGATTGCTAGTTTATCAGTTAGTCAAACTAATTTCAGTTGTATCCATGTTGGAAACAACACAGTGACATTATCAGTACTTGACGTTAATGGGAATGTATCTACTTGTACTGCCAACGTAAATGTAATTGATGCGGTTCCACCCACAGCAAATTGTCAAAACATTACAGTTCAGCTAGACGCAACAGGGAATGCAACCATTTCAGCCAATGACGTGAACAATGGTTCATCGGATGCTTGCGGTATAGCTACTCTAGCTGTAAACCAAACTGCATTTGACTGCTCGGATATTGGTGCGAACTCTGTAACCTTAACTGTAACAGATGTTAATGGGAATTCATCATCTTGTAATGCCACCGTAACAATTGAAGATAATGTTGATCCTACGGCTGTTTGTCAGAATATTACTGTTCAACTTGATGCAACAGGTAATGCAAGTATCGTTGCGGCGGATGTGAATAATGGATCGTCAGATGCATGTGGTATAGCGAGCTTAGCAATTGACATTAGTACGTTTGATTGTAATGATATTGGACCAAATTCTGTTACTTTAACGGTTACTGATAACAATGGTAATACATCCAGCTGTGTATCCACTGTGACTGTTGAAGATAACGTTGCACCTAATGCCGTATGCCAAGATATTACAGTCCAATTGGATGCCACTGGTAACGTTATCATAGGAACTTCCGATATTAATAATGGTTCAACTGATAATTGTGCGATCGCTACCTATGCATTAAGTCAAACAACTTTTGATTGTAATGATTTAGGAGCCAACACAGTTACATTAACAGTTACAGATGTTAATGGTAACTCTGCGACTTGCAATGCTACTGTGACGGTTCAGGATTTAATTGACCCTGTAATTACTTGTCCATTATCTCAGACGGTATCTAACGATTTAGGAAATTGTTCAGCCGTTGTAGGAGGTATTAACCCAACAGTTTCTGATAATTGTTCGGCTGCGGTAACATATACTTTAAGTGGTGCTACTACTGGGTCTGGTAATACAGATGCTTCCGGACTTACCTTCAATGTTGGCGCTACTACAGTTACCTATGTTGCGACTGACCCTTCAGGTAATTCTGTTTCTTGCTCATTTATTATTACTGTGGAAGATAACGAAAATCCTACTATTTCCTGTGTTGCTGATGTGACAGTGAACAATGATGCTAATGCTTGTTCAGCTGTTGTAGCAGGACTAGAAGCAGTGACCAGTGATAATTGTCCTGGTGAAACATATGCCTACGTCCTTTCAGGTGCAACAACTGGTTCAGGAGCTGGTTCTGCATCTGGGAATACTTTTAACGTTGGTGTTACTACTATCACTTATACGGTTACAGACGCTGCAGGTAATACAGCTAACTGTCAAATGGATGTAACTGTCAACGACAATGAAAATCCAACCATCACTTGCCCAGGTAACGTAGTTACTACAACTGATGCTAATATTTGTGGAGCAGTTGTAACAGGTATTGCTCCGACCGTAGCTGATAATTGTCCAACAACAACAATAACTTATACTACTTCTGGTGCAACGGTTACTAGCGGAAACAATGATGCAAGTGGTTTAACCTTTAATCTTGGAACCACTACGGTAACTTATACAGTTACAGATGGAGCTGGTAATACGGCAACATGTTCCTTTGATATTGTGGTAACCGATGACGAAGATCCAACGGTTACGTGTCCGGCTAATTTAACTGTTTCAAATGATGCAGGTAATTGTTCAGCCTTAGTGACAGGTATTGCTCCTGTAACGAATGATAACTGTAATGTAAATTCTGTAACTTATACTATTACAGGAGCTACAAGTGCATCTGGATCCAATGATGCTTCTAGTACAACCTTTAATTTGGGAGTTTCAACTGTAACCTATACAGTAGTTGATGATGCAGGTAACTCGGCTAGTTGTTCATTTACAGTTACAGTAACGGATGATGAAGACCCAACGATTTTATGTCCAGGAAATCAAACATCCAACAATGATTTAGGTCAGTGTGACGCGATAATTACAGGTTTGGCTCCAACTACAAGTGATAATTGTAATGTTAATACAGTGACATGGAATATTACTGGAGCTACTACAGGATCGGGTAACAATGATGTTAGCGGACAAGCCTTTAATGTAGGTGTAAGTTCTGTGACATACACAGTTACTGATGATGCAGGAAATACTGCATCTTGTACTTTCACGGTTACGGTTACAGATAACGAGAATCCAACTATATCTTGTCCTTCAAATGTTAATCAAAATAATGATGCAGGTAATTGCTCGGCTGTTGTTACCGGCATTGCGCCAACGACTTCAGACAACTGTACAGGGAGTTCGGTTTCTTACACGCTGACTGGAGCTACCACGGGTAGTGGTACAAATGATGCATCTGGAACTACATTTAATGTTGGAACGACAACAGTAACTTATACAATAACAGATGGAGCAGGAAATACCGCTTCTTGTAGTTTTGATGTTGTAATCACGGACAATGAGGCGCCTACAGCAACTTGTCCATCTAATACAACCGTATCAAATGACGCAGGAGTTTGTAATGCCGTTGTAAATGGAATACCTCCAGTTACCGCGGATAATTGTGGTGTGTCGACTATTACTTATGCCGTAACAGGAGCTACTACTACATCTGGTAATAATGATGCTTCAGGTGTGACATTCAATGTTGGAACTTCAACTGTGACATACACAGTAACTGATGTAAACGGAAATGTTTCAACATGTTCATTTGATGTGATTGTTAACGATGATGAGGATCCAGTGCTTACTTGTCCAGCGGATGTTTCGGTAAGTAATGATGCCACTCTATGTAGTGCCGTGGTTAATTCAATTCCTCCTACTGCAACTGACAACTGTGGTGTGACATCCATTACCTACACATTAGCTGGAGCAACTACAGGCTCTGGAGCAAATGATGCTTCAGGTACAACTTTTGGTCAGGGCGTTACGACAGTGACTTATACGGTTTCTGATGCAGCTGGAAATATTGTTCAGTGTGACTTTACGGTAACTGTGAATGATACTGAACCACCTGTAATCACATGTCCTGCAAATGACACGGTATTTACAGATCCGAACTGTTTATTTACTGTATTGGATTATACGGGGTCAGCCGTAGTTAACGACAATTGTGATCCTAGTCCAGTTATCAC
This sequence comes from Flavobacteriales bacterium, assembly GCA_964230025.1. GTDB lineage: Bacteria > Bacteroidota > Bacteroidia > Flavobacteriales_D > JAUILH01 > CAXRFO01. The sequence goes on along the minus strand of CAXRFO010000003.1, from coordinate 1,267 downwards.
TCAATCTCCGGTGGCCGGAACTGTTGTTAGTTCAAATACGGTTATAACTATAACTGCTACAGATGTTGGAGGAAACTCTGAAAATTGTCAGTTTTTACTGGTTGTAGAGGATGCTACTCCTCCTACAGCTATTTGCCAAGATATTAGTGTCTATATTGATGCTGCCGGAAATGCGAGTATAGTTGCTGGAGATATTGATAATGGGAGTTTTGATAATTGTGGAATTGCATCATTAGCATTAGATATTACATCCTTCGACTGCTCCGATTTAGGACCAAACAATGTGGTGTTGACTGTTACGGATTTAACAGGCAATACAGATCAATGTTCCGCGGTCGTTACGGTTTTAGATACAATTTCGCCTGTAGCTCTTTGCCAGAATATAACCGTGCAATTGGATGCTAATGGAGATGCAACGATAACAACCTTAGATATTGATGGTGGTTCAAGCGATAATTGCGCAGTGCAAAGCATGTCTTTAGATGTTACCGATTTTACTTGCGCTGATATAGGAGCGAATAATGTTGTTCTTACTGTTCTTGATCCGTCTGGTAATAGTTCTACTTGCTCTGCTGTGGTAACTGTTGAAGATGTTGAACTACCAACTATTTCTTGCCAGAATTTAACATTATCTCTGGATGCGTCAGGTAATGCAAGCATTGTTAATGCTGACCTGGTAGCTAGTGCTACGGATAATTGTGGTATTCAGGATACAGTCCTTTCACAATATAACTTTACTTGTGCCGATATTGGTGCCAACAATATAACAGTTACAATAACTGATGTGAATGGAAATGTTTCTACTTGTACATCAGTTGTTACGGTAGAGGATAATATACCTCCAGTAGCGGTATGTCAGAACATCACTATTGGCTTGGATGGTTCAGGTAATGCAACTATAGTAGCAGCAGATATCGATGGTGGATCGACAGATAACTGTGGTCCGGTAACCTTGAGTGCCAATGTAACAACATTTGACTGTACGGATTTAGGTGCTAATACAGTTACCTTAACAGTTACAGATGCCAATGGAAACTCATCGACATGTAATGCAACAGTAACGGTAGAAGATAATATAGCCCCAGTTGCACTATGTCAATCTGTAACGGTACAATTAGACGCTTCCGGAAATGCAAGTATCACGACGGTTGATATCAATAACGGATCAACAGATAACTGCTCAATAGCAAGTGTATCGTTAGATCAAACAGCGTTTACATGTGCAGATTTAGGAAACAATACGGTTACCCTAACGGTAACAGATGGA
>CAXRFO010000002.1:0-87576 GCA_964230025.1 Flavobacteriales bacterium | reverse complement strand
CGGATGTCAATCAACAGCCAATACAACCATTAATGAGCCGACTGCAATTACTATTGCTACATCTACCGTAGATGCTAATTGTGGTCAGCCTGATGGTTCTGCTACTGCTAACCCTAGCGGTGGTGCGGCTCCTTATACTTACTCTTGGAATACTACACCGGTACAGAACACTGCTACCGCTACCAACCTAGCTGCGGGTACATACAATGTTACCGTTACGGATAACAATGGCTGTACCCAAACCGCTAGTGTTAATATCAATAACCTTGGTGCTCCTACAGTCAACATCACTAATACTATGGATGTTTCTTGTAATGCTGGAAATGACGGGGATGCTACTGCTAATGCAGCTGGTGGTACCGCTCCTTATACTTACTCTTGGAACACTATTCCTGTGCAAACTACGGCTACTGCTTCTGGCTTAAGTGCTGGAACATATACCGTAACGGTTACAGATAATAATGGATGTCAAGCTTCTACAAACGCAACCATCAATGAGCCTAACGCCATAACAGCAAGTATCAACACCAATGATGCTTCTTGTAACGGGGCTAATGATGGAGATGCTACTGTAGCTGCCAACGGTGGTACTGCACCTTATACATATTCTTGGAACACCACTCCTGTGCAAACTACAGCTACTGCTACTGGTCTTACTGCAGGCAACTACACAGTAACTATTACTGATAACAACGGATGTCAATCAACAGCCAATACAACCATTAACGAGCCGACTGCAATAAACTTTGCCATTTCAACTATGAATGCGAACTGTGGAAATAATGATGGATCTGCAACTGTAACTGCAAGTGGAGGAAATGGTTCATTCACTTATTCATGGAATACAAACCCTATCCAGACCACTGCTACTGCTACTCAATTATTTGCTGGAAATTACACAGTAACCGTAACTGATGCCAATGGTTGTCAAGAAATGGCCAATGCTATCGTTGGAAATACGAGCGGATTTACGGTAAGTATCTCAAACGTTAGTCACGTAACTTGTAACGGTGCTAACAACGGTTCAGCAACAGCAAATACGAATGGCGGTGTTGCACCATTTACCTACCAATGGAATTCAAATCCAAATCAATTTTCTCAAACCATTTCAAATGTAGGATCCGGTCTTTACATAGTGACTGTTACAGATGCAAATGGCTGTACGGCAATTGATTCAGTTAATATTAACGAACCTTCTGCAATTAATAATTCAACTCCTACAACGGTTGATATTTGCTATGGTCAATCCGCACTATTAAACAGTGCTCCAGTGGGCGGAACTCCGAATTACAATTTCGAATGGAGTAATGGATCAAACGCACAAAACATAAACGTTGCACCAACTACTAATACCTCTTATTGGGTAATTGTTACAGATGCAAACAATTGTACAGCAGATACAAACTTCATAAATGTAAACGTTTCTGACCCTTTACAAACAATCATAATTGATGATAGTCTCACCATTTGTGAAGGGAACTCAATAACAATTAACCCAAACACAACAGGGGGGCAACCAGCAAATTATACATATACCTGGAATCCCGGGAACTCAAACAATGAGAGCTTAACAACAAACCCGATTATTTCAGGTTGGTATGTTATTGAGGTAAGCGATGGTTGTTCGGTACCAAATGGATCTGATTCCATTTATATAGAATTAGAGCAAGCTCCGAGCGGCACGTTTAACCTAGAAAACCTGCAAGGCTGCTCTCCTGTATGTGTTGATTTAGCAGGAACTGATGGATCGAACTATGTTTACGATTGGGAATTGGGAGACGGAACCTTTATTACTGGCGAAAGTTTCCAATATTGCTATGAAACTCCTGGAACATACGACATTACATTAACCGTGAGTAATGGAGGGAATTGTAATGCTACTTCAACTATAGTTTCAGCTGTTACCGTGTACGATAATCCAATTGCAGACTTTATCTCTGATGATATAGAAATTTCCATCACCGACGGAAGTATAAATTTTGATAATTATTCAAGCGGATTTGAAAACTTCATCTGGAACTTTGGTGACAATCAATTGGATAGTACAAGTAACTCCCCAACACATATTTATGAAAATGCGGGGGAATATTGGGTAAGCCTATTTGTAAGTAATGAATATGGTTGTACCGACTCTATTCAAAGATTGATAAAGATTACTGAAGATGCTAACATCTTTGTTCCAAACGCATTTACACCTAATGATGATGGACATAATGACCTATTTGGACCAGTGGCTATTGGTTTATCAGAAGATGATTACCGCTTTACCATCTACGATAGATGGGGACAAATAGTATTCGAAACAACTCAACCTAACCACTTCTGGGATGGTCGGGGTAAAGATTCAAATTATGTAAAGTCGGACGTTTATGTATGGCAGCTAAAGGCAAGACCAGATGGAACAACTGACACTCAAATATTGACAGGACATGTAACATTAACTCACTAAACTCAAGGCCATGAAACTATTAAGAAAAGAAATCAAGATTATGTTAATTGATAACGATATCATTCAATTAACTTTGCTCGAATGCATGCTAAGATGCGCTGGGAATTACAACATAACGAGCTACATTAATGGTTTAGAGGCCATACAGGCACTGTATCAAAATGATAAAACGCGTCCAAATGTGATTTTCGCATCAAACGACCCTTATTCTTTTGACGCTTTTGAGTTTGCTGATCAAATCGAAGATCAATTTGATTTAAGTTATAAACCAAAAATATTTATTACCACCAATTCAATAAACAAGCGTATTGAAGAAAAAATGCCAAGAACCCCCAATGTTAGTGGTGTGCTTCTTAAACCATACAGCTTTGACAGTATTTCAAACCTGCTAGTAGCATAAGAATTACACTATCAACCTGAACTAGGCGGACCAAAATTGGGTCCGCTTTTTTTTGTTTGTCTCTGTTTTTTAACTTTTTATCGTTACATTTCGGATGTTAAACTATAAAACTCTAGTATGGAAAGGTATATTCAAAGGAATTGGTTCCGAAATTTAAAAAAGGAAGCAAGCGAATCTGGAAAGGATTTAGAAACGATTGTGAAAACTGACAAGGACACGCGTCCTCCTAGGTTAATTCAAATCTACGCAGGAACAGTTGGGTTCTTCTTGGTATTGACTGGTCTATTGGTACTTCTTATTGATCTATTAGGAATGAGTGAAGGACTTGTTAAGCTTTATTCTCTTATTCCTATTATACTTGGAGGTGCATTTTACGGTTTTTATAAAACTCAGCATCCCGAAAATAAGGCCCTAAGAGATCTTGCATCTGCTGGACTTTATGTAACAAGTTTCATATCTATTGTTGCTTGTATGTTTACTTTTCAACTTGTTGAAGATCCTGATACTATTCCTTACATCATCTATTTTTGTATTGCTATTGGTATTGGAATCACCTTTTACGAAAAATCTTCACTTACAGCCTTTGCTGTGCTTTACACACTAACTATTTGGGCCATGGTAGGGCTAGCAGGAGTTGCTTCATTCTTTGTACCTGGACTTTCAGATGTATTAGGAGTTGTTGTTTTCTGGGGATTTTTAGGTGCGATACTATATTGGTTCTATGATAATGTGAGCTTAGGAGAAATAAATTTAAAAACTGTCATCCTTGGATGGTCAGTAGCATATACGCTTACCGTTGCTTGTGCAAGTATGACTATGGGAAGCGGTCTTATCGCGCTTTCTGGTCTTGGTTTAGGCTTATTTCTTCTTGGTAAAGAATATTATAAGGATGGATCGGCATTTTGGAATAGACCATTTCAAACGATGGGATATGCAATCCTAGCAATCATACTTATTATGGCCAGCCAAAAAATTGGTTTAATGGGACTTGTTTACGGCTTGCCTTCAGTTAGCGGATGGGCTGGACCTAAAACAATAGGATTCCTTATTTCACTTGCCATTCTTGGTGGAGCTCTTTATTACTACTACGAAAAATATTGGAGCAAAGACGAAAAAGGTGAGCAATTACTTGCATTACCTGCTGTCTTAGCGGTACTTACCTTTCTTCTTTCATTTGCAAAGGGTGAAGGTGTTGCAACTTTACTAAGTCTACTTTACTACGTTGGTGGTTTAGCCTTATTCGGGTCAACAATGATTAAAGGCGCCAACCAAAAACATCCTCCTCTAATGATGGTTGGGGTAGTATTGATTAGCTTCATTATGTTTAATGGAATATCTTCACTAGCTCAAGGAAGCGGATTAAATGCTAGTATCGTTGGTCTTATCTTAGTTTCATTCGGAGCTGGGTTCTTCCTAATCGTTAAAATGGTGGATGATAAATTTGAATTAAACGGATTCAAAGGAATTTTAGATACAGACCTTGCTAATAAGGTTCTAGACAATAACCCTATTGCGGACGCAATGAAAAAAAATGAAGATGCTTCTGCATCAGAGGATCAAAAACCATCATCGGATGATGATTCAGAAAAAGATGCTCTAGATTAAAGAATCAACCTTTTATCACTAAAAAACGTCTCTTATAACAGAGGCGTTTTTTTTTGCGCAGTAATTTTTATATTCGTCTGTTTATGAGCACTTTTTTTCAAAAATCAGCCTTAGCTTTATTTCTATTTGCGACAAGCATTTCCTACGCTCAGATTACCGTTGATAATAGTTCTATGACTGTAGAACAATTTGTTCAAAACGTATTTCTGGGATCGGGTACAACTGTTTCAAATATTCAGTTTAATGGAGGGCCCGCCAATATTGTAAACGAGCAGGTAGGTGAATTCAATGATCCAAATTCAGATGTTGGTTTTACAAATGGTCTTATTATGGGTTCAGGGGATGTAACCATGGCAAGCCAAGCTAATACAGGAGGTGGTTCTAGTGCTGGAGGAACTGGTCAAGGTGGAAATGACCCAGATTTAGCCAGTATTACAAACGACCCAATTTTTGATGAGTGTGTGATTGAGTTTGACTTTGTACCATCAGGTGATAGTATTAGTTTTCAATACACTTTTGCTTCTGAGGAATACGAGGAATACGTGTGCGGAACAGTGAATGATGCATTTGGCTTCTTCCTTTCGGGAACAAATCCCGCAGGTGGAACCTACAACGCAACTAACATTGCCTTAATTCCTGACCCCAATAATCCAAGTCAATACACCACTACCCCAGTTTCAATCAACACAGTTAATCCAGGTGTAGCTGGATCGTTTGGAAATGCGGCTACGTGTGCTGCTGCTGATCCAAACTGGACAAGCTATAACATCTTTTATACAGCAAATAACACAGGGAATTACGAGTATGACGGAAGAACCGTGACACTGACGGCAACAGCAGCTGTAAATTGTGGTGAAACATACCACATTAAATTGGCTATTGGTGATGCTGGTGATGCCGTTTTTGACTCAGGAGTATTCCTAGAAGGGCAAAGTTTCAATTCATCGGGCTTATCCATATCGGCCTCTGTCAGTCAAATTTATGAAGGATGTCCAGGTGCCTATTATGTTGTTACTAGACCTGATACTTTGGAATATGACACCATTGGACTTATCATCCAAGGAGATGCCACAAATGGTAGCGATTATGATTTTATAAATGATACCGTTTATTTTGAAAGCGGTGCTTTAACAGACACGATTTGGATTAATGTTTCAAGCACCGATGGCGATACTAATGCACTTCAAGTATTGGAGATTTTTATTAATGATTCTTCGGCGTGTGGTGGGCCCATAATTAATATTCTACAGGCAGACCCTCTAGAGGTGACTATTAATCCAGGAGACACAATTTGTACTCAGGATCCATTTAACCAAAGTCACACATTTATTGCGACTGTAACGGGAGGTGTGCCTGGCGGCTATGGCTACGACTGGATTTCCCCAAATTACGATTTTGGCATGTCAAATGGACAAGATAATGTCACCGTTAACCCAGCTAATAATGAGTGGTTTTATGTTAATGTCAGTGATGCCTGTGGAAGTTTTGCAAGTTCCGAGCAAGAATTAGTTTACCTGGAATGTGACTTGGAAATACCCAATATTTTTACCCCAAATGGCGATGGTTTTAATGACTTTTTTGAGATAATCAATATGGATCATTACCCAAATGCTGTATTGGAAATTTACAATCGATGGGGAAATCTAATATTCAAAAAAGAAAATGGCTATAACAATGATTGGGATGGCGGTGAATTTAGTGATGGAGTTTACTTCTACATTCTTATTCCAAACGGATATACCAATGAAATAAACCCTATCCACGGTCAGGTGCACATAGCGGGAAGCATGAATTAATTGGGCCCCACGAGTTCCGCAAGATCAATAATATACGCCAGTTCGTCATATCTTGTGTTGTTAAGACTTAATCTTCCTCTTACAGTAATTACATCATCCATTCTATACTTTGCTCCATCCGGCTGTTCACGAAATTTGATTCTGGCAACACTTTCTAAGCCCGCTTTCCCACAAAAAAAACACGAACTGTATGGGTTTCTGGATAAAACATAGAAATTTTGGGCATGATCCAAGGGCAACATAAAACCTCTAATTTCCACCCATTTCCCATTTAGCTGTTTGATATATTCACCGAAATGACCTTTTTGATAATCCAGGGCAAATTCAGGCTCATATTCCATAGTAATCCTTACATCCGCCAGATGATTAAATGAAATTCTGTGAATTTTTCTTCCCTCTTTTTTATAGGTATCATCCCAATCTAGAGAGGAAAAATATTCCGGGTCGAAATTATTCCAGACAGTGGTTGTATCTTGATGTTCGGGTAAAAGAAGTGATTTAAATTCGGGATCCTTATCTGTCGTTGGCTTCTCCTTTTCTTGCGAACAAGCACAAAGGATCAATAAACTAACCGTAAAATATTTCAGCATCTTCTAGGATGTAAATAAGGTCTGCAGCGTTGGTTGCATTTAGATTTAAACGGCCTGTAAACTTCAAAATTTGATCAGTTTTAAATCCTGAATACCTCCTTTTTGATTTGAGATTTAACTGAATTACCGATTCAATACCAGCTTTCCCACAGAAAAAACAAGAGTTATAAGGAAACTCGGATAAGGCAAAAAGACCGTCCTCAATGTCCACGGGGATTAAGAACCCTTCAATAAAAACCTCTTTACCATCCCATTTACTGATATTATCTCCAAAATCAGGGAACGTTAGTTCCATTCCCAAATCCTCGTCAAATTCAGTTTCGACAATCACGTCTTTTAATTGTTCCCATTTTAATTCTTCTTGCGCGAATGTAAATACCGGAAGTAAGAATATTATGAAAGCTAGTTTTTTCATTTGTTAGCTAATGTTTTTGGTATGTTAATACGGGTCGCTAAAACAGAAGGTATAATAGCTGCAATAAACCCTAGGGCTATGGCTCCGAAGAAAACACTCCACTCCTTGGGTGAAAAATACCAACCAGTCATTTCGATATTATAGTCCATTGCCATGCCTATTCCTAAATAATGCGTTATACCGTGAGCAATCAGAAACCCTGCCAAAAATCCGAGTAAACTCAACAACAATCCTTCTAACAGGACCACCAGGAACAACTGAAATTGTGTACCTCCCATTACCCTCAAAAGCGCAAGCTCATATTTCCTTTCTTTTAAACTTTGGAAAAGGCTAATCCAAATGCTAAATGCTGAAATTATTACAATAAAAATCGCTATCCATTTTACAATTGCCACACCTGGCTCAACTAGAGGATATAGTCTACCTGTTTCATACTCCACCATGGCATAATCCACACCTTCCTTTGTGTCCAAATGACGGGGAAGAAAATTAATTGCCTGACTACCATTGATATTAACAAGAACCGCTGTTATACTCTTATTCTTTTTTGTATACTTAAGAATTTCATGAGACTTGGCCTTCAAACCTTGATCTTTTAATTTTTTTCTTGCGTTCTCCTTGGCTTTTTCCTTGGCCAAACGACGAGCTTTTTCTTTAGGAGTTTCCTCTTCATTATCCTCTTCATGCGAACTATGATTATGTCCATCATGGGAACCATCATCATGTTTATGAGTGTTGTGCTCATGGCCTTCATGATTGTGATCGTGTTCAGCGTGATCATGATCGGAATGATCTCCATGCTGATGGTCATGACTTTTATGATTATGAGCAGCGTGATTGTGGTCTGAATGACTATGACTTCCATGATCATGGCTGTGACCTCCATGGTTGTGGTCGTGGCCTCCATGACTATGATCATGTCCTTCGTGCACTTTCCATACAGAAGCGAAATGGCACAGAATCAATTTATCAATGACCGAATGTGTTGGTTTTAGAATGCCTACTATTGTGTAAGGATGCTCATCATGGGAATCTTGGTTTCCCGCGACTAGGCCATGAGATCCGGTAATTTTATCTCCTACTTTAAGTTTGTGTTTTTTTGCTACCTCACTTCCGATAACAGCTTGCAATTCTTTATCCCACAATTTTCCTTTCGAAATTTGCCCACCGTAGAGTTTAATGTAACGCTTATCTGTCCCTACAATCCGAATACCCTTGTAGTTATCTCCTAAGGATATAGGGTAGGCATCAATTGTAGGGTTCTTAAATAAAAATGCAACTTCATCTAGATCAACATTTCCTGTTGGATTATCTATATGATAAACAGAGGAAAGAATCATTTGAATTTTACTTCCAGGAGCGCTTACTACCATATCTACTCCTGCACGATTCTTTTTTAAATTTTCACTGAGCTGTTCTCCTGTTAAAACCAAAGTTAAAATGATCGCAACTCCAGTAGCAAACAACACCAAACTTAGGAGGCTTCTAAGTCTATTATGAATTAAATTTTTCCAGGCTAATTTTAGTGGATTCATGCTAATTCAATTTTAGATTCCACTTCTCCTTTTAAACGTTGATCATGTGTTATAATCAACAAACTACTCTCGTATTCTTTTGCAATTGACCTGAGCAAATTAAGTACACTCAGACAGTTCTTATCATCAAGTGCACTTGTAGGTTCATCTGCCAGAATTACGCTTGGCTCCGACAAAACAGCCCTTGCTATAGATGCTCTTTGCTGTTCTCCAACACTCATTTCAGATAGCTTTTTCTTCACATGCTTTTCCAAGCCTACCATTTCTAAAACACGATCAATTTCAGTGGACCCCTTCTTTGCTTTCCCTAATTTTTGAGAAAGCCTCATGTTTTCCTTAAGAGTTAGACTTTGCATAAAATGAGCAGATTGAAATATAATCCCCATTTTTTGACCTCTGAACTTATCTCTTTGGGCAATATTGAGGCTAAAAATATCCTCATTATCGAAAAAGACTGAACCCCTATCGGGTTGTATCAAGCCTGCAATGATGTTCATTAAGGTTGATTTCCCGCAGCCTGAAGGACCAATGATTAAATTCTCGCTTCCATTTTCAATCACCGCATTCGGAAACTTAATCTCAGATGAGTTAGGATAAGCGTAGGATATATCGGTCCATTTTAGCATAATTCAAAGTTAGTAAAAGGAAGGGAAAGTATAATATAAAAATGCTAAACGGTATAGGCTAACCTTCATCCGAAGAATCATCTCTTTTCTTGAAATGATATTTTATTCGATAAACTTTAGCCCCTTTGGCTAGCGTGTTCTCCTCCTCAGATTTAGGCATCCAATAATTTTCCTCAAACTCGTCCAGACCAATATCATCATTTTCCTCCCAGGCATACTTTTTACGTTGAGGTCCTTCCGACTTTAGATAGATTGCAAGCACAACTCCAGTCAACATGCCCCAGAAATGTCCTTCAAAACTAACTCCTTCTTTTATTGGGAAGATACCCCATATCATACTACCGTAAAGAAAGGCAACCATTAAGGATAAGGCCATTACCCGCTTTTCTTTTCGCAAAATACCCGAAACAAAAAGAAATCCTGCTAGACCATATATCACACCACTCATACCAATATGAAATGACTCCCTTGCTGAAATCCAAACACACAAACCTGATACAAACCAGATAAAAGTGAAGGCAAAAACACTCATGCTACGATAGTAATACCGCAGACACCATCCGAGGACAAAAACCGGAAAGCTATTATTAATAATATGACTGAAATCTTTGGTACTATGCAGCCAAGGTGAAAAAAATATGCCCTTAAGCCCTTCCATTTTTCTTGGATAAACACCGTAGTTGGACCAGCTAATTCCGTTACTAAGTTGCAGGTAGTGCACCACCCACATAATAGCTAGAATGAGTATCGGGAACCAGAGCGGCCATATTTCTCGTTTCAAGCTGGCCATTAGCTTATCCCTCTACTCTTTTTAATTTTTTCGTACGAATCATTAATCTTTTGGAACTTCTCTTTTGCGCCTTTCTGAAAAGATTCATCCATTTGTGAAAACTTATCGGGATGGTGCTTTTTAGCCATTTCTCTGTAGGCTTTCTTCAATTCCGCATCAGAAACATTCTTATCCACCCCTAAAACCTTATAAGCACTATCAATGGTATCTTCACCCATTGCAGCCATGGATTCAAAATCTCTGATGTGCATCCCTAACAACTGGGCAATTTGTCTTATTAATTGTTGTTCAGCTGCAGAAAAATCTCCATCTGATTTTGCAATACCTACGAGAAAATGTAAAATCTGCCCGCGAGCATGTATCGGCATGGCTCTTTTTATTTGCATACATACCATTTGAAGGGGAAGGTCTTGTTTCAACATATCCCTTAGATTCAACATGTATGCACTGGTTTTCTCGGGTCCAAACTGTTGTAAGTAAAATGAACGAACAAATTCAAGCTCCGACTTCATTACCTTACCGTCTGACTGCATAACTTTTGCACTTAAGACGAGTAAACATGAAGCAGGATCATTAAAATTCACCACTTTTTGAAGCTCACGAATGGCTTTAAAATCAATGTTACTTGAGATGGTTCTTGCACTATCAATAATACTTCCGATAAAGAAACCCAAAAATCCTCCAAGAACACCACCAAGGTAAATTCCACCTACTAATCCAATTATTTTCCCAATATGATTCATCTTCTTTTTATATTCGCAATTTAATGGCTATTTATCCCATAGAGTTTCCAGCTATTCCAAGCAGTGGTATTTACTTTTTCGAAACGGAAAGCGGAATTCGCTATGAGGTACGCTTTGCTCGTAGAAAAAACAATCTCCTTCACGTAACTATAGCCTTTGGGGTAGTTAACGATGAATTTGATGGGGAAGAATACTCTGAAACCAATCGTGGAGAGGTATTCAGTGTGATGCAAACCATTGCGGAAATCGTTCGCAAATATCAAGAAAATCATGAACATGTTCGATTGTTCGAGTTTACCGCTCAAGCGAAAGAAAATGAGGCTGATGGTGGTCCCAATCAGAGAATGGGACTTTATAAAAGATATTTGTCGAGTATTTTTGATGTTAATCGCTGGAATTATAAGGTAGCAGGTAATCACATGCTAATTGAAAGAAAGGGGAGCTAACACCCCCCTCCTCTATTTATTTTATTAATTCTACTGAACGGTTTATGAACTCATCGAGCTTCTCCCCTTTCAGCATACCCTTTTCAAGTAACGCTAAATCAAGCAACTGTGCCGTTAATTTGGCTTTTTTAGCATCTGTCTTAGCCTCCATTAATTTGGAAAGTACGGGGTGATTTGCGTTAACCGTAAGTTGGTACATGTCTGGCATAGCACCCATAAAGGAATTCCCCCCCAGTTGTTGCTGTTCATTCATTCTTCTGACAAATTCGGCTTGTGTGATCAATACCGCCTTGTCTTTTTCTGAGCGACTTGCAACTTCAACTTGATAAGTCTGATCAAGTTTATCAGAAAACAACTTTTTTACCTCTTCTTTTTGTTCATCCGTGAGTTTGGAAGGTATCTCTTCATCCTTCTTTATTAGATTTTCAATAGCATCAGCATCAACTCTTGCGAATGAGACATTTTCTAGCTTCTGCTCAAGTTGTGCCACAAAATGAGGCGTTAAAGGTGAATCAAGAACCAATACCTTATATCCTTTATCTGTCGCTGACTGAACATAAGAATATTGTGTTTCAGGGTCATTTGTATATAAAATCACCTGACGGTCATCTTTATCCTTATGTAGTTCCTTTGTTTCTTCAACAAACTCATCCAACAATTTAAAATTGCCTTCTGTGTCTTTTGTTAAGTAAACCTTTTTAGCACGATCATAGAATTTTTCCTCTGACAACATTCCGTATTCCATGAAGACTTTTAGGTCGTCCCATATGTTCTCAAAGCGATCTTTATCCGATTTGTATATTTCATCTAACTTATCCGCCACCTTTTTCATGATGTGGTTTGAGATTTTCTTAACGTTAGAATCTGACTGCAGATAAGATCTCGATACATTAAGTGGTATATCAGGACTATCAATTACACCATGTAATAGTGTAAGGAAGTCTGGAACTATTTCCTCTACATTGTCTGTAATAAAAACTTGATTACTGTAAAGTTGTATTTTATTCTTTTGAACCTGAACTGAATTACCAATTTTAGGGAAATATAAAACACCAGTTAGATTAAAGGGATAATCTACATTTAAGTGTATTTGGAAAAGTGGTTCCTGCGAAAAGGGGTATAACTCCTGGTAGAACTTTTTATAATCCTCTTCTTCAAGTGTGTTAGGGGCTTTGGTCCAAAGCGGTTCCGGATTATTTATTTGTTTTGGTTTTTTCTCTTTTTTCTCCTCTTCTCCTTCTTTTTCAGCCGGTATTGTAACTTCTTCCTCTCCAAAAAATATAGGGTAAGGCAAGAATTTACAGTACTTGTTTAGTATTCCTGAAATCCTAGATTCTTCAAGAAATTCTTTACTATCTTCAGCAATGTGAAGAACTATCTCAGTACCTCTTTGCTTCTTTTCAATTTCCGTTATTTCAAAAGAAGGACTACCATCACATTCCCATTTTACAGCCTTACTGCCTTTTTTATGTGAAAGTGTCTTGATCTCAACTTTCGATGAAACCATAAAGGCCGAGTAAAAGCCTAGTCCAAAATGACCTATAATGCCTTCCGATTGATCCTTGTATTTGTTTACGAATTCTTCAGCACCTGAAAATGCAATTTGATTAATGTATTTATTAATCTCTTCTTCTGTCATACCAATACCTCTATCGATAATAGAAAGGGTTCCGGCATCTTTATCTATTTTAACCTCAACTTGTAATTGACCTACTTCATCTTCGAACTCTCCAAGACCATTCAACACTTTAACCTTGTGCGTAGCATCCATGGCGTTGGATATTAACTCTCTTAAGAAGATTTCATGATCAGAATAAAGAAACTTCTTTATGATTGGGAAAATATTTTCCGTTTGAACATTAATAGTACCTGTTGACATAATATCTAAATTTTTGAGCTACCACATCAAAAGCCAAGCCTTTTAAAAAAGTATGACAGAATGACTACCTGTATACTTGACAAATTTTCAAGCGAGCTAATTCACTGAAAAAATGGCATAAAAAAACCGTCACGCATTTCTGCGTGACGGTCTACTAAATTTATTTATCTACTTCTTAGAAGTGGAATAATAGGTTCACAGAACCACCACCGAACATCATGTTGTTCATGTCAGTATCAATTCCGAAAGAACTAGAACCACCAGTAGTAGTTTCAGTAGTCTCAGCTGCAGTACCGTTCCATGCTTCAACTGAAGACATTCCTTCACCTTGGCTAGACAAACCTAATCCCCAAGAGTACTCAGCACCTAAAGAGATTTTTGGTAAGATAAAGTACTCAACACCGATTACACCTCTTAATCCTAACATGAATGTAGAACCTGGGCTATCAGTCATTAATCCTGCTGCTTGTCCAAAAGAACTTGTGTGAGCAGTGTTTGTAGTGCTTAATGCATTTCCATATGTGTACTCAGTAGAGTTACCCATAATTCCAAACAATAAGTCACCACCGTAGTAACCTTGAAGTCTGTTGTGACCTCTTCTCATTTCAAGACCACCACCTAAAATGATAGCATTGTAAGAAGACTTTCTTGTGTCAGTTACTGTCGCTGGAGGAGTTGCAGTAGAAGTTACATCAGTAACGTATACTTCATCAGTTGTAGAACCGAATCCTAATCTTACCCATCCTCTAACAGCTGTAGAAGCATCTAGATAATACTTACCATAAATCGTTTGAAGGTTGTTTGTCCACCCTGTGTTAAAAGAGTTTCCAGTAGAACCGTTGAACGAGTTACCTACGTAAGAAAATAATGGAGAAGCATCAAACCCAAGAGCGATATCGCCAGACTCAGGAAGAATTGTCATTCCATTTTTGCTTGTCAAGTCTTGTGCTTGGGTCATTGAAAACCCACAAATAGCAGCAACTAGTAGTACTTGCTTTTTCATAATGTTTATTTTAGTTTAAAAATTTACAACTCAAATATATATGTAGTTTTTAGTTATTCAATTAATACTACATATAAAATTTTAACTGCGTTTTGTTTATAACAGTGCCTTTAAACGCAAAGCTCATACCAAGGTTACAAAAAATTATTCATTTTTACTCTCCAACATAGGAACAAACTTGTACTCTCCCCATGTTTCCTCAGAAAATCCATTTTCATTTTTTTTCAATACATGCATTTCTTGAACCTTTTCACCTACGGGTATGACCATAATACCTCCTACCTTTAATTGATCTTTGAGGCTATCAGGTATATATGGTGCTCCACAAGTAACTATAATCCTGTCAAATGGGGCGAAAGCCTCCTTACCTTTAAAACCGTCATCATAATACAAATTGGCTCTATAACCAAGTTTATTCAAAGTCGACTTAGCTTTCAAATGAAGCTCTCTTTGACGTTCAATACTATATACCTTAGCTCCCAATTCACACAAAACAGCCGTCTGATATCCACACCCTGTTCCTATCTCTAAAACCTTCATTCTTTTCTCGATATCTAGAAGTTGACTTTGCATTCCAACAGTACTAGGGTGGCTAATTGTTTGTCCCGCACCAATCTGAAATGCCTTATCCTCATAAGCATATTCTAAGAAAGCCTTATCTAAGAATTGGTGTCGTGGTATTCTTAAAAGAGCGGCAATTACCCTTTCATCTGTTAAGCCCTTTTCCTTAAGGGAATCAACCATCCTTCTTCTCAATCCTTGCGTCCTATGTGAGTCCATGAAACAAATTTAAGCTTAAGATCTTTCATGCTGCTTAGGTACAATAAAAGGAATTAACATTGCCTACTGAATAAATGAACACTCCTGCATTCTTAACTAGCAGCTTTCCTCCATAGTTTTGTATCATGATAAAAATTGGGGTACTTGGAGCAGGTCATCTTGGAAAAATACATCTTAGACTTATCCAAGAATTGAGTGACATATTTGAATTGGTTGGGTTTTACGATCCAAACGAAGAAGTGGCAGGAGCTTATGCCGACGAAAGTGGAGTAAAACATTTCTCAGATATTGAAGAGCT
Source organism: Flavobacteriales bacterium (assembly GCA_964230025.1). Taxonomy (GTDB): domain Bacteria; phylum Bacteroidota; class Bacteroidia; order Flavobacteriales_D; family JAUILH01; genus CAXRFO01. Next base: position 72,221 of record CAXRFO010000002.1, on the reverse strand, counting down.
CATCGATCAATGTGATGCGATCGACATTGTAACTCCTACTGTAAGTCATTTTGAATGTGCTCAACTAGCCATAAGGAAATGCTGCCACTTGTTTATTGAAAAACCGGTTACCCAAACACTAGAAGAGGCAAAAAGCCTTATGCGTATGTCAGAAGAGGCAAACGTTTGTATACAAGTAGGCCATGTTGAAAGATTTAATCCAGCATTTCAAGCAAGCCTATCTTATTTCGATAAGCCTATGTTTATTGAAACTCATCGTTTGGCGCAATTCAATCCAAGAGGTACAGATGTTCCAGTAGTTTTGGATTTAATGATCCATGACATTGATATTGTTTTGAGTGTAATTAATTCTAGCATTAAAAGAATCAGTGCAAGTGGAGTATCAGTCGTAAGCCCATCACCAGATATTGCAAATGCAAGAATAGAGTTTGATAATGGTTGTGTTGCAAACCTGACCGCAAGCCGCATATCTTTAAAGAACATGAGAAAATCACGTTTCTTCCAAAAAGATGCCTATATCTCGGTTGACTTTTTAACCAAAGAGGCTGAGATAGTTCGAATGAAAGATGCTACCGGAGAAGACGATCCATTTGGAATGTATATAACTCCGAGTGACGGAAAGAAACGACAGATTTTATTTGACAAACCTGAGGTTGCCGACATAAATGCAATCAAAGAAGAGTTAAGGAGTTTTTCTAACAGTATAAAAAATGGCGACACCCCAGCCGTATCGCTTTATGATGGAATGAACGCGCTAGATGTAGCTCTCCAAATAATGGAAAAAGTAGATAATTCGATTTAAGCGCAATAAAAATTCTAGCTTTGCGTTTTTTCTGTGCTAGTGAAGAAGGTTAAGCAACTTATTGGAGTCTTACTAATTTTCTCAACTTTGGGTTCATGCGATAAGCTGAATAAACCAGAGAAGGAACCGGTATACCTCAAAATTGACTCATTCAATCTTGTCACCAATTCAGGAGAAGGAACTGACAGACATAATATAAAGGATGCTGTTATTTTTTCAAACGATCAACTTTTGGGGATTTTTGAATTACCTATAGAAATCCCAGTTCTGGGAGAAGGCTTAACAAATTTCAAAGTTCGCCCTGGGATCAGAGCAAACGGAATTTCTACAGAACATAAAACTTATCCTTTCTTTGAGCAGTATGAAATTGACAAAGACCTTGTTCCCGGAGAGACCATTGAAATTAACCCATCAACAGCCTACAACGAATTTGCCGAATTTGAGCTGATTGAAGATTTTGACAATCCCGGAGTTAACTTTGTTGATGCAGTTGCTAGTGATGCAGTCTATACGGTTGAGACTAACAGCGGTGTAGAAGGTCAATATGGAAGCATGGTACTGAGCAGCGGAGAAAGCTTTGCTCGGATTGAGACAAATGTAAATATGAACCTTCCGAGCACATTAAGTCGTTGTTTTGTTGAATTTGATTACCGGACCAATGCAGATGTTAGGCTCGGAGTAATCGCTCTCAGAACTTCTGGACAGGTTGATATTCTGAGCGAATATGGAATAAATCCTAAAACTTCTTGGAATAGAATTTATATTGAATTAACACCAAGGGTTGCAGGTGAATCCCAGACAGATAATTTTGAGTTTTTTATTCAATTCACCATGCCGGAAGGCGCCAGTTCAGCATATCTTCATTTGGATAATGTAAAAATCATTTATAGATAAATGCAGAAGGGCTATCTAAGCATACTATATGCCTTCTCAGACTGGTTAGCCGCGCTTGTAGCTTGGATTTGTTTCTTTTATTTTAGACAAGTTTATATCGAAGATGCAGAATTCACGATTACGAGTCAATTCTGGTATGGAATAATCATTATTCCGCTTGTATGGGTTTTCCTATTTGGCTTAAGCGGAGCATATTATAAGCCCAACCGAAGGTACAGAATGAAAGAATTCAGTCAGGTATTTTTTTTAAGTCTGGCCGGAACATTATTCCTCTTTTTCACCTTGGTATTAAACGACTCTGTACCAAGTTATAAATTTTATTATCGGTCTTTTTTAGTCTTATTTTCTCTTTTGTTTTTATTGACTTTATTTCCAAGATTGCTCATAACAAGTCGATTGGTAAAGTCCATTCACAAAGGGACTCGTGGGTTCAACACCCTACTCGTTGGAGGCTCACAAAAAGCCAAAGAAATTCTTGCAGAATTGGATGATAAAAAACATTCAGAAGGGTTTGATTTTAAAGGTTTTATTAAAATTAATGGAGTTGATGATAGTGTTAAGGACAGATTGCCGAATCTAGGATCGTTAAAAGAAATAAATGAAGTTATAGAGGAACATAAAATTGAAGAAATTATTATCGCCGTTGAATCTTCCGAACATAACAAGCTTAAGGAGATAATTAACCGAATAGATAATTGGGATGTTGCTATAAAAATAAGTCCTGATATGTATGATATTGTTTCAGGATCTGTAAAAATGAATAACATCCTTGGAACTCCTTTAATGGAAGTTAACCCTGAAGTTATGCCTGCTTGGCAACAATCAACCAAAAGAATTTTGGATATTCTATTGAGCATTATGGCTGTTGCGCTATTGAGTCCCGTATTTATTATTCTCTCAATAATGGTCAAGTCCGGTAGTCAAGGACCAATCTTTTTTACGCAAAAAAGAGTGGGAAAAAATGGTGTTGAATTTAATATCTACAAGTTCCGCAGCATGGTGAAGAATGCTGAAAAAAATGGACCACAATTAAGTAGCGATAATGACAGCAGAATTACGAGAATAGGAAAGTTTATGCGTAAAACTCGTTTAGATGAAATACCTCAATTTTTCAATGTTTTAAAGGGCGAAATGAGCCTGGTTGGGCCAAGGCCTGAACGACAATATTTTATTGATGAAATAATGAAACACGACCCTTCATACCGTTTTTTAAATCGGGTACGACCTGGAATTACAAGTTGGGGACAAGTAAAATTTGGCTACGCTGAAAACGTAGAACAAATGCTGAGGAGAATGAAATACGACCTGTTGTACCTAGAAAATAGAAGCCTTGCTATTGATTTTAAAATCTTATTATACACCGTAAGAACTATTCTTAAGGGCAGTGGTAAATAATTTTTATATTTGGGTAAAAATCACTGCATGAAGAAGTTTTTACTCATTCCATTGACTTTCATTTTAATACAACCTGCTTTTACTCAAGATGAGGATGATGATTGGGATGAAGAAGAAACCGTTAAAAAAACTACTTTCTTCTACGACACTAGAGGTATCAACGCTCATACGGTAAGCATACTAGATAAAGGTACATTCGATTTTAGAATCACCCATAGGTTCGGAGAAATAGCAACACCAGCATCTCCTAGAACACTTTTCGGACTTGATAATTCATCTGATATAAGAATAGGTTTTGAATATGGCATCATAGATAACTTAAACATAGGCGTAGGTAGATCAAAAGGATCTTTTCATTCAGAAGTTTGGGATGGTTTTCTAAAGTATAAGATTCTTCAAAAAGAAGGTAATATGCCTTTCGCTTTGACGGCAATGACAAGCGCCTACTTCACATCAAGAAAGGCATCTGAGGATCCAACCGCCGTAAATGCGTTTACAGAAACAGCCCACCGTTTTTGGTACGCCTCTAGTTTAATATTTGCAATAAAGCCGCATAATAGACTAACACTCCAAGTTGCGCCAACCTATGTTCACAGGAATTTTGTAGGATATTATGATGCTAATTCCATGATTTCGATGGGTGGAATTTTGAAATATAATTTCTACAAAAAAGCGAGCTTTGTAGCTGAGTATTTTTACAATCTTGATAATGAAAGAAGTGTTAACCCAGGTGAATATGTTAATCCCTTTGCACTGGGTGCTGAAATCAAAACTTTCGCACATACCTTTCAAATGCATTTCATGAACAGCGGAGGCATAGGAGAAGGACAATTTATTCCATACACAACCAGCAAATGGACAGATGGAGCTTTCAGGTTTGGATTCACAATAAGCAGGCATTTCTAGAATGAAAAAGTTACTTATTTTTTCTGGCTTGGTAGTTTTTCTAGGACTTAGTTTATTAAGCTGTAAAGCCATGGCCAGAACTGCTGCAAAATATTGGACGAAGAAGCAAATCAAAGAGTTTGTGGCAAATTGTGAAGAGAAATCATCCAGATTCATTAGTGCAGAAAAAGCTGCTCAATACTGTGATTGTGCCGTGGATAAAGTCGCTGAAAAATATCAAGACTACAAAGAGGTTACGCAACAATCCATTATTGAGGTGCTGAAGATTGCAAACGATTGCCGTGATTGATAAATAACTCTTAAGTGTTGATTGAATAGATATGATACGAAACTTGATCATATTCTTAACCTTAAATTTTACCGCCCTTGCTATTGGAAGTTTATTTACTGGTCCAGGGGTTAGTTCTGAATGGTATCAAGCTTTGGATAAAGCACCTTGGACACCACCTGGATGGGTTTTTGGATTTTCATGGACCTTCATCATGATTTGTTTATCCATGTATATGGCGATAGCGTGGAATAGAATTACTTTTAAAAAACCTCTTTCAACTTTATACGGAATCCAGTTGTGCTTGAATATTATATGGAATCCAATCTTCTTTTATTATCATAATATTACCCTGGGGCTCATTATTATCAGTGCTCTCACTATTGTTGTAGGTTTAATTCTATTTCTTTTCAGAGGCCAAATGCAAAAAACAAGTTTATTATTGGTACCCTACCTAATATGGTTGTGCATTGCAACTTCATTAAATGCATATTTCATTTTTTAATGCATAAAAAAAGCCTTCATGCAATGCATGAAGGCCTTTTATATAAAGTATAACTTTTCTTAGTTTACTTTTCCTGATAAATCAGCACCTGCTTTAAACTTAACTACAGTTTTTGCAGCGATTTTGATTTCTTTACCAGTTTGTGGGTTTCTTCCTTTTCTTGCAGCTCTTTTAGAAGTAGAGAAAGATCCGAATCCAACTAAAGCAACTCTATCACCTTTTTTTAAGGCTTTAGTAGTAGTGTCACAAAAAGCGTCTAACGCTCTTTTAGCATCTGCTTTAGACAAACCTGACTCAGCTGCCATAGCATCAATTAATTCTGCTTTGTTCATTTTGTTTGATTTTTAATTAAATAATTCGTTTAACGAGAGCAAATATATACGATAAGCCACGCCACGCAAGAGATTGAGCAAAAAACTGGTCATTTTGTGGATAAATACGGCTTTTTGTTAATAAAGATGGCTAAAACGCCCTGTTTTCAAGGGTTTTGAGCGTTTTAAGCATAACAAATTGCATTTATAGCTCAAGGATTTACAAAAATTCGGTCTTTACCTAAAAACTCAGGGCACTGAATAGAAAGTACTTTTAATGGTTTCTCCGATATTACCTCCAATACCGAGTGAACCATTCCTTTCGGGAAATTCATAAAATCTCCAGCTTGTACTATGCGCTCTTCACCATTTATAGTCATCCGTGCTTTACCTTCTAGTATTAGTATACTTTCGGAATGAACGGCATGATAATGAGCTTTAACGGATTCTTTAACCCAAATAAGAAAGCTTGTTTGCTCTTCATCGGAAATTAGCTTCTTTATATAGATGTTCTCAAAATTGTTTGAATCCGGTTGAATGCTATCCAAGCTATAAAGTTCTTGTGAAAATGATTTAAAGCCAACAAATATTAATACCAATACAATAAGCGTCTTCATTCCATATTATTTTAAAGTATATTCTGACAAGTCATTTCCCCTAAGGAAAGTTTCTGCATCCATTCTTTTCTTTCCTTCTAACTGCAGTTGTAAAACCTCAACACTACCCTTTCCACAACCAACATATATTCGATTGTCAAATACCAACACCTCTTTAGCAGAAATATTTTTATCCGATAAGCGCGTTTCAAGAATTTTCAGGCCTAGTTCTTTCCCTTCTGGATTTGTAATTCGACAATGTGCAGTTGGGTACGGTGACATGCCACGAACTAAATTATGAACTTCTTGTGCATCACATGTCCAATCTATCATTGAGTTTTCTTTGAATATTTTTGGAGCCTTCTTAATTTCCATACCCTCCGTATTTTGGGCCTTTGGATTTGCCATTCCCTTCTCAATGGCATCAACAGTTTTCAAAATCAACTCACTTCCAACATGCATCAATATATCATGAAGTTCTCCTGCATTCATGTTTTCAGTAATTTCAATTTCCTTTTGCATGATAATCTCTCCAGTATCAATTTTATGATCCAGAAAAAAAGTTGTCACTCCTGTCTTTTCTTCACCATTGACAAGTGCCCAATTAATGGGAGCAGCACCTCTATATTGAGGTAATAAAGAAGCGTGTAGATTGAATGTGCCTTTTGAAGGCATCCGCCATACTTGTTCCGGCAGCATCCTAAAAGCCACTACAACAAATAAGTCTGCTTGCCAAGACTTTAATTCTTCTAGAAAATCTTCATCTTTCAATTTTTCGGGCTGTAATATGGGCAAGTTTTGAGTTAAAGCATATTCTTTTACTTCTGATGCTTTAAGTTTATATCCTCTTCCAGCCGGCCTATCGGGACTGGTAACTACACCAACAATGTTGTTTCCTGATTCGATCAATGCCTTTAAACAGCCAACTGCAAATCCTGGGGTTCCTAAAAAAACTATTCTCATTATACCTTAACCTTTTTCCAATTTTCTTTCCTTACATACCATAGCGACAAAACAAATATGGAAACAAAATATACATATTCCATACTCCATACCCAAACTATGCTCTTTTCCCATTCCATTATCATTAAATAAGATAAGGTCAAATAAGAAAACATGGTTATAAATTCTATAAACATTACTTTTCGGGTCATTCCACTTCCACTCAAGATATTTAGCAAAACACTACTAATTGTATGCAACAATATGCTTCCTGTTAATAGCATAAGAATGGATTTTGCCGTATCTAAAATTAAAGGGTTATTATCTACTATATTAATCCAAAAAGTGGGGTATAAAATCATACCGTGACATAGTAAAACAACCATCGTGAGACTAATTAGCAAAATCTTCTTGGCTATGGGAATGACATCTTCGGCTCTCCCCTCTCCAAGCAGATGACTCACATAAGTTTTTGTGGTTGAAGAAAACCCTATAATTGGTATTAATGCTAAAAAGTATAACTTATGAACGACCTGTGAAGCCTCTAAATCATGCGCCCCCATTTGTTCAATAAGCATAAAGAAGATTGCCCAACTTCCAACTCCTAAAAATCCCTGAGCCATTAGGGGCAATCCAATCTTCAACAATTTTTTAACACGTTTTACCTCCCAATGTAATCTAGAAAATAATTCATATTCCTTATTCGTTTTTCTAGCTATAGTGTAGAGCACTATAAAAATGCAGGCAGAAAACTCTGCCAAAAGGGTAGCCCATGCAGCCCCCTCTATCCCCATCTCCGAAAAACCCCAATTCCCGAAGATTAAAGCATAGTCGAGACCAATATTAACTACGGATATAATGAGCGTATTATACAGAAGTACTCTGCTTTTTCCTATTCCTATGTAAAAAGCATTAAATCCTGCTAAAATTACTGCGAAGAGAATACCAAAAGCGCGTATATCCAGGTAGGCAACAATATTTTCACCAATGGCTGGACTTTGCACTACACCCATCAATAGGTGATGCGACAATAAATAAATCAGAACAAACATTAATACTGAAGTAATGATTAACGTGAGCATTAAATGACGCCATACTCTGCAAACTTCAGATTTCTTCCCTTCCCCTTCTCTACGTGCAATTATTATTTGACCCGCCTCCGCAAGTCCATTGGCCATCATAAAAAAGGTAATGTATAGCAAACCAGCATTACCAGCAGCATCAAATGCAACAGGATCCACCCTACTTAAAAAAGCCGAGTCTACAAACAAAATTACGGATTGCACAAACACACCCACCATAATAGGAAACGCGAATTTTAATATACCACGATAGGATGTATCCATAAGCCGCAAAAGTAGCAGAAATAAAGTCCCTATTTCAATTTCCTATGTACCTTTGCGCCATGGCTACAGTAGTGGTAGGTTTATCAGGTGGGGTGGATAGCTCAGTTGCAGCAGCTTTGCTGAAAGAGCAAGGGCATAATGTAATTGGGCTGTTCATGAAAAACTGGCATGATGAGGCCGTAACCATATCCAATGAGTGTCCCTGGGAAGAAGATAGTAATGACGCCCTTCTGGTTGCAAATCATCTTGGGATTCCTTTTCAAACTATTGATTTAAGCGAAGAGTACAAGGAACGTATTGTAGACTACATGTTTGCAGAATATGAGGCCGGACGAACTCCAAACCCGGATGTTCTTTGTAACAGAGAGATAAAATTTGACGTTTTTTTGAAGGCTGCGCTTTCAATAGGGGCAGATTATGTTGCAACTGGGCATTATTGCAGAAAATCAAGTTTTATCAATCAAGACGGAGAAAAAATTCATCAACTCTTGGCGGGAAAAGACCCTAATAAAGATCAGAGTTATTTTCTTTGCCAATTAAATCAGGAACAGCTTAGTCGTGCTATTTTCCCAATTGGCGAAATGTTAAAACCAGAAGTAAGAGTTGAAGCAGAGCGTTTTGGACTTCACACATTTAACAAAAAAGATTCTCAAGGACTTTGCTTTGTTGGAAAAATAAAATTACCCGATTTCTTAAAGCAAAAACTTCAAGCAAAAACCGGTAAAGTTTATGAATTTGAGCCTAATTATAAAGGGTTTGAAAAGAGTGAAGAACTCGAGACACTTGCTGAAAATTATGAATTTGATAGCCAATTTGGAAAGGAGCTTGGCGAACACCAGGGAGCTCATTTTTATACGATAGGACAACGCAAAGGTCTTGGAATAGGTGGAACTGAACTCCCACTATTTGTTTTAGGAACGAATACCAAGAAAAATGAGATTTATGTTGGCCAGGGAGAAAGCCATCCGGGTCTAATGAAAAAAGCACTACGAATTTCTAAAAGTGATATTCATTGGGTAAGACCTGATCTTAGTATTAATGTTGGTGAAGAAAAAACTTTTTCTATCAGAATCAGATACCGTCAGCCCTTACAACATGGAACACTAATGCATAAAAAGGATGCATATTACATTCTTTTTGACAAAGCACAGAGAGGAGTAACACCAGGCCAATTTGCCGCTTGGTATGACGGTGAGGAGTTAATCGGTTCTGGAGTAATCGCTTAATAAGTATTGCAGTCCAATTGATCCTATTTACCCTCAGCAGTTATTCTCAGTACCTTAGTTGCATGCGTTATATATCACTGTTTTTATTCTTATCGATATTCAATACTGGACATTCACAAGAAGACAGTGTGTTGTACAATAGGCTGTGGAAGAATAACCAACAGGGAATGATTGTTCTCAGTTCTTGGGGTGCAGGCAACATTGTTGAATCCCTATATTTTACGCCCAGAACAAATGGTAGTACCTCCTATTTCCATCAAATGAATGGGCTATGGAACACCGTAAACTTGGGACTCGGCGTAGCCGGTATAATTAAAAGTCGGCGCATGTTAAAACAACAGAACATAGCCGACTTCCCCAATGGCATAAGGAAGGTCGAAAAAGCCTATCGCATAAATTTTTATATTGATTTTGCCTACATAGCAGGCGGATCGGCTCTTTGGAGTCTAAACCAAAAATTTAATCGAAATGACTTGGCCAAAGGTTTTGGGCAATCTCTTGTAACCCAAGGCCTTTTTCTATTGGGTTTCGATTACTTTATGTCACGTTTTATTCGTCAAAAAATTGGACACAAAAAAACCGGTACACTTTAGTGCACCGGTCACATTCAAATTTAATTTATCTTAAGAAACTTTCTTAACGCGAACGGCGTTAACGCCCTTTCTACCTTCTTCTAATTCAAATTCAACTTGATCGCCATCTCTAACCTCATCAACAAGGCCAGATACATGCACGAAATGGTCTTTTCCAGACTCATCTTCAGTAATAAAACCATATCCTTTGGTTTCATTAAAGAACTTTACGGTTCCTGTATTCATTATTATGTATTAATTAATTGAGCGCAAGGTAGGCTAAATATGAAAGCAACCAACCTGAATACAATAAAATTCTTCATTTTTTGCCCCATTTCTTTTGATTCCACTAATTTTGCGCCCCTAAAACTGAACCATGACCGAATTTATTAGAAAGCAAACCGCTAATTGGAGAAAAGACCTTTTGTCTGGTCTAACCGTTTCTTTAGCCTTGGTTCCTGAGGCGGTAGCTTTTGCTTTCGTTGCAGGCGTAGATCCACTTGTTGGGCTCTACGCAGCATTTATGATAGGTTTAATCACCTCTATATTCGGAGGTAGACCCGGTATGATTTCTGGAGCAACCGGGGCGCTGGCTGTTGTCATGGTAACCTTGGTAAAGGATGGTAACGCCATGGGGACTGAAGGTGAACAAATGGGACTTTACTACCTATTTGCTACAGTTATTTTAGCTGGAATAATTCAATTTGGTGCTGGACTCTTAAAACTTGGGAAATTCGTTAGATTAATTCCTCATCCCGTAATGATGGGGTTCGTGAATGGATTAGCAATAGTCATATTTACATCCCAATTAGGAATGTTTCAAGAAACAGTGGACGGAGAAAAAGTCTACATGGCTGGGCAAGATTTATATATGATGCTTGGCTTTGTTGCCTTAACTATGGGGATTATGTGGGGATTACCGAAATTAACTAAGGCACTGCCGGAAGCACTTGTGGCTATTTTGGTAGTCTCGGGAATTGTTATTTTTGGTGGCCTAGACGCTCCTACAGTCGGAAGTTTTATCAAAGATGGCGGAGGAGATGGTTTGTCTGGTTCATTACCCCAATTTCAAGATAAAATTTTTAGTACTGTCCCCTTTAACTGGGAAACACTCAAATTCGTTGGCCCGTATGCACTAATTATTGCTGCAATTGGTCTTATTGAGTCATTGATGACACTTAATCTGCTAGATGAACTTACTGAAACTAGAGGAAACTCTAATCGTGAATGCATGGCTCAGGGCGGTGCCAATATAGTTACCGGCTTGTTTGGAGGAATGGGGGGATGTGCCATGATCGGCCAGTCTATCATTAACATTAAATCTGGAGGGAGAGGTCGACTTTCAGGAGCATTTGCCGCTGTTATGCTATTGGTGTTTATCCTGTTTGCTTCACCCTTAATAGAGCAAATTCCTATTGCTGCTTTGGTAGGTGTAATGTTCATGGTTGTTATTGGCACATTTGCTTGGAGCTCCTTCAGAATTTTAAATAAAATCCCTGTATCAGATGCTGTGGTATTGATAGCTGTTTCAACCATAACCGTTTTAACCGACTTAGCAATCGCTGTAATTTCGGGAGTTATTATATCTGCCCTAGTGTTTTCGTGGGAAAACGCAAAACGAATTCGCGCCAGAAAGAGATTAAAAGAGGATGGTACCAAAGTTTATGAAATTTGGGGGCCTTTATTCTTTGGTAGCATAAAAGCTTTCAATTCTAAATTTAATGTTGCCGAAGATCCTAAAAAGATTGAAATTGATTTCTTAGAAAGCAGGATTTCAGACCATTCAGCATTGGAAGCATTATTTAATCTGGTAGAAAAATATGAAGCTGCAGGAAAGGAAGTTCAGCTTAAACATTTGAGTGAAGACTGCAAAAGCCTAATGAGAAAGGCAAGTCCAAAGTTCCACAGCCTAATTGTTGATGATGTTGACGACCCTCGCTACTACCTCATGTTGGATGAAGCAAACTAGGCTTCATTTTTGTACATTTGGATGACATTGAAATTAATTCATCTGGCATATCTCCTGTTACCGTTTTTAACCTTCGGTCAAGATAGTCTTCAAACAAAAAAACTGGAAGATGCACTTTCATGCAAAGGTTATCGATGGTTTAAAATTGAGGCCTTCAACCATGAATTACATAGTATTCATTTTGTTTCCAACGCTGAATATGCGCCAAATTATATACGATACGGTTATAGTCCGGACAATGGTAAGAGCTGGCAATTCGAAAATGTAGAAGAGCGAGAAGGCAAAGTAAATTATGTTGGCTCTGTTTCTATTGCGCCATTCAATGCGAGCATTGCAATCGACCCCTGTGGTGACCCACATATTCTATATCAAGTAAATTACTTTTACAACTATAAAGGCCCAAGTTATCTAATCCATACCTATAAAAAGCAGGGTGTTTGGCTAAAAGATACCGTCATTAGCAGAACAAAGGACCAACCCATGATTGCCTTCCAAAATGACATACAAATTGGAAGCGATGGTATCATTCGCCTTTCTTATTTGACGGAAAAAGAAGCCTTGTGGTACGCCAAAAAAGTTGGAAATAAGTGGTACCATGAAAAACTATTTGAAAACAACCAATTTAATAATACGCGAATTGCTCTGGATGTATACAACAAACCGGTTATTCTTGCGGGGAGTATGTCCGATGGCCTAATCATTTTTGAAAAGAAAGGACGCGAATGGATTTACACGGGTGTACCTAGTTCAAGTGGTTGGATGGGTGACATTGCAATTGATCGCAACAATGATATCCATATTATTCATTCCAACAGCATGGAACATCAGTTTTTGCATAAAATGAGAAAAGGTAATCGTTGGATTGCTAATTCGATTGAACCAAACGGTGGAAGGAATGCGGGAAATACGCTGCAATCTGATTTTCTTATTGATAAAAATGGAATCATCCATGCTTGTTTTTATCGCCATACGGATGAATACTCTGAACAAAGTTTGACCTATGCTCAATCAAAAACTAATGGCAAAACTTGGCATTTAAAAGTAATTCAATCTACTCCCAATACTTTTGCGGAAACCTCCTACCCAGGAATCGCCATCAATACAAAAGGAGTACATTTTTTCTATAAAAATGAAAAGGATAGTCTCTACTACGGTCAAATCTATCATAATCATCCTGAGTTCGAAAAGGAAGTTTCTGAGGATTGCCTTCCACGGCCAGAGCTGCCTGGTCCTCCTAAAAACCCACTGGCGAACTACAAGAGAAAACTAGATATTCAACACGAACTACAAATTGACAATAAGGAAATCATCATTTCTATTTGGGATAATGCCATATTCGATGGTGATCAAATTTCAATTTATTACAATGATTCCTTAATCGTGAATAATCACCTCTTGTTAAAAAATAAGCGTCATATAAAAATTAGTATTCCAAAAAACGAAATTGTAACGCTCATATTTCACGCTGAAAACGAAGGAAATCTTCCACCAAATACAAGTTCTGTTGAAATTACAGATGGTGATAAGGTACATACCTTGGTAATGCGCTCAAGTAAAAATGAAAGTGGTGCGATACAGTTAAATCGACCTTAACTTAAATAGGTTCAAGCCTTGTTATATCATCATTCATTTCTATCTTTAAGGCACCAAATTTGAGCACATGTCAAAGATTCTAGTTATTGATGATGAACGCCCCATCAGAAGCACCTTAAAAGAAATTTTAGAGTACGAAAAATTTAAAGTGGATGATGCCGAGGATGGCCCCACTGCATTAAAGATGTTGGAAAAAACTGACTACGATATCGTTTTATGCGATATTAAGATGCCCAAAATGGACGGCATGGAGGTGCTCGATAAGATTCAAGAAATGGGCAAAGAAATGCCGGTGGTAATGATTTCAGGACACGGAAGTGTTGAAACGGCTGTTCAATCTCTGAAAAATGGTGCCTACGACTTCATCCAAAAACCCTTGGATTTAAATAGAATACTCGTAACCATCCGAAATGCGATGGAAAAGAAAGACTTGGTGCAAGAAACTAAAGTTCTTAAACAAAAAGTTAACAAAGTAAAAACCAGTGATATCATAGGGGAAAGTGCTGCTATCAAGGAAATTAAGTCCATGATTGAGAGAGTGGCTCCAACGGATGCAAGAGTTTTGGTTACGGGTGGCAATGGTTCTGGAAAAGAACTTGTGGCCCGTCAACTACATAAGCAAAGTCCAAGAAATAAATGCCCTTTTGTTGAAGTCAACTGTGCCGCAATCCCTTCTGAACTGATAGAATCCGAGCTTTTTGGACATGAAAAAGGCTCTTTTACCTCTGCTCATAAACAGCGAAAAGGAAAGTTTGAGCTTGCTGATGGAGGCACCTTGTTTCTTGACGAAATAGGCGATATGAGTTTGAGTGCGCAAGCAAAAGTACTCAGAGCACTTCAAGAAAATAAAATTACGCGCGTTGGTGGCGACAAAGACATTAAAGTAGATGTAAGAATTGTAGCCGCAACAAATAAAGATCTTCGTCAGGAAATTAATGACGGTAATTTTAGAGAAGATTTATATCACCGATTAAGCGTCATATTAATTCATGTTCCAAGTTTGAACGATAGAAAAGATGACATTCCGGTACTTGCTGAACATTTTATTGATTTGATTTGTGCAGAACAAGGACTAGCAAAAATTGAATTTACCGCTGATGGAATGAAAGAAATGCAAAACATTGATTGGACAGGTAATATCCGAGAATTACGCAATGTTATTGAGCGCCTCCTTATTTTATGCGATAATGAAATCAACGGTGAAGACGTAAAAATCTACGCCGGAAATAAGCGTTAAATGAAAGTTTACACAAAAACAGGAGATAAGGGAGAGACATCACTTTTTGGTGGAAAACGTGTTCCAAAAGATCATCATAGGATTGAATGTTATGGAACAGTAGATGAAGTCCTGAGTTGGGTTGGCTTAATTCGTGACCAAGAAATTGACGAAAAAAGTAAGGAAACACTCAAAGAAATTCAAGATCGGCTATTTACTATAGGAGCGGAATTAGCAGCAGATCCAGATAAACCGAAATTAAAAAAGCCTGATTTATTAGAAAGTGATGTTACTTTCTTAGAAAATGAAATGGATCGCATGGATGCTGATTTGGAGCCCATGACACATTTTGTTTTACCTGGAGGACATACAACTGTGAGCTATTGTCACCTTGCTAGAACCGTATGTCGTCGTTCCGAAAGGTTATGTATTGCCCTAAATAGAGTGGAAAAAATTGATTCACTGATCATACAATACTTAAATCGTTTATCCGATTATTTATTTGTACTATCCCGCTTTTTGAGTAAAAAACTGGATGCAAATGAAATTCCTTGGAAGCCAAGAATGTGAAAAACACTATTTATATTCTTAGCTATCAGCATTTTACATTGTTAATATCTTTTACTTGCTCATTTGGAGCAAAATTCTACTTTCGCAAAAGCAAATTTGCTCACTAAAACAGTATTAATTATGTATTGGACATTAGAATTAGCATCATACCTAGAAGACGCACCTTGGCCAGCAACAAAGGACGAGTTGATTGACTTTGCCATGCGTACAGGAGCGCCTCTTGAAGTTGTAGAAAATCTTCAGCAAATTGAAGATGAAGGAGAAGCGTATGATAACATTGAAGAAATTTGGCCAGATTATCCTTCAAAAGAAGACTTCTTCTTTAACGAAGACGAATATTAATCATATTTCCTTTAAAAAAAGGACAAGCCACCTATCGGTCTTATGACGGGTAGGTGGCTTTTTGTTTTATATCTCAAAAAATAATTAATCTAGTTTTTTCTATTTGAATACCTTAAATTCAAATCGTGATTTGCCTCATAATATATACAACCCAATATCGAGATGGAGGAAAGGACTTTGAACGCGCAGCATACTACCTAGCTGACCAGAAAAAAAACGACTACAAAGTTCGTATAGAGGCAACAGAAAATAAACTATCGGTCAAACGAATAATAAATGAAATTCAGAACGGTGCTGAAAAAATTGCCGAATTCCACTTTATTGGACATTCAGGAATGTACGGTCCTATGTTTGGAACGGTGGCGTATCCGGAACAATTTTCACCTTACGAATGGAGAGAATTTAAAATCCCTTTTGCAAAGGATGCTAAAGCCTTTTTTCATTGCTGCCGCTCGGCTCGTTGGTTTGCTCCTTTTTTTAGCCGAACCTTTAATATAACAGCTGGTGGGTATCATTGGTATACAACGCTTTCCAAGTCGAACAAAAAATATAAAGCCTTGGATGCAAAATCTAAGGAAGCCTATGTGATTGGATGCAGGGGCAGAAAATCACACGGTTATTTGGTTTCTGCAAAAAAAAGATTGGGTTTAGAACCTGCTGAAGAAATGAAGTTCTTCTCTCCTGAAAACACAAACAATAAAGAGAGTTATGACCGTGTAGCTGAACTTTATCACAACGTTTTTACTGATATAAAGGTAAGAAAAGATGAGTGGGATTTTATCCATTCAAAAGTTCCCTTGGGAACAGAAGTTCTGCTTGATATAGGTTGTGGTAATGGTGCTTTGCTCCGAGAATTTGCCGGTCAAATAAAAAAAGGAATCGGTCTGGATGCTTCTTCGGGTATGATCGAACAAGCAAAAAAATACAATGCTGAATTAAAAAACCTTGAATTTCATCAGAATAAAAAGCCAATACTTCCATTAGCTGATGATAATGTGGATTGTGCTATTTCTATGCTCAGTTTTCGCTACCTAGATTGGGATCCATTAATGAATGAACTAAAGAGAGTTCTGAAGAAAAATGGTACAATAATTATTGTAGATATGGTAACGGTACCCGCCAAGACAAAGGAATACCCGAGACTTCTTAAGAACAAACTTAAAGAACGTAGAACGAAAAAATCCAAGCCAGCATATCGCAAGGCTCTTGATAAACTCGTATCAAATTCCGATTGGAAAGAAATGCTTAAGTATAATCCCATTCGCGCTGAACATGAGATGAAATGGTACTTAGAAAGTCGTTTTCCAGGACAAAAGTGTGAAACGATAAATATCGGTTACCACTCCAGAGTTTTAGCATTTAGCGCAAAAATTAGCCAGATGAAAGAAATCAAATTGAGTTACCCATGAGACTCGGAATTTTGGACTGGGGAATTGGTGGATTTGGAACCTTGAAACATATTCAAAATTTTGATAGGAAGGATATAGTTTACCTGTCTGATGCCGGCTATACTCCTTATGGTAGAGTCGATAAAAATGAGCTTAGAAACCGTGTTACTAATTGCATTGAGTTTCTAAAAACTCACGGTGCTGACTATGTCTTTGTTGCCTGTAATTCAGGTGGAACCGTAACGGAAGAAACGGGATTTTCTGGAAGTATTATCCCCTTTGGTAAAAAGCTAATACATCCAATTGAAGAAAAGGTCCTCATACTTGGTGGAGATAGAACTGTAAATTCAAGGATATTTGGGATGAATGAATGCTTTCAGTATCAAAGTGGGCAAGCCTTAAGTGCTTTAATTGAAAAAGGTGAAAAAGAACAAGCTATGGATATTTTATCTCCTTTACTAAAGGACTTTGATGGGACAATAGTCCTCCATGCCTGCACCCACTACCCTGCTCTATCCAAACTAATAGCCGCCGAATTCCCAGAGCTCAATCAATTAGATCCGGCTGTATCCGCTGCTAAATTTTTGGAGCAAAAAGAAATCAATGAAGGTGGCAACGTCTTCTATACAACGGGGAATTGTCAGCTATCTCGCATATCAGCTCAACTTGCCTTTGATGTAGAAGGAATTAATTTCACCAAAGTAAATGTATCATGAATCCTTTCACCAAACATCCTAAAGAAGTTGGTTTAAATTACCTCTCACACTTTATTTTTGCTCTTTCTGTAGTTGGACACCTACTTTTCGCTACAATTGCTTGCTTTATTCATGCTTTTTTTCCTTTTTTGTTTACGCATACCACGAGTGGAATAATAAAAAAATTGCATTCAAAAATTGATCATAGAACTACAAAATGAGTACACACGGCATATCCAAATTATCCATTATTCCTGGAAGAGCAGAACCTTCTGACAAATCAGAAAATATTACTCAAGTTCTTTTCGGTGAGCATTATACCATAATTGAAAAAGAGAAAAAATGGTTGAAAATTCGTCTTGCTCACGACAATTATGAATGTTGGATTGATAAAAAACAACATAGTCCGCTCAGTGAGGAACTCTTCAATCAGTTAGAGGAAAATCCACCTCATAGAAGTATAGATTTACTGGGCATTACTAAAGATCAGAAAACGGATACTTATTACAATTTGCCCTTAGGAAGTCAAATTTCATTTCTGGAAGGAAAGGACTTTGAGATTGCCGGTACACCCTTTAAATTCAAGGGGAACCTTTCGGACGATGATAGAAAAAAATTGATAGGTTACGCCTATCTCTATTTGAATGCTCCTTATCTCTGGGGAGGTCGTACCCCATTCGGAATCGACTGTTCTGGATTCGTTCAAATGATTCATTTGTTGGTTGGGATTAGAATTCCCAGAGATGCATACCAACAGATGGAAATAGGTGAAGAAATAGCTAGTTTGGACCATGCAAAAAAAGGTGATTTAGTTTTTTTTGGTGATAATGACAAAATCACACATGTTGGCCTGCTACTATCACCTATAGAATGCATTCATGCAAGTGGAAAGGTTAGAATTGACCCGATAGATGCAAAAGGAATTAAACCTGACGGAGAGGATTACAGTCATATTTTAAGAGGCATCCGTAGACTCCCCTAAAAGCAATTCTGCAGCCTTTACACCTATTTTAGACCCTATTGCTATTCCCATACCACCCATTCGAACAGCACATACGCTATTGACTCCTATGGACTTGATAATTGGCTTTTTAGTATCACCAACTCCCATAATTCCGGCCCATTGCATATCTATTTCAGGATTTAATCCAGGAGCTATTTTTTCATTTAAGAGACGAATTAAGGCCTTTTGAATTTTCTCAGAAGTAGCAATTTCACTAGTAGTCTCAGCCTCATAATCTAGGTTTCTTCCTCCTCCCAACAAAATACGTTTACCGACATTTCTAAAATAATAATACCCTCGATCAAAATGAAATGTCCCCTTCCAATTTAAGTTTTCGATTTCTTTTGTAATCAAAACTTGAGCTCTAGCTGGTTTTACATCTAAGTTCTTTAAAACCTTATTTGCAAAGCCATTATTGGCAATCAGAATTTTCCGAGAGTTAAACTCTCCTTCATTCGTGTTTAAAACCACTTTTTCTCCGGTTTCTTCAAAACCAAAAACTTCTACTCCATTTAAAATCTGAACTCCAATCTTTTTAGCCTTTTCAACCAACGCATTAAGCATTTTCCCAGTATCTATTTGCCCTTCAAGACAGTTCTCAATTGCATGTTTAAATCCAGAAAAATTATGCTTGGCTATTTTATCGGTACTTAACTTATAGGTAGGACTACCAGAAATTCCAGAAACCCATGATTCAATCGAGTCCAGTTTTTCCAAACAATCTTGAAAATGCTCCTCTTCATCTGAACCAAATAGTTCTAAGCTCCCATTTTCCTCATAGCCTATTGCCTTGTCTCCCAACCATGTTCTCAAATTCTTCAAGCCTTCCCAGCGCAAAAGCAAGGTTTCCTTAACAGTGTTTTCATCCATGGACTTTAGATCGTCAACAAGCTCACCAAGACTACCAAAACAAGCAAAGCCAGCGTTCTTAGAACTTGCACCTGAAGAAAGCCAGCTTTTTTCCAAAACAGTGACCTTTAATTCGGGTCTCTTCATTTTTAGGGCAATTCCTGCGCTCAGGCCTACAAGACCACTTCCAACAATAAAAACATCAATGTTTTTTAAATACTGCTCCCTCTCCCAAAAACTAATTCGCATGTTACTTCCTTAGATTCCAATGAAAGTAGCATTTTTTCACGATATTTGTATGGGAGATTGAACCTTTTATACAAATAGGTGTATAAAGGGATGATTTAGCGCTAAGAATGATTAAACTTAAATGGCTTTTTACATGTCTACTGTTGCTTAGTATTGCCTTTGCACAGGAAACCATGCTTGACTTTAACGAACGGGTAACCGATCTGGAAACCGGTGGAAAAATGGCTGGAGTTAAAGTCACGTTGTATCAAGATGGAAAAGTTTTTAAAACCGTTACGACAACTACCAGTGGAAAGTACACGATAAAAGCTCCTGTAGGGCATACCTACCTTATTAAATTTCAAAAAGAAGGCTATGTTTCTAAATCGGTAGAAGTAAAATTTATGAGCATCAATGAGGAAGATGCTTTAAAAGTTATGGAAGTAGAGCTTCCAATGGAACTCTACAAGGATCATCCAGATATTGATTTCTCCCCTATTGAAAACGCGCCTATTGGTAAAATTGAATTCGATCCTAACTCTGGTCAGATGGAGTTTGATGCTAAATACAATAAGAATCAAGCTAAAATCCAGGAAAAACTTCTTGAACAAAAAAGAGCAGCTGAAGAAGCAGGAGCAAACGAGGAAAAAGAAAAAGAAGAAAAATTTAACCTTTTAGTTCAGGAGGGTGATAACGCTTTTAGTTCGAAAGATTTTGAAACCTCAGTAGCCAAATATCAAGAAGCATTAAAAATTAAAGACGATACCAGTATAAAGGCCAAATTAAAAATGGCCCAGGATAATGCAGCAAAAGCAGCTGCCGCCGCAAAAAAGCAAGCCGATTTTGATGCTAAAATGAAAGAGGGCAATGACTTGCTTGCTCAAAAGAAGTATCAAGAGGCAATTAATAAATACAAGGAAGCCAAAACAATACTACCAGAGAAACCGGAACCCGACCAAAAGATTGCTGAAGCTCAAAAAATTCTGGATGAACAGGCACAACAACAAGCGAAATTTAATGAATTCTTGAGTCAAGGTAAAACCGCATTGAATGCGAAAAATTATGACCCTGCCATTTCCAATTTTGAAGAAGCATTAAAGATTAATGCTGGGCACCCTGAAGCAACCAAACTTTTGGCTGAAGCCAAGGCCGCAAAAGAAAAAGCAGAAAATGAAGCTGCTGCAGAAGCAAAAAAGTTAGAAGATTACAATAAGACAATGGCAGACGCGGAGGCGAAATTCAACGCAGAAGATTACCAAGGTGCCATCGATAAATTCAAAGAAGCTCAAGGTATTTTACCCGACAAGTCCGAACCTCAAGCAGGTATAGATAAGGCACAAGCCAAGTTGGACGAAATTGCTGCCAACCAAGCTGCTGAAGCAAAAAAACAAGAGGACTACAACAAAGCCATCGCTGATGCAGAGGCTAAATTCAATGCGGAGGATTATCAAGGAGCCATCGATAAATTTAAAGAAGCTCAAGGTATTTTACCCGACAAGTCAGAACCTCAGGCTGGTATAGATAAGGCACAAGCCAAGCTGGATGAAATAGCTGCCAACCAAGCTGCTGAGGCGAAAAAACAAGAGGACTACAATAAAGCCATGGCAGATGCGGAGGCAAAATTCAATTCGGAGGATTATCAAGGAGCCATCGATAAATTTAAAGAAGCTCAAGGTATTTTACCCGATAAGTCCGAACCTCAAGTAGGTATAGATAAGGCACAAGCCAAGTTGGATGAAATTGCTGCCAACCAAGCTGCTGAAGCAAAAAAACAAGAGGATTATAATAAGGCAATGGCTGATGCAGAAGCAAAATTCAACGCAGAAGACTACCAAGGGGCCATCGATAAATTTAAAGAAGCTCAAGGTATTTTACCCGACAAGTCCGAACCTCAAGTAGGTATAGATAAGGCACAAGCTAAGTTGGACGAAATTGCTGCAAACAATGCGGCTGAAGCAAAAAAACAAGAGGACTACAACAAAGCCATGGCTGATGCAGAAACAAAATTCAATGCCGAAGACTACCAAGGTGCCATCGATAAATTCAAAGAGGCTAAAGGTATTTTACCAGATAAGTCGGAACCTCAGGCAGGTATAGATAAGGCTCAAGCCAAGTTGGATGAAATTGCTGCCAACCAAGCTGCTGAGGCGAAAAAACAAGAGGACTACAATAAAGCCATGGCTGACGCGGAGGCTAAATTCAACGCGGAGAATTATCAAGGAGCTATTGACAAATTCAATGAAGCAAAGAACTTATATCAAGATAAACAAGAACCTAAGGATGGTATTGCAAAGGCACAGGCTAAACTGGACGAAATTGCTGGTGCTGAAGCTGCCGAAAAGGCGAAAGAGGAAAGATACGCTAAGGCCATGGCTAAAGCGCAAGAAAAGTATAATTCGAGTGATTTTGAAGCAGCACTTGCGAGTTATAATGATGCATTAGCAGAGTACTCAGATCGCCAGGAAGCGATAGATGGTAAAGCGAAAGCACAAGCTAAACTTGATGAATTAGCAGCGAACCAGGCAGCTGAGGCAAAAAAACAAGAAGACTACAATAAAGCTATGGCAGAGGCTGAAGCAAAATTCAATGCAGAAGACTATCAAGGAGCCATTGATAAATATAATGTAGCTAAAGGAATATTACCGGAAAAATCAGAGCCACAAGCTGGGATTGATAAAGCTCAAGCTAAATTAGATGAAATTGCAGGTGCTGAGGCCGCTAAAAAAGCAAAAGAAGATCGTTACAATAAGGCGATGGCAGATGCGAACAGCAGTTTCAATGCAGCTGAATATCAAAAAGCTATTGATAATTACAACAAGGCCCTAGCTGAATTTTCTGATAGACAAGAACCTAAAGATGGGATAGCAAAAGCACAAGCTAAATTAGATGAATTGGCGGGTGCAGAAGCAGCCAAAAAAGCAAAAGAAGATCGCTACAATAAGGCGATGGCGGATGCGAACAGCAGTTTCAATGCAGCTGAATATCAAAAGGCAATTGATAATTACAACAAGGCCCTAGCTGAATTTTCTGATAGACAAGAACCTAAAGATGGGATAGCTAAAGCGCAAGCTAAATTAGATGAATTGGCTGGTGCGGAAGCAGCCAAAAAAGCAAAAGAAGATCGTTACAATAAGGCTATGGCAGACGCGAACAGCAATTTCAATGCAGCTGAATATCAAAAAGCCATAGATAATTACAATAACG
The DNA here is from genome assembly GCA_964230025.1 of Flavobacteriales bacterium. Taxonomy (GTDB): domain Bacteria; phylum Bacteroidota; class Bacteroidia; order Flavobacteriales_D; family JAUILH01; genus CAXRFO01. The sequence continues at coordinate 49,401 of CAXRFO010000002.1, read as the reverse complement.
CCCTAGCTGAATTCTCAGATAGACAAGAACCAAAAGATGGGATTGCAAAAGCACAAGCTAAGTTAGGTGAAATAGCACAGCAAGCGAATCAGGCTAATGCCAAAGAAGAAGAGTATAATGCTAAAATAAAGGAGGCGGATATTGCCTTTAATTCTTCCAACTGGGAGGATGCAAAAAAGAAGTACGGAGAAGCCTTCGCCATCTTACCTAAAGACTACCCTCAAAAGCAAATTGACGAGATTAACAAGCGACTAAATGAGGAGCTTAAAAACAATAACCTAGCAAAACAATACCAAAAATTCATTGATGTTGCAGACGAAAAGTACAATTCAGGAGCTTTGGAAGAAGCAAAGGGAATTTACGAGCGTGCCTCAAAAATGAAAAAGGATGATCCCTATCCGAAAGCGCAAATAGCAAAAATTGATGAAGAGCTAAAACGTTTAGCTGCAGAAAAAAGCTCAGCTGAGATAGATGCAAAATATGATGCAGCCATCCGAGATGCAGATTCAAAATTCAACTCTAAATCCTATGATGAAGCAAAAGCCGCATATAAAAAGGCTTATGAAATAAAAGCTACTGATTATCCGCAAAATCAGATTAACAAAATTAATGATCTCTTACGAGAAGAGATGGCAGAGCAACTAGCGCGTCAATATCAAAAAATTATTTCTGTTGCGGATCAAAAATTTACAGCAGAAAGTTACGAAGAGGCAATTGGTTTGTACGAGAGAGCAATGAAAATAAACCCAAATGACCCCTACCCTGGGAAAAAAATTGCTGAAATAAATGCAATATTAAACCCTCCAACTGAAAAATTCTATGGCGATGAAACAGATGCTTCAACACGTGATGCGAACGTCTTTATTGCGAAAACAGAAGATAATTCATGGCAAAGGAAAGTTGACACAACTCAACTGAAACAAGAACAACGAGAAGAAGCCCTCAAAAGTGATATATCGGACAACCTTGAAGCTCGTTATGAAAACCAAGCTTTTGGTCAGAAAACCCAAGAACAAATAGAAGAGCAGCAAGCCGACGGAAATTCTAAACATTTAGAGAACGAAGAAGGTGTTAACGAACGACTTGTTTACATTGAAAAATTAGACAAAGAGTTAATAGATGATAATGAAGGCAACATTTATGATAATCATGTGCGAGCAGATGAACTAGAGGAGAAATTTGCAGAAGCAGAGAAAACCAATGATGAAAAACGAATTGAGAATGTAGACGTCGCCTATGAATTTCAAGATCAAGTTGACGAAACTCTTGATGAGAATATTGACCAAAACCTAGAAACAACTTATACCAATTATGAGTTTACCGAAGAGAAAAAAGATGAGTGGTCAGAGAATGATAAAGAGCGTGATGGTTACAGAATTGAAAATACAGACGTAGCATATGAATATCAAGATCAAGTTGATGAAACACTTGATCAGAACATTGATCAAAATAAAGAAACTACTTATTCTAACTATGAGTTTACTGAAAAGAAAAAAGACGAATGGTCAGAAAATGATAAAGAGCGTGACGGTTATAGAGTAGAAAATACGGATATCGCATATGAAAGTCAAGATATGGTTGACAATTACGAACGTTCTTTTGATAACAAGAATGATGAACAACGATTTAAGAATCGAGAATATACCCAAAACGTTCAAGATGATATTGAAGAGAGTTATAAGTATAACGATGAAGGAAGAATTGACAATATTGATAGCTTAAAGCAAAAACAAGATAAGCTAGAAAAAACACAAGATGCTAATATTGATAAGAACAAAGAGAACGCATACAAAAACCACGACTACGCAAAAGGTGTAGAGGATAAGATCTCTGAAAACGAGAAAACAAGCAATAAAGAAATTGAAGATAACGCTGTTGTTGCTAAAGAGCTGCAAGATGACATAGAAGAGCAAAACAGCGGTAAGGCTGACATGCAGCAAGAAAAAATCGAAAATAATCTTGACTATTTAGAAGATTTAGATTTTAAGAGTCGTTCATCCTATAACACGGAAGTACAACTAGCGCTTGGTAAAAAGTATGGTGATGGTGTTCATCGCCAGAATTACCAAAAGACAAACTCTTACGGAGAGGTTTATGAATTTATTACCCGAATCATTGTCGTTAAGAAAGGTTTTGGAAACGACTATTACCGTGTGAAAAACAAACTAGGAGTAACTTACTTCAAGAACGGTGCACCTATTACGGAGTACCAATTTAACTCAGAAACCCAGGGGTAATTAATTACTTCCCTATTATCTGCTCAACTCTAGATAGCAATTGGGAAGGTGTCTGATAACCAACAACCTTTCCTTTAAGATTTCCTTCAGAGTCAAAAACAAACATGGTAGGATATCCTGCTATAGGGTGCTTTCTCACCAATTCAAGCCCTTCTCCCCTTTCTCCATCAACCATCTTCGAGACAAAGTTCTCATTGAAATACGTCCCTACTTCTGCATCCGAAAAGGTATTTCTTTTTAATAATTTGCAAGGTCCACACCATGTAGCATAAACGTCAACAAAAAGATACTTCTTGTTTTGCTTTGCCTCTTTTTTCGCTTCCTCCAAGCTTCCTTCAAAAAAGGAAATTCCTTTTCCATCCAAAACAGCTTTTTTCTCTGGCGTAGTAAACGCATACATCACAAAAGCCAAACTCATTAATAATACCGGATATCCAATCAATCTTTTCATCTTATTCATAATTATTGTTCATACAACTTACGAGCCAAAAGCTTATTTGGATTGCATCTCAGAGAATTTCTCCAAGTGTCTTTTAGCGACGGCACTCCAGGTAAAGTTGTTCCTTACTCTTTCAAATGAGGTCAATCCCATGCTTTTCTTTTCCTCAGCGCTCAATTCCAAGTATGCCATTAAAGCCTTTTTAAGCTCGTCAACGTTGTTTTTATTTATTAAGTAACCATTTGACGTATCAACTTGTTCTGCGGTTGCCCCCACATCTGACACTATTATTGGAATCCCATACCCCATTGCTTCTAGCACCACAGTAGGCATACCTTCAAATAAAGTAGGCAAACAAAAAATATCTGAGGAGGTATATAAGTCCGGTATATCCTCATCTTCAACAAACCCCAACAATTCAACATTTTTGTAGGCGGCTGTTTCAGATTTATAATGTTCCCACATTGGACCCTTACCACCAAGTTTAAAGTGAAATTTATCTTCAAAGCCCTCCTTATTCAATTGGGAAATAGCCTCCATTAGGATATGAATACCTTTATTATTGGCAAAACGAGCAAGAAAGAAAACCTCTAACTTTTCGTTCTTATTTGGAAATGTAGTCTTTTGTCTTTGAGGCAAATTTATCGCGTTAGGCAGCACCCATATTTTCTCCTTCTTAACAATGCCATTTATTATGGGAGTAAGTCTCCCTCCCAAAGACACCACTGCTTTTGCTTTCTTAAAAATGGATGAGAAAACACGCCTAAAGGGAATTGCAATTAGTTTATCCTTGAAACCTAAGGCCTGGAAGGGCTCAAGACCGTGAGGGTTTACAACCAATTTATCCGAAAATTCTTCAGCCTTGTACCAAACCGACAGACCTTGAGAATATATGACATCATAATTTTCCTTCTTCAAGGCTGCGTGCATTCGTCTTGAATAGGCCTTACACTCTTTTAGGTAGTTTTTTGAAGTGTCAATTCCTTGAATCTTGACTTCCTTCGCTCCTTCAAAGATTTCTTTATCGTGAGGATGAAAGGCTGTAACATCTGCTCCCTGTTTTATCAGCTCCTCAATTAATAAGCGAGAATGTCGCTGCATACCACCAACAGCATGCGGAAATATTCCATCCGTACAAAAGGCTATTTTCATTTTTCGATCAAGGTTTTGATTCCCTCATCAATTCCCCACTCCGGCTCCCAGCCAGCATATTCTTTTAACTTACTTACGTCAGCTAATAAATGCATTCGATCAGTTTTTCTAACACGTGCTGGATCCTGTTCAATAGTTATTTCTTCACCTAGTTCTCGTTGAAAAGAAGCAACAATTTCTCTTACGCTGTATTCAATACCTCTTCCTAGGTTAAATATCTCAATCCCTTCTAACTTTGATTCCAAAAGCAAACGCACGGCTCTTGCCATATCATAGGTATGAATAAAATCTCTTTTAGGCTCTAAATTGCCTAATTGTATGGTTCTTTTTCCCCCATTTACTTGTTCCTGAATTTCAGGAATCAAATGCGGATTTGTCTCATTCGGGCCAAATGCGTTAAAGAAACGGCATATAATAGTTGGCTTATTTGTCTTTAAATGAAATTCATTCATCAGACGTTCACCGGTAAGCTTTGATAAACCATAAATATCTAATGGTCCGGTTGGATGCTTTTCAGTAACAGCCTCATCATATATAGGGTATACCGCTGCGGTTGAAGCAAAAAAGATTTTCTCCAAGTTCGCTACTTTTTCTGCCGCGTCTAAAACATTGATAGTTCCTTGGATATTTATATCCGAAGATAAATATGGATTTTTATTGCAAAAAGGAATAAAGTGAACCGCCGCCAGGTGGATGATCCAATCAGGGGCGATACCTGAAATAAGCTCTTCTATTCTTCCCCGATCCCTTATATCACAATTAAAAAAATGAGAGTCTGGAATATCAATAAATTCGCGGTTACCAAAAGAAAGGTCGTCAATAACCCAGATTTCATTATCGAACTTTTGTAACTCCTTAATAACTGCAGAACCTATAAATCCGGCACCTCCAGTAACTATAATCTTCTTCATTCCTTTCTTTTTGCGATACGAAAATAAGACATTAAAATCGTTCAACGATGAATAGTGCTTTAAGTTATACCAATGGCATTGTTTGTTGGTTGAATTACATCTCGGTAAGGGTGCGCATTACATTTTCTTCCCAGGTATGGTTCTTTAAAACTTTGGATTTAAATTCTTCAGCCATTTCCTGTCGCTTTTTAGGATTTAGGTACATAGCCTTCATGGCATTACAGAGATCGTTAATGGTAGGCTCAATAAGATAACCGTCCTGTTCATTTGTCATAACATCCCTAACGGGAATATTATTTGGAGCAATTACAGGAATTCCTAGGGCACCATATTCAAATATCTTCACTGGGGAACCATACCAGTTTGACTTGGCCATTATTGCTACATCAAAACTCTGAATTAGTTTAGGAACCTCTTTATGCGGCACACTTCCAACAAAAGTAACCTTGGACTTAACACCTAACTCATCAGCAAGAAGAATTAAATCAGCCAATATCTCACCATCACCTACAATTTGCAGTTTGGAATTGGGGTATTCATTTTGAAATTCCGAAAAAGCCTTTACCAGCAAATCAACTCCATGCCATGGGAAAAGGGATCCCACAAAACCAAAAACAAAAATCTCTTGATTAAACGGTTTCTGTTGAAGGGCATTTTCTAACCATTCTTTAGAGATGGCATTGGGCAAAACTTGGACTTTTCCACCATCTAATTGATACTCATCAATAAAATGTTGTTTTAGCGCCGAGGAAACCACTACCAATTTATCACATCCTTTAAATATCTTGGCTTCCATTTTTTTTGCTTGGCTTAAAAACAAGGACTTTCCTTGTAATTCTATCCGCTCTTCGATATAAGGTGAATTTACCTCAAGAATATGCTTAACATCATATTTCTTCGCCACTTGAAACCCTGAATCCTGAAAATAGTTGTAGCGCTCATATATGATATCTGGTTGAAAATTTTTAACAGCAGCGGCTAATTCTTGAATACTATTTTCATCATTTTTTCTAAGCTGTCGGTCTTTCGCAGTCTCCCATAAAATCTTGGGAGCTATTTTTTTTAATTTGCTTTTAATATTAGAACTTGGAATTTGCCGGTTTTCTACATCCCATTCCGTCCCCCCATTTATCAGTACCTCAACTTCATGTCCTAATTTCCTCATCGCATTTATAGTCTCCCTCATATGCGTAGCATAACCTGCTGGTGCATTTAAATTAAGGCCGTGGTGAGATGAGTAATAAAGGATTTTCATTTAAGTAATTCCATTAGTTTTTTAGTGGCAGCTGTCGTGCTATACTTGTTTACGTCAAAATCGGGAAATACCTCTAACTTTTTATCGATGGCTTCATCAAGCTCGGCAAAACCATTTTGAGGTTTTAAGCCGTATCCGATTTTATTTTCTTCAACGAAATCTTGGAGGCCACCGGGATTACTAACTACCAAAATTTTCTTTTTCATTCCTAAATATTCAAAGTATTTGGTACTTGTACTGAATAAATGATCATCGTTTAGGAAAAGGCAGCAATAATCGGCTGCCTGAATTTTCTGATAAACCATGTTCAAAGGAATAGTCCCATGGAACTTAATGTTCCTATATTCTTTGTCCTTAACATAGTTTTGATATTCTTTTGGTGAGGTACCGTAGAAGTCTATCTGGATCTTTCGCTTAGCTATTGCATCAAAAAAGGGATAGAGAACTTTTTCTAAACCATCATAAAGGGTTCCTGTAAAAACCAATCTAGTGATATCGCTGGTAGATTTCTCCCTTGTGGATTCCATTAATTCCTCACTATCGAAACCATTTAGAATGGTGTGAAAACCACACTTCTCGTTTTTAGATCGCATTCTAACATTCTTTGTCATTTCCTCGGCAACCGTAATGACATGATCTGCCTTACTTAAGGCGAATTGTTCCAATTCCTTTTCCATTTCCAAGCGTTCCTTACCAATAGTTTTCATCCCCATAAAACTCTCATTATCTACCCATTGGTCACGATAATCAAGGATAAGGTTTATGTTTGGAAAAGATTCTTTAAGCTGTGCCGCGTGGTATAAGGTGTGAAATGGTCCTCCAGTGGCAACAACATTCCTTATGTCATTTTTTTCAATTATCTCCTTTGCTTTATTTATCAAATTTGGTCCCCAATGTGCAGCTCTATCGAAGAAATTTGCCTTTACTGTTCTCTCCATTTTTTTCCATGCCAACTTGTATCGAACTTTATCTAAAAATGAGTTTGGTGTTGAAAAGAAAATCTCCGGAAAATTACTTTTTGTTGCAAAAGACTTTATGTTTTTACTTTCTACGTCTTTGGTCCAAGGGGAACTTTTTTTGGATGATTGTGCGTAAATAACCCAAACTTCAAAATCATATTTTGCAAGCTCTTTGGCAAACTTAGCCATGCGCCTACCTCCTACTCCATTGCAAGGAGGAAATACGTAAGAAATTATTAATAGCTTTTTCACCAATTCCAAAGTTAAGAGGAATTAAAGACTTAATATAAATCTTTCTAAACAGTTATTTTTTGAAGAAAGTCTTCATTATTGATTAACCTTTCAATGCCATCTTCAAGCGTTATAAGCTTTCTTCCTAAGACCTCTTTCATTTTTGAATTATCTGCTTGCCTTCTGGTCATATCACCATCGGCTAGAGGAGGAAGATGAACGATATTCGATTTAGAATTCGTCATTTCTATAATGAGCTGAGCCAACTCTTTTATTGAAATGATTCTTTCACCACCTATATTAACCACGTCATTAATAAAATGATCGTTTTCAAGTGCCTTTATTGTCACCTCAACGTTGTCCTCAACAAAACAAAATGTACGAGTTTGACTACCGTCTCCATAGATCGTAATATCTGAGTTAGTAATAGCTTGCTTAATGAATTTGCTAATGACAAAATCAGCTGTTTGTTCTGGTCCAAAGGTGTTAAAGAATCTAAATATGGTATAATCAAGGCCGTACTCTTTCTGATATGACCTACAAAATGCCTCTCCTACATTTTTTACAACTGCATAGGGAACCCTTGAGTTAAGTGGAGTTGTTTCTTCATTTTGAGGAATACTAACTGGCTCACCATAAACTTCAGAGGAAGAGGAAAAGAAGACACGCTTTACATTTGTGTTTCTAGAAAGAGATAAGATGTTTTTAATCCCATCTATATCATCCAATACTTTGAGGGGATTTTCCTGTGTTCGTTTAACGCCCACATAAGCCGCATAGTGAAATACATAATCAAACTTTTCAGCTAACATTCTGTCCGAAAGATCATGACGATCGTTCACATTTGTTTTGAAAAACTTCAATCGTTCATGGCCGATTTCTAGATTGTCTTTATTACCTGTAGACAAATCATCTATCACCGTTACTGCGTAATTACCACGGTTCAGTAGCCCTTTTACTAACGAACTTCCAACGTTTCCTGCTCCACCTGTTACCAGAATTTTTTTCAACTCACTCATGAATTCGTAAAAATATCAGTTTTAAATGATTATCACTTTTTATTCATCGAATAAAATAGACCTTACAACTTTTCTTCAAGGACTGAAATAAGCTTAAGCTGTGAATCTGATCGTGAATAATGCTTGGTATAAACCTTTTGAATTTCATCTCTGTTGTATCCGTTTATACCATTCCACGGAACAGAATCTTCCATTTTATGACAAAAAGGATGAACTTTCATTACTTCTATCACTCCTCCATTTGGCAGTGCTATAAGTGGAAGTCCAAACATAAAGGCCTCTTTAATTGCCAAAGGTACTCCGCCTTCTGAAGCACTGGCATGGATGAAAGCACTTATTTCTTCCGTTTGGTAGAACTTTATTATTTCTTCATTATCCATATGACCTTTCAAATCACAGTGGATCGATGAATCTAGTTTGTTGATATATCCCTTTACTATTTCTTTTGTTGGTCCCTCACCAATGTGCGTCCATTTTATTCCATAATCGCATTTTACCTTTGAGAGGAACTCAGGAATCAAATGAACTTGTTTTACGTCAACCAAATTGGAAACAGATACAAAATGAAGTTCATTCTTTGGAGCCTTGTTTTGACCCAAATGCTTTGGAGGATTCAAATGAACGGTCGTGAATTTATTCTTTTGAGATGGGAATTTATCTTCTAGATATTTTCGGCTAAACTCTGAGCTTAAAATAATTTTTTTGGCCTGATTAATTATTAGACTTTGAAAAGGAATGTATGATTTTTTACGCCGTTCTGAAAAGACATCATAACCATGTCCTCGACATACAAAAGAGAAATCAATTTCACGCTTTAAATTGGATAGCAGAATCGCCCACTCATTCATCCAGAAAGAAAAATGAACGGCCTTTTGATTTGACCCAAGTAGTTCTTTTAAGGCCTTTCTATATTTAAATACATTCTTAAGATAGGCCCTATTCTCTCGCAAGTGACCTATACCTGTGATCCATGGCGATTTTGCTTTAAGAACTTTAAGAATTGAAATGCTAGGATTCACCTCTTCGGGAAATTCTAATACTTCAATATTATCAAATGGGATTGACCTTCTATCTCCCTTTTTACTAAAGGGAATTAAATAAACCTTGTCATAATTTTCGCTAATTATAGAAAGGTCATGCTCTATAAAAGTCTCTCCATTGCCAAATGGATAAGAGGCTGTATATAGAAACAAATTATTCAAGATAACCGTATTTTTTCATCTTATGAGCGTCTACTAACCCTTCTTCAACCAGAAACTTATTTTGATCATAAAACTCCTTTTCCCAACCTTTAAATAGGCGCGTTTTTTGCCATTTAAAATCTTCAACCTTTTTAGACTTATCACGTTTCCTTTTCACCAACTTCCTGTATAAATTGGCTTCCATTTGAGATAACTTACCTCCTTTTTTGAATACCTTGAATCTATTCAGCTTCTTTATTGCTTTTATCTCTGGTTCCGTAAGATTTTCATTTTGATGTGTATTCAAATCAATCTCTGGAAGTAGATTCAAGCCGATAATTTCGTAGTACTTTTTTATGTAGGCTTCCTTATCATGAATTAAGTCCTCAAAGAGTATGAAATGTATCTGTTCTTTGGGGAAGTAGGTAAGTATTTGTTTGTACATGTTGCGGTAACAGCAAATACTGCAGTAGTCAGCTCCTTGCTGGGTTCCCAACCAATCTTCAAAATCTTTTGAGTAACCTTCCCAATAGGGAATATGGTATTTATATCTAGAACAAAGTAATTTCTTTGGTTCACGTATCGTCAAAATTATTTGAGCGTTGGGCTGAGTTTGTGCCATTCGTTCTAGCATTATTGACGACTTCACGTAGCCATGTCCGTCAATATTCATATGGAGAAGAATGTTTTCCTCTGAAAGCACATTTACTTTATCAGGTTTACATAAATCAAACTCTTTGTTAAACCAATCAACCGTATTATAATTACGCACCATCATCAAGTTTACCCTTTGGTCTTGGCCTAAGATATGCTGTATAGTAGTGGTTCCTGTTTTGGGTAATCCAATATGAAAAACACTCGGGTACTTGGGGTTCAATGAACTCATTTTTTTTGAAGTCTATTTTTTAGTCGATGAAAGAAACTAGCCTTAGGTGTTTTATAAAAATCAAATGTTTTTTGATTACCTAGTTTGATGTCTCCATTTTCCAAAAGAGACTCCAACCAAGGGAATAATTGATACTTATCTAAAACTCTATTTTTTGCTTCTATTATGTAATTCTTATTTTCTTCAAAATAATTTGATGCCAAAATATCGCATATTTTATCGTAAGAATACTCCGGTTTATTTATATCAATTTCAATAAAAGACTCTTTAGGGAAGTAATGATCCAGATTCGTGCATCCGTAATAAATTGGAATCGTAAGGCTTAAATATGCATCCATGATTTTTTCGGTCCAATAATCCGAATCAGAGTAATTTTCAACAGCTATCGTGTATTTCACCTGAGACAGAGCGTCAAATTTATCATCAATCGGATTAATTCCTTTTCCAAAAATTTCAATCTGGGGGTTCTTATTTACTTGTAGAAGATCTAAAAACGTCAATCGCGCATCATGTCCCGGATTTCCTCTGCGATTAGAAGTAATCCAAACTGCTTTATTCTGTTTTTCGAGATCTGAAAGCTTAAGCGCTTTTAACTCATCATAAGTCTTTTCCACAAACCAAGGAAGCATACCTGGTTGTCTAATATTACGAACTTCTGTTTTATCAAAATGCGATATAATACAATCAAAATCATGCTGGAAATTCAGAAAATGTCTCTTTTGATCATAAGGGGGCTCTTGCATACAAAGTATCCTTCCCCCTTCTTTGCAACTTATTTTATAATCACATTTTTCCGTTGTGTTAAAAACTATGTATATATCGCAATTACCTTCCCTTATAAGTTCTAAATTATTCCAAATTCCTTTATTACCTGGAGATTGTCTAAAAATGTCAGGGTAATTATAATTCCTATCAAACTTTACTTTTAACATCACTTTCCTTTGAATACCGATGATAATACATATCGTAGGTTCTGAAATATTAACTTTGGATGTTTCCAAAAAATCAAAACATTCTTCAAATTTTGATCAATGGATATAAAGAAAAGTCTTTTTCTTTCACTCTTTACTTTTTCGCATAAAAACTTATGATTAACAAGCTCTTTATTTCTATTCCATGTAATGATTTCTCTGAAAAACCTTAGGACTTTCTTTATTCTACTTTTATCAAGTTTAATACTGTTTCTATAGTCAAGGTAGGCACTTAAAAGTTGCGGATTAATCTTGATTTCAAGCCTCTCATATAAGTCTTTAAAAAACTCCTCTTCTCGATTCCTTCTTGTATGTGCGTTCTTATCTGTTATGTTTTGTCCATCCCATCTGTATAGATAGAGCGTTTCAGGAATAATTGCAAACCTTGTATAAGGAAAAATTCTAGACCATAAATCAATATCTTCCATGTGGATATATTTAGGGGAATATCTTATCTGATATTCATCTAGATGCTTTTTTCTATAGACAACTGTTGCATGTGGCATAATACTATGGAAGGGGAGATTTGCTTTGATTTCTTCGTCACTTGTTGGAAGTTTAATATGCTCCTGTCGGCTTCCAAAGTATTTTAAATAACTACCGCAAATGTCAACATCTGGATTTGTTTCCATGAAATTGATTTGACGATCTATCCTCTCAGGAACCATTATATCATCGGCATCCATGCGCATTATATACTCGCTTTTTATAATATCCAATCCACGATTCAAACTCGCTACCAAATGCTTGTTTTTTTCATTTACCAGTATATAGATTCTAGGGTCATCATAGGATTCCAAAATTCCCAAGGTACTATCAGTAGAACCGTCATCGACTACAAGAAGATTAAAATTTTTATAGCTTTGATTAGCCACGGAATCAAGAGTTTCCAAAAGATGTTGTTCCGCATTATATGCGGCCATTAAGATTGTTAGCTTAGAGCTCTCAAAACCGTCAAAATCATCTGAGATTACTTGTCCCATTACTCGAATTTCACAATTCGTTTGATAATGCTTTCTCCATTAATAATGGCCTCAAAAAGGTAAATCCCGTTAGGCAGATACCTTAAATCGAGAATTCCAGTAAACGATTGAGTGTGCGTCAATTTCCCGTCAATACTATAAACATTCACATCATAGAATTCATAATCGTTACTTCCCACAAAATAAAAGACTCCTGTACTTGGGTTCGGAAATATACCAATATCGATTATGCTATTATCATCGATTCCATCAACAGATTCAATAGTGTCAGAAAAGATGTAACATCCACTAGAATTATATGCTAATACATAATAGTATCCATAAAATGGACTAAAAGCACTTGTGTCGTTCTCATTCCCTGTAAAAATTAGGCTATCATTGTAGAATACCTCAAGGCTATCGTAAACGCCATTAATAACTAACAAAGGAAAATCAAAGTACACAGTATCTATGACAGGTTGATTCTGATTCGAAACAACAATATAATTTGGAATTAAAACACTATCAGCATGAGAAGATGTGTTGGCAGTAACTTTGAGATTGTAGGTTCCCACGGCTAATCCATTTATACATGTGTCCCCATAAAAGCTATAGCTGTTATTATTTAATTCGACATCAAAGTGATCTATGTTCCCAAGTGAATCATGAAAATAAAAACAGATATCCTGATTATCACAATAAACTTGATAGTCATTAAAATATGCCCATTTTGGTGGCAGATCCAATTTCGAAATATAAATATCGGAGCTAACACCACTTGAATTCAAAGTATCTTCATCAAAAGACACACTGCTTAGGAAGTTACCACCCCAATAGATTTTTCCTTTCTCATAAATCACCTGCGATCCAGATGGAGTAATGGAATTAAGTTCAGTAGAGGTCAAAACTTTCTGAAATTCTGATGTTGACATACTTGTATCTAAATGAATCAGATACATTCCTTTATCAGCTGTAAAAATGGAGTCACCTCCGGGTAAAAGAACTGAACCCTCAAACTTACCTGTTAAGTATAAGTTGTTCCTAAAAACATCAACCCCTCTGCACTCGCTGATTCCTGTGCTAGCGTCAATAATTAAGTCATTAATCATTTCACCGCTCGTGTCAATCTTTGATATAAATCCATTACTGCTTCTATTTCCTGCCCAAAACAAATAATCCTCCCTGTAGATTATCTCTTCGCTTATATCATTTGAAAGACCTCCATAAACTAAATGCCAATCTAATTTTCCTAATAGATCCACTTTCAGCAAAACGGCATCTTTATTATTGTTTGCAGTATTGATTTGGGTGGAATCGAAAGAAAAATCACCAGAAAAATCTGATACTACATACAAGGAGCTGTCTATAACAATAATATCTTTTCCAATATCACTGTTTGAATTTCCACCCGTTCTTAACCATAAGGTAGTTCCAGTTGAATCCAATTTGATCAAGAACATATCCCTACCCCCTTGATTAACAATAGTATCTGTCCCTAAAATCCAATCTTGGGCAAACCACCCTGTTACGTAAAGGTTTTTATTTTCATCTTCAACAGCTGAAAACGCTTCCCCTCCAGTTATTCCGGGCATAAAAAGTCGAGTCCAAATTAAATCTCCTGTACTTGAATATTTAATCACGATTGCCTTTGTTGTATTAAGGCTTAACGTATCAGAGGTATTTTGACCATTGATGATTCCTCCATCTCGAATTAACCCAGAAAGGAGAACGTACTCACCATGCTTCACAAACATTTTGTTACCATACTCTGGCCCGGTACTTCCCGAACGATTTACCCATAATAAGTGACCAGCTGTATCATAACAGGCTATGTATATATCCCTATCTCCATATGCCTGTGGAGAAGCAGTACCGGAGGTGCCAATAAAATCAGAAGGATTCTTTACCCGACCTGAAACGTAAATTAAATTCAATATGGTGTCCTCCTTCATATCGAAAACATAATCGTTCCCCCCAGGGTCTGACCCGATTTGATTTACCCACTCAAAGTGCTGAGCAGAGCTAAAGTACAATTGGAATAGGGATAATATAAAAAAACACAGACGCATCACTACAAAAGTATTAAAATAGATTTTCCCTTCTCATTTGAACATCATTAAATCAAAGCAGTTCATCACTTCTTAAAAACCCGAAATGGGAGTGTAATGAAACGTCCGATTTTATATTCCCATGTTTTCTTCATATAAGTTTCAACAAGGGCGGTAGTTTTTTCTTTTTGGATAACGGCATCTACCTTCTGAAATGAAGGGTTGAGTGAACGCTTTTCTGAAGATAAGTTACTTTTAAAATCTGATGCTTTTCCAACATTTACGCCATCTCCATATTTATTGAAAACTAGAGACAAATATTGTGGATACATTCCATCATCAAATGTCTTTTCAGGGGAAGTGCAATCCTTAAGAGAAATATATCCTGAATCACCATAAACCTTAGGGTTTTTATAACCGTAAAAGTCACACTCATAGCCTTCATAATCCTTTCCTAAAATTCTCCCTTCAGGTTCATAAAAACCATCATATATTGATTTGGACTCTTTTAAATTTGAAAAGCGATAATCTCCTTTATCCCCTACCATAAGAGAAACCTGATACCTTCTTTTGGTAATTTTAAAGTTTGCACCTATATCTCCAAAATTAGTTGAATAAGATGTTCTTGAATAGACAAAGTATTTTCCTTGTTCCTTCATGTATTTGAAGTAGTCTTTCTTCCATGATTTTGTCCATGTTTGAAGGCACTCTGGTAATTTATCATTCGGGCCTATTTCAGTTTCCCCCTTATCCATGGCTGATTTAAACGCAAGCCACATCCTCTTATTGAAAGCTTGTCCTAAACTACTCGGAACTTGCATAAAATAATTATCATAACCGTCATCTAGGGCAACAAAAGGCATTCTTACAAACTCACAATGATCATAACTGTACAATGATATTCCGCAAACATTATCATTTTCTTTATAAAAGGATAGTGCTTTTAGTGTGTAATCAACAAAATATGGCGATACAAAACAATCGTCTTCAAATAAAACAACATTATCATACTTTTCCGTAAGTGCAATACAACTAAAAATATGTTCTCTCAATCCTAAGTTCTTTGTGTGCGCTATGATCTCTTTAGGACCATAGTTCCAATTCACATTATTTGCGAACTCAAGCACATTATAATTGTCACTTTTATCAATACTTATGAGCAGCCTAACATTATGACCTTCAGGGTAATGAGCACTTTGGAGTGAACTGATCAATCTGCTTAAAGAATCTTCTCTATTATAAGCAATACAAACAATTGTTAATTCCATTGAGCGCTTTTTATATTCAACTTTATTTGGCTTAAATCGGCTATCATACCTTTATAGGGTAGTTGATTTTGTAATGAAACAAAATTTTTCAAATCATCTTGGGATAGCACTGAAGCGAAAACGTCATTTTTAATTTCTTCTGCATACATTTCAGTACCTTGCGCATGTATAATTCCATTTTTCAAGCCCATTAATTTAGCTTCAAACGCAACTGTGCTCCATGGCGTAAGGTGATATTCAAAAAGCTGAAGTAATGGATATAAAGGAAGGCTTGAACATAATTCCCAATCGACATTCTCCCCCAAACCTTCAACAGCTTTCTTTAATTCTTCATTCTCTTTTTGTTTGGGATGTGGCCTAAAAGCAAAGAAAGTATTTGACATTTCTTGAACGGCTTCTTTTAACCAACTTGGAATCGTATCAATAATAGGCTGGAGACTAACAATTAATCTTTTTTCATAATTGTTCATTTTCAGGGACAACTCTTTTAGCTCTGGAGATTCGTCTTTAAATATTTGTTCTTTCCATAATGCCGTCCACAAGTTGCCTACAACAATAGTCTTGTGAGCTTCACTATTCATCCAGCCCTTGATATTTTCTGCATATTCTGCACCCCAATTCCAAAAATAATTGGGCAAAATTTCATATCCACCTTCTGGCACTATAGTGAAATGGGTGTACATAGCGTGATACTTACCTTGCTTACCATGTTGTACATCAACTGTTAAAATATTTAAAGATTTACATGCGTGTATGAGTCCTAGTGAATAGTCATCATACCAGCAGGGCAAAAAAACGACCTTAATATTTTGATTCGATAAAATACCTTTAAAATAATCAGAGATGTACAAAATACGATTAAAACGATAGGTATATCGGGCTATATCTATTGAAAACAACTCTTCAAAACAATCTAAAAGTGAACTCTCAGCTTCAATTTTAAATTTAGGCATATTGCCCATAAGAGCTTCTATATCCATTAAATTCTCCAAAAGGTCCAATCTTAAAGATGAAGCTTTAAGTTTTGCGTTAATTGGATTTATTTGATCAACAAGCTTATTGGCATTAGGATATACAAACTCTTTTATTGGATCAATATGTCTATCATATAACTTACCATCTATATTGTCGGATAAGTATGACACTGACGAGTACAACAAAATATCAGAATCAAGACATAGCGAATTTTTAGCTTCTTTAAGCTCTGTGCTTAATTTCTTTTTTCTTTGTAGAAGCTGGATTTTTTTTAAGAACTTATTATTTGAAAGCCTTCTATCCTTTTTGGGCTCATTTTTTTTGCTAACACCGCTGACAATGTTTTTTTTCATAAAATCAGCCCAAATAGCCTTTCTAAATAGCGGCCAAGCATAAACACCTCCAAAACGCAAAGAATTTACGTCATAATCTTGTTCAAATTGATGGATTTTATTGAGTATATCCTTTAAAGAATCCATCGATCATATCAAAGTTAATATCCTTAACGGTTGGCAGGTTTAGTCCATTTTTTGAGAGTTCTCTACTTACAGGATTATCCTTAGCATACTTCTTATAAACAGGCATATCCGAAAGTGGATAGAAAAAAGGACGTCCATCTATGAGGTTCTTTTTCATATCCTCTAATAGCATATCCCTATCCCCATCATATAATGCCGTTACTAACCAAACCACTCGATCTGAATTTGGTCTATTCTTCATGAACTTAAACCCCTTATCTGTAAGCAGATCTTCATATTTTTTTTCGAGCCGCTTTCTGTAATCTATAATCTCATCAATCTTTTCTAACTGAGCACATCCAATGGCCGCTTGTAAATTGGTCATTCGGAAATTAAACCCAACTTCTTCCTGCCAATAGCGCTTTTCCTTACTCATCCCATGATCCCGTAGAATTCTCATTTTTTCATTTAATTCATCGGAATTCGTTGTTACCATTCCCCCCTCACCTGTGGTTATGATTTTATTCCCATAAAAAGAGAAGCTGGCTGCATGCCCCATACTTCCTACCTTATTACCGTTTTGACTTGCGCCATGTGCCTCTGCAGCATCCTCAATAACGTATAGACCATGTTTTTCGGCAATGGCCATTATTGCTTCCATATCTGCAGATTGGCCATAAATATGAACGGGAATAATAGCTTTTGTTTTTGGAGTGATTACCTTTTCAATTTCATTCGGATCAATACAAAAATAATCTGGCTCAACATCCACGATAACCGGAGTTGCTCCTGCATGAATGACCGTGTTAATAGTAGCAGCAAAGGTTAAATCAGGCACAATAACTTCATCCCCTGGACCGATATTCATCGCTTTTAGTATTAATGAAATAGCCACGGTTCCATTGGACACCGCTATGGCATGCTTAACTCCGCAAAAAGATGAAAAATCTTTTTCAAACCTGTTTATATAAGCACCGGTTGAGCTAATCCAAGTGCTAAGAAAGGCATCTTGCAAGTAGGCAAATTCATTTCCATCCAATTCGGGTATAGCAACGGGAATAAAGTTATTTCTTGCATCATAGCGAAAATAATCAACCAACTTCATGCCTTGATCTACAATGGGAATGAGCCTAACTTTCTTATTCGTTTTGGCTTGTAGTTCTTTTATATCAGTGCCTTCAAAGGCAAAAACGAAATCCTCATTATACCTTCCTTCGATTGAATCCTCCAACAACATTCCGTCAAGTAACATTCTGCGGATATCACCATCGGTTACAACACCTTTTAGTACTCCTTGCTCATCTTCTAAAAATGCAATCCCAGCCGGTTCCGCATTAATATGCGCCAATGCCGTTCTTAAGGAAACATTATTCTTGCAAATTGAATCTTTCATTCAAGCGTAAAGATAAGGAGATGTAGAGTGGATTTTATTTTTTTCTTTAATCAATTAGCAGTTTTCTTTCAACGTGCGAATCTTGATTACTAAATCGTACTATGTATGCACCGATTACAATTTCCTCAATCCGAATAGTTGGGCTCCATTCACCTTCCTGGATGAGCTTCCCTTCCAAATTATACAATTGAAATTGATCAAATTCAAAACCACTTTCAGTAAACAAACAATTATTTCGATACCAGATATTTATATCATCCAATGGTTTATTACTTGACAATCCTTGTCCCCCATCAACCCTTGATATAACAACAGTGGTACCTGTATTAAAAACCTTCCTTACACCAAACGCATCTGTAATTGTATCCTGGTTATTCACAAAAGGATGCATAAATGAAATAAACATGTAATTGTAATCAGGAGTGAAAGTGATTCCTGTTGGTTCACCACCCGCAGGAGTTCTCGCGAAAATTTCAATCTTAGGATTTTGCATGGTGTGGTAAGATCTAACTAACCACACAAAAAACTCTCCTCCATCTTGGCAAACATATAGGTTTCCCTGATCATCAAAAGCTAAGTTATCGTGTTGGGTTCCCCAATTTACGGTGCTAACTCCGTTCGCATGCTGAATCTGATAGGCTTGACTTTCAACATAAACTTCAAGATCATTAACGTTGGGATTGTTTCCTGTCAATCGATAAACCCGCCCTGTAAACTTGCTGGTGAAATACACTTTCCCATCTGGACCAATTTCACAATCTTCTATTCCTTCAAAGTTCGTTGCATTGTGATCTCTTGAAAAATGTTGAACTCTATTGCAATCTGCTGGCGTATTGTTAGCTACCTGAAACCAATTACCATTAGCTCCGTTTACCGAATCCGCTACAAGCACATATAGTGTTCCTGAACTTAAGTCCTGCGGTTGGTCACACACAAACTTGTATAGAAAGCCCCAATTGGCATCATCTGCTCCAAAAAAAGCAATTGAATCATTGTAAAAACATACGTTTTCGTGAAGCATTTTTCCACATTTCCAAACCTTGTCAGGTCGATTATCATTATCGTAATCAACTATTTCACCTACTACAGGGTCATACTCTACAAGCCATCCAATATCATGATAGTCATTTGCATCTGTGTCTAAAACATTTGTATCCTCTTCAGCGATAACAATTGTTCCCCAGTTTGTTAGCCCTCCAGAACAAGGTCGACTGGTTCCGCCAACATCAGAAAAGTCCAAATATGAGTGTCCATTAACCGCCCAATATCCAGTATCAAGAGATATTGGTATCATTGAGACACCTGCATTTGCATTGTTTAATTCATGGTTTAATCCAATAATGCCATCCTGTGAGCTACCCGCAAGTGGAAAATAACAGGTATAATCTGGCCATGCCTTTAAAATGTTCCCACTTATCGTGTCTCCAGCCTGAAACATAAATTGAAATTTATGAGTTGTTGGCAAAACCAAAGTTTGATTTGCAGGTTGGGCATCTAATGAAACAAAGTTTGAGAACTGAGCTTGAACATTGATGGCTATTAAAGCTAAAATTAAAGCTAAAATTTTCATTTCTTTTTCTTATAAAGATAAGATTTTGCTCCATACAGTCCTATTGGATCTGCCTGTTCATGAACTTTTTCAAATGAACCAAAGAGTTCAGGATATGGATTGTTAACATAAGCTATATAGATGTCGTCCCCTTTATCAGACAAGCGATTAAGTAAAGTAGTTAATACCTCTTTCCCAAATGGATTAAATAGAAAAAGAAACTTTTTGCCAGGCCCCATGGAATATTCAACAACATCACTGAGATGAAAACTGGCAAATGGAAAATTACTTTGTGCTTCAACAATCAGTTCAGGAGCAAAATCGATTCCTGTGTAAGACTTAAAACCAAACTCTTTTGCCATCCTAACAGCAGCACCGTTCCCACAACCTAAATCAACAAAATCCCAGTCCTCAAAATTGTCTGGACATGCAGATATAATGCTATTGAAAGCACTTAAGTTAACAGGTTCAAATTGAACCCCATTTTGTATGTTTTCAGAGTTGATTTCAAAACGCTTCAATTCTCCTACCTGAAATTTCAAGCTCGGATGCATCCTTTTCACCCTTCTTTGATCTGCCTGAAACCTTCGGAAAGCATTCCAACCCAAATCCTTAATCAAACGTAAGCGATAATAGAGTCCTGGGAATTTTTTGAGCACCTTGCTGATTAATTAATGAATAGCTAAAATAAGCTTTTACATAATTCGTAGCTACTTTTTAGAGCAGCTAGACCGTCATAGACTTCCAAAGTGATTATTTTATTCTCAAAGTTTAAAGTTTGAAGACACTTAAACAGGGAACTTTCTTCCTTCAATTCTTGATTCGAATCTTTGGTGCCATCATTATCCGAAATATGAATGTAATCAGACCTTTTTGCCAGATAATTAAACTCGCTTTCAAAATCCAATCCAAGAGTCCTACAGCTTACTTTTAAGTGTGCAACATCTAAAATCAATCCAAAATCATCTTTCTCTGAAAGCTCTTTGTAGGACTCAGACTCACATAAATGAAATGGATTTTGATTCTTAAAATTTTGATAATTCGTTGCCGAGCAAACGTTGTTTTCAATGTAAAGTTCAAAGTCTGTCCCCGCATGCTTTTTTAATTCTTTATAGCCGGAAAAGAATTTGTTCAGGGCGGGCGGGTGGGGAAACAATTCGTTCCGGCCAATACTTTTTCCAATTTCATCGAGCGGAATATTTATTAAAAAGCCGGCGTGAAAACCAAAACGCTTTGCTCCTAACTTTTTGCTTAAATCAATCGCCTTTTTCAAATGATCCAATGACATTTGGAATATTTCTTCATCTAAAGAAGCCAAATTAACCACAAATGGCACTTCTGGAGGAGGGAAGTAATTATGGCATAGAAAATTTAAATTGTACGTTTGTTTCAGTTGAAGCAATTCTTCCTCAAGCTTTTCATAGGGTTGAGTTCCTCCCGAAAGCTCAATATTATGATAACCTTCTTCAGCCAATTCACGGACAGACTCTCCAATGAATTTATTCCTGACGCAAGATGTAGAAACATATATCATTTTATCTTCTTTGCAGGATTTCCTACGTAAGTTCCAGGTTCAACTAAGTCAGAAACAACAACTGCCCCTGCACCAATAATAATATCGGAAGCTATCTTTATATTATCAATAATTATTGCTCCAGCACCTATCATATTTGAATTACCTATCTGAACTCTGCCACAAATTTTTGCTCCAATGGAAATATGGTTATGACTACCTATTTGACATTCATGCTCAATTATTGCGCCCGAATTAATTAGGTTATTATCCCCAACTTTAGAAAATGAATTAATAAAAACCTTAGGGAGAATTTGATTGGCATTACCTAGCTCAACATCCTTAACCATGATTGCACTTGGGTGTATTACATTCCCTATATAATTAAATCCTTCTGTATAATATTGCTCACGTTGTTTTGGGTTTCCAAGTGCAATAAGAGCATTTTGTTTTCGAGAACAATCCTTAATCCTTCCCTTTAACTCCACTCCTGAGATATTTTCTGGAACCGTGTCATCATAGGAGTCATCAAAAATCCCATCAATAGAAAGTCCCAATTCAATTAGCACAGGGACAAGTGATCGGGCATGCCCACCACAACCTATGATAGCTATTTCACTCTTCGATAATGTCATTAATCTGATAGCTTTTACTTGCCTTCTTCCCTATTATGACCTCAAACTCAAGTGGAGATACACCCAATCCACCAGTCCTTTTAGCAACAATGTCTTCTTCAGAAATCAACTGTCCAATTTCAATATTTTTTGCAGCAACTAAACACTTTTGTAAAGACTTCTTAGTCCCTTTTTCTGAATCTGTTGGAGTCTTTATTGAAATTCCACCAAACTTCTCTACTCGGCGCACAAGTTGTACAAATTCTTTTAACTCTCCTGGGGCCAGTGATGCTCTGTGGTCAGGACCTTCATCATCTTTCGAGATGGTGAAGTGCTTCTCTAAAACAACTGCACCCAATGGTATTGCGAAAGGTGCCGCACCGATTCCTACACTGTGATCTGAGTATCCAACCAAACATTCAAATTCTTTTTTGAATACAGGTATTACGTTTAAATTAGCTTCTTCATCCTTTATCGGATAGTTTGCCGTGCATTGCAAAAGCACCAGCTTACTTGTATACTTAGACACAAAGGAAACAGCCTTTTTCACCTCTTCCATGTTGCACATTCCAGTAGATAAAATCATTGGTTTGCCTGTAAGAGCCACTTTCTTTAGAAAAGGAAGATTAGTAGTATCAGTACTTGCTATTTTATACGCTTGCACACCAATTTCTTCTAAATCTTCCAGGCTCTTCTCATCAAAGGGGGTGATTAAGAAGGTAATCCCCTTTTTCTGACAATAATCTCGAACTTGCTTATATTGCTCAAACCTCAACTCAAGTTTTTTAAGCATCTCAAATTGACTTTCAGATGCTTCCGTTGTTTGTGTTTGGTACTCGGCCTTTCCAACATTATCTAGGATTAAATGTTCCGTTCTAAAGGCCTGAAATTTTACAGCATCTGCTCCTGCCTCTACAGCAATATCAATTAAATCATATGCTTTTTGAATGTCTCCTCCATGGTTAACGCCAGCCTCAGCGATGATATAGACAGGACTTTCTTGACTGATTCTCGTTCCATTAATTTCTATTTCATCTACAAAACTCATATCAAATCCTTGATTTCAATATTCTCAAATTCATTTATCTCACGAGCCAGTTTCATCCCTTCAACTTTCCCAAATTCTTTGGGGGCCAAACCGGGTTCCTCATTTCTAATAAAATCAACATCCGCCCTAGTTAATGTATGTCCTTTACTAAGCTTTTTTGCAGCTACAATTGATTTCTTTTGAAATTTTCTATATTTCAAATCTGACTCAGACATAGGCTTAACTCCTTTTGTACCCAAAGCAGCGTATGCATTTCTAATGTTATTTACATATTCAATCCATTCCTTGGGTTCAAGGGCTGCCTGATAGTCAATTCCTTTCTTACTTCTATCGAGCGTAATATGTTTCTCTAATACTGCTACTCCCTTTGAAACAGCTAATAAATCAACAGATAATCCAAAGTTATTCCCACCTTCTGTATGATCTGCATACCCCACAGGAAGACCAGGGAAAGCTGACTTTAACCAGTCTATTCTGTGAATATTTAAATCTTCAATTTGGGTTGGAAAATTTTGAACGCCGTGCATTAACACCAGTTTCGTGCAAGTGTTTTCTTTTAGAACTTTTATTCCATCTAGAATCTCTTCAGCTGTGCTAGCTCCAGTCCCAAGAGTTAGAGGCAAACCGCTTTTAGCACAGGCTTGCAACACCTCAGGATTTGACAAATCCGAAGAATTCAATTTGATACCATCCAATTTAAGGTCAACTGCTAATTGAACGCTCGGCACATCATAAGTACATGTAAAAACATCCAGTTTTAGCGAACGAGCGTGTTCTGTAAGCTCCTTCCATTGCTCCTCGGAAAAGCAAATATCCTTAATTACGGAAAAAGCTGGGTGCTGCGGCGTAACGGTCTCTTCAGGCACAAAGAATTGGAACTGTATGGCATCTGCTTTTGCAATCGCAGCAGCATCAATTAGCGCTTTTGCCTCTTCAAAGCTTCCGTTATGGGCACAAGCCATTTCACAAATGATATAGGGCTGCGATTCATTTGACAATACCCTACTGTTTATTTCAAAACTTTCCTTCATTCCTATAGCCATCCATTTTTTTGAAGAAGGTTTTTTACCACCTCTCTGTCCTTATCGCTTATTGTTACCATCGGTTTTCGTTCGTTGGGCAAACAAAATCCTTTCAGACTCAATGCTGCTTTAAGTGCTGGATGCCATCCAATGGGCACAACCTCCTCAAAGTATGGTAATTCAATTTCTTCAACAATGCGTCTTGCATTCTCACGATCTCCCGAAACAAGTGAGTTATAAAACTCAAGCTCCAATTCAGGATGGAAGTTACCGAGCCCTCCTAAGAATGCTCTTGAACCACGGTCAAAATCACGATATAAATATCTACTCATTCCTCCGCCGGCTCCAATGATTACGGCATCTTCTCCAAATTTATCGAGAATCTTGTTGCTATAATCTTTATCCAGTGCTTCCTCTTTCATTCCCACAACGTTTTCCAATTCAAGCAAACGATCTAGTAAATCAAGTGAATACTGAACCTGTCCCCCTCCCATACCGTTACGCATAGGCATTTCATGAATCAACATGGGAATATCTAATTCCCTGTTCAAAGTTTCAAAGAAGGCGTATGTATTCGCCTCTCCGTAATGCCTCTCCGGGAAATAAACTAAATAATAGTCGGCACCTATTTCCATCGCATGCTTACCAAATTCAATGGCGTGGCGCAAACCTCCTGATACGGGATTGGCAACAATGCTAATGGTTTCTTCACCTGCACCTTTTACCAAGGTCTCATTACACTTTTTTATTTCATCCCAAGAAAGAAGATTATACCTACTCGTTCCTACTGTAGTCATAACCGCGGGAATTTTCTTGCTGGCTAAAAAGCCAACATAGTCCTCCAATCTTTTATAATCCACATCCTCGTTTTCAAGGAATGGAACTGGGACCGGAATTACGGGTCCTTTTATGTCTTTATAATTACTCACTTTATATATGCGTTAATTTTTTTTGCCAAATTAATACTCCCCCTCTCTATAGATAAAAAGCTAATAAGGGAAATTAATGACGTAAATAAAAATGCTAAGATAAATTTTAATGTCGGATTGATTTCAGTCAAATTTATACATTGAAAAATTGCCATATGTAAAAGATAGAAAGAAAAACCTATAATTCCGATGAAACGAATAGGTTTCCATGAAAACAATCTCTGTACAGGACTCCCTAGCATTAAGGATACCAGAAATAAACTAAAAATGAAGCCATACACTATACTGAAATACCTTAAATCACGATAGACCTCCTCTATCCCAAGAAAGTTTTTACTAATTACTACGACTGAAACAAACAACAATAGAGCAAATAGAAAAAAGGATCCCCATCCAATTTCTTTATTCCATCTGTTTAACATAGCACTATATTTTTCATAAAAATATGCCGCCAAGATTCCGCAAATAAAAACATCAAGATAGCCTCCTTTACCATGTGCGTTTGTTGTTATCAGTTCAATGTATTCATTTTGTGATGGCCAACTAATCAACTTTGATGTATATAAAATGAAATTCAAGAATGCCAAAGAACTTAAACCGAATATGGTCAATTTAGGAATCTGTTTTAGCAAGTATATTATTAACGGTACTATAAGATAAAACTGCATTTCTATAACTATCGACCAAAAGACACTGTTTCCTTGGTAAAATGAAAAGTGTAACATTAAAGATCTTGTACCTCCGATATTCAAGTACTTTTCATTTATTCCTCCAGTATATTGCTCAATAAAAAAGACTCCAATGACGATAACGTAATAGAGCGGTATAATCCTAAGAAACCTCTTTATATAAAACTTTGTAAGGTTCTTAAAACTCAAGTCCTTTTTTAATAATTGTAAGGTCAGTAAAAAGGAGGACAACACGAAAAATAGATATACACCGATATGTCCAATTCCATGAAAGTTCAATTGATCTGAAAGCGGCATACCCCGACCAGAAGTGTGCGAAAAAAAAACTATCAAAACAGCAATCCCTCTTAAGCCATCCAATGATGACACTCTAGAGCCTGAATCAAGTTCACGAATCATTTCAATTAAAGCTCGTTATTTTTAATTTTTTTTGCGATTACCTCTGCTATTTCAAATTGGTAAGGGTAGTCAATATCATACGATCTTATCGCCGGCATTTCATAGGCTGTCATCTCAGGATGGAAGAAAGTTCCATTCTCTAAAAAGTCCTTTACACGAGCCATGTATATCGCACCATTTGGGTGATACCTTTTCTCTATATTTTGGCTTCTGGTCGTTAAATAATTTTCTTCAGATAGCATATCAACTTTGTCCACCTCTTTTTTCAATGCAAGTTGAATAGGAAACTCGTACTCCACAACACCAATTAAGAATCGTCCCTTGTTCTTTTCAAAAAGAGATACTGCATTTTTAACATCTTCTGCTGTTCTAAAAGGGCAAGTTGGCAAAAAAGCAGCCACATTATCCCATTTAGTTTTATTCTCTTCTCTTTCAAGAAACTCTTTAACCACTTGAACCTTTGTTACTTTGTCACCCGCCATGGACTCAGGCCTCCTATCAATATTAACCCCTTCACTCAAAGCTAAATCTTGGATTTCCTTGTCTTCGCTGCTCACCAAAATCTCATCAAAACATCCACTTTCTTTCACGGCACGAATCGTATAGGATAATAAAGGAATACCATTAAGTTTTAGAATATTCTTCCTAGGAATTCGTTTAGATCCTCCTCTGGCAGGTATGATAGCAAGATTTTTCATTGGATTGTAAAGTTAGCTTATTTTTTAAGCTTTCTTAATGAAGTATATTATTAATATTCTTAGAGAAATCGATTGCGGATTCTCTCGTTAAATGAACACCATCATTAAATTCATAATTGCTATCAGAATAATCCATATAGCGGCAATTAAACTGGTGAGAAATATCTTTCATTAGATTATTGAACTCTGGATAATTTTTATCCTCAAGCTCCTTTATCTCTGAAGCCACAGGGAGCCTTAATATAAGAACATTCGCATTATTCTTTCTGCAGAAATTTAATAGCTTTTCGAACTCGGTAACTCTATATTTATCCAACACATATTCCTCAGCTAGTGTCTCATATGACTTTATTTTTTTTTGAGTACTCTTCATTCTTTTTACCGAATCTTGTGTATTCAAAACTTCCATCCAACCATTTTTGTGAACTTTTATTCGAGTTGAGGTTTGGAGTAGATGACGATATAATGGTTTGGGTGACTTCTGAATTATGTATGCTGAGTTTTCTAAAATTGTTCCTGCAAAAAACAAGTCCAATGTCTTATCCTTTTCTCTAGGGAAAATATTTTTATTAGATGCAAAAACGAAAGGGTTAACTTCAAATATTATGGTCCCTCCCGGCCCTTTATATTTCCTTTTAATGGCCTTACTATAAATTTCACCATAAGGTGAGTTCATATTGGTAAAAGCGAAATTCTTCAAATTTTCGACTCCCAAGTAATTTGGATTCAATCCTTGAGACGCTCTACTACTTCCAATAATGAGAGAATTTGTCTTTTCAATTTTTAACTTCACGTAATAATTATCAACCTCCTTGCTCATCATTGGTTTTATGAACAGCGCAATTATTACAAAAGAGACAGTAAGAAGGGCTGATATTTTAAATATAAAGACCTTCATTAAAATTGAAAATATATAAATTGAGCATCTCCTGAATAATAACCTCCGAGCACAATTAATAAAATGGCTATGAGGTATGAGGCATGCCTTAAGGTTGGATGCCACAAGGATGTAGAGGTCACTTTTCTCTTCCCTTCCAAGAAATACTCAAATAGAAAAACAGTGCATAAGCTAAATAAAATAATTGTCCATTCGAAAACATTTATTTCACTCGGAAAAATATTGAAATGTTCCCATTTGGAGTTTTCAATATGCGCCATAGATTTAAATACCGATAATGCCTGTTCCAATGATTCCGCTCTGAAAAACACCCAGGCAAGGCAAACTAGCATAAAAGTTATTATTCCAAATACAACTTTATTTAATTTCTTTAAATCTAGTATGTATTTATTAGTGAAAATCTCCAAAAACAAATATAAGGCATGCAGTGCTCCCCATATAACAAAAGTCCAATTGGCCCCATGCCATAGACCTGAGACTAAAAAGACTACTGCCAAATTTCTGTACCATTTAAGTTCCCCTTTTCTATTGCCTCCAAGTGGTATATAAAGATATGATCTGAACCAAGTACTCAAAGAAATGTGCCACCTTGACCAAAAATCCCTGAATCCCAGCGCTAAGTAGGGTCGCCTAAAATTTTCCATAAGATCATGTCCCATGATTTTCGCACAACCAATTGCGATTTCAGAATATGCGGAAAAATCCAGATAAATCTGAAAAGCAAATAAGACCGTTGCCAATATCATTGCGAAACCATTGTATGCGATGGGATCACCAAAATAAATGTCGACAACATAGGCTAAACGATCTGCAATAAATATCTTTTTAAACATTCCCCACAAAATCATTCTTGAACCAATGACAACCCGTTCATAATCAAAAGGTGTTTTTTCTTTTAATTGTGGTATCAAATTGTTTGAACGTTCGATGGGACCAGCAACCAATTGAGGCCAATACGCAACATAAAGAGAAAATATCGTGTAGTTTTTTTCTGCTGGAGTCTCTCCCCTATATACATCAATTGTATAACTTAAAGTTTGAAAAGTGTAAAAGGATATTCCAACAGGGAGAAGAAAATCTAAAACGGGTACATCCATTTCATAACCAAACATCTCCCCTAAACCACCTACCGAGCTTGAGAAAAAATTGAAATACTTAAACAAGACTAAAGCGCCTAAGTTTACAAATAAGCTTGTACCCAGTAAAACTCTCTTTTTTGAGACTGTTTTGCTCTTCGTAATACCAAGTGCACAGAGGTAATCAACACAGGTTGACCCTAATATCAAACCTAAATAGGACCATTCCCACCAAGCATAGAAAAAATAACTCGCTAATAAAACGAAATAAACCCTTAAATTTTTTGGAATGGTGAAATACCCCATCATTGCTAAGGGGAAAAACCATAAAAAATCAAAGGAATTAAAAACCATTACCTCTTAAATACCCTTGAAAATAAAGACCTTTTGTATTCCCATTTATAATCCTCAGATTGGCCTCTCATGACCCATCTTTCCCCATCAGAGCATTGTCCAGCACAATGCAGGGTATCCGTGTCAAAGATGATCAAATCACCTGCCTTCCCATTCATCGAAATTGCTTGGTCGTTGAACTCTGGTACCCTGCTTAAATGTCGATTCTCATAAGAAATTTTGTCTTTGTACTTTTTCCGCCTCTTATCCATCACCCACTTATGTGATCCTGGTACACATTTAAATGCGGCGTTTTTTTCATCGGTATCTGTCAAATACAAGAAAAATTTCAAGGTTCTAGCTACGTCAAAATGCAAGTCTTGAGCTATATGCTTTGTCCCTGGCACATCTTTTACAACAAATATTTTATGATTGGTTACTAAATCTTGCTCTGGCCAATATTCTTGAAGTAACTGTTGATAAAAGCTTTTCTTAAAAACTTTGGATGTAATCATTTCGGTTGGCATTTGAGATAACTCAACAAGCGCGGCATCCCCTTTATCGTAATCTCTTGGGACTAAAAATTCCGCATCCTTTTCATCTAGGATTTGATGGAACTCGTTTTGCACCTTTCCCAGGGTTTCTTGGTCCAAAAAACTTTGATATATACAAACTCCGTTTTGATTAAGCGCATCTTTTATTGAGCTCACATTTTTTACGGTGTACTGTTCGAGATTATTCTGCATATGTGTAACAATCAAATTTTTTGTTGTACTTAAATTTCTTTCTCATGGCATCATTATCCCAAATTAACTCTTTACTAAATCCGCTTTTCTCAATAATCCCCAGAGATCGAAAGTAGTCTTCAACGGGTATTTGAAGCTGATGGTTCAAATGCACGGGGTCAGAATAGAATTCCTTTCTTGGCTTGCCGTCCTCCTCAGTTATTATTTCATTTATTGAAATGAACACGTCTGGATAAGAACTGAATCTATTTCCCATTTCATTGTTAAACCTAGTTGTTATTTCATTTTGGTCATCACGATAACACGGAGTTGCATTAAGAATGAATATTTTTTTATTTGGAAATGAGCTCTTCAACCCATTGTATAAATTCAAATAGTTTGAGGTAGAAATCCTGATTTGTTTTTCAATATCAACCTTATTAACTACTTCATTTCCCTCCCATGGTGTCCATCCTCGGCCCAACATGTACCTGCAGTCAGGCTCGCTAAAAACCAATAATACATTTTCGACATCAATATCCTCTAAAGTGTTTTTACATTTATTGAATACACGATCTTTATTCTCTACTGTCAATAAGTTGTGTTGCTTTCCTGCTCCTAAGAAGAAGGGGATAAAGTTGTGATTATTGGTGAAGGCTCTTGAGTGGCTATCTCCAAGAACGAGTATTTTCCCATCAAAAGTTTCTTTTTTCGAAAAGATGCTTTTTAACCACTTTTTCATTCTACTATTGCATATTGCACATCAACTCCAGTTAAAGCGACTGTTCTGTATCTATTTTTCATCCCACGATAACTCAAGTTATCTTCAACATAAAAACAAAGCTCACGTTGAGTTCTGTGATAAATTTCCCCGGAATTATTCCTTAAAGAAAATGAAAGATAGTATTTTCCAGGTTTTAATATACGTTTAGAAAAGCTAATTTTTAATTGATGATTTCCTTTAGACAATCTTGCAACCGGATCGTTTTCCATTTCATCACTCGAACTGACAATGAGGAAATTCCCTTGCCCATCCTCTACGATTATACCAAGATAGGCACCTGTTAATTCCTCATTGATTTTTAGTCCTACTTGAATCTCAATATCATTATTCAGGTACTCAATTACACCTCCTTGATTTTCATTTATCGAAATCTCGGATACAAATCTTTTGTTGTTGAGACTATAGTTCTTTTTAAATGAGACCCCACCTTCAGAACTATTAAGACTCAAATAGTGATTGATTCCTTCCTCAACGTCTCCATCAAAAATCATTTTGCCCATGTCCAGAACAATTACTCTTTCACACAAGTTTCGAATGGAGCTCATGTTATGGCTTACAAATAACACTGTTCTACCCGTGCCTGCTACATCTTGCATTTTCCCAATGCATTTCTTTTGGAATTCAGCATCTCCTACTGCTAGTACCTCATCAACAATCAACAATTCTGGATCTAGATGAGCGGCTACGGCAAATCCCAAACGTACCTTCATCCCAGAGGAATATCTTTTTACTGGTGTATCTAAATACTTTTTGCACCCAGAGAATTCTACTATCTCGTCTAATTTAGAATTTATTTCTGCTTTAGACATTCCAAGTATTGCCCCGTTAAGGTAAAGATTTTCTCTACCGGTTAATTCTGGATGGAAACCCGTCCCTACTTCTAGCAGAGAGGCAATTCTTCCGTTGGCCAATATCTCGCCATCTGAAGGTGTGGTAACTCTAGACAACAATTTCAAAAGTGTAGATTTGCCAGCACCATTTCTCCCTATTATACCAACTACTTGACCTTCTGGAACTTCAAAATCTATATCTTTTAGGGCATAGACAAATTGTGCATTTGAATCATTGGTCCTGTCATTTTCTTCACCAACCTTTGCGAATGGATCCTCTTTTCCTCTTACTTTTGACCACCAGCGCTTTAAATCACCACCTAGAGTCCCTGTGCCAATTTCGCCAAGTCGGTATAATTTAGAAACCTTCGATATTTTAAGAGCAATTTTCGTCATTATACGGTATCCACAAAATCCTTTTCAGTTTTATTAAAAACGGCTATTCCTATCAACAATACTACTAGCATAAAGCCTAAACTATAAAGTAAGAATAAGGGCTCAAAAACACCGCCTTTTTCTCCAATAAAAGCATGACGCATGGCCTCAATGATAGGTGACATAGGATTAAACATCACATAATCCATATAGCCTCCAAAAGCTGGTTTTTGTTCAACTAACTTCACAGACATAATAACCGTACTGTAGTACATCAACAACTGAATACCAAACTGAATCAAAAACTTTAAATCACGGTATTTGGTCGTATAGGAAGTTACAATCAATCCAAGACCCATGCTGATTCCTGCAGCCATCAAAATGTAAAATGGCACCAGGATAATAGTCCAATTCGGCTCCAAACCATGGCTATCTGCAAACAAGAAATACACCAAGAAAACTACTAAAAAAAGCATGAGTTGAACACCTAATTTTAATAGAGCACTTACTATTATAGAGAGGGGTGTGATCAACCTAGGGAAATATACCTTGCCAAATACATGTTGATTTGTTATGAAGGTTTCGGAAGTTTTAAAGAGGCAGTCTGAAAAATATTGCCATAAAACAATCCCTGACATAAAAAACACAGGTTGAGGTACATCCGAAGGTGCTAATTTTGCTAGCTGTCCAAAGATAATTCCGAAAATAACCGTTTGGAAAATTGGTTGAATAAAAAACCATAGGGGTCCTAAAATGGTTTGCTTGTAAATAGAGATAAAATCTCTTTTAACCAATAAAAAGAGTAAGTCCTTGTATTTCGCTACTTCTCTTAGGTTTAGATTAAATCCCCCCTTATGGCTGCTTATTTTTATATCCCAATCAGACATCTAATTCCGGTTTATCTCCATAATCACTTCCATACCCATAACCGTAACCATAGCCGTAGCCGTAACCATAACCATATCGGCTGTAATAATATTTGAACCTGGAGGATTTAACATTATTCAATATTGCCCCATAATTTTGTAGATCATTCTTTTCTATAAGACCTTCAACATAGGATATCTCCTGCTTTCTAGTTGTTTGCGTGCTGAAAACAAAAGCAGCTAAATCAGATAGTTCTATCAAGGAAAGAGCATCTGATATTAATCCAATCGGAGGTGTATCCAGAATAACATAATCATAATTTTCAGAGGCATAATCAAGCATGAGTTTTAGCTTTTCTCCTACAATTAATTCTGAAGGGTTTGGAGGCACCGGTCCACAGAAAGCCACATCAAGGTTTTCACGCACATCTTTACTTATCGCATCCTCTTTTGCAATTTGCCCAGATAAATAATTACTTAAACCATTTACCGGCGTATACTCCAAGGCTCTGTATATCCTTGGTTTATGCATATCCAATTCAAGCAACAATACTTTCTTCCCGGCATTCGCAATAATCAATGCTAAGTTCAACGAGCAGAAGGTTTTTCCTTCACCAGGAGCAACAGAGGTTAGTAGGATTTTATTTTGTCCTTCCTTCAAAAAGTAATTTAGGTTTGTTCTTATTCCTCTGAAATTCTCTGCCAGTTGTGACTTTGGGCTACCAAGAACAGAGACATACAAATCCGATTTATCTTTTTTGGCCTGATAAATCTGACCAAGAACGGGCACATCAGACAATTCGGTAAAATCGTTAAGGTTGCTGACCTTTTTGAAATATACCTCCTTTAAGAATGTTATTACAGCAGCTATAAAGATTCCCATCAAGAAAAAAACCATCAAATAATTAAACTTATTTGGGCCAATAACTCCCATTCGCGTTGGAGTCTGAATCACAGAAACTTCCGGGTAAATACCTGCACGTGTAATCTCGGCATTTGCTCTACGTTCTAATAAGTACAGGTACATCTTTTCATTAATATCCAACTTTCGGGTGATATTCAATAAATCTCTTTCTTTTTCAGGAATACCTGTAAGCATTGACTTGTAGTCATTAATCTCAGCTGTAATTAACTTTAACTTCTCTAAGAGCACCGATTTCGAGTTAGAAATATAGTCCATAAGCTCATCTTTGCTCATTGCTATCTCTTCGGAGAGCTGTATGATAGTGGGAGAATTTTTGCTTAAACTCTGCAGTTTTTTCTGTCTTTCACTTTGGAGTTCATCCAAGTCAACCAGCAAGTTTTGTAGGGTCATATCATTTGATAAACTCAGTTCAGATGAAGGATTTACAAAGTCTTTGTTTGGATCCAAGCGCGCAATGTAGGTTTCAAGAGCAGCTAGACTTATTACCCTTTCCCTAATTTGTTTTTTTTCATCACGATAGTCGCGGTACTTGTCAAAATATAAATTTGATTCCTTTGAGAGATCAATGATATCCCTTTTGATTTTAAAACTATCTAGCTTAAACTCAATATCATTTATATCCTCTATAACTTTGTCCAACTGCCGATCAATGTATACCAGGGTAGTATCTACTTGATCATATTTGTATTGATTAGATTCCTTAATATAGACGTCTGAAAGTTCCTTTAAAAACACAAGTGCTCTGTCAGGATTTTCAGATTTGAGAGTTAATTCTAAAATTGAGGTATACTCCAAGTTCACCACCTCTAAGGACCGCAGGTACTTGTTAACCAACTCTTGCTCAGAATTGTATATAATATAGTAATCATTGGACCTAATACCTTCGTAGTTGTTCTTTCTAAAGTTATCTGTCTGAATTACTTGTATTGTGAAGTCTCCCGTTTTTTTGGCTCGACCATAAAATACAATGGTGTTTTTCTTTACACCGTTTCTTTCATAAGATATTTTGCACTTATCCCAATCGATAATCTTAACATCAATCTTACTGCCGAACATATCCTTGGGCAAATCTTCAATTTGTACTTTAAACGGAATACCTTTTTTTAGGACATCATCCTTCAAACGTCCTGAAATATAATAACTTACATTAAAATCAAGTCGTTTGATGGCCGTTCTTATCATATCAGGAGAGGTAAGCACACGGATTTGATTTCTCATATCCGAATAAATGTCCTGATAACCCAATTGCTTTTGCAGACCAGCTTGATAATTGTACATTTTTTCACGATCAATTAACAGCTGAGCTTTTACACCATAAATTTCTGTTAATTGATGAACATACAAATATCCAAAAGCACCAAAGACTAGTGGAATCCCAAGAATAAGTAAAAAATTAGTCCGTATCAATCGAAATACGTACGTTAAATCCTCAACAGAAAACAGATTGTTTTTATCCTTCCCTTTCTTCCTCACGAGCAGACAAAGTTAATCTTTTTTAAATTCCTAATCTAACTTATTTATTTCATACCGCTCAATAACCAATTCATCCCTCTAGAACATCTTTTCATCCAATAGCTGTATAAAAAAATTTCAGCGCGGTAATTTTTCGTACATTTATAATGTTAAAACTCTAGCTTATGAAATTAAACCGCTACTATTTATCATGTTTACTAATCAGCAGTCTTATCCAAGTCACAGCACAAACTGGTCCTGGAGGAGTTGGTAATTCAAGTACCGTGCCTTTTTGGGTAGATGCGAATGAAATTTCTCAATCATCTGGATCGGCAGTTTCTACTTGGTCAGATATTTCTGGAAATGGAAATGATTTTTCACAGGCTTCAAGCACCAGAAGACCAACTTTTCAAACGTCAATAATCAATGGGCTGCCAGCCCTGAGATTTGATGGAGTAAACGATTTTTTAAGAAGTGGGGCTATATCAGCTATGGAGACAACACCAAAAAGCTGGTTTGCTGTTTGTCAGCCTATCACGATAAAAGTAGGAGGTGTTTGTGGTAGTCAATATTCCGGAACTTCTGTTCAAAAAGGTCTTTTTAACACTGCAGTAGTTACTAATGGAGGAAACCGCTATTATACCTATCATAGGTTTACAACGGGTGTTGCTCCTATAAGCACCGCAAGTATCAACACAAACCCTACTTACCTTTCTACCATAGTTGGAACGACAAGCTATAGCACCTATCAAGATGGTTCTTTAGTTGGTACACAATCCGGAACGGTTTTAGCACCTTCAACACACGTAGAGTCAAGAATTGGTCGACACTCTTCTGCTTCACACCACTTTAGTGGTTATATATCCGAAAATTTTCATTTTACGTTTGAGCTTAATACCTGCCAGAGAACAATAGTTGACAACTACCTCTCTTCAAAGTACGGGTTAAGTATTGGGACGACTGATTTTTATGCTCATGAGGGAACAGGTCACAATTTGGGCTTGGTTGGTATTGGTCGTATTTCTGGTAATACGAATACTGATGCGCAGGGCGCAGGAATCATGCAAATTTATAATGCAACTAGCTTAGATGCAGATGGTGACGTAATTATGATAGCTCATAATGATCAACCCACAACCTCAAACAACACTAACATCCCTGCAGCTTTTGGCCCTTCAAACGGTCGAGTAATGGATAGAATATGGAGAATAGATTACTCTGGAACGCCAGGTGATTTTGATCTTACAGTGCATATGGATGGCATCAACTTTGGCGCAAGTAACAATGACTATGTTTTAATTTACGATACTGATGATGATTTTACATCAGGAGCAACAACTGTAGTTCCGTCTTCTGTAGTTGGAGATGCTATTACCTTTACCGGACTTAACTCTACAATAATTGCAGATGGAGGATTTTTTACAATTGCATCTATTAATGGAATTATTAGTGTAAATGGCGGTGGAAATTGGAATAATACTGCTTCATGGAATTGTGGATGTGTGCCAAGCGGAACAAGAAATCCAATAATAACTGATGGTAATCCTATTACGCTTACCGCAGATATAGATATTACAGATCTTGAAATTGAATCAGCATCTAGCTTAAGCATAGATGCAGGCGTAACTTTGGATGTTAATGGTGATTTGCAAGCTGACGGGCAAGTATTATCTCCAGGTGGAGGGCTTAACTTTGTCGGTTCTAATGGTGGTCAAAACATTACAGTAGGAGGAAGCTTTCATATCGGAAATGTAACGGTAAATAATGCAGATGGAATTGATTGGATAGGGAATGATGTAGTGCTAGTTCTTGCACTTTATCCTGATTTGGGTGATTGTGATGTTTCTGGCTTAACGAGTTTTACCTTAAGATCTAACAGCTCACAGACTGCATATGTTGCAGCTGGAAATACAAACTCCTCATTAACAGGAAGTTTTTCTGTTCAGCGCTTTATGCCAGGTGGCAACGCCGATTGGCGTGATGTAACAAGTCCAAATTTCTCTGCTGACTTCACGGATTGGGATGATGACTTTATAATTAGTGGTGCTGATCCTTTATTTACAGATGGCTGTGCGTTTGGAGCTAGTTGTTTCCATAGTATTAAAAGATGGGATGCCGTTAACCAAGTTTATGCCGACATTACAGATCCAACAGAACCCTTGATATCTTATCTAGGATATGAAGTCTTTTTTGGCGATGATGAGACCACATTTTCAGATACAACTTTCACGGTTACTGGTGAATTGAGAAGTTTTACTGATGTTGCGCTTTCATGTCGACCGCTTTGGAATCTATACGGAAACCTTTACGCATCACAAATAGATTTTGACCTTCTAACTCGTGATGCCAACGTTGGTAATTTTTATTACATATATGACACACAATCTGGATCGATGGAATACTATGATGGTGATAATCCAGGTAGCTCTCCCCTTGGAGATATAATAGCTAGCGGTCAATCTATTTGGCTTTATAACGCTGGGGGTTCACCAGAGAATATTACTTTTTCTCAATCGGCTAAGACAGAAGATGCTGCTACCTTTATTAGGTCCTCAACATCTAATGACAACAGATTCAATGTTAGCCTTAAAGGACCTAGTAAAAATTATCATACAGATGCAAACGTGATTTTCACATCAAACAACAGAGGAAGTTCAGGTTTACCAGGTATTCCAACATTAATTACAGAAAACCAAAAAGCACCTGCGCTTTTCTTTATGGTTGAAGATGAGAAAATGAGATCAGCAAAACTATTGCCAGGGAGAGAAGATGTTAAGGTGCAGGTAGGAATGCAGTTCTTTGAAGACGGTACACATGAGATTAACTTTTCTAACAATGATTTATTTAGAGCTTATGAATATGTATACTTAATCGATAAGCTAACTGGAAAAATGCTAGAGATTGATGAAAACACCAACTTACGCTTTGAGGCTAAACAACAAGATGATCAAGATTTCCGTTTTGAATTATTGTTTACAAATACCAACAATGATGGTTTTGCTTCAATGGAAAGATTAGTGGATATATACAAATTCGATAACGAGAATATCAAATTTGACCTACAGCTTAACCAAACAGCTCAAAATGTAAACATCAGTATTTTCAATTCAGTTGGACAGCTAATGTATATTCGAGATTACCAGGACTTAGATTCTCAAATTCTAAACAAAAACGTTACTGAATTTGCTCCAGGAATCTATGTAGTGAATGTAATAATCGACGGGCAAAAGTTCGTTGAGAAAATAGTAATCGAGTAATTCGTTATATTTGCCGAAGAAATGACGAAATTGAAACTACATTTTACAAAGTTGTTATTGCTCCTGGGAGCATTAATGCTACAATTTGAATTATTCGCCCAACCTGCTGGTGGTGGACCAGGTGGACCTCCTGCAGGTGGACCACCTCCATGTTGGCCACCTCCATGTATTCCAGCAGATAATGGCATCTATTATGTTATAGGTGGTGCTATTGTATTTGGAGCAATTCTTATGTATAAGTTTAGAAAAAAACTGGCTTAGGCCATTTTAATGAAACAATATCAGCCCATACTGCGCTTCATAGGCCTGTTTGGGCTTTTTTATTTAATTTTCTTTTTAGTTTATCAAGGTCTTATTCAAAATTACACGGGCCTAGATTTTTCACTAAACAAGCACTTAGCCTATGCCTCAGCTTGGCTTTTAAACCTATTTGGTTTTCAAGCTGAACCATACATAACGGATACAGAAGCAACAGTCAAGTTACTTGGTTCTTTTGGTAATGGTGTATGGATTGGTGACCATTGTAATGGTATCAATCTTTTCTCTCTATTTACAATTTTCATTTTAGCCTTTCCTTCTAAAAAGTACAAAGCCAAAACGATCTATATTTTGGTTGGACTTACTTTACTTCATTTTGCCAACTTGATTCGTGTTTGTATTTTAACCTGGATGGAAAAAGAATATCCTGAATACCTTACCTTCAATCACAACTACACATTTTTAATTCTAATGTATGGCCTCATTTTCTCTCTATGGTATTATTATGTGATAAAATACTCCGGTATAATCAATAAAGAAGAAAATGCGTAAGCTTTATATTTCATTAATT
Organism: Flavobacteriales bacterium; assembly: GCA_964230025.1. GTDB lineage: Bacteria > Bacteroidota > Bacteroidia > Flavobacteriales_D > JAUILH01 > CAXRFO01. Next base: position 10,245 of record CAXRFO010000002.1, on the reverse strand, counting down.
ATATCCTTTATTGTATTCATGGGATTCCTCCGAGATTTTATTTTTTACAATCTGGCGGCACGCATTGATTTCTTGGAGGGAAGAACCATCAATTACCGGCACAGTTATTTTAAAATACTTGATGGAATAAGTCATTCCGGTATGGAGGGATTAAAATGGGTTTTTACTGCTGTGTTTACCATTGTATTTTTTGGGTTGAATTTGTTGGCAATTCAATATATATGTAAACGAAAAGTCTTCAAGCTTCTTGGAGCAATCTATGCTGTAACATTCACAGTTTGTCTGCTATTATATGTTTTATTCCTCTTCTTTGATTTAGACTTTTTATACTTAACCTCTATGGAAGGAATGCACTTACTTCAAAGTGCATTACCAAGCATAATTCTTATTCCAATTTTAATCATGCTTCCATATTTAGAAAAAAAAGAAAAGAACTAAGGAATAATTCTGATATTTGCGCTATGAACAACGATATCATTTTCGACTTAATTAAGAAAGAAAGAGTACGCCAAACTTCCGGAGTGGAATTGATCGCCTCCGAGAACTACGTTAGTAATAATGTAATGGCTGCCATGGGATCCATTTTAACAAACAAGTATGCCGAAGGTCTTCCTGGAAAGCGTTATTATGGAGGCTGTGAAGTCGTTGATGAAGTTGAACAAACAGCAATTGATAGATTAAAAGAACTATTCGGTGCAACATGGGCGAATGTACAACCACATTCCGGTGCTCAAGCTAATGCAGCGGTAATGTTGGCTTGTCTTCAACCAGGAGATAGTATTTTAGGATTTGATTTATCACATGGTGGACACCTTACCCATGGGTCGCTTGTAAATTACTCCGGAAAACTATACAAACCTCATTTTTATGGGGTAGAAAAAAATACTGGTACAGTAGATTTTAATAAGATCGCGGATAAGGCAAAAGAGGTAATGCCCAAAATGATTATTTGTGGTGCCTCTGCATATAGCAGAGATTGGGATTATGCTACTTTAAGAGAAATTGCTGACTCTGTTGGAGCATTACTTCTAGCTGATATTTCTCATCCTGCAGGTCTAATCGCAGCTGGGTTATTGAATGACCCTCTCGAATACTGCCATATTGTAACAACAACCACACATAAAACTCTACGTGGACCAAGAGGTGGTGTTATTATGATGCGTAATGATTTTGAAAACCCATTTGGAATCAAATTAAAAAATGGAAACTTACGTAAAATGTCTGGCTTACTAGATTCAGGAGTTTTTCCTGGAACTCAAGGAGGACCACTGGAACATGTTATAGCTGCCAAAGCTGTTGCCTTCGGAGAAGCGCTAGATAATTCATTTAAAGTTTACGGACAAAATGTAATCAAAAATGCAGATGTTATGGCTGATACCCTTATATCAAAAGGCTTTGATATTATCTCAGGAGGGACTTCAAATCATAGCATGTTAATTGATCTACGTTCTAAGGGAATTAGTGGAAAAGATGCTGAGATTGCATTAGGTAAGGCAGATATAACCGTAAATAAAAATATGGTTCCATTTGACGATAAATCACCTTTCGTAACGAGCGGGATTCGTATTGGAAGTGCTGCTATAACGACAAGAGGTTTGAGTAGCGATGATTGTGTACAAGTGGTTGAATGGATTGATGATGCCATTTCAAACTGGGAAAACGAGTCTCGACTCAGTGAAATTAGGAAAAGTGTTAATGCTAAAATGTCAAACTTTCCTCTTTTCAAAGGATAAAGAAGGCATTAATCCATAAAAACAACGTGCTTATTCCCTTGGTCAAACAAGCGCCCGTCTGTATCTAGCCATCTTAATGAAATCTCTGGACCACCGTACCCATCCGTTCCGTCTCGTAAGGAGGATATGTTGAAGTCATATGAAAAACCTAACTCAAAGTTGGCTATTTCGTATGTAAACGTAGGAATGATTGCGTCATTCGCTCTCATGTAGAAACCTATTCCAAAAGCATTTTCATTTACAAAACCAGTGTATTTTGTATCCGATCTAAACATGAGCTTTACAAGACCTCCATATACCAGATTATTCAGGTCCCCTTGTCTATGAAATTGAAAGGCTGGATGGAGTGTTACAAAAGAACTTGTTAAACCAAACTCTGCATTAAAAAAGGCTGTGTACCTTCTTTCCATTCTGTATCCAGACCCCATAAAATCAATGGTAGGTCGTGTTAAATGATATGCCGCTAATCCACCGTAAGCTGTCATCTTTTCAAAACCTTGAATTTGAAGGTTTCTATCGTAGAATTTCCAACCTAATCCAGCTGATAAGTCCAAACTACCTGCACTTCCCCTTTTTAGCAGTTCATTACTGGGTAATGATGGGTCATAAGCCTGCCCATCCCATTGGGAATCCCAGGACACATTATCCGTACTAATTGAGTGTTGCAAATAACCAGCCTGAATTCCCAAGGAAAGACGACTTTTATCCGATACATAATTAATAACACTTAAGGTGAAATCAAAGTTATTGGTAGTGAAATCACTTGCACCCATTTTGTCATTATAAAAACTTAAACCAAGCCCCATATAGGTGTTACCTTCTCCTCCACCTTTTTTCTGGAATAATAAAGGCATATCCCATGAAAAGGCCATAGTTCTCCAAGTGTTTCCTAGATTACCCCATTGACTTCTATAATTGAGATTAGCTCTATTGTATCCTTTACCAAGACCTGCCAAACCAGGGCTTAATCTTAAGGGTGACTTCTCAAATTGAGAAAAATGAACGTCCTGTTGGGCATTAGTGCACAAGGCCATTCCAAGTAATATGGTTAAAACAATCCTCATTAGCGATATAAGGTTACGTTACCTTTGAACTCTTCATAATCCCCGTTATTTCGAATAACAGTTACTAAGTATGCATAGGCACCCGGTGGTAAATCTCTTCCTTGATATGTACCATCCCATCCGTTTGCCTTATCTGTACTATGGAAAACTTGATTCCCCCAGCGGTCGTAAACGTTAAAGTTTACATTCTTGATACCATAACCTCTTAGATATAGAATATCATTAACTCCATCATCATTTGGTGAGAAAGCTGAAGGTATGAACAAATCTAAAAACTCAACTTTAATATTTATAAAATCCACAGATCTACATCCGTTCGAATCAACAACTGTTACGGTATATGTTGCATCATCATTAGCATAAAATATGGGGTCAGGGCAATTCGAGCAACTTAAGCCCGTCGCAGGACTCCAAAAATATTGCTCGCCTCCTGTTGCTCCCAATTGCAATTCTGTTTCTACAGATACCGTCGTGTCATTTCCTGCGCTTGCATTTGGGAATGGAACTGCATAAACAGTCCAAACATGCGTCTCAAAAAAGCATCCATTATCAACATCTACGCTATAACTAGATGTGTCAAGTGCAAAAACTGTAATATCATTATCAGGGTTTCCATTATCCCAAACATAATCCAATCCACCGGTAAACCATAGTGTCGTTTGATCTCCTATACAAACAATTGTATCACCAAAATACTCTGGTTGTTGCACAGGAATATAAGCCACAGTAGTATCTACTGTAACAGCGCATTCAGGATAGCCGTTTGGATAAATTGTCACCGTGTAGTACCCATCTCCTACTCCAGTATAAGTAGGATTATTTGTTGTATCATCTATTGCTCCCCCAATAATATAAGTAGAAGGTGGAATCCAACCGGGCATGTTTACTGTTAATTCTCCGTCAGGAGGAGTTAAACAATAGGCATCAACAACTGTTATGGAATCAGGATACAAAAAGGGTATCGCCATTACATTCCATGTAGTGTCAACAATTTGGCAGCCATTATCAACAGATACCGTAATCATTGCCGTGTCAGACATATTATTCAAGAAAAGAGTATCGTTTGTTGAGCCATCAGACCAAGTATAAGAGGCGCCACCTGTTGCCCATAAAAAACTATTAGATCCTTCGCATTCGACAGGATCTCCCCCGAAGGTTACCGGAGGCAAGGGTGTGTATACGACTGTCGTATCCAAAGTATCCGCACATTGAGGGAAACCATCAGGATACATAATAATGGTATAAGGACCTCCTGCCAAGCCCGTAAAAGTACCGGTATTGTTGCTCGCAGTTGAAGTACCACTAAGATCAAAGATATTTGGGTTAAACGTGCTATTCCAAAAAATATCAATACTACCATTAGGAGGAGTTAAACAGGTTGCTGTATCTATCAGTATGGAGTCAACAGTAACTTGGGGTATTACGGTAATGGTCGCAGTGTCCTCAATTATTCCACCATTTCCATCATCAATAGTAAGATAATAATCTGTTGTTACCGTTGGATTAGCCCATGCGGTGTCACCGTTAGCATCAGTCCACAATGTTGGGTCTGGCTGCCATGTATATGTTGCTCCAGGGACGGCATCTGCAGAAATTAAAGCAGTGTCTCCCAAGCATATAGTCAGGTCCACCGTACCACAGGATACTTGAGCGGTACCAAAAAAGTCCAGCGGGAAATTAGTGTTCTGGTTACTAAAGTTTGAAATGCAAACAACAAATTGATCACCAGCATTAACATTTAGAGGAGTTTCAAAATCGAATGGACTTCCGCCAGCTGGAATATTTCCTGGGTTTGCCATTCCGGTTATGCCATTACAGGCACCATTCCAATTACATGCTACAGGTGGTAAAGAATTAGAAGCTATATCTGCACAGGCAGTTGCATCATAAGGCCACATAGCCCAATCAATACACCCTGGACTGGTCACTGGTGAACCGACACTCCATTCTAAAACACCTCCGACGGTGACATTGATTACCATCCATGTTGAGTTAAGTTCACCTGCAAGTAAACAACCTGCATTTCCAGGAATTGGATTCGGATTCATTCCAGGGTTAGAAATATTGTTCCCTGCTAATTCATCCACTGTGCCAAAACCATTAGGTGTAACTGTAAAGTTCGGGTCAGTACATGCGTCCGCATGAGTAAAACAATCGGCGTATTGAGCATTTCCAAAAAATGCTACTATCAATAGGCTAAAGAGTAGTACTATTCTTCGCATATCAATCGTATGTTTAATACTTTATCGGTTGCTACAGAACCGGTTCTAAAGCACTTGGTTTCTACATTGTATAGAGTGAATAAATCTTCCAATTCTTCATTTGTTACTGAACTATCATAGAAGAAAAAGATACATGTACCACTTACAATATCAACTCTGGCTCGTTCCACACCATCCATAGCTGCTATCTTGTGCTGTATTTTTATTGCTTGATCCTTTGATTCCAAGCCGTCCACCACAAACTGCGTGAATTGCATATCGGTGTTCTGAGCACTAAGACTCAAGCCGCCTAGAAAAAACATTGAGAGTAAGAGCAGTTTCATCATAACATCAAAATTAGTGTTTTTTTATGTATTAGTCTAAAAAAAAAGGCCACTTGACGTGACCTTTTTATAGTTTATAGATATTTGTGTTTATCTCAACAAGGTGACATGTCCCACATATTCATGGTCTTGTCCTTTGTGGTCTTTCGTTCTTACTAACCAGACGTAAACATCTAACTTAAGGTTGCCTGTCTTGTCTCTACCATCCCATCCAATGTTCTTATCATGAGATTCAAATACAAGCTCTCCCCATCTGTTATAAATGTATAAATCATACTCTTCATCTGAAATTCCAATACCTTGTGGAATGAAGACATCATTTAAGCCATTTCCATCTGGTGTAAACGCATTCGGAACATAAATCACGTAGTCTCCTTCAATATAAACTTGATAAGATATTTGATCCGTACATCCAAAATCAGTTGTAACTGTTAAGGTTATAGTAAACAATCCTGTATCCTGGTAAGTATGAATTGGGTTTTCATACGTTCCTACAGTATACCCATTGTGCGTTCCAGCTGGAACATTTCCTGCGAATCCAGATAAAGTATCACCATCTCCAAAATCCCAATGATAATTAGCCGCTCCTACGCTTAGGTTAGTCATCGTTATCGTTGGAGTTAAGAAGGTAGTTGTTTGTGGATCCATTGTAAAGTCCGCAACAGGTTGTGGATGCACCGTAATCATTCCCGGTTCACTTACCATTGTTGCACAACCCTCTGCAGATATTGTGTTTACACAGACATCATACGTTCCCGCACCAGTATATGTGTAGGTTGGGTTAGGGTTTGGACCTGTATAATCAACATTTCCGTCACAATCGAAATCATATTCAAATGAAACTGCTATATCCGTGTTAAGAACAAACTGTGCATCAAACGGTTCACATCCTTCATCATCAGCAACATTTAAGAAGCTAATTGGATTCGGATGAACGATTATTTGAAGCGAATCTAAAGTATCTAAACTACACCCATCTGACAGGTAAGCATAATACCATGTATCAATTACTGGTGTTACAGTTAAATCACTTGTATTTCCATTCATTGTTCCGTTATATGCTTGGCCAAATTCATCAACCCAGTTGATCGTATAAGGACCTCCGTTACCACCAGAGGCAGTAGCTGAAATATTAATTGACTCTCCATCACAAATGGCATCATTACCTGATGTAGTAAGCTCTAATGCAGGTAAAACAGTTACTGTTCCACAAGTGTCATCAGATAAACAACCGTTGTCATCAGTTATTGTAAAGCAATAGGTCTCAGTCAACAATGGATTAACACTTATCGGACCAGGTCCATTAAGACCTGCTGTTTGCCAATTCACAGTGTAAGGAGCAGTACCTCCAGCGGCGCTTGCCCATACTTGTGTGCTATCCCCATAACAGATTGTAGCTTCTATGTCTGGAACTGGAACTAATGGAGATGGCTCTGTAACTGTAACACAGTCAAAGTCTGTACACCCATTATCATCACTAACAGTAACACAGTATACACCTGCAGGTAATGCCAAAGCAGTTTGCGAAACTTGATTAAAGGCATTAGCATCCCATGAGAATGTGTAGTTACCGGCAACTGTTCCACCAGACACTAAGACTTCTGCAGATCCATTCGTAAGTCCGTTACACAATGGCTCGGTCATATTGAAACCATTGATCGTTGGAGATGGCTCATCAATAATTGTCAACTGTATGGTTGCTGTACATCCGTTGGCATCAGTCACAGTAACTGAATGAGCACCTGGACACATTCCTGTATTTGTAGCGGCTGTTGTTGCAGCACCACCGTTTAACCAGCTGTATGTATAAGGTGCAGTCCCACCTGTTGCTGTTACTGTCGCTTCCCCGTTACATAAAGTACAAGTTGAGTTAACCGTAGTCGAAGACAAGGCAAGTGGCTGTGGTTCTGTTATAGTCGCACCTAATGCCTCAATACAACCATTTCCATCTGTTACTGTGGCTGTGTATGAACCTGCACTCAACCCTGAAGCTAGAGGATTGGTACTTACATTAGGGTTCCAAGTATAAATGTAAGGCATGGTTCCACCTGTTGCAGTAATTTCTACAGAACCGTCTGAACCACCATTACAACTTACGTTTGTTTGAGCTGTATTGGTAAGTACAAGTTGAGTAGGTTCCGTAATTGTCACTGTAGATTGGTGAGTACAACCGTTGTCATCTGTCGTAGTTACTGTATAAGTTCCTTGAGACAATGTTGTAGCCGTTGCTGTCGTTTGAATAGGGTTGGTTGACCAGCTGTAGTTGTGAGGTAAAGTTCCTCCTGAACTTGAAACAGTGGCTTGTCCATCGTTCCCTAAGAAACAACTTACATCTGTAGAAGATGTCACAGCAGAATTTAATGCATTTGGCTCGTTGATACAAATTACATCTGTTCCAATACAACCTGCAGCATCCGTTGCAACTAAGGTGTAACAATCACCTGAAAGGTTGTTTGTTAATAGCTGACCTGTATTTACAGTAGTATTAGAACTATTAAACAATTCAAATGTAACAGGAGCTGTACCTCCTACCGATTGATATTCTACAAATCCATCCATATCACCGTTACATGTAACATCTTGAGAGTTAATTCCGGTTACAGTTGGACCTACAATATCATTGATACAAATCAAACTATCAAATACACAAGCGTTGGCATCAACTATTGTAATTGTATAACATCCTGCTGGCTCATTAGAAAGCGTTGCAGAAGTTGTTGAAGTTTGGTTACTCCATTGGTAAACAAATGGCCCAACTCCACCAACTGGAGCAGTTGCAATTGATCCATTCGCTTGACCACAATTGGCATCAGTGATGCTTGCTGAAAGCGATAGTTCATTTGGCTGCGTAATTATAACTGTTTCAGTAATTGAACAACCATTAGCATCCGTTACAACTACCGTCCACGTACCAGCACATAATCCAGTTACGTTTGCTGTAGTTGAAAATGCAGGGTTATCCCACTGATATGCATAAGGAGTCGTACCTCCTGAAACATTTATTCCAGCTGTACCATCACATGCATTGAAACAACTAACATTCGTAGAGTTCGTTGTAGCTGCAAGTGGGTTTGGAGTTGAAATTACTACAAACTCATCATCCGAACATCCATTTGCATCTGTTACTGTAACGGTATAAGTATTTGCACAAAGGTTATTTACAATTTGCGTATTTCCAGCACCATTATCCCAAGTGTAAGTATATCCTCCTACACCACCAACGGCATCAGCCTGTGCAAAACCATCGCAAAAACCTGAACATGATTCGTTTCCTGAAGCAGGAATAGAAGCAACAACTACTGTAGGCTCGGAAATGGTCACTGAAACCGTTGTAAAGCATCCATCAGCGTCTGTTACTGTACATGTATAAGTTCCTGGACAAAGGTTTGTTGCAGTAGCAGTATTTTGGGCATTAGGATCATCCCACTGGTATGTGAAAGGTGCAACTCCATCAATACCTGTCGCAGTTGCTGTTCCATCACAATTACCATTACAAATAACATCTGTAAACACAGCTGAAGCAGTAACTTGAACAGGCTCATTAATTGTACCATTCGCAGAAAGTGGACATCCGTTTGCATCAGTTAGGTTTAAAACATAGTTTCCAGCGCAAAGTCCTGTTACTACATCTGTATTACCAACATTAGCTCCTGTTCCATCTAGCCATTGATAAGTATAAGGTTGTGTTCCTCCGGCAACGTTAACATCCAACTCACCATCACAATATGAGAAACAACTTGCATCAACAGTGTTTAAAACATGTTGAAGTACTAGTGGCTCACCAATAGTCACGTTGGTGGAAGCAGAGCAACCTAAGTCATCAGTTATTGTTACACCATAGGTGCCTGCCGAAAGATTTGATGCCGTAGGAGAAGTTTGACCTCCCGCTGCAGCATCCCATAGCACAGTGTAATTGTTTCCATTTCCACCTACCATATCAACAGTTGCTGACCCATCATTTGAACCAAAACATAAGGCATCTGTTTGTGCGACAATCGCCGCAGCTGGACCACCATTATCAGATACTTCAACCGCAATAGTTGCTTGACAATCATTATCATCAGTAACTAATACCACATAGGTACCTGCCAATAACCCTACTTCACAAGAGTTAGTTCCACCATTTGGCCATAAGTAAGTATAAGGACCTGTTCCACCAGAGGCTAGAACACATGCAGAACCATCAGCTTGGTTACAGTTTGCATTTACAACAGTAGAGTCTAATTCAACCGGGGTTGGCTCATTCACAATTGCTTGCGCAGTCTCTGTACACCCATTGTTATCAGTTACAATAACATTGTAAGTTTGAGCACATAATCCCTGAGCAATTGCAGTGATTTCATTAAGAGCATTATCCCATTGGTAGGAATAAGGTCCTGTTCCTCCAGCTGGAGTTGCTTCCGCTGAACCTGTGCATGTTCCAAAGCAATTTGCGTCATTAACAGCTACAGCTATTGTCAACGCATTTGGTTGTCCAATCGTAATCGTATTTGATTGTGATTGACATGTATTTGCATCCGTAATTATCACATAATAATCACCAGCTGATAATCCAGTAGCCGTTTGGGTCTGTTGTCCAATTAAGGCTCCTGTTGAAGTATACCATTCATAAGTATAAGGAGCAGTACCACCTACAATTGTTCCAGTTGCAGTTCCATCGTTACCACCGAAACAACTTACGTCAGTTGTAGCATTTATACTTGCTGTACCTGGAGGGATATTACCTACAGTTCCAGTAGCTGTTGTTTGACAACCGTCAGCGTCTGTTACAGTTACAGTATAAGTGTTTGGCAACAAGTTCGTAGCAGTTTGCGTTCCTTGACCACTTGGGTTCCAAGAATAACTCAATGGCGCTACTCCTCCTTGTACCATGTTTACCGTTGCACTACCACTTGGTGTGTTA
>CAXRFO010000001.1:0-129602 GCA_964230025.1 Flavobacteriales bacterium | reverse complement strand
TCAGAAAACGGGAAGGATGAAAATTCCTTTTGGAATTGCACAAATTGGTAAGGCCTTTAGAAATGAAATAATTGCCCGTCAATTCATATTCCGAATGCGCGAATTTGAACAAATGGAAATGCAATTTTTTGTTCGTCCGGGAGAGGAAATGAAGTGGTATGAATACTGGAAGGAACAGCGCATAAAATGGCACAAGGCTCTTGGCTTGGGTGAAGACAATTATCGCTTTCACGACCATTTAAAATTGGCACATTACGCCAATGCTGCTGCCGATATTGAGTTCCGATTCCCGATGGGCTTTAAAGAATTGGAAGGTATTCACTCTAGAACCGATTTTGACTTAAAACAACACGAAGAGCATAGTGGGAAAAAACTAAGATATTTCGACCCAGAACTAAACGAACACTATGTTCCTTATGTGGTAGAAACTTCCATAGGGCTAGACAGAATGTTCTTAGCCATCCTATCTAACTCTTATGAAATTGAAAAGTTAGAAGATGGAACAGAGCGAACCGTGATGAGAATTCCAGCGCCGTTAGCACCATATAAAGCTGCCGTGCTTCCATTAACTAAGAAGGATGGCCTTCCAGAGATTGCTCGCGAGATTATGGATAAACTTAAGTTTGACCATAACTGCCAATACGATGAAAAAGATGCCATAGGTAAAAGATATCGTCGTCAAGATGCTATTGGAACTCCTTTTTGTATAACAGTAGACCATCAAACCAAAGAAGATGGAACTGTGACTATCAGAGAGCGTGATAGCATGGAGCAGGAACGCATCTCTATCGATAAAGTGAACGACATAGTTCGTAAGCGTGTTGATTTGAGGAATCTACTTCAATAAGAAGTAAAGAGAATAAAAAAGGGGATTCAAATTTGAATCCCCTTTTTTTTGAAAGCTTCAAATGCTATTGCTTCACGAATCGTTGCTGAGCAACACCATTTTTCGTTTGAAGTAAAATGATGTAGCTTCCTTTCGCTAATTCAGTCAATACAATTTGCCCGAAAGAAGCGCTTTGCTCGTGTACAATCTTTCCAGCTAAATCAAGGATTTGAATATTTAGTATTTCATTTAAATCACCTGAAATTCTCAATACATCCTGCGCTGGATTTGGATATAAATCGAAATTAAGAAGACTTGCTTCTAGCAAGGCATCACAGTTCTCAAGATAGATATCAACCTCCAGAGTGTCTGCACAAACTCCGTTCGTGATGTAAGTCACAGTATAGCTACCAGCACCTGATCCAGCGATGGTAGAAGTCCCATCGATAACACCCGTATTGGTATCAATTACCAAACCTGTGCTTCCGCTAAACGTACCAGCATCCCCATTGTTGGCAGGTGTAATCGCTGCCTCTAAGTTAGCGCAATATACCGTATCGCTATAAACAATATCAGCTATCTCGTCAGCAGTAACGGTAATACTCAAAGTGTCTGCGTCTCCACATGTACCAGAAATAGTATAAATTATATCAAAGGTACCATCACCCGCAGAAGCCGGATCAAAAGTTCCAGCGTTGGCATCTGTTATTCCTGTTCCTGACCAAGTACCTCCAGCGTCAACAGCTGTTAAATTCACTGCATCATCACCTTCACAAAAAGGACCTGCAGCAGTAATTGTAGCATCTGAGCTAGCCAAAACAGTAACGGCTACGGTGCTGGTGTAAGTGGTCCCATTATCATCAACTATAAGCGTAACCGTATAGGTACCTGGAGCCGTATAAATATGACAAAAGTCTTCTTGAGCACTTTGTATTCCATCACCTAGGTCGTAAATGTATGTCATGTTACAAGATCCTCCAGTGGTTGTATTTGTAAAACATACTGTTGATCCCAAACATGAAACGGTATCTTGCACAGTAAATCCAGCCACAACTGGTTCATTGCATGTTGTTGCCCAGTGCATACCAAGAGAATCAAAGGTATCGATTGTCAAAACCTCCCATTGTGTGGAAGATACACTCCAATCCGTGGTACCATCATGAATGTTAGGCTTTCTAACCAAAGTATAATTAGCAGTTGCGCCACTTCCTACAGTCCATCCTGTTCCAGGGTCAACACCCACAACACCGATGATATCTAAAGTATCCCCAGTGCTAAGGTCCATTAAAGTTACAGCGTCATCTCCGTTAAAGAAAGTTGCTGCATTGGTTGTATCAGCAACACTTAAAATTGTCGGATCCGAACTTGCATTGGCAATCACATATACTTCTTGACTCGCTAATAAAGTTCCTGTTGGAAAAGTATAGGTTCCTGAAGCAGAAGTTGATCCATTCGTGAAACGTTGAATTTGATAATTTGCTAAATCAACGGTATCACAAGTTGGGTTGTAAATTTCAAGTACTTTATTGTTTGACGAGCCCTCAATATATTCAGAGAAAAATAGGTTAGAGCAAGAGCCAAAATCTGGCTCTAATTCATTATCCAATATTGTAATGGTATGTGTGCTAAGACCTAAACTTGCACTGTTGGTAGGGTTAGAAAGTTCGATAACAATATCCTCATCAGCTTCAAGTAATGCGTCATCCGTAATGTTAATCGTTATAGTTTGAATCGCATTTGAGTTGGCAGGGAAAGTAACCGTTGTTGGGCTTGTATAGGTAAAATCTGACCCATTTGTCGCAGTTGATGATCCAACATTAAGCACAACATCCACAGAAGTTGGGCTTGCATTCTCATCAATTATTTGAAGATCAACGTCTACACTAATCCCGTTCTCGTTTACCGTCTGGCTAGCAACAGAAAAAGAGACTACCGGGTTTAAAGTAGCTCCACAAGGTGTCATGGTGTGCATGCCTAAAGAATCTACCATATCAATTGGGAATACATCCCATTCGGTAGCTCCAATTGTCCAATCTAATTCACCATCTTGAATGTTTATCATTCTTATGAGCGTAAAATTGTTTGTTGCACCTGTTCCAACTGCCCAGCCTGAACCAGGATCAACACCGATCTCTCCGATGATATCTACAGTGTCTCCTGTAACTAAATTTTTCAACCAAACAGCGTCATCTCCATTATAAAAGGTCAATGAATGTGTTGTATCCATTTGTGCTTGAATGGCAGGGATTGCACTTGGGTTTGCAATAACAAAAACGTCTCCATCAGCCAGCATACCTTGTGGGAACAAACTGTCCGTAGGTATTAATGAACCATTATTCGCTCGATATAAAACGTAATTTGTTAAATCAACAGCAGCTCCTGTTGGATTATAAATTTCTAGGGCTTTGTTGCTACTTGATCCTTCAATATATTCTGAGAAGAATAAGTCGCCACAAGGCGTTTGCGCCTGTGTGAAAAAGGTGCAGAGCATTAAGATAGATAGTAGATGTTTTTTCATTTCCTTTGATTTTTTACAAAGGTAAGAATAGATGAAAGGCTCAGAATTAAGTTAATGTTAATTTACCAACTAGTTCTTAACGAGGATATGGATCATGCCGCCATCATGATGACAAATAATGACGTTGCCCTGATGATCGAGACATACGCTGCGTATTTCGCTGAGATATTTTGTCTTTGAATTTAATTCTCCTGCATAACTTGGTTCGAGATCATCAAAATCACCTGACCCATTAATTACCTTTTCAATATTACCCTGCGTGTCCATATAATAGAGGTCATCTCCTTCGTGGCAACCCAACCACAGGCCTCCATCGGGGTCGGTCCAAACAGCCCGAACACCATCCAAAGATTTTCCTAAAGCCTTGCTTTTGTCATCAGAACCACCTCCTGTTCCCGCAATATGTTCTGGTTTCCTTGTTGCATTATTTAACTTATACACTTTGCTGTCGCCACGATCTGTAACCACAAGGTTTCCTTTAGTATCCACACATATATTTCCAAGCTCCGTAAAGCCATCGGCATAAGTTCTAAGTCCGTTTTTCTTTGTCCAAATGCGCAACTCCGTTCCTGAAGAATAGATAACCGTATCCTCCTTGGAACTGACCCAAAGGCCTCTTCCGAAAGAAATACGATCGGGGTCACGAAATAGGGTTGTCATTTTTCCATTTTCATCTACCTTTCTTATCCTGCTATTTCCAAGGTCCAGAATAAAAAACACCCCATTTGGAAAAACAAATAGGCCGTTGGGATTACTTAACATGCAGCTCGTGGCCCTTCCGGATTTTGTAAAGCCCTGTTCGTGAGTTCCAGCGACCGTTTCAATGTCACCATCTTCTCTTATTACAAGTATAGAGTGACTTTCTTTATCGGCAATGAAAACGTTTCCGTTGGTATCCGCCATAGCGAAATGCGGGCGATTCAACTCTGCTTTTAAAGCGGACTTTCTTTCAAAGGATTTTTTCCAAGAGTTATTCCCTTTGTCGGTAACTTTTGCTGTTCCTGCAATGTGTTTTATCTCAGAAAACTCAGATATTTTTTGACCAACACAAAAAAGGCAGGAAAAACAAAAGAGTAACAAGAAACATTTGGTCATAGCCAAATTTAAGCTTTTATTTCTTTCAGAAGTTTTCTGGCAGCAGAAGTATAAAAGCCTTCATCGTTGATAATTTGCTTTAACACGGTTTTGGCTTTCTCCCATTTTTTGCTTTGCATGTAGACTTGAGCACGATAGTATTTCGCCTCTTCATCGAAGGTGTTGATACCATTTCTTTCAGCAAATAAGAAATAAGCTTCAGCCCGATCCATTTTACCTAAATTAAAATAGCACAAGCCTCCATAAAAATGTGCGTTCACGTCATCAGGGTAATGCTTAAGAATGATTTTGAAATCCTTTAAAGCTGCCTTATAATCGTTCTTACTGAAAGCCAACATTGCTTCTTCCAAAAACTCGGTATAATCAACTTCAATGTAGGGAGACATGATCTCCGGCTCACTTTCTTGAAGACTTTCGTGGTAAACTCGTGTTCCTGGATCAAAATCCATGTTTCTCACTTTAATCTTTCTATCAAACAACTTTGCATAATCTACCGTTTTGAAGTAGTACATATAAAGTAGTTTTACATTGCTTTTTACGGCAGGTTTCTCCGGTTGAATATCAATTAGTTCAACCTCTTGAGGTTTAATATCCACCGTATCACGCATAGGAAGTATTTCCACCTCTACTTCTGGATCCGGTTGTGCTTGATTGTTCAAGGTTTTTTGGGCATCAATTTGGATGGGAAGAGGTAACTCCGCCTCATTTTCCAGCGCTTCCATTTCCTTATCTATAAGCTCGTCTGTAAGCGTCTCTAATTTTACTTCTTCTTGCTCTTCATCCGTTACAGCGTTTTCTTCTTGCTCAGTATTTACAATCTCTGCCGTTTCAGATGAGGAAAGTTCATTGACAATTCCAGCTCCACCAATCACGGCAAGTGCAACAAACATACTCGCCCACAACATGTTGAATGCTGAAGTTCCGCCACTAAATTTTGCCTGCATTTTGTTATCCAATGCAGCAAAGCCTGCATTTCCATGACTGGCCATTCCCTCAAGGGCATCCGCTAGTAAGGGGTTATCTGCTGCGGCAGCCTCTACTTCCCACATTTCTTTTGGGCTAAGGCGACCATTTAGATAGTCATCCAACATTTTATCGCTTGGCATTTCCCGTTTCATTGTTATGGTTTTTAATCGGTTCATATTAAAAGCTAGGGTTATTCTGTAGGTATAATTTTAAATTCCGTTTTCCATTTTGGATAAAACTCTTAACCTGTTTTAAGGTAAAGCCTGTTTCATCCGCAACTTCCTGATATCTTTTCTCTTTGAGGTAAAATAACTCAATGCATTGACGCTGTTCTGGCTTTAACTCCGCTACAGCCTTTTCCAGTTCGGTCAATTTGGATTCTTTGATTTCTACCTGTTCCAATTGGTTCTCTTCTTCCGCTTGAAGGAGATTTTCATTCAATTCCGTGTCTGATATTTTGCCTTGTTTTCGTAAAAACATTAAGCATTCATTTTTGCTTATGACATGTAACCAGGAACCCAAATTCCTTGGGTCTTGTTTATGGAGTATCTTCTGTAATTTTTCAAAAACTTTCATACACATGTCTTGGGCTTCTGGAACTTGCTTCAGGTATTTAAGGCATACCCCGTAAACCAAACGACCATAGCGATTGTATATCTCGCCAATAATCTGTTTATCCCGGTTTAAATGGTATTCCTTAACCAAATCAAGATCAGACAAATGTTTTATTTTCTTCCTTCCAAAAATCAAAATATTATCGCTTTGATATGAGGATGCAAGTTACGGTGAAATTCCATAATAAATTTAAACAATACTCCCTCATAACTTATATTATGTTAAATTGAGTATAATCCCAGCCCTAATTCTTGATCATATAATTGAATTAATGGGTAGTATGCATTTTGTTATGCTAAGGGATAACAAAATGCATAAGCTCTTAAACTAACTATAACAAATTGCAGTTGATCATAGAGTCTCCACTCTCATTGGTCTGCACAGGGCCCTAGTATAACAAATTGCATAAATCGTATTAGTTATATATACCTAATTCACTCCTATAGATAACAAAATGCATAAACCGAAAGATCAAATTGTCAGTCAGAAGTGTCCTTATGGAATAACAAAATGCAGCCCTACCCTACTCTACTCTGTTTATAGGCATTCCAGCCAGTGTAGTAATAACAAAATGCATGCGAATTTAAAATGCAACAAATCAATACTTTCCATCACAAAATAACAAAATGCATAGCGCCGGAATATGGATTATTTGTCTTAAAAGTGATATTAAGATTAATTTATTTAGCTTTAAATAATATTTAAAAAGAAGAGCATTGGATTGTAATATACTTGTTGTGATTTTAAATATATTGTATTTATTGTAGGCTGGCTAACTATATGAAAATAAGCTATATAAATACGTTTTATGTAACAGTATGCATATTTTGGATAACGAAATGCACTTTTATGGTAACGCTTTGCATGAATGAAATAACGAAATGCACGCGCTTTGATAACCGATAGCATAAATACCATAACTTATTGCATGTTCGGATAACGAATTGCATAGAAATAACAAAATGCATACAGAGATTGTAGCTCTCCCCTCCCCTATTAAAAATCAACTTATTAACAAGTGTAATTATTTTGGGACTTCTTGAGTAACGGAATGCATTTATAAAAATAACAAAATGCATAATTTGTTATACTTTTAGTAACGGAATGCATAAATCTTATAACCAAATGCATTGTTTCCCTTGGTTGACAGGTAAAGCAGCTGTTAATAACTCAAATGGACCTTGTGTGCAGCAAAACGATAAAGCTATAATTTTGATGACAAGGATTTAGACTATGTTCAACATCAAAGAAATAAATCAGCAGCCGAATACGCTCACATTAGCCGAGTATAATTTCTCGTTAATCGAGCAGCGTATAATGTACCTTATTATCAATCAAATTGAGAAAGGAATCGACATGTCGGAGGATTTGTTTCGGAACAAAACCTTTACCATCCCTATCAAGCATCTAGGAGAAACCAACTTTAAGCGTGTAAAAGAAGCAGCGAAGAACCTAATGAATAAGAAAATTGTTCCTGCAGATGACAATCAACGCTATGAAGCTGTTGTTCCTTTTCCAAAGATTAGTGTAGAAAACGGAGGTCAAATTGAGATTACCATGTTTGCGGAAGTATTGCCGCTTTTTGCAGAATTAAAGAATGGATATACGCAATACCGATTAAATGCTGCACTTTCTTTAAGAAGCACCTACTCTCAACGTTTGTACGAAATGCTTTGTCGTTTCAAGGATACGGGAATGTGGAAAAAGGTTAAGATTGAAAGTCTTCGAAAGAAAATTGGACTTACTGAAGACCAGTATACACAATTTGGAATGTTCCGTAAGCGTGTGTTGGATCGTGCGATGAAAGAAATTAATGAAAAGACTGATATTTCTTTCACCTATGAGTTACACAAGTCTCATAACAAGTATACCTACGTTACTTTCTATATTGACTATGGTAAAGTTGCAAAGCAAATACCAAAAGAGTTAGATAAACTAACGGAACTTGTTAGCAAGGATGAACGATCAAAAAGAGCCTTGGACTATTTGGTTGAATACAAAATCATGGATCCTAAAATTCAATACTTAATATTGAGTGATTACCAGGCAGAGTTTTGGAAGTGGAATTTTGAGTGGAAGAATTTGCCCCAATACCAAAAGACAAAGGTTCTAAATCCTGCTGGTAAATTATTGAAAGACCTGGGGATTATTGTTTCTAAAGCAAGTTAAGCACTCCCCTCCTACCCCATTGTTTTTTGGCCTTTTCTTAATTTAATACATTAATATATTAATCTTTTAAAAGTTTACACTTTTACTCTAATAGTATTTAAATATGTTGATATTAACATATAGTAGTTGATTAATATATTCATATTATTAAATATTATAATAATACTATATTATTTTTGTGATAGATTAATACTTTAATATATTAATATGTCAAATAGAGCCATAGTGATGTCCTTTGCCAACCAAAAAGGCGGCAGTGGAAAATCAACCGTAACCTTATTAACAGCAAATGCCTTGAGTCAAAAACCCTACAACTTGAAGGTGCTTGTTATTGATGCAGATTTACAGAGAACAATAACCAAGGAAAGAGAAGCCGATAAAAAGGCAGTAAAAAAATTCCCCTATGAAGTAATTTCTTCGTCATTGAACGATAGGGCTGTCGTTAAAGATGTACAAGATAACTTAGGAGATTATGATCTCATACTGATCGATATTCCTGGGATATTGTACAAAGATGACAGAGATCAAAAGGAAATAGCAACGGTATTGGCAATTTGCGACTTGATTATCATTCCAATTCAGGCCACTAAACCGAGTATCAGGGCGTCATTAGAGTTCTTGGAAACTTGCCGTAAGGTCCGTGACCTGAAATCAAAAAGGGACATGAAACTGGAGATTTCGTGCTTTATTAATCAAAAGAAGAACACCAATGAATCTAAAAAGTCCCTGCCTAACCTTATTGACCAAATAGGGCTGGATTATATGGGTACAGATTTAGCAGAGCGTGTGTACTACACACGTATGTTTGATACATATACATCCATTTTTAAAGATAGGGGAGATGCCTCAGCAACTATGGAGTTCCAACGTTTCATAGATAAATACATGAGTATAGTTGATGAGTTGAAAATCAATAAAACCATTAGTGAAATTAACAGTGTAATCGCGTAGTCATGGCAAAAAAAGGAAAAGATAGTTTAGCAGATTTCAACTTTTTAGATGATATCGACAAGGAGTTTTCTTCAGAAGAGGATAAGAAGAAAGAAACTAAGGCAGCTAAAAAGACAGAAAAGAAAAAGGAAGTAAAGCCTGAAGAAAAACCAGTTCCAAAACAACGAGGAAGATCTAGGGGTTTATTTGAAGAGGATAAAGAATGGGATAACGATGAAACAAAACCAACTATAATTCTGGGTTCGCTCCATGAGGAACTAACCGACATGCTTTATTTCGTCAATAAAGAACGCCGTAAAAAAGGAGAAGACAAAGTGACCATGTTGGGCTTAACCACTCGCCTTATTAAGCTAGGAATGAAGGAGATGGATAAGTAATATTATAATATATTAAAATATTATCCTTTCCCCTCAAGCACCACCCAGGGTATCAAAACCTCTTCCAAACTAATACCTCCATGCTGAAAGGTTTCGTTGTAGAATTTTACAAAGTGGTTGTAATTGTTCGGATAAACAAAGTACTTGGTATCGGTCGCAAAAACATAGGCGCTCGTTAAATGTGGAGTAGGAAGTCCAATTTTTCCAGGTTCCCTAGCTTCTAATACATCCTTTTCATTGTAGGATAAATTTCTACCGTGTTTGTACCTTAAGTTGGTGCTGGTGTTTTTATCCCCAACAATTTTGCTCGGTTCGGTAACCCTTACCGTTCCATGATCTGTTGTAATAACCATTTTTCCACCCAATTCTGAAATTCGTTTCATAATATCGAATAGGGGAGAGTGCTCAAACCAACTTTGGGTAAGGCTTCTATAGGCACTTTCGTCCTCGGCTAGTTCACGAATTACTTCCATGTCTGTGCGCGCATGACTTAGCATGTCAACGAAATTATAGACGATAACATTCAAGTCATTGTTTTGAAGGTTGGTGAAATTATCTACCAATTTCTTACCCGCATTTAGATTAGTGATTTTGTGGTAAGAAAACTTCCCATTGTAACCCATACGCTTGAGGTTGTCTTCTAAAAACTCTCGTTCGTGTAAGTTCTTTCCTCCCTCATCTTCATCATTTTTCCAAAGTTTAGGGAACTTCTTTTCAATAGCTGAAGGCATTAAACCAGCAAACAGCGCATTTCTTGCATACTGCGTTGCTGTAGGAAGGATGGAGTAGTATATCTCTTCAGATTTTGAGGTAAAAAACTCCGATAAAATGGGCTGCAAAACCTTCCATTGGTCATAGCGCAAATTATCAATGACCATCAAATAAACCGGTCCCTCATCTAGATGGGGTTTAAGCTTGTTTTTAAGAATGGTATGGCTCATTTCAGGAGCATCAACCCCCATGATCCACTCTGCATAATACTCATTGATGTATTTTGAAAATTGTTGATTGGCCTCCGATTTCTGCATCTCCAAAATTTCCTTCATGGAATCGTCCGAACTTGCATCCATCTGTAAATCCCAATAAACCAATTTCTGGTACATCTCAACCCATTCTCTCCAGTCCAAACGGTCGCCCAAACGCATGCCTATCTCCCTAAATTCTTGTTGGTAAGAAGTGTTGGTCTTTTCAGAAACCAAGCGTTTCGAATCCAGGTTCTTTTTTATTGAAAGCAAAATTTGATTCGGATTCACAGGTTTGATAAGATAGTCGGCAATCTTACTTCCAATGGCCTCTTCCATGATATGCTCTTCTTCCGATTTTGTAATCATGATAACCGGAAGCGAACTGTTCTTTTCTTTAATGCGCTCAAGAGCTTCAAGGCCAGTTAAACCTGGCATATTTTCATCTAAAAAAACGAGATCAAAATCCTGTTCAGCCAATTCATCGATAGCATCTAAGCCACTGGTGACAGTTTTAACGCTGTACCCTTTACTCTCCAAAAATAGAACGTGTGGTTTTAACAATTCTATCTCATCATCTGCCCATAATATCTTTGCTTCCATGCTTTAAACTATCTTTGTGTTCGAATTTACCATTATTAAGGCTTGAACAATACATATTCTACCAATAAACGTAAGATATTTAACGACCCAGTTTATGGTTTTATTACCCTGCGTCATGAAATATTATTTGATCTTATCGATCATCCTTATTTTCAGCGCTTAAGAAGGATAAAACAATTGGGGTTAACCCATCTCGTTTATCCCGGTGCTTTGCACACACGCTTTCATCATGCCTTGGGTGCTATGCACCTCATGAACCGAGCGATTGACACATTAAGAAGCAAGGGACACGAAATTACTGAGGAAGAGGCGCTGGGGGCGGCAATTGCGATTTTGCTACACGATATAGGCCACGGACCATTCTCACATGCCTTGGAATTCTGCTTGGTTGACGGCATTCATCATGAGGAAATCTCCATTATTCTTATGGAAGAATTAAACCAACAATTTGATGGTAAATTAAGCACTGGGATAGCCATTTTTAAAGATGAATATCCTAAAAAATTCTTGCATCAATTGGTCAGTAGTCAGCTTGACATGGACCGTTTGGACTATCTAAAGCGAGATAGCTTTTATACGGGGGTTACAGAGGGTGATGTTGGTTCTGATCGTATCATAAAAATGCTGAATGTAGCCGACAATGAATTGGTAATTGATGAAAAAGCCGTTTACAGTATCGAAAACTACATTGTAGCCCGTCGCTTTATGTATTGGCAGGTCTATTTGCACAAGACAGTAGTGTCGGCCGAACATATGATCATTCACGTACTGAAATTGGCTAAAAAAATGGCCATGGCAGGGGAGGAGCTTTTCGCTTCACCGGCCCTTAAAAAGTTTCTCTACGGTGAGATTTCAGGTGCGGATATGAAAACATCCAAAGAGGCTCTGAATGCATTTACCTTGTTGGACGACAATGACGTCATGGGAGCCATTAAAGTTTGGATGCACCACCCGAACAAAGCTTTGAGTTTAATGTCAACCCAAATCATAAACCGAGAACTCTTCAAAATTCAAATTTCAAAGGAAGAAATTCGGGACGAAATTGTGGATTCATTGAAAGAAAAAATAAAGCTTCAATATGAGCTTTCAACGGAGGATATTGATAATTTTGTATTCACTGGAGAATTGGTAAATAACGCCTACAATCCTTCAAAAGAAACGATTAATCTGTTATTGAAAAACGGCAAGACCTTGGATATAGTGGATGCCAGCGACAACTTGAATATTTCACCCCTAAGCCAACCGGTCAAAAAATACTTTGTTTGCTTTCCTAGATTAAAATAAATGAGCGAAATACGATTAAATAAAGCCATAGCCCAAACGGGTTTTTGTTCACGCCGAGAAGCTGATAAACTTATTGAGCAGGGCAGGGTAGTGGTCAATGGTAAAACTGCCGGAATGGGAGTAAAAGTTGGTCCCGATGATGAAGTAAAGTTGGATGGAGAATTTATTCAGCGTGGGAAGAAAGGTAAAAAGAAGCAAAAAAGCTTCAGCATTATTTACCACAAGCCCATTCGCGTGGTTGGAAGTAATAAATCGGGTTCTGAAGAGAATTTATCGGACGAAATAGGATTGGACGTTCATGTTCATCCGCTTGGTGACTTGGATAAGCAGAGCTCAGGCGTTATGTTACTTACGAATGATACTGATTTGATGGCTTTTTACCGTCAGAACATCCGAAAAATAGAACAAGAGTTTACCATTGTTACCGAAACGCCGATCACGCACGAACTGGTTGGTAAAATGACCGAGGGAGTTCCCTTGGGAAGATTGACAACCAGAAAGGCTCAGGTAGAGTTTCTGAATGAAAACCTTTTTAAAATTGTGATTACGGACCCTATTTCCCAACAAATTAAACGCATGTGCCACGCCTTGGGTATTAGGGCAAAAAAAATAATTCGCACCCGCATTGGTAAAAAAACCTTGGACGATTCTACACCAGGTGAGTGGATGAAGATTGCTTTGACGAAGGAAGATTTGTTGAACGAGTAATTCTAATTTATTTACCAGGTAAAATTGATTCCACAAGTGTGGCCATCTCACCTGTAAGGTTTTTCCGATGGAATTGCTCAATATTTTCAGATTGTACTTTTAGCTCGCCTTTTTGATAGGCTTCAAACCAAGCGGCAAGTTGGGCCTTTATTTGTGTAACATCATCAAAATCAATGATAATCCCAGCCTTCGTTTCATTTATTACGGCGGCTAAATCACCATCTTCAGGGCCAATTGCCAAAATAGGCCGCTGAGCTTTTAGGTACTCAAATATTTTACCGGTTAGTACCCCTTTTGCCCCCGGTATTTTATTTACTGCCAGGAGTAAAATTTGTGATTCATGCTGGTGTTTGATCGCTTCTTTGTGTGGGATATAGCCCAATCGCTCCACATTTTTTATCCCATTTTCATCCAGTGCTTTGTCAACATCCGTGGCAACTTTACCGATAAGCTTGAGCTTGTATAGTTTGGCAAATTCTTCATTTTCAGTGCTCAATTCGGCAATGGCTTTCCACAGTGAATAGGGATTTCTGTCGCTGTTCATTAAGCCAATATGTACGATACTGAATGCTTCATCCATTTTGGGTACAAAGTCTTCTTTTAACTCATCATCAAAACCGTTGTAAATAACATGTACGTTATCGGAATATCGGTCAAATGATTTTTTCATTTGTTCACCCACCACCACGACGGCATCTGCAGTTCCAAGAACTTCTTGCTCCATTTGATGGTGTTTCTTAATCGTCTTTTTACTGTGCGGTAAATGATGGAAGTAATCAATTTCAGTCCAAGGGTCTCTAAAATCCGCTATCCATGGAAGTCCTGTATTCTTTTTCAATCCCAAACCAATCAGGTTAACGCTGTGCGGCGGTCCTGTGCTTATGATCAAATCAACAGGATTTTCTTTGAGGTAACTGCTCAAATAATTTACCGAAGGCTTTATCCAGAATTTTCGTGCATCTGGAATAAAATAATTGGCCCGTATGTATTGCATGAAGCGTTCTTTTCTTGTAGGATTAGGATTTAGAAAACCCGCACTCGTCTTTTTTATTCCTTTTGATCCTTTAAATCGAGAAATAAGGTTGTTGGGCTCTTTAATCGGCCTTCTAATGACTGTAATTCCTTCGGGTAATTCCTCTTCGATGAGAGGGTCTTCAATGGCATAACTGGGGTTCTCCACGGTATAAATGACTGGCTCTATACCGAAATCACGGAAGTATTTTGCAAATTTCACCCAACGTTGAACTCCAGATCCTCCACTTGGAGGCCAGTAATATGTTAAAATTAGGGCCTTCTTCATTTTTTCTGTGCACAAAACTAACTAAAACCTTTCTGTCCCAAGCTAAATTTGGATAACTGAGCTTAAATTGCTTAATTTTGGGATGCCTAATTTACTTAACGTATGAAACTATTTGCAAAAAGTGCAGTGCTTGCGTTCTTGCTGGTGCTCTTTAATGCGCATACTGGATATTCTCAAGAGGAAGCTCCCGTAAAGAATTTTGAATATTCGATAGATGTAGATCATTTAAAAACCGATGAGCAGGCTCAGGCTATCGCAAATCAAGTGAATGCAATTGAAGGTGTGGAGAATTGCTCACTGGTTCTCATAGAGTACAAGTTGGTTTTTCATACAACAAATCACGCTATTGAAAACACTGATGTATTGGCAGCTGTAAAAGAAGTTGTTCTGAGAAACAATGCCCAGATTGTTAAAATTAATCGCAAAGAAGAATGAGATATTTTAGCCTATGCCTTTTGCTATTGTCTGGACTCTTTGGATTTGGACAAGCAGATATTTGTGGAAACGCAGTTCCTATTACCCCAACATTAACTACTTGTAGTCCGATTGCCGGATCATCGGCAAACGCTACACAAAGTTATCCTACCTGCTCAGGAGGAGGTAATGCCGATGATGATGTTTGGTACCAGTTTGTGGCGAACTCCACAACGATGACGATAGAAGTAGATCCAACGGTTGGATATGACCCCGTAATACAACTGTATGCTGGCTCTTGTGGAAGTACTTCCATCCAGTGTCAAGATATTAATGGAAATAATGGTGATGAAGTTTTAGTCGCTGGTGGCTTAACCCCGGGGAACACCTATTATTTTCGGGTATACCACTACGGTTTGGGCTCAGGAACATCAACTTTTAATGTGTGCGTTTATGGGTTAGCTCCACCAAATAACAACACACCTTGCAATGCATATACTTTACCAAATGTAGCGCCATCATGTAATTTTCAGACCTTTACGAATGCAGGTTCCGCTGGTTCTGTGGTCCCAGCTCCAAGTGGATGTGGCGGTTCTTCGCCTTTTCAGGGTGGTTACGCTGGCGGTGATGTATGGTTTGAGGTAACGGTTCCTGCTTCAGGTATGTTGGATATTCATACTCAAGGGATTGATTTTTCAGATGGTGCCATGGCACTTTATTCTGGATCTTGTGCTTCACCTACTTTAGTAGCATGTGATGATGATTCGGGACCAGGACTTATGCCCTACATTTTTGCCACAGGATTGACACCTGGTGCTACCATGTACATTAGAGTTTGGGAATACGGAAATAATGCCAACGGACAATTTGGCATTTGTGTTTCTAGCCCTGACAATGATAACTGTGCAGATGCGCAAGAAATTTGTGATTTGAACGGATACGGAGGGGTGACAAGTTCAGCCTATACCATCGATCAACCTGATAATATGTGTGGAATTGGTGACCCAAACTCACCTAATCCTGGTTGTGTATTTGGAACAGGATACACTGGTGCATCACCCGTTCAAATTGATAATAATTCATGGTTAAAGTTTACAGCAAGCTCGACAACAGCAGAACTCTTTGTAAACATAATGGATTGCGCCAACGGTAACGGAATGCAGATGCAAATTTTCGAAGGAACCAATTGTACAAATTTTACTGCAGTGTCCAATTTCCTGGAGACAACCACGTCACAAACAGTTCTCGCGACTGGACTTACACCTGGAAACACTTATTATATAGTTGTTGATGGTTTCGCGGGTGATATTTGCTCATATGAGATTTCTGCAACAAGTGGTGTTCAGGTAGTAGAAGCAGTTGCAATCGATGATGAAATCTGTCTTGGTGAAAGTACAGACATTAGTGCGGTAGTAACAGGAACTGGTTCCTACGGTTATGAGTGGTTTGATGAATCTGGAAACAGTTTGGGAACTACTTCACCTATTACAGTAAACCCGAGTGCTAATTCAAGTTATACAGTGGAGGTTACTGGATTATGCGGTGCAACTGCCGTTGCAAATGTGTTTATCACTGTTCATGATTTACCTACTGCAAATGCTGGTAATGACGCAACAATTTGTGAAGGACAGTCGACAACATTAAATGGAAGTGGAGGGGTAAGCTATGATTGGGACAATGGTGCTCAGGATATTGCAAGCCCAACAGTGAGTCCAAGTTCCACAACGACCTATAACCTTATTGTTACAGATGGAAATGGCTGTACAGATACAGATGATGTTCAAGTAACTGTTAATCCAAACCCGACAGCATTCGCTGGTACTGATCAAACCATTTGTGATGGTGAAACAGTCAATCTCTCTGGATCGGGAGGCGGAACTTACTCCTGGAACCAGGGACTTGGTGCTGGCCAGAATCAAAGTGTAAGCCCGAGTAGTACGACAAATTATACCTTGACTGTTACCAATGGTTTTAATTGTACCGATCAGGATCAAGTCACTGTAAGCGTAAATCCTCTACCAAACGCAAATGCTGGAAATGATATAACCGTTTGTAATGGTGGAACTACTCAATTAAACGCAACGGGGGGTGTATCTTATGATTGGGATGATCCGGCTTTAGCGGATGTTTCAAATCCAACAGTTGGCCCACTATTTTCGGATGCCACCTATACCGTGACGGTAACGGATGCAAATAATTGCACCGATACAGACCAAATAACAGTGTTTGTTGGTGCTGCTCTTATACCAGACGCTGGTCAAGATTCTTCGGTATGTTTGAATGACCCTCTTCAATATACAGCCAGTGGTGGAACGACTTACACATGGACGGATGAGAATTCCAATACAGTTTCAACATCTGCGTCATACGCTCCATCAACAGCAGTACCTGGAGTATATGAGTTTTATTTAGAAGCAGCTAGTGGTTCTTGTACCGGAAACGACACTGTGGTGGTTACAGTAAATAGTCTTCCAACGGCTAGTATTGATCCTGTTTCTGATTTGTGTGCCGGCGACAGCACAGAGTTAATTGCGAATGGTGGAACGAGTTATAGTTGGAATCAGGGATTAGGAAATGGACAAAGCCATTGGGTACAACCAAGTACTGGTTCAACGAATTATACGGTTACGGTAACTGACGGAAATGGCTGTCAAGATGATGAAAGCATTCAAGTTCTTGTAAATGCACTTCCCGTGATATTGGCCAGCGCTGATCAAGAAATTTGTGAAGGAGAGACAGCTCAGATTTCAGCTACGTCTAATATTGGTGGTACCACTTTCAGTTGGAACAATGGTGTTGGAAATGGACAAAATCAATCGGTAAGCCCAAGCCAAACGACGGTTTATGTCGTGACTGGTACTGACGGAAACTCTTGTCAAAATATAGATTCCCTGCTAATCACAGTTAACACTCTTCCCATCATAGACACATCTTCGATTCAAATTGAAGATGCAGATTGTATAAACGGTGGAGGAACAATTTCAGGAATTTCCTTTGTCGGTAATGGTAGCTTTACACCAATATGGACTTCCAACGGAATTCAGATTGGAAATACCACGTCTATTGGTCAATTAACACAAGGCACCTACACTTTAACTGTTACAGATATTAACGGTTGTGAGAGTGATATTGACGTTCCTGTGGGATTCATTGACTTGTCATCATTAAACGCAAATGACGATAGTACAGATGCCTTTCCAAATACGGCAGTAAGCATCAATGCTTATGTAAATGATACAGGTGATGTAAATACGATTACGATTATTACTCCTCCTGCAAATGGCTCGGCTTCTTATGATGGTAATGGTGTATTTACCTATACTTCAAACAACGGATTTATGGGTCTGGATAGCTTAATATATGAGATATGTGATGCGGTTTGTCCAGATGCTTGCGAAAGAGCAACCATTTACTTTTGGATTAACGATAAATCCCCTGTAGATGTGCCAAACGGTTTCACTCCCAATGGAGATGGTTATAACGATTTCTTTGTGATACTCAATTTGGAACAGTATCCAGAGAACGAGCTACTCATTTATAACCGATGGGGAGATCCTGTTTATCAAGCAGCACCCTATAATAATGATTGGGATGGCAGCACTGCAAATGATAAGCTGACTTTAAGGGGGAATAAGGTTGTAGACGGAACCTACTTTTATGTCTTAAAGCTAGGAGAGGGCTATGAACCGATGAACGGATTTGTTGAACTAAGAACCAAGTAAAAATGAAAAAGATTATTGCATTTATATTCGTATTGGTAGCAAGTTCAACACTTGCACAAAATCAATTTCACATGGGGCAGTATATGATTCATCAGCCCTTTATGAACCCAGCTGCCATAGGAAGTTATGAGAATTTAAATATCACGGCTTTCTATAAAAATCAGTGGACTGGATTTGATGGAGCGCCTGAGGTTAGAGGTTTGAACATTAACACACCACTTAGAAATAATAAAATATTTTTGGGTTTAACAGTAGTAAATGATATTATCGGTATTTCAAATGCAAACGAAATATCAGGAACCTTTGCCTATAAACTCAGAACTGGAAGTAAAAGCCGCTTGGTATTTGGAACATCTGCCAGCCTTAATTTAGTTCAAAGTAACTATGCTGATTTGCATATACATGATGTAAACGATCCAATTTACGCTTCAAATACTCCAACCGTGGCCATGCCCAACTTTAAATTTGGGGCATATTATTACCGTAAAAGACTCTATGTTGGTTTGGCAATTCCAAACATTTTAGAGAATAAGGTGATTGTGACCGGTGGTGCCAAAGGAGAAACAAGTTTCAACTTTGAGAACATTCATTACTACTTACACGGAGGCTATAGATTTACCCTTAGTGAAAGTATTGACTTGAATATGTCTACGCTCATTAAAGAGGTACAAGGAAGTCCCGTCCAAGCAGACTTAAATGCACAAATGTTGTGGAACAAAAAGTTAGGAATTGGAGCATCTTACAGATCTAGTAAAGAATTGTTGGGGATGCTGACTTTTAATCTGTCTGAACAGTTCATGTTGAGCTATGGTTACGAGTTTAATTTTGCCGAACTAGGAAATTATTCATCAGGGACACATGAAATACTGTTCCGATATATGTACAAACCACCGCTTCAACCTGTGGTTTCTATTCCAAGATTTTAATATGAAGTATAGTGTAGCATTGATTTTGTGCTGTATGGTGGGAGCTAGTTTTGCACAGCGTTCTCATTTAACAGAAGGGGATAATTATTTCAAAAAACGCTTTTATAAGGAGGCTATTGAGGAGTACAAATTGGCTCTGGAAGAAGATATTGTGGTCAATAAACTTTATATGACACAGCAAATTGCTCGTACCTATAAAAACCTATTTGACTATGAAAACGCCGAACTTTGGTACAGTAAGCTTATTGCTTTAGGAGATGATAATGATGCCATTAACTACCTGCATTATGCCCAAATTCTTTCGAATAACGAGAAGTATGATGAGGCGAAAGTAATGTATCGTAAATACGCTCAAAAAAGCGGTAAAGCACAAGAGAAATATGATATGATTTCCGATTGGGCCAAGGCGAATAAAGACTCTATTAATGAGCGTCTAATTGTTTCGAAAACCAACATTGAAACAGGTTCAAGAAGCATGGGAGTTGCTTATTTAAACGGTCAACTTTATTACGCCAAACCTCAGGTTCAGGATTTTGAAACAAAGACGGTTTTCTACGACCTAAGTTGGATGAAGGAAAACGACACGGTTACTTTCGGAGAGGGTGAAACCCTTAGCAATGAAGTTAACCACTCTTTTTATGAAGGAACACCCTTCATTACAGCAGATGGTAATACAATGTATTACACGGCCAATGCCTCTGAAATTACTAAATACAGAAGCAAAAAGGCCGAGCGAAAAAACTTACCAATAAGCAAATCCGGTGAGAATATTCTTAAGATTTATAAGGTAGAAAAGCTAGCAGGAAAATGGGATAAAATATCCGAATTGAATATTAATGGTAATAATGCTAATAATGCATTTCCTCATGTTTCTGCTGATGGAAAATATCTGTACTTTGCTTCTGATAGAGAGGGAGGACAAGGGGGATATGATATTTATCGTTCTTCAAAAATCAATGACAGTGTTTGGAGTGAGCCAACAAACCTTGGTCCGAAGGTAAACTCTGATATGGATGAGATGTATCCCTTTGCGAATGACACTGCTTTTTTCTATTCGTCTAAAGGTAAAGCTGGATTTGGAGGTGCTGATGTATACTGGGCTCCATTATCAGGAATAAGTCTTGGGCAAGTTAAGAATATGGGCAAGCCAGTTAATTCCTCTAAAGATGATTTTTCTTTTATTCTTAAACCGAATGAAGAAGGTTTGTTGGAAGGATATCTTTCCTCAAATAGAGAAGGGACTCATGGTTATGATCATATTTATTACTTCCATCATTTGGCGGCACCTGAATATCCAGACACCATACAGGGATTGGCGCTAAATAAAATAACCCTTAAGCCAATTGAAGGAGTGGCTATAATTC
This sequence comes from Flavobacteriales bacterium, assembly GCA_964230025.1. Classification (GTDB taxonomy): domain Bacteria; phylum Bacteroidota; class Bacteroidia; order Flavobacteriales_D; family JAUILH01; genus CAXRFO01. The sequence continues at coordinate 108,802 of CAXRFO010000001.1, read as the reverse complement.
TAGATAAAATTGAAGAAGATGGGAAGAAGAATGTCCTAAACACAGCAACTGGATCAGACGGAATGATTACACTTATCCTGGATAAAAACGTGCCTTACACGGTCACTTTTAACAAGGAAGGATTTAAGCCGGTTACCTTTGAAATTCCTCCCACTGACAGGGATGATGTTTTAGCAAAGTTTGGAAGAATTCCACTAGAGCCTGTAGCTGAGAAAAACACGATTATTCAAATCCCTAATATTTATTTTGATTTTGATAAGGCTTCAATCCGAAAGGAAAGCTATGAAGTATTGGATAACATTGTGAACTACCTAAACGATAACCCTGATATTCGAGTTGAGCTAAGTGCCCATACGGATGCCCGGGGAAGCGATAGCTATAACCTTGCTCTTAGTCAAAGAAGAGCCAACAGTACCGTCAAATACTTGATTGAAAAAGGGATTGATAAGAAGCGTTTGGTAGGTCGTGGTTACGGTGAGAAGAAAATTCAAAACCGCTGCAAAAACTGGGTAAAATGTTCGGATGAGGAGCATGAGTTTAACCGAAGGGTTGAAATGAGGGTGCTTTAATTCTAAAACTTTACATTTGTAGGAGTGTACAGGCTCCTGGTCATATTCTTATTGTTTAGCTTTTCAGGCTTTTCTGCGAATGTTGATAGTTTAAAACTTGCTACAAAGTCAGGAGATACCCTAGCCATAGATGCTATGAATTCTTTGGCTACACACTATCGTAGAAGAAATCCAGATTCGGCTAAATATTTTTTAACGCTTGCCATTATCCAGTCAAATAAGTTGTCTTACAAGCGTGGAAATTCCAGAGCGCATATTGAACTCGGTATTCAAGAGAAGAATGCTGGTAATTACAGAACAAGTCTTTCCTATTATGGAGAGGGTGAGAGCATAGCCAGAGAAATAAATGACTCCAGCTTAATTGCTCTAGCTTTAAACGGAAAGGGAATAGCTCACAAGAATCTTGGAAAGTTTCTAGAAGCCAGCCGTTTTTATCATTCAGCGGCTCAAATTTGGGAGGCCCAAGGGAAAAAATATCAAGTTGCAACAGCCTACAACAACCTAGGTAATTTAGCTAGACTTACCAAGGATTTTGACCTAGCTCTGGATTACCACATGAAGGGATTAGCTTTAAGAAGGGAGATCCAAGACACACTTGCAGTATCATACTCATATCACAATTTAGGTATTATTTACGATAACCTAGAGAAGCATGATTCCGCAATTTACTACTTGAACAAAAGTATTGAAATCAAACGTGAGAAAGGACAGGCCGGGGATTTGGCTTCAAGTATTTTAACCTTGGGTGGTGTATACAAAGAAATGGGGCAATATGAAGTTGCCAAAGGGTTTTTGGATGAAGCCCATGACCTGTATAATAATGAAAGTCAAGATGGATTAACTATTGTTTATCAGCATTATGCGGAGTTTTATTATGATCAAGATGATCTGGAGAGAGCCGAAGACTTTGCAAAAAAAGCCTTGGAGTTAGGTCAAAAAATGAATTCATGGTCGAGAGAAGAAACCGCGCATTCACAATTGAAGGATATATATGAGAAACTTGGGGATTATAAAAGAGCTTTCCACCATAGCCAATTGGCGGAGGCCATAGAGGATTCCATGTTTAATGAGAATCAAATAGCCCTCATCCGCGACCTAGAAACCCAATATGAAGTCGCAAAAAAGGAGAAAGAAATAGCTGAAAGCAAGCAAAAAATTGGAAGCTTAAGCTCGGATAACGAAAACCTTAATAAGTCGAAAACGAAACTTAAGAGAGATAAAGAAGAACAACAAAAACTCTTGTTTTGGTTAAGCCTTTTTTCAGTGGTATTGATTCTGGCAATTGTTTGGGCTTTAATATCAAACAAGAAGCGATCCATGGCTATGAAAGAACTAGCCGCTCAAAAAAAGCTTGCAGAGGATCGGACTAAAGAGGCAGAAAAAGCCAATCGCAAAATTATCCAACAAAATAAGGAGATTGCTGCACAGCATAAGGATATTCAAGACAGTATCAAATATGCTGAGCGTATTCAGTCGGCAGTACTAACGGATCGATCTACATTGGATAATACCTTTCAGGAAAACCTACTTATCTATAAACCGAAAGATGTTATTAGCGGCGACTTTTATTGGTTTAGAAACTTTTCTGAACACAGCATTATTGTAGTAAGCGATTGTACCGGACACGGTGTTCCTGGTTCTATGATGAGCATGATGGGAATTAACTTGCTTAATCAGATTGTGGCAAGGAGAAACGTTACTTCTCCAAGCATGGCATTAAAAGCCATCGATCAGTCAGTGATAAGTGCATTGCAACTGGATAAAGGAAACCAAAGTCACGATGGAATGGACATCATTCTATGTGCTTTCCATCATGCCTCAAAAACATTAGAATATTCATCAGCCAATCAGCATCTATTGCACATTTCAAAGGACGGCAAATTTGAATTACACAAACCACAAAAGATTAGTATTGGTGGACACAACCTTGGTGAAAAAAAGTTTGTAGATAAAAAACTTCAGCTTGAATCAGGTGATCAGGTTTATTTGTTCTCAGATGGCTTCCAGGATCAATTTGGAGGTGAGCAAGGGAAGAAGCTTAAGCGAAAAGGACTCTTGGAACAGATAGAAAAAGTATCCCAAAATCCTATGGCTGAACAAGAAAAATATTTAGAACAATTTTTGGCAAAATGGATGGGCGATTTGGAACAAATCGATGATATTTGCCTACTCGGATTTAAAATAGATTAAAATTATGTACGGAAAATTACAACAACACTTACAACAAGAATTAGCAGAAATAAAAGAGGCTGGTCTTTATAAAGCTGAAAGAATTATTACAACTCCACAAGGAGCGGAAGTAGCGGTTAATTCTGGAGATGAAGTTGTAATTATGTGCGCAAATAATTACTTGGGATTATCATCGCATCCAGAAGTAATAAAATCTGCAAAAGATACTTTGGATACCCATGGTTTTGGGATGTCTTCAGTAAGGTTTATTTGCGGAACCCAAGACATTCATAAAGAGCTTGAGGAAAGAATTGCAAAGTACAACCAAACGGAAGACACCATTTTGTATGCGGCAGCCTTTGATGCCAATGGCGGTGTTTTTGAGCCTCTATTCACAAAGGAAGACGCTATAATATCCGATGAATTAAACCACGCTTCCATCATTGATGGAGTTAGACTATGTAAAGCTGCCCGTTACCGCTACAAGCACAGTGACATGGCCGATTTGGAAGAGCAGTTAAAGCAAGCACAGGCACAACGCTTTAGAATCATTGTAACAGACGGTGTATTCTCTATGGACGGTGATATAGCCAAACTTGATCAAATTTGCGACTTAGCTGATAAGTATGATGCTTTAGTTATGGTAGATGAATGTCACGCAGCTGGATTTATCGGCAAAACAGGTCGTGGTACTGCGGAGTATTGTGATGTAATGGGAAGAGTGGACATCATCACTGGAACCCTAGGTAAAGCATTAGGTGGAGCCATGGGAGGTTATACTACCGGGAGAAAGGAAATCATTGAAATGTTGCGCCAACGTTCAAGACCTTATTTATTTTCAAATTCCTTAGCGCCAAGTATTGTGGGAGCAGCCAATAAGGTGTTTGAAATATTGAGCTCTACCACTGAATTACGAGATAAACTAGAAGAGAACACAAAGTATTTTAAATCTAGAATCGTAGAAGCAGGTTTTGATATCAAGGAAGGAGATTCTCCTATTGTTCCTATCATGTTGTATGATGCTCCTTTATCTCAAAAATTTGCAGACCGATTGTTGGAAGAAGGTGTTTACGCGGTAGGATTCTTTTACCCTGTAGTTGGAAAAGGACAAGCCCGAATTAGAACACAAATTTCTGCAGCTCATGAAAAACACCATTTGGATAAAGCCATCAATGCCTTTGTTAAGATAGGGAAGGAGCTTGGGGTGATTTCATAATGGTATAAGGGATATATAGAACATTAATGTTCTTTAGCCCGTTGTTAGCTGCAATTGACACATGAACAAAATTGAAAAAATAAAAACTGCGATTGAAGCTCAATTAAAAGAAGTCGGATCAATATCGGGCATTAACAGTTTGATTCTTTCAGTTTGTCTCGTTGACACTATGGCGGGTTTCTATTGTGGCTATGTAGGTCAACACGGGGGGAATAAGGCTAGATACCTAAAGTTTGTTGAAGCATACTTAATTGAATACAAAGATCACTTATATGATATCAGGTGTAATTTAACTCATAGTTTCTCTAATACTCTAGCCAATTTTATGTTCGTTGACAATCCCGAATATTCCAAAGTCTTCCCAAACACTGGGAAAATTCTAGATTGGACAATATTCAATATTGAAAAATTCAAAACTGATTTAAGAACTGCAATTGACAGGTATTTTTCTGATCTAGAGGATTCAAAAAACCAAGAATTGATGGATCATTTTAATAAAAGATTTGACCACGCTGGAATACTGGAAGATGGAGTAATACCAACAGTCAGAACCCTCGATGGTAAGATGGTGAAGAATTATGATGATTTAGATGAGCTTCCGGGTACTGGTCTTAAAATTGCAGTTTATGACCCCACGAAAACTAAGAAATAATTAAATGAAAGACAGCAATTCTGAATATTATGTTTACGTATACATTGACCCTAGAAATTTTGAAGAGTTTTATTACGGCAAGGGCAAGGGTAATAGAAAAGAAGCACACCTCAAGGACAAAGGTGATTCAGAAAAAGCTAAACGGATTAATGCAATAAAAAAAGAAGGTCTTGAACCAATAATAAAAGTAGTTGTCAAAGATCTCAGCGAGAGAGAAGCTTTCTTAATTGAAAAAACATTGATTTGGAAATTAGGCAAAACTTTAACGAATAAATCTTCTGGGCATTTTGCTGAAAAGTTTAGGCCACACGACACTTTACATCTAGATTTGGCTCATTTTGATTTCAAAAATGGTCTGTATTATGTTAACGTAGGAGAAGGACCCCATAGATGTTGGGAAGATTGTCAGAAGTATAGCTTTTTATCAGCTGGGCAAGATGCAAAATACAGTGACCCTATTCGAACATTGGAAAAAGGAGATGTAGTTGCCGCTTATTTAAAAGGCCATGGTTATGTTGGAATTGGTCGTGTTGTGAAAAAAGCTGTAAGAGTTTCTGACTTTAAAATTGCTAAGAAACCTCTCAATCAACTGAGTCTGAAAACGCCTAATATTTATGAAAATTGTGATAACGAAAACTCTGAATACTTAGTAAAAGTTGAGTGGATAAAATCTGTAGATAAGAGCAATGCAAAAAAGGCAAAAAGAAAAAACGGGATTTATTCAACGACACTCATTAAAGCCTCATTACAGAATCAATTGAAGACAATTGAATATTTGGAAAAAGAATTTGATGTAAAATTTAATGAACTAATGATTGAATAAAATAAAAGCAGCTAACAAAACCTAAAAAGCATTAAAACGCCTTTTAGCCGGAACGTTACTCCGACCAAACCGCCAATTCGTTTCCTGAAAGGTCCTCAAAATGAAAACGTTTCCCGCCCGGAAAGGAGAAAATATCTTTGACTATTTTACCGCCGTTTTCAACTATTTTTTGCTTTAACTCTTCCAGCATATCATAGTAAATGACACATAGTGCACCGTTAACGATGGGTGCATCACTAAGTTCAAAGCCACCCTGTAGGCCACTGTTTTCAAAAGCAACATAAGTTGGGCCGTAATCCGTAAATTTCCAACCAAAACAATGGCTGTAGAAAGATTTAGTTTGCTCTAAATCATGCGACTTGAATTCTAAATAATCAATGTGTTTATTTGTCATGGCAGTAGGCTTTTATCTTGTTTGCAAGTTCTTGATGATCGACTTTTTCAATGGGATGTTGAAAATCGGGGAATGTAATAAATTCTGCGTTTGGCAAGTGCTTCACAGCGAATTCGGATTCTTCACGACTGACCATATTATCGGCTTCACCCCATCCAATTTTAACAGGAAGATCTATCTGTTCAAAGGCCTTTGCATCTAATAAGGGAGTGGTACCTAAGTCTAACATCATAGCTGCCGTTTTACTTAGAACGGTTTTCCATGAGTTGTTTGGATGGATCGATTCTAAATACTTTTTAAAATGGGGCACTTTATCTTCAATTATAACGGGATCAAGCATTTTTACTTCCTTATTTGCCGTTTCAGGGCTCCAGTTGAATTTAGTACCCAAAGTAAAAATGGAAGCAAGAAAATAGGGCTTTTTCAAGGCGGTATGTAGGGCAACATATCCGCCCATACTGTAGCCAAAAATGTGAGGCTTAACAATACGGTTTTCCGAGATAAATGATATCAGGTTTTCTGAGAAAAGCTCAATGGAGTAGGGCTCTTCACTATTATAAGAACCATGTCCTTCAAAGTCCATAGTATAAACCTTAAAATCGTGAGAAAGGAGTTTCTCTAGATTTTGAAATTGAATTTTTGAACCCAGGGCACCGTGCAGGATGATAAGATTTTTCATGCTACACGAATCTAGAATTTATTTAGCGAATCACTGTCATTTTGAAGATTTTATCTTCTCTAACCTCATACACCATAATGAGCTTAAGTGTGTCAGAACTCCCTTTTCTTCCAACGATTAATTCATGATCGATTACTTTGTTTCCAAGAACGGATCGGTGTTCGATGGTAGAATGTAAATCGGGTGAATCCTTAAACAGTTTACTATAAACTTCTCGTATTTGCTTTTTACCTGAGTAGGATGCTTCACAAGAACCAAACTCATATAGAGCAATGTCATCTGTTAAAGACTTCATAAATCCTTCTATGTCTCCTTTATTGTAATAATTAAGGTTTTCTTGAACCACCTCTTCAGGGCTTCTGGTATCAGGAGAGAAAAAAATGGAAATCAGTAAAAGTATTGCAAGGGAAGTTTTCATGACCATTTAACATTGAATTAGCGTTTTTGTTTTTACGCTTTTTGCATTTTTTGGATGTACTTTCCTACAATGTCGAACTCAAGGTTCACTTTTGATCCTTCAACAATATGTTTAAATACAGTATGCTCAAAAGTATAAGGTATGATAGCCACTGAGAATTCATCCTCCGTACTGTTGATTACAGTGAGGCTCGTCCCATTGACAGTGATGGATCCTTTCTCAACTGTCATTCCATCATTAGGGTTGTGCTTAAAACGGAATTCCCAACTCCCATTTAGTTCCTCTACATAAATGCACTCACCCATACCATCTACATGACCTTGAACAATATGCCCATCCAGTCTGTCACCTACCTTCATACAGCGTTCCAAATTAACCTCATCACCAACTTTTAAGCGACCAAGATTACTTTTATCCATGGTTTCTTTAATAGCCGTTAAGGTATATTGGTTGCCCTTAATTTTAACTACAGTCAGGCAAACTCCATTGTGAGCAACACTCTGATCAATTTTCAATTCTTCAGTAAAAGGGCAGGAAAAAGTGAAATGCACATTTGTTCCTTCTTTTTCGATGGCCTCAACTCTAGCTAAAGCCTCTATAATTCCTGTAAACATTAATTCGTATTAAAAGTTCCGTTTCTATTGAGTTGAACATTTCCGTGAAGTTGGATTGGAACTAAGCCACTGAGCCTTATGGTATAAACGGTTACCACGTACATATATACACCTTCACTACAGTGTTTGCCTGAGTTCATGTCCTTTCCATCCCAGCGTATATCAGGATCCGTGGTTTCATAAACTAAATTTCCCCAGCGGTTAAAAATTTGACAATCAACCCGCTCTACAAATCGGTATGGGAAGGGACCAAAATAATCGTTTTTTCCATCTCCATTTGGGGTAAAAATATTTGGCAGCCAATAATAAGGACAGTTATCAAAACATACCACATTACTGCCGATACTTTCATTACTATATTGTACGGAATCAACGGCAGTCACATAATAACAACCTGCCACACTTCCATTATTATTGTGGTTGAAGACCGTGTCAAATTCCGAATTAATGGTAGCAATCAAACTAAAGGACCCAGTATCAGTAGGACTGTAATAGATGTTATAAGACATGACATCATCTGCACAATCGTTGTTTGGGTTATTCCAAAAAAGTTCGTTGTTTACTTCCTCACAGTCACCGATTCCAGATAAAGTTGGTGGGCAAGGAGCTGTTAAATCAATCGGGGAGTCACATTTCTCGTTCGACCAGTTTAGTAGTGGTGAGATAATAAAGGGCGAAAAGTAATCACCGCGACCTTTAATTTTATAACAGTATTCCACGCCATTTATCAGACCAGTATCTGTGTATTCTTGTAAAGTTGTGTTAGCTATAAAATTAAATACTCCGGACCCTGGAGAAGTTTCTTTGTATACATCATAGCTAACATTTTGCCAGGGCACATCTTCTGACCATGACAGCAATATTTCATTATCGTTAGGAGTAGTTTCTAAATAAATGGATGAGGCCTCTGAAGAATTTCCGACGAGCAAAGTATCACCATTCAGAATACCATAAAGCTCAACACTGTAGGCATATGGACCATCTTCTGTGTTTAAGCCACTATTATCTAAATACATGGTATCCGTAAAAGCCAAACTAGTTCCTATAGGTGTTTGATAAATCAATTGGTTTGCCCCATTGAATGCATTCCCAGTTGACCTATACAAGCGATAGAAGAAAGCCCCGGTCCAATTATTTACCGTATCCAGTTCCTTCGGCCTAGCCCAAATGACGGAGTCTTGCCCTGTGGCAGGATCTGTATCCAATACACTCACATGTGTAATAACCGGTACGTCAAATTTTAGGAAACTACAAGAGGGTTCTGAAATACAGCTCTCAGTTTGAGGACCATAACAAGCCGTAACTAAATAACAGTTCGCTACCCCGTAAGCAACGTTTTCATCGTCCGTGAAAGTCAGTGTATTTCCATTAACCTGACCAATGAGCGAATAGCCTAATTGCTCAGCAGTGTTCTGTCCGCAACAAGCTTCATCTACATAAGTACTATCTAAACGCTTGTATATTTTAAAGCCCGTAATATTCGAGCATATGTAAGGATCCCAATTCAGAACAATGGTATTCCCAACTGGCGTGGTGGTTAGGTTTTCAACGGGTGCTCCGTTTACGGTTACAAATACGGAAGTGTAGCTGCTTAACTGAACGGTTCCAGCATTGTCTGTTGCTTCCACAAATATTGATTGCGGGAAAGATGAAACATTTCCGCATCCTGTGTTCCAGTTGATTTGAAACTGCCCATTGCTACTGCCTTGTGTTGTCCCAGTTAGAAAAGGAGCAGGATTTTGATTGAAGGGATCTCCAAAAACATCTATAGTTACCGAATTACCATTCGGATCAGAGTAGTCAATTGGGAACACAAGATTTTCTCCAGCCGTAATACAAGTGTCCTGAGTAGGAGGCAAGACAGGTGGGTCATTTAAACAGTCACCTTCCACAAAAAGCTGGATGTCGCGGATTACCCAACCAATGGCAACGCCATCCCTCCACTCGGTAACTCTTATAGTGTAGTTAAACTCTCCTTCTAATTGGGGGGTATTCCAGCACAAGGTTCCTGAAACGGGGTCTATGGTGATGTTACCCCCACCACCTGTAAAGTAAGGTGGAGCTCCTGAAGTATTTATAGGCGCATCTGGTGGGAGATAATTTCCGGCAAGCGAGTTACAGTTGTCCCCAAAAGGCGCAATTAATTCATAGCTCAAGCTGTCATTATCTGGGTCATAGGCTCCAAGGTTAAAACAATAAAGTCTGTTTTTACAAGCAATTTCAGGACACGGACAATTTGTAAATTTTGGTGAATTACTCGAGCCTAAAAAAGGATTTCCAACCGTTAAATTAGCTTGTAAGGTAAATACCACATTAACCGAATTATTGATGTTTTCTATACCCTCATTTCGGTTAGGGTCAATTACACAAACGGTATAGTTGCCAGGCGCAGCGTAAGTATGCGTTCCTTCGTAATAGTTCTTTTTTGAGTTATAATCAACGTTCAAGGGATGTACATAGAATTCTTCAAGAACTCTTGGAAGCGTATCAATTGAGCCATCACCGTAATCGAAATCTGGTAATTCTGGGCGGTCTGCATCTGAGCCTGTAAATGTACAAGTGATAATGGTAAATTTATATGTGGTGCCCCCTAACCATTCCCAGGTAATTTCACCCCCACGGTTGTGCGTAGCCTGTGCCGATAAAACACAAATTAAAAGGGGAATTATAAATAGGATTTTCTTGAGCATACCTAGCATATAAACCACTAAATTACTGAATTATTTTGTGCGATAGGTAATTTTAATTCCAAATAGATTGCGTTGGTTTAAAAGCTATATTTGTTGTTCTTAAAAAACTGAAAATTATGACGCTTTCTATCAAACATATTTCGAAAAGTGCCTCTAAAACAGCACGTATTATTTTAACGAATAATGACTTAAAAGATGGCGCAAAAATGTTTAGTCCTGAAGAGCTTAAGTTTTTAAAGTCAAAGGCAAAAAACAATAAGAAAATTACTAGTGAATTATTGGCGAAATTACCCTATGGAGCGTTGGCTGTGCTTTCCCACAAGTCAAGTACTCAAGAGGACTTTAGGAAGCAGGGAAGAAAAGCTCATGATGCCTTTAATGATTGTAAGAAAGTTGAAGTTCTAAATGCAGGAGTAAGTTCTGAAAATTGTTGGGCCTTTGTGGAAGGATTAGCCTTGAGCAATTACCAGTTTCTTAAGTATTTTGATGACGCCAAGGAAAGAAAGTTCCAATTAGGAGAAATATGTGTTTTAGATAAAAGAGACGAAGCAAAAGAAATTCAAAATCTCGTTGCTGCTGTTGATTTCACAAGAGATTTAGTTAACGAACCAGTGTCCTATTTAAATGCGGTTCAATTGGCTAAAGAGCTTGAGAAGATGTCCAAATCTCACGGGATTAAAGTAGAGGTTTTTAATAAAAAGAAGATTGAAAGCCTTAAAATGGGTGGTTTACTTTCAGTGAATGCAGGTAGTATAGACCCTCCTACCTTCACTACCATGGAATATAAACCAGCCAAACCGATAAACAGTAAACCTTTTGTCCTAGTGGGGAAGGGGGTAGTATTCGATACGGGTGGATTAAGCTTAAAGCCTACACCAAATAGCATGGATATTATGAAGTGCGACATGGGTGGAGCTGCAACGGTAGCAGGTGCCTTAAAGGCGGTAGCTGCTAATAAATTACCGCTACACATTGTATGTTTAATTCCAGCCACCGATAACCGACCAGGTGGGAATGCAACAGCTCCTGGAGATGTAGTTAAAATGTACAATGGTAAGACAGTAGAAGTCTTAAATACAGATGCCGAGGGTAGAATGATTTTGGCAGATGCGCTTTCTTATTCAAATAAACTTAAACCTGAATTAGTTATTGATGCTGCAACGCTTACGGGTGCTGCAGCAAGAGCAATTGGACGATATGGAATTGTAGCCATGGGGAATGCACCGTCTGCACTAAAGGAGATGCATAAGGCTGGTAATTATTGCTATGAGCGTATTGCTGAAATGCCATTTTGGGATGAGTATGCGGCAGAGATGAAGTCAGATATTGCCGATTATAAAAACCTTGGTTCTGCTGAAGGTGGTGCCATTACCGCTGGTAAATTCTTAGAATTTTTTACCGATTCACCTTATGTTCATTTGGATATTGCGGGACCATCTTGGTTCAATGCAAGAGAGCATTATCACCCTAAAGGAGGAACTGGTTTTGGTGTGAGACTGTTGTATCACTTTTTTAAAAATAAGTGTCGATAAAAATGAAGAAAAATAAAATCAGACTAGGTATAAGCCTAGGAGATATAAATGGTGTTGGAGCGGAGGTGATTTTACGAACCTTCTCTGACAATAGAGTTCTAGAATTAGTGACGCCCATTATTTATGGTTCTACAAAAACAATATCCCAGCATAAAAAGGCTTTAGAGATAGATGTTCAATACAACCGAATACAATCAGCAGATGAAGCACTAAATAAGAAACTCAATATAGTTGCTGTTTGGAAAGAAGAAGTAAAGGTTGTTTTTGGAGAAAAAAGTTCTACGGGAGGTTCTTATGCACTTAAGTCACTTGAAGCTGCTACGCAAGATTTGGCCGCTGGAAAAATTGATGGATTAGTTACTGCCCCGATTGATAAGAAGACCATTCAATCTGAAAGTTTTGATTTTCCTGGCCATACGGAATACCTGACCAAAATGTCAAATGCTTCAAGCTCCTTAATGTTTATGGTTTCGGGATCTTTACGGGTGGGAGTGGTCACAGGACACATTCCATTACAGGATGTGGCAAAGAATCTTAAAAAGGAAGAAATCGTTCAAAAGGCAATCATGATGCACGATTCCCTACAAAAGGATTTTGGGATTAGAAAGCCTAAAATTGCTATTCTAGGACTTAATCCTCATGCAGGTGAAAAGGGCATGCTTGGAATGGAAGAGGAAGAAGTTATTTCTCCTGCCATTTCACAATTGACCGGTGACGGATACTTAGCCTTTGGACCATACGCTGCAGATGGATTTTTTGGTTCATCCAATTATAAAAACTTTGACGGTATATTAGCTATGTATCACGATCAAGGTTTAATTCCATTTAAGGCCCTTTCTTTTGGAAGTGGAGTGAATTATACTGCAGGGCTTCCTATTGTTAGAACAAGTCCAGATCACGGTACAGCCTTTGATATAGCTGGTAAAGGCTTAGCGGATCCATCCAGCTTCAGGGCAGCCATTTATTTAGCTAAGGATATAATTTCCAATCGTCAATTGTGGAAGGAAATAACTGCATCCCCATTGAAGCTTCAGGAAAAAAAGCCGCGAAATAAAAAAGAAGAATAAAAGTGTAACTTTAAGCACTTGTATGAAGCCTCTCTTAGAAATACGAAATCTTGTTACAGAGTTTAATACAGAAAAAGAGTCTGTAAAAGCCGTTAATAACGTTAGCTTTACTGTTCATGAGGGTGAAACCGTTGGAGTAGTGGGGGAATCCGGTTCTGGAAAATCCGTCACTTCTCTATCCTGTATGCGTCTAATTCCTAATCCACCGGGGAAAATAAGTAATGGACAAATCATTTATCATAATGAAGGAGAGGAAGTTCAGTTATTAGATCTTACGGAGAAGGAGATGAGAAAGTATCGTGGAAATGATATTTCAATGATTTTCCAAGAGCCCATGACCTCATTGAACCCTGTTTACACTTGTGGAAATCAGGTTGTTGAAGCCATACGCTTGCACACAAATTTAAGTAAGAAAGAGGCTAAAGAGAAAACCCTTCAACTTTTTGAAGAGGTTCAACTTCCAAGTCCGGAAAGAATTTTCCGAGCATATCCGCACGAATTATCCGGTGGACAAAAGCAGCGGGTAATGATTGCGATGGCCATGTCATGTGAGCCTAAAATATTGATCGCCGATGAGCCGACAACCGCTTTGGATGTTACGGTTCAAAAAACGATATTAAAATTGATGCAAGACCTTCAAAAGGAGCATAACATGGGGATAATTTTTATCACTCATGATCTTGGGGTAATTGCTGAATTGGCCGACAAGGTGGTTGTGATGTACAAGGGTAGAGTGGTGGAAGAAGGGAATGTAAAAGACATTTTTACAAATCCACAGCATCCATATACAAAAGGATTACTGGCTTGTCGACCTCCCTTGGATAAGCGTTTGCATTGGTTACCTACTGTTTCGGATTTCATGCAACGTGATGAAAATGGACACATCATTGAAACACATAAAAGTGTGGAAGGTCTTGTCAGCAGTATCATCGTTTCAAGTGAAGAAAGAAAACAAAGGCACGATAAAATATACGCGCAAAAACCAATATTAGAGGTAAGAAACCTAAAGACCTGGTTTCCTACTAAGACGAATATTCTTGGGAAGGTAACAGAGTATGTTAAAGCAGTGGATGATGTCAGTTTTGATGTTTATCCAGGTGAAACACTTGGTCTAGTTGGTGAATCTGGTTGTGGGAAAACTACCCTTGGAAGAACTATTCTGAGGTTAATAGATGCTACGGACGGACAAATTGTATACAAAGGGCAAGATATTACTGATTTGAGTCAAAAAGACTTGCGCCCTCTGAGAAGTGATATACAAATCATTTTTCAAGACCCGTATAGCTCCTTGAATCCAAGAATTACAGTTGGTAACGCGATAATGGAACCCATGAATGTTCATGGTATTTTGGACAGTAGAAAGGAACGTAAAGAGCACGTTCTTTCCTTGTTGGAAAAAGTTGGTTTGGAAGCGAGTCATTTTAACCGCTATCCACATGAATTTAGTGGAGGACAAAGACAAAGAATATGTGTGGCTCGAACCCTTGCATTGAAACCAAAGTTTATAATTTGTGATGAGTCGGTGTCGGCACTTGATGTTTCTGTTCAGGCGCAGGTTTTGAACTTACTTAATGATCTTAGAAATGAGTTTGGTTTTACCTATATCTTCATCTCACATGACTTGTCCGTTGTGAAATTCATGTCCGACCGAATGATCGTCATGAATAAGGGTAAAATTGAAGAAATGGGCAGTGCAGATGAAATTTATGCGCACCCCAAAACTGCCTATACAAAATCTCTGATTGATGCTATTCCTAAGGGAGAATTAGAAGATATTGAACGAAACTTATCAAGAAACGATTAATGGCCGCAACCCTTAAAAGGTTGGTTTACTTTTTCCCTTTTCTAGGGATCATACTGATATCATTTTTCTTAGCTTCTCCACTCTTCACACCTTGGTATAATTCAGATCATGCTATTCATGTGCTGATGATTGAAAAATTTAATTGGAGTGCTGATTGGTATTACTGGGGGCAGGATCGACTGGGATCCTGGATACCACTGTTTGGACAGCTTTTTAATAAAGTATTTCAGTTCAACGCGATTTGGTCGGCATCTCTGGCCTTGTATTTTACCTTGATATTTGGTTTTTACTTTTTTCAGAGTTTTATAAAATCATTCTGGATGAAAGTGATTTTATGCGTGGCTTATTTTATGCCTTTAGCCCTATTTAATAGTCAGGTATTTTTAGGACATCCATATAGCAGCCAGTTGCTTTTTATTGGCGGCAGCATATTCCTTTTAAGAGAACTAAAAAATGCTCAAACTCAAATAAGAATTATACTTATTGGTTTTAGCTTGGGCTTAAGCTTTATGGCTTCCGTTTGGATAAGTGATATAAGTTTGGCTTTGTTTCCGTTTTATTTAATTTTCTTCCTTTTAGACAAAGGGGAAATCGACAGCAACCCGAGTGACCTCTCATTTAAAATTAAGCGTTTGGATTTCAGTATTTGGTATTATCTAGTGCCATTGCTTATTTCTATATACCTGGGGAATACGCTCATATCCATGGCCAAGGAAGGAGCAATTGAAGATCCGCGGTATGCACAATTATTTGCCGATAAGAATGAAATCAAACAGGGCATAGTTCTCTTTTTAAATACGATTCAGGAAAGTTTATTATTCAGAGTAGCTAACGTGCTGGTTTCCTTTCAAACTATTCTGTTATGTCTGACATTATCTCTGGGTTTATTTTTTACGTTTAAAAATAGACTAAACCCTAAACAATTAAGAAGTTTTGTTTTCCTAGGTATGACATTCTTTCTTTTGTTGCTGCTACTTGCATCAAACTGGGTTAAGCTGTTTAACTATGACCTGCGATATTTTACCATCGTATACATATTCTTTATTTGTTCCCTATGTTTTATATGGGATTTATTGGAAGAGAAAGTTCGAAAAATTGGGACAATCATTTTGGGCATAGCTGTACTTATTGGAGCCACCCACTTTTCCATTTCCCACAGCGGGGATTTAAGTCATACAAAGAAGGAAATTACATACAAATCACTAAAAAAAGAGTCAAAAAAATTACCTCCGTGTACTTTAATTGGTTCCTACTGGAACGGTTACAACTTGGCAAGCACCCAACCGAAAGAAATAATTGCAATACCACATGAAGGACACTATGCAAGAAATATACATGAGCTCGACTTGGCCTTTAAAAAGAAGAATATATTTCTTATTTCTGATGATTGGTTTGATGAATACCCCGAGGAGACTTTTCAAAGGGGCTATTTCCTAAAAAAAGAAGGAAGTCCTTTTAAGCTTGATATCTACACATATTGCAAGTACAAAGTTGAGAAGAAGTATCCGATGAACAACTTTGAAATAATATTGGATGGATTTGAGGAGCAAGGAAGTATTTACCTTAAAGATTCTTCCTTGGAAGAGGCACATTTAAAATCTCAATATTTAGTGCTTCCCAAAGGGAAATATCATATTGATTTTGAAATTGAATCGGATGATGATGTGGATTTTGAGGGTATTGTTTATTACAATTATGGGAAGAAGAATTTTCTAGTCAAAGAATTAGTACTCGGGAAAAATAGCTTTTCTTTTCAGGTCAAAGACGAACGAGGGATTTTCATAATGATTAAGGCAAAGGGATTAGGAGACGCTAAAGTTAGCCTAGGAGATATATATCGACCCTAAGCTCTCTTGGATATAAGGTAGTTGTAGAATTTATCAACGATATTCTTTCGGTCAAAATGAGCTTTGACATAATCTCTACCGCTTTTACCTTTTTGTAGCAATAGACTCGGTTCCTGCAATATTTCCTCTAATCTTGCTTGAAGTTCGTCCAAGTTTTCTGGTTCAAAATACCAACCACAATCTCCATCTTTTATAAATAGGTCTCTTGCTTCTCCATCTACTCCTAAGAGAATAGGTTTCTCCATCGCTAATATTTCAAATATTTTAGATGGAATAGCCCCTTGGAACAAATCCAGTTTACGAAGAGGAATTAGACTTACATCAATTTCTTTGATCACCTGACCAATTTCTGTTCGTCCAACAGGTTCAGCAAAAATGACATTATCCAGGCCTAGTTTTTCTTTTAAACTAATGAGTTCATTTTTTTCGGGTCCACTTCCCATCAAAACAAACTTTATGGGAGCTTTCTGAAAACGCTCTGCAACATTAACAATTAATTGTAAGCCTTGCGCATGGCCTAAGACTCCGCCATAAAAAACCACTAATTCTTTTGAGGAGATGCCATATTTTTCACGAAATCCAAATGCCTTAATTTTTTCAGGCACATACCTTTCAGTATCAACACCATTTGGTAACCAAAACACATCCTTAGATGGAAATCGACTTTGTATATCCTTTACTATTCCTTGGGTTTGACCGGTTACCAAATAAGACTTCCGGTATAATTTGGCCTCAAGATTATAAGCCATTTTTAGAAAAGTCTTGTTTGTTACTATACCTAACTTCTCAGCACTCTCGGGCCACAGGTCAGAGACATTAAAAATTAGTTTCGCTTCTAATTTCTTGGCTAGTCGGGTGGCAGAATATCCTAAGAATAGAGGAGGAGACTCGCACATGAGATAATCGTAGTTATCTAATTTTTTACCCACCTTGTAGGAGCTTCTTACAAATGAGAAATAGTTTCTAAGTCGCTTGGAAATAGCTTTTGACTTAGTGACATAAATGGAGGATCGATAAATTTTAATTCCATCAATTTCTTCCTCCAAGTATTTCTTGCCTTCGTATCCTGGATATATTTCCATTTTAGGATAATTAGGCATTGCGGTTAAGACTTCAACCGTAAGTCCCTTCTTCTGAAGTTCTTTTGCAAGCTCAAATAAGCGATTTTGCGGAGCACCCGTTTCGGGAGGAAAATATTGAGTTAAAATTAATAAGCGCATTATTGAACTAGAACATCTTTTATTTTACCATCTTCCTGATACTCTGTATCGGTATTGATATCCCACAAATTAACATCTTTGTTTTCCGATATTTTTTGTGCGGCCAAGATCCCCATTAGTATGGAATGATCTTGATTGTTGTATTTGAATGCACCGTACCTTCCAATTGGGATAAGATGAGGAATAGTATCCAGGTATAATTCAACCATTTTAAGCTTGTTTTGATACCCGGTTTTATAAACAGGATAGCATTTTGGAACTCTTACTACGCAGGCATTTTTTATGGCTACATTATCTGGAACTAAATTCAAGGTTCGAATTTCTTTTTTTGCCAAATCGCAAAGTTCTTCTTCGTTCATTTTCCAGATATCCTCATCCTCAAAACTCCAGTATTCCAAACACAAAATAGATTCATTTTTGCCTTTGTTCAGGCTTGGAGACCAGTTTTGGAAATTTGTAATTCTTCCATGCTTTACCTCACCGGAGTGCACATAAATCCAATTGTCCTCAAATAATTTATCTGAATCACATTCCAAGTAAACTAAAACAGTATTTCTAAAAGTTAGTGAATTGGCGGCTTCAACCACATTTTCAGGGCAATTTTCCAAGCCACGTGTAAGATGTGTCAAGGGCATGGTGGACACTACTTCATCTGCTAGAATTTTTTCGCCGTCAACCATTTCAACACCAACACACTGGCCATTTTCAAGAATAACTTTTTTTACTGGGCTTTCCAGACGAACTTCACCTCCTTTCATTTTAATGAATTCTGCAGCTCGCTCATAAATAGTTCCTGTACCGTTTTCTGGATAAGCGAATTGATCAACCAAGGTTTTGTGTTTGTTTCCTCGATTACCAAACATTGCGCTTTTTACGGCACCCCAAAGGGATAAGGTTTTGATTCGTTGAGCTGCCCAATCGGCATCAATTTCGGCACATGGTATACCCCAAAGCTTTTCGGTATAATTTTTAAAGAAAATTTGATAAAGTTTCTTCCCAAATCGATTGGTTACCCATTCCTCAAAGTTCTTTGGGTTTTTTATTGGTCGAATTCTTTGAATCATATAATCCCATAAAATCCGAATAATTGTTCCAATGGGCAGGTTTTTTAGGACATTACCCAGTTTTAAGGGGTAATTAAAAAAACGATTTCTATAATAAATCCGAGTTAGACGATTAACCAGCGTATAATCATCTTCAACTAACTCATTAAAAAAGGCATTGATCTGTTTGTCTTTGCTGAAAAACCTGTGAGGTCCGATATCTACACGTTGACCCCAAAGGTCAAAACTACGACTCATACCACCAATGTAAGGACTGGCCTCTAAAACAATGGGCTTGTAACCTTTTTTTGAAAGTTCGTAGGCCGCTGCAAGACCCGCAGGTCCAGCACCTATAACAAGTACCTGCTTCATACTTTATAATGACATTTCAGGAACGTTGTCCGGTACAATTAATTTACCGGCCGTCGCAGCCTTTATTTCTTCTACAGAAACACCGGGTGCTCTTTCCAATAAATGGAAGGCACCATCTTTAATTTCAAGAACCGCTAAATTCGTCACTACTTTCTTCACACAAGCAACTCCAGTTAGGGGTAAAGAACATTCAGAAAGAAGTTTTGATTCTCCTCTCTTGTTCGTGTGCATCATGGCAACAATAATATTTTCGGCAGAAGCAACAAGGTCCATAGCTCCTCCCATACCCTTTACCATACGACCAGGTATTTTCCAATTGGCTATGTTCCCATTTTCAGCAACTTCCATGGCTCCAAGTACTGTTAGTTGTACATGTTGCCCGCGAATCATAGCAAAGCTTGTTGAAGAATCGAAAAACACTGCTCCGGGCATAGCCGTAATCGTTTGTTTTCCCGCGTTAATTAAGTCTGCATCTTCCTCACCATCAAAAGGAAAAGGTCCCATGCCTAAGATTCCATTTTCAGATTGAAATTCAACTTCAATTCCTTCTGGTATGTGGTTAGCAACCAGTGTCGGTATACCAATTCCTAAATTAACGTACCAACCGTCTTGAAGTTCTTGTGCTATGCGTTTTGCAATGCCGTTTTTATCTAATGCCATAGGACTTTATTTCTAGGATTCGAAAATACTATTTTTTTTGAATTCTTATTGGAGCCTATTCGCTTGGAACTTGTATTTTTGCCTGCAAAATCAAGCTTATGGGATTTGTAGATGAATTGAAATGGCGTGGAATGATTCACGACATTATGCCTGGTGCAGAGGAGAAGTTAAACGATGGCGTCAACGTGGGTTATATTGGTTTTGATCCCACTGCAGATTCCTTGCACATTGGAAGCTTGGTTCAAATTATGATTCTCGTTCACTTTCAGAAAGCTGGACATAAGCCTTTGGCTTTGGTAGGTGGAGCAACTGGAATGGTAGGAGATCCATCTGGAAAATCCGCTGAAAGAAACTTGTTGGATGCGGAAACATTGGATAAAAACCTAGCGGGTGTTCAGAAACAATTAGAGCGTTTTCTAGACTTTGATTGTGGTGAAAATTCGGCCGAAATCGTAAACAACTATGATTGGTTTAAAAACATGTCCTTTCTTGATTTTATTCGTGATGTTGGGAAGCACATTACGGTAAACTATATGATGTCTAAGGATTCGGTACAGTCACGTCTTGAAAGTGGTTTGTCTTTTACAGAATTCTCATATCAGCTGGTACAGGGCTACGATTTTTACTGGTTATGGAAAAATAAAAATGTTTCTGTACAACTTGGTGGTTCTGATCAGTGGGGAAATATTGTAACAGGAACGGAACTTATAAGAAGAATTGGCGGAGGTGAAGCTTTTGCGATCACTACACCTTTGATTAAAAAGGCGGATGGTACCAAGTTTGGTAAAACCGCAGGTGGAAATGTATGGTTGGACAAAGAACGCACATCACCTTACAAATTCTACCAGTACTGGTTAAATGCAAGCGATGAAGACGCAAGCAAGTATATTCGAATTTTTACGCTAAAGACAAAAGAAGAAATTGAAGCTATAGAGAAGGAGCATTTTGAAGCACCTCACCTACGAAACCTTCAAAAAGCATTAGCCGAGGATATCACGATTCGTGTGCACGGTCAGGAAGATTTGGAAACGGCAATTTCTGCCAGTAATATCTTGTTTGGAAAGTCGACTTCTGAGAATTTAAAGGCACTCAGTGAAGGTGATTTTTTAAGTGTTTTTGAAGGGGTCCCTCAAGGAGAAATAGAAAAGTCTGCCTTGGATGGAGGTTTGGATATAATATCTGCTTTAGTTGATTCAGGCTTCCTAAAATCCAATGGAGAAGCGAGAAGAGCACTTAAGGAAAACTCCATTTCTGTCAATAAAGATAAAGTACAGGAGGGATTGAGCTTAAACGATTCAAATTTGATAGGAGGAAAATACATTCTCCTACAAAGAGGGAAAAAGAATTATTTTATTCTAAAGGTCGTTTAATTAAACAATCGCTAAAACGACAATATTTCTATCTTTAGTGGATAAACTTTTAGGTCATGTTCACTTCAGATTATACACAATTCTTTAAGGATTTAGCGGCTAATAATAACCGTGATTGGTTTCACGAGAATAAGAAACGCTATGAAAATTCTGTCAAGGAACCATTTAAAGCCTTCGTACAAGAATTAATCGGCATGGTTGAAAGACATGAAGGAGAAATGGAGATTCAGCCGAAGGACTGTATTTTTCGTATTAACCGCGATATTCGCTTCTCAAAGGACAAAACTCCTTATAAACTCAATTGTTCAGCCATTGTATCCAAGGGAGGTAAGAAGGATAAAACTTACCCTGGATTATACGTTGAAGCAAGTCCAGAGCATGTCCGTGTTTATGGTGGCGTTTATATGCCGGATAAAGACCAAACCTATGATATACGAGAGAAGATATTAAATAAATCATCCGATTTTAAATCACTTTATGAGGATAAAAAATTCAAAAAGTATTTCGGTGAGATTCGCGGAGACAAGAATAAACGAACAGACAAAAGTTTTATGCAACACGCCGAAACCGAACCTATGATTATGAATAAGCAGTGGTATTGGTTTTCAGAAATGGATCCAAAAATTTTGGAATCAAGCAAGCTAATTAAAGAAATTGAAAGTCGCTACATAGCCATGAAGCCCTTGTTGGACTTTTACAGAGAAGTGCTTTAGAAGACCAACAAAATTCCACCAAATAAAACGACACCCAGAAACATTAAGAGGAGGGTGTAAGGAAGAATTTCTTTTGCTTTCAACCCTGTAATTGCAAGCAGCGGGAGCGCCCAAAAGGGCTGAATCATATTCGTTAATTGATCTCCATAAGAAAGCGCCAATACTCCTTTCTCGAGTGGAACACCTAAATTAATACAGCTTTCAATTACAACCGGGCCTTGAACAGCCCATTGTCCGCCACCCGAAGGAACTAAAATATTGATAAAGCCTGAACTAAACATGGTAAGTAGGGGTAGGGTTGTCTCATTTGAGATGGCACTGAAGCCTTCGGCTATACTGCCAAGTAAGCCAGAGCTTGACAGCATGCCCAATATAGCAAAATATAGTGGGAATTGTATCAATATTCCACCTGCGCCTCCAATAGCTTCATCTATTCCTGAAAGAAAGTTTTTAAAGTTTTTATGGGCAACAATTGCAAGCCCAAACAAGCTAAAGTTGATGAAGTTCGGGTTGATAAAGCCAAAGTTTAAACCATTCTCCTGGGATTCATATACCTTGATGATAAGATAGAGTAGGATTCCGAAACCTACAAGGTAAGCTAAAACCTTACTGCTATCAATTTTATCGGCTGTACTTGTGTTTATTTCAGCTTCCTTCGGCTCAGGTTTCACCTTATTTATAATTGGAATATCGTGCTTTACTTTACCTGCCAGCCAATAAAAAAAGAGAGGTATGATAATTAAAGTCAATAAACTAGCGCTTAAGTTCATTGCTGAAAATATGGTGTCATCTACAGGGATATTTTTTGGGAAGTTTTCTGGAATTTTTTCAGGTGAAATAGCTCCAATAATTGCACTCCACTTCCCTTCATCTGCCGCGCCTGTAGTAGCCGATCCTGATATTCCACCGTGCCACACCATGAAACCAGAATACCCAGCAGCTCCAAGCAGTCCATAGTTTAACGCCTTCCCATTGGCCTTAAAGCTTTCCCCAACCTTACGACTTAAAATGGCGCCACCTATTAAGCCAAGTCCCCAATTGAATAAACTTAAAATGATGGTTGCACAGGCAACAATAGCGACCGCATTTTGAGCGTTGGTGCAAAAGGATGAGACCTTATTTAATAAGCGATCAACCGGTTTTGACAAGGCTAAGGTGTGACCCAAAACAAGCATCAGCATCATTTGTACGAGAAAGGCCAATAGCTTTTCACCCCACATACCGCTTTCCCAAAAACTCAGTACATCATAGGCGTAAGAAAAGTGGTTTTGTTCAACGGGCTTGGTAAAAAATACCGCTGCAAGAAAAACAATAATACAAAGTATTATGGCGAGTGCAAAAGGGTTGGGCATAAAGCGCCGATAAAAGCGTTCAATATGCTGGTGCATTCCCATTAAAACTGGATTACGCCTCCCTTAAATGTTTGTTTTTGTCCTGGACGATTCCAAGCTAAACTAGCAGAGCTGTCGTATGTCCAAGGGCTGTCGGGTGCGTAAATAGTAAATTTACTTGCATCCTTTTCTATTTTCGGTAGTTCTAATCCTAATACCTCCCTAGGTCCTTTTACTAAGCAGTTATATAAGACTTCATCTGTGAATCCCTCTGTTTCATTAAGGTGCGCGAAAAGTGTCTCAATTCCAGCCATCCCATATTCAGCCAAATCAAATTCTTTCTTTTTCGACTCGATATCTTGGGGCTCATGATCAGAAACGATGACATTTATTTCGCCAGATTTAACAGCTTCCCAGAGTGCTTCTTTATCCTCTTTTGAGCGTAATACAGGTTGAATTTTATATAAGGAATTGAACCCTTCCATGATATTTTCATCCCACATAAGGTGAGCAAAGTGTACCCCACAACTTACGTTCATACCTTTCTTTCGAGCTTCTCTTATTAAATCTAGGGAGCCAGCGCTTGAAATTAGGCTAAAGTGTATGCTTGTTTGATGATATTCAGCTAAAAATAAATCTCGTTGAACAATCATCTCTTCCGCTAAGTTCGGGTTAGACTTCAGTCCCGTTCTAAGACTAGCATTACCCTCATTCACCATTCCATTTCCAAAACTTTCATCTTGCGGATAAGAGAATATTTTTCCGGAGAAGTTTTTGGCGTAAAGGAGTGCTCGACTCATTAACCCTGATGAGACAAAATGTTTGTTGTCATAAAAGGCTACCGCTCCTGACTTCTGCATGTCGTACATTTCACTTAATCCTTTATCCTGGGATAAATTTCCAATGGGATGAACCTGTACACTATGATGTTGAGCTTTATTTAATAAGTACTCAACTTGGCTTTTATTTACGACTGAATTATCATTTCCAGAAACAAGTCCAACGTCTGAAAATCCTCCTCTGGCGGCCGCATTTAATCCACTTTGCATGGTCTCTTTCCATTCAAATCCCGGATCACAAAAGTTGACCATCATATCCATCCAACCAGGTGAAAGGGTCCACTTGCTGGCATCAATCTCCTCTCCTGAGTTGCCATTTAATTCCACAATTGTATCCCGCTCAATAGCAACATTTATTCTTTTCTGATGAAATTCAGATTGGGGATCATTGATTAGGATGTTCTTTAAAAGTTTCATCGGTTAATGATTTGAGTTTTTGGTTTCCAAAAGCGAATTAATATGATTTCAATTAATAGGAAGAGCAGCGCACCCCACAAAAAGTATTTCCAGTAAGCTATCTCTTGACCTATGTTGATATCTGATTTACCTGTTTCAATTGTTTTAAGAACCTTGAAATTATCCAAGTTAATTCCTTTTTCATTGAGCTTGCTTTCAATAGCCTTACTGTCTTTAAAGAGGCTAATGTCAGATTCTTCTCGATTGTTATTCATTCCAAGGGTTCTGACAAAATCTTTGTCAAAGAATAGTTTGTAGTGACCGGCAGTTGAAAGTTGTTTATTTCCTTCTGAAAAATTATACAATAGCCTAATTTTTCCCGGTGTGTAACGATCATCAAGAGGAATTAAATCGAAATCTGTTCCCCTTTTTATGTGAAACCTTAGGTCGCTCGAATAGTTTTTATTGACAAGTTCCACATCATCATCTTTTCCAATCACATAAAACAACTTCTCTTCAGGAAAGCTTAGCTCCGCCATTCTTAGAAGGCTTGTAACGAATAGGGCATGCTGAGTATAATTGCCAAATGATTTATCAATTCCAACGGCATTTAGGTATAGCTTTCCGCTCCCTATGTTGTATTGAGAGGTAAATGGGCGGCCGTTATTTAGTCTGAACAGGTCCACCCTTCCACTGCTAATACCTCCAATTATGGGGAAGTGATTAGTTGTTTTTGGCAAGCTCATTCGAGGGTCATTGCTCTTAAAAACGCCTTTAAAAAACACATGATCTTTTTGCAAGAAATTCACCTTGCTGTTGCTTGTATCTAATTGAGAATAGCTATCTGTTTTTAAAGAAGAAAGCCAAGAATTTATACTTGAAATACGACTATCTTTCCCAGGGAAAACAGCTACCGATCCTCCTGCTTCTATGAACTTACTTAGATAGTTTGCAAGACCTGAACTTAAATCATCTACTCCATTAAGAATAACCAAGTTTTGTTGCGGAATAGAAGAAGGGTCAATTGTTTTTTCCGGTACCCTGATAAAATTAAAGTACTCATCTCTATCAAAAACATTGAGTAATTCCGGACCACCATTTGATCCATGAATCTCCATTACATTTATCTGTTCCTGTACGGTGTATGAAAAGTATAAGGAATCATCAAAACTTATATTCGATTTAGAGCGCTTTAAGTTGACTACACAAACTTGTTCTCCAGCTTTATGGTTGTTGAATTGAATTTCTGCTTCTGCATTTGAGTTTGCTTCCAGATCAATGCTAGCCGGTTTTAATGTGCCATTTACCCGCAATTCAATTCCTTGGTTCTTAATTTTTTCGTCTGAAAGATTGACTATCCTAATTTTTAGTTTTTCCGTTTGGTTAGTTTTCCTAACAGGTGTTTCAAACCAAATAGAATCAATATAGATATTAGCAACTGCCTGCCCCTTGAAGGGGATAAGTGTGTAGACAAAACTGCTGTCCACTTGTTTAGCATCTAGTTCACGGAAATTATTCTTTTGAAAATCGGATAAAACGTATGAGACTTTGCTACCTTCTTCATTTTTAAACGCATCTCTTTGACGCTCAAATACGCGTCCGAGTGTTCTGAATTCAGGACTCAATTCTACTTCCTGGACCGCCTGAATAAATTCTTGTTGGCTCAATAAACGCTGTTGCTTGCCTTCGAATTCATTTGTCAGAAGCTGGAACTTATCACTTTCTTTAAACTGCTCTGCAATTTTAATGGCTTCTTCTTTTGCTTTATCTAAAACAGATCCGTCATCCGCTTGAGCTTCCATGCTAAAGCTATTATCCACATAAATGGAAATAAGATTTCCATTTGGATTTACTTTACCATCGGCCAGTGGCTTAATTGGTTTCGCAAAAGCAAGTACTAGACAAGACACAAGTAATAGTCGGGAAAGTAGGATTAATAAGTGTTTTAGATTTGAAGAACGCTTGGTTTGTTCGTTCACCTGTTTCAAAAAGCGTATGTCCGAAAATTCAAGCTTTTTGTAACGTCTAAAATTAAATAAATGAATAATGATTGGTATAGCTAAGAAGGCGAAAGCCCATAGAAATTGCGGATACACAAACGTCATTAAGAGACAAAGATATTAAATGAATTGGTCAATCCTTTGATTATTCAATTTTTGTGCTGGAATTTTTTGAGCAAAAAATATTTCCCAAATGGCTGTGAATAAATAAAAAATTCCTACATTTGCAGCCCTAATTAAAGAAAAATGAAAAAAGATATTCACCCAGAGAACTATAGAATGGTTGTTTTCAAAGACATGTCAAATGATTATTCTTTTTTAACACGTTCTACTGCAGAAACCAAAGATACCATTACTTGGGAAGACGGAAATGAGTATCCTTTAGTGAAATTGGAAATTTCTAGCCAGTCTCACCCATTTTATACTGGAAAAGTTAAATTAGTTGATACTGCAGGACGTATTGATAAATTCAAGAACCGTTACGCACGTCACATCAAGAAATAAAGAAGTACTACTTCTTGTTAGAAAGCCCCTTCCTTTTGGTTGGGGCTTTTTTGTTTTTGAGGCTTTAAAGCTATTAACTAAATCTAGATAATTAGGTATCTTAGCCCCATGAACCTAATCTTATTCGACGGCCTTTATCATCAGCTTTTAAAACCGGTATCCTACACGCGCCCAGTTGCGGAAATACGTGTTGGAGCACTTACCATAAAAGAGAAATGGGAAAAACTAAGCTCGAAAAGTACGGTGAGCTATCTAACAGCACCGTATTTAAGTGAAAAGTACCCTGCGAATATTACGGAAGATAATGTGGTCATAAATGCTGCGGTTATTCCAAACAAGGAGTTGTTGGAAGAGGTCATGGCCCTCGAGCTAAAACAGCGATTGGTTTGGAATAAAACGGTTCTGGCTTACCGCCTTTCAAAAGAAGATATTGAAAATGGATTTGATGCCTTTGAAGACAAAAAATTAGATGGTTTATATTCTATTTTAACGCGTCCTCAAGACATTTTCCGTCTAGCAGAACACGAAATTAAAGCGGATTATCAATTGCTGGCAACGGGGAGTTCGCATCAGATTAACAGTACCAATCAGGTCTTAGGATCCGAACTATATGTGGAGGAAGGCGCTGAGATAAATGCTGCCATTTTAAATACCAAAACAGGTCCAATTTACATTGGCAAGAATGTTCAAATTATGGAAGGGGCCATGTTAAGAGGTCCTATTGCCATTCTAGACAATGCAGTAATAAAAATGGGGGCAAAGATATATTCCGATACCGTTATTGGTCCACACTGCAAGGTTGGAGGAGAGGTAAGTAACGTAGTTTTTCAGGCTTACTCGAATAAGGGACACGATGGATATATAGGTAATTCATACATAGGTGCTTGGTGCAACCTTGGGGCAGATACGAATTGTTCCAATCTTAAGAACAATTATTCGGAAGTAAGAGCTTTTTCTTACGCTTCCAATCAAATGGAGAATACCGGCCTTACTTTTTGTGGCTTGGTGATGGGAGATCACAGTAAAACCTCCATCAACACCATGATAAATACAGGAACTACAGTTGGCGTTTGCGCTAATTTATTTGGGTCTGGTTTCCCAGATAAATTCGTTCCATCCTTTAGCTGGGGATTCAATCCAAGCAAAGAATTTCAACTTGCCAAGGCATTTGAAGTTGCCGATAGAATGATGTCGCGCAGAGGGTTTAGTTGTGACGAAACAGAGCAAAGAATTCTGTCAAAAATATTCGAAAAGTCTGCTGAATACAGAAATTAAGCGACAATATTTCCGAGAGATGCCTTTGGCACATCCCTTGACAAGTAGGGGTAGATTGCGATTTTTCCGCACTTAATGACAATTTGACAATATGAGCTCATTTGAGAAAGATATATTAAAACTGAAAGTAATGAATGATGATACAGAGTTTATCCCTTTGCTATCATCCGAGGATGAACAGAACATGGAGAATGAATCCATGCCAGACGTACTTCCAATTTTACCTCTTAGAAACAACGTTTTATTCCCTGGTGTAGTAATACCAATTACTGTGGGAAGGGATAAGAGCATTAAGTTGATTAAGGAGGCTTACGAAAGCAATAAAACCATTGGCGTTTTGAGTCAGTTTAATTCTGATATAGAAGACCCAGAGATTGACGATTTATATCAATTAGGTTCAGTGGCACGCATTTTAAAAATGCTAAAAATGCCCGATGGTAGCACAACTGCAATTATTCAAGGAAAGAGAAAATTTAGGGTTAAGGAATTTACCCAAACTGAGCCCTATTTTAAGGCGAGCGTAGATCCTGTACCGAATACGATTCCAGATCCAACAAATCCAAAAATATCGGCATTGATGGATAGCATGAAGGAAATGTCCCTTCAGATTATTCAAAATTCTCCCAATATTCCAACGGAGGCAAGCTTTGCAATTAAGAATATCGAGAGCAATAGCTTTTTGGTGAGCTTTATCGCTTCCAACATGAACGCTAGTGCCCAACAAAAACAAGAGTTGCTGGCAGAATCTGATTTTGAGAAAAGAGCAGAAAAGCTCCTTCAAATGATGAATCAAGAGCTTCAAATGTTGGAGATGAAAAACGAGATTCAAAACAAGGTAAAAAGTGATTTGGATCGTCAGCAAAGGGAATATTTCTTGCACCAACAAATGAAAACCATCCAAGATGAATTGGGTGACAATGGCACACAAACGCAAATCAATGAAATGCGAGAACGTGCAGAGAAAAAGAAATGGTCTAAGAAAATTAAAGAAGCCTTTTTAAAGGAACTTGGAAAGTTGGAGCGAATGAACCCAGCAGGTGCTGAGTATACGGTTCAATTGAACTATGTGGAGCTTTTGATTGACCTTCCTTGGCAGTCATATACCAAGGATAAATTTGACCTGAAAAGGGCTAAGAAAATTTTGGACAGAGACCACTACGGGCTTGAGAAAGTTAAGGACCGTATCATTGAATATTTAGCTGTATTAAAGTTAAAGCAAGATATGAAAGCGCCTATTCTTTGTTTATACGGACCTCCAGGGGTTGGAAAAACTAGTTTAGGTAAATCAATTGCGGAAGCAGTAGGAAGAAAATACGTAAGAATGTCACTAGGTGGTGTTCGGGATGAAGCTGAAATTAGAGGGCACAGGAGAACATACATTGGTGCAATGCCTGGGCGTGTTTTGAGCAATTTAAAAAAGGCTGGAACTTCTAATCCTGTATTTGTCCTTGATGAAATCGATAAATTAACGAGGGATAATCACGGTGATCCTTCATCTGCTTTGTTAGAGGTGTTGGATCCTGAGCAAAACTTTGCTTTCAATGATAATTTCGTGGAGCTGGACTATGACCTAAGCAAAGTGATGTTCGTTGCAACAGCCAATTCTTTGGCTACTATTCCCGGGCCTTTGAGGGACCGTATGGAAATAATAACAGTTAACGGATATACAGTTGAGGAAAAAGTTGAAATAGCCAATAATCACCTTATACCAAAACAGCTAAAGGAAAATGGTGTTTCGAAGAAGCAAATCACTATTCCAAATGCCGTTATTGAGAAACTAATTGAGAGTTATACTTCCGAATCGGGAGTAAGAAAACTTGAGCAAAGAATTGGAAAACTGGTTCGTTTTAGAGCCAAGCAAATTGCCTTAGAAGAAAAGCATAAAACCAAGATCACAGCGGATCAGTTGGTTGAAATTTTAGGACCTGCTTATACCAAAGATAAATATGAGGGGAATGATATTCCTGGAGTTGTTACTGGGCTTGCATGGACAAGAGTAGGGGGAGATGTACTCTTTATTGAAACCTCTGTTACCAAAGGAAAAGGAAAGCTTTCTCTTACCGGTAATTTAGGTAAGGTAATGAAGGAAAGTGCAACTTTAGCCTTAGAATTTTTAAAGGCGCATTCAGATATGTTGGATATAAAACCTGAGGTTTTTGATAAACTTGACATTCATATCCATATACCTGAAGGAGCAACGCCAAAAGATGGTCCTTCTGCCGGTGTAACCATGCTAACGGCCTTGGCGAGTATTCTAACGGGTAGAAAAGTTAAGAAAAGCTTAGCCATGACGGGGGAGATTACCTTGAGAGGGAAAGTTTTACCAGTAGGTGGTATCAAAGAGAAGATTCTTGCTGCAAAAAGAGCGGACATCAAAGAAATAGTGCTTTGTAAAAGCAACAAGAAAGACATTGATGACATTCAGCCCAAGTATTTAACTGGACTTAAGTTTCACTACGTTGATAAAATGAGTGAGGTCCTAGATATAGCTTTGCTCAAGTCAAAAGCAAAATCAGCTTTTGATGTAACTAGTGTTTTAGAGAAATAATAAAAGGGGGTGTTTAAACATCCCTTTTTAATATCAAGCGGTATCCTAAAAAGAGAAATAAACCGATCCAAACACTTGCTATAAATATGACTTGCAAGGTTTGAAGGTCGGCACCCATATCTCCATTTTGAAGGAGCGATTTTATTTGCTCGGCAATGGGAAACTTTACCAGGTTATCCATGCTTCCAAATGGGGTTAGATTGGCCATCCACTCTTCCATCTGACTACGTGAGATTAAGTCTACGAGCATAGCGCCCAATAAGGTCATCATAGCAAAACCAGAGCGCTTAACTAGCACAGCAAGTAGAAAAGCCGTGGTTAGATATCCAAAAGTTTGAATCCAAAACATTCCTATAAAGTGCCAGCCACTGAAGAATCCGTTTAAATTACCCAGATTATAAAGGCTACAAAAAGCTCCTAGAAGAACAATGAATATCACGGCTAAAACGCTCAAGGCAAAGAGCAATATGACTTTACCTAAGAAGTAATCTCTTTTGGATAGGCCATCAATTACATGTTGCCGTGCAGTCCTATGATCATACTCGTTACAGGTAAATATCACAACAACCAGCCCCAAAAAAAGGTGAAAAAAGCTAGCCATATAGGTTACAGTTTGCCAACCCCCTGGGAAACCATAGATGTATTTTGCCTCCCTCATGAAGGTGGTGTTCATATCAACAAGGAAAAAAACAAGCGCAGACACAGCCAACAGGTAGAACAAACTAAAATACCAAAGCGGCTGGTAGCGCTTAAGTTTAGCCATTTCTATGTTCCAAAGCCTTTTCATGATTTGAGTTTTTCTAAAAATGAATTCTCCAAAGTCTTTCGTTGTGTAACCAGCTCTGAAAGATATATACCCTGTTCAGCTAGAAGCCGGTTCAAATCGGCAGCATCCAAATTTTCTGGCAAACTTAGCTTGGCAAAGCTTTTTCCATAATCTATAACATCCCAATCGGCTTTGTCACCAATAAAGGCTAAGACTTCTTTCATATTTGGTGCAGAGATTTTTACAACTTGGCCACCGCCAAGCAAATCTTCCAACGTTCCTTTAGAAATGAGTTTGCCTTTTCTTAGAATCGCGGCATGGGTACAAATTTTTTCAATTTCATCAAGTATGTGACTTGCAATTATGATTGTTTTCCCTTCGTCGGCAATGCTTGATATTAGATTTCTCATATCAGAAATACCTTGAGGGTCCAAGCCATTCGTAGGTTCATCTAACACTAAAACCTCCGGGTCGTTCAGTAAGCAGCCTGCAATTGCCATTCTTTGCTTCATTCCCAGACTGAAGGATTTAAACTTGCCCTTCCTTCGGTCGTACAAATCAACACGTTTCAAAACCTCCTCAATTCGTCCAGATTTAGGATCGATTTTTTTGATGTGTGCAGTCACCTCAAGGTTTTGCTCTGCATTTAAATAGGGATAAAAATTGGGTGTTTCAAGTAAGGCACCGATTCTTAATCTGTTTGAATCCTTGGTGCCATTTCCAAACCATGAGAATGATCCAGATGTAGCATTTAAAGTACCCAAAACTATTCCAAGGGTGGTGGTTTTACCTGAGCCGTTAGGGCCAAGAAAGCCATAAACACTGCCTTTTGGTATCTCTAAGCTAAGTTTTGATAATGCTACTAAAGGGCCGTATCGTTTGGTGAGATTTTCTGTTTCTAGAACGTTCATTAGCTCGTAAATATACGGTCGTTGTATTGAAGCTCCAACATCTTTTTATAAACGCCATCTTTATCTAGTAATTCTTGATGACCTCCTTGCTCAATAATTTTCCCTTGATTTAACACAAGGATATTATCAGCATCTTTAATGGTACTTAAGCGATGGGCAATGATAATGGAAGTCCTTCCTTTAAGTAGGTTTTCCAAGGCATCTTGCACCAATTTTTCTGACTCTGAGTCCAAATTTGATGTGGCTTCATCCAAAATTAAAAGCTGTGGGTTTTTCAATATGGCGCGAGCAATAGCGACACGTTGACGTTGCCCACCTGATAATTGTATACCTCTGTTTCCGACTTCCGTTTGATATCCATCCGGGAAATTCATGATGAATTCATGGGCGTTTGCTTGTTTGGCTGCAGCTATAACTTCTTCTTCCGTCGAGTGTTCTTTTCCGTAAGCTATATTTTCAAGTATACTTCCATTGAAGAGAGAAATCTCTTGAGGTACCCATGCCATTTTGGAGCGGAGTTCTCGGAGGTTCATTGCTTTGATGTCCTGACCGGCTAATAAAATTTCTCCTTTTTCCCATTGGTAAAAACGCATTAATAGCTGAACGATGGTCGTTTTACCGGCACCACTACCACCCACAAGCGCTGTCTTGCTTCCTTTTGGTATATGAAGGTTTAGATCATCAAGCACTGTAACATCAGGTCGTGATGGATACTGGAAACTTAAGTTTCTAATTTCTATATCACCATTTGGAATCTCTTTGTTGCCCACCTCAGGTTGCTCATCTTCCGTATCAATTATGTCCATCAACATTTCAGTTGATCCAATGGCTTGAATTAATCTTCCAATCATGTTAGGTAAGCTACCCATACTCATACCAAGTATGATAGTGTACATCAGAAATTGAGTAAAGGCAGCAGATGAAATTTCTCCACTCTGTTTCATGCTTGCTCCGTACCAAATAACGAAAGCGATGGTGCCTGTCATAAAAAGAATGATAAAAGAAATGAACAAAGCACGGAACCGGACCGCATTGATAGCAACCTTTCGTATGTCATCCGCAATTTTCCCAAATTTACCAGCTTCCTTTTCTTCACTTGAAAAAGATTTTACCACTGAAATTTCTCCGAAAGCTTCCTCGGCCTGTTGGGTAGATTTAGCAACGTTTTCTTGCACCTTTTTTGAGAGGCGTTTAATGAACTTCCCAAGAATAATCGTAATTAAAATAACCACAGGAAGACTACTGAGCATAATCAATGTTAACTTGAGTGAAATGAAACTGATAAAAATTACACCTCCAATAATGGTCAATGTTTGTCGAACTGCCTCCGCCAAGGTAGTTGTAATAGATTCTTGTAAGGTTGTAATATCGGATCCCAAGCGACTGGTCAGTTCACCTGTTTTGTTGGCGTTAAAAAATGACATGGGAAGACTAAGAATGTGCGAGAAGGCATCTTTTCTTAGTTTGTTAAGTGCATTTTCCGTCACCCAATTAAAAATATAAACCCTGAAGTAAGAAAATATGGCCTGCGCAACAAAAATGGCTATCAAAAGTATGAGCAGTGCATTCAAACTTTTCATTTCCCAAAAGGGATCTGGGCTGCTTTGTGGCAAGTTCAAATTACCGATCAGATCACCCACCACATATGGAAAAATAAGACCCGTAAGAGAAGTAAGAATTAGGAAGACAAAACCCAATCCAAACATAAACTTGTAGGGTGCAAAGTATCGAAAAACACGTTTTGCTTTCTTCCAGGATTCCTTTGAGAACTTTGGCCGCTCTTTTTTTGCCATGGCGCAAAGGTAGAAGCAATTTTTCTTATTTTGTCAGCTAAAAGTCGAATTATGAAAAAAGTATTTCTTTTAGTTGCCCTTAGTCCAATTTTCCTCATTTCTTGTGGTTCAGGAGAGGACCAACAAAAGCAGGTTTGCGAGTGTTCTAAGATTTATGACGAGCATTTCGCTTTAATGGAAAAGTATGAAGAGGAAATGACACCTGGAGAAGCGATGGATAAATTAGAAGCAGATAAAGACTTGCAAAAGAAACTAAGCGATTGTGAAGAGGGTATTCATAAAGAAGTAGGTGACGAGAAGTTTTATGAGATGTCGCAAAAATGCGACTAAACTCTTATTGAAGTTTAAATAAAAAGGCGCTTAAAGCATCCCAACAAGCTTCACTGCCTGATGTTTCTTCCCACAAGGCTCTCGACCCATGGATACTTTCTTCCTGTGGTTTGTAAAGGGTCAGTTTATCGGATGGAATGTTCTGGCTGATGGCCTCAATTTGTTCAATCTCATTTTGAGCTGCAGTTATAAATACAGGACTATTTATGCTTGAAAGTGTTGGTGTAAGCTCGTAGTTTTTGATGTACTCACCTGGACTAAA
The DNA here is from genome assembly GCA_964230025.1 of Flavobacteriales bacterium. Classification (GTDB taxonomy): domain Bacteria; phylum Bacteroidota; class Bacteroidia; order Flavobacteriales_D; family JAUILH01; genus CAXRFO01. The sequence goes on along the minus strand of CAXRFO010000001.1, from coordinate 73,995 downwards.
AGAAACAACAGCTTTTATACGATCACGGAAGTTAAAGGAGCTATCCGCTGCAATTTTTAATACTAAACTAGCCGAATAAGAACTGCCTAGCAAAATTATATCGTTCTGAGAAATTTGATCAATTAAGGTAATGGCAGAGCGTATGTCTTTTTCTGCTTCTAAGTAGGAAATTTCCAAGCCCATTGAATCGGCCCGAGCGGCAGTCTCATTTATTACTCCATTGGCTTCCTTCCCAGAACGCTGATCTATCGCTACACAGTTATACCCTAATTCATTGAATGTTTTTATGGTTTCAGCATATTCACCACGACTAAAACCAGCTTGGTGGCAAAGCAAAATATATGGTGATTTCTCAGAAATTTCAGCCACTTGATACGTTACCCTTAAACTATCTTCTCCTAAAAAAGTAGAAGTATAATTCAGTGCGGTAAATTCATCTTTTATCACACTTACTTCCTTCTTATCAGTAATCTTTGACTGATTTGTAGCTGTATTTTCCTCAGTTTTCTTAGTTTCTTCAGATCCACAAGAAATTAAAAATCCAATTCCGATTAAAAGGGCAAACGTTCTCATAATTTGTTTTTTGACAAATATGCGACTTTTCTGCCAGTTTATATTCCTACTTTTGCGCCCCTATGGAATTAAAGAACGACTTGATTCTTCGTGCTGCAAGGGGGGAAGAAGTAGAGCGCACGCCAGTCTGGTTAATGCGTCAAGCAGGTAGAATTTTACCAGAATATAGGGCCGTTAGAGCTAGCCTATCGGGTTTCAAGGAATTAGTAGAAACGCCAGAAAGAGCGGCAGAGGTTACCATTCAACCGGTAGACATTTTAGGAGTTGATGCAGCCATCATTTTCTCAGATATATTGGTTATTCCAGATGCAATGGGCCTACCTTATCAAATGATTAAGGGTAAAGGACCTTGGTTTGAGAATACGGTAAAAAGTGAAGCAGATGTTGCTAAACTGCATATTCCAGATGTTGAAGACTCTTTGTCATATGTTTCTGAAGCACTCAAATTAACCAAGAAAGAGTTGAACGGCCGTGTTCCATTGATTGGATTTGCTGGCGCCCCTTGGACAATCTTTTGTTATATGATTGAGGGACAGGGTTCAAAAACTTTTTCCAATGCCAGAAAAATGTTGGTGCAAAACCCAGAGCTAAGTCACAAGCTTTTGGATATGATTACCCAAAGCACCATTTCCTACTTAAAAATGCAAATTCGTTCCGGTGCGGACATGCTTCAAGTATTTGATTCATGGGCTGGAATACTGGATAAAACAACTTATCAAGAGTTTGGAACGAAATATGTAAAAGCTATTTGTGATGCAATTGATGAAGTACCCATCACCCTGTTTTCAAAGGGAGCTTATAACTCTTACAAAGAGTTAGCAAGTTTTTCTTGTAACACCATTGGCGTGGATTGGAATACAGAAATAGAATGGGTAAAAGAGCAAGTTGGACCAAACAGAACCTTACAAGGAAATTTGGACCCGGCAAAGCTCTACGGAAGCTTCCAATCAATTGAAACAGAGACAAAAAAAATGTTGAATAGTTTTGGTAAGAGCAGGCATATTGCTAATTTAGGGCACGGAGTTTATCCAGACACGAATCCCGAAAAAGTTAAATGCTTTGTTGAAACCGTAAAAGGACACAATTAAAATGATGAAAAAAGGAAAAATATTTTTGGCAGGAGCACTTTTAATGAGCGGAAGCTTGTATGCTCAAGACGATAAAAACTTGGTGGAAAACCCAGGGTTTGAAATTATCGATGGGCGTTTAAGAAAGGCCAAGCAAATTGAAGTGGCTAAAAAATGGTTTTCTCCAACTGGTGAGAAGGCTGATTTGTACTCAGAATCAACTAAAGTTCCTGAAATTGGAATTCCTGAAAACGCTAACGGAAACGAGGAAGCTACAGAAGGTGAAAATTATGCAGGTATACGTGCCTATGGTTATAATGATAAAATGCCTAGGACTTATATCATGACGCAACTTCTTGGACCACTAAAGAAAGGAGTTAAGTACTGTGTTTCTTTCAAGGTTAGTTTAGCGGATTTTTCAAAGTTTGGAACGAATAATATTTCTGCTCATTTGAGTAAAAAACCGTTTGAATTTGAAGGGAAAGAAAGTATCTCTTTGGAGGATGATGATATACATGTGCAACACAGCCAAAATAAAATATACTCGCAGCAGTATAACTGGGAGCCAGTATGTACCATATTTGAAGCAAACGGTGGCGAAGAATGGTTAACCATTGGAAACTTTAAATCAAATAAGGAAACACGTTATTCTAGAATGAAAATTCCAGAAGGTTTAAAAGGGCGTCAGTCTTATGATGCTTACTACTACATTGATGATGTACAAGTTTTTGTTTTAGATTCTATTGCTGAATGTGACTGTGAAAAAGGAAGTATTGAGAAAGAAGATCCAAATGTAGTTTACACCAAAAAAGTAATTTCAAAAAAGGAATTAACCTTTGAGCAATTATTGGAAGCTTCTACGATTTACTTTGCTGATAATAGCAACGAGTTAACTGATGTTGCTGTGCAGGAACTGGATGAATTAGCAGCCAGAATGAAGGCAGATGCTGGATTAAAAATTAAGATTGTAGGTCACCAAACAGATGCAGAAACTACGGCAGGTGTATCTAATCCATTGGTAAAGTATATGTCACAAAAGCGTATTAACGCTATTGTAAAATACTTGGAAGGAAAAGGAATAGAAAAGTCACGCTTAATGACGGATGACCAAGGCGACACGGTACCGGTAGATAAATCTGGAACTGCTTATGGACAAGCTAAAAACCGTAGAGTAGAGTTTAAGCCGGTAGGTTAATCAAACTAAAATATCTATAAGGAATCCCTTTCCAGAAATGGAAGGGGATTTTTGTTTAAAGAACAGCTTCAACAGCGGTAATTTCCGGAGCTACTTTTTTAATGGCTTCTTCTACACCCGAACGCAAGGTCATTTCTGACATGGAACAATCTGCACAAGCACCAACCAAACGGATTTTTGCAACACCTTCGTTAGTGATTTCAGCCAACTCCATATTTCCACCATCAGCCTCAAAAAAAGGTCGTAGTTGAAGCAAGGCGTCTTCAATTTTAACAGTTAAATCGGATTTTATTTCTTCCGTCATCTCAGGCAAAATTAAGCAATTTCCTCTTTCTTCGGTTTTTCTGCAGAAGAGAGGCTCTCTTTCATGTTTTTGATTACGCGTAAAAATGCTTTGGCGGTTTCTGTATCACCTTGCATTACAGCAGGTCTTCCAATATCTCCGGCTTCACGGATACTCTCCACAATAGGTATCTCACCTAAAAAAGGGACATTCTTTTGATCGGCCAATTGCTGTGCACCTTCTTTACCAAAAATGTAGTATTTGTTATCTGGTAATTCTGGTGGTGTAAAATAAGCCATGTTCTCAACTACACCAACAATGGGGATGTTGATGTTTTCTAATTGAAACATTTCAATCCCTTTTCTTGCATCCATTAGGGCAACCTCCTGCGGAGTACTAACAATTATGGCTCCTGTTAATGGAATACTTTGCACCAAACTCAAATGGATGTCACCTGTGCCTGGAGGTAAATCAATTAGCATATAATCTAATTCTTCCCACCATACATCTTTGAACATTTGTTCCAATGCTTTACTGGCCATGGGTCCTCTCCATACCACCGCTTGATTGGCATCCGCAAAAAATCCTATGGACAATAACTTTACACCGTGACTGGTAAGCGGTTTAATGTAGGATCTTCCGTTTTGCTCTGTACCTTCCGGGCGCTCGTTCACACAATCGAACATAATGGGAACAGAAGGTCCGTAGATATCGGCATCTACAAGACCAACTTTGTGACCTTGCATAGCTAAACCTGCAGCCAAATTAGCTGTTACGGTTGATTTTCCAACACCACCTTTACCACTCGAAACGGCAATGATGTGCTTTACTCCTGGTAATATTTTTCTTTGTTCTGGCTCTCTTTCTTCCGTTTTTAAGCCAATGATATTTACGTCAACTTCAACTTCTTTTCCAAAAGCTCTTTGAGTATGGAAAACACAGGCTTCATGCATTCTTCTTCGGCTGTGCATGGCCGGGTTAGAAACTTTTACTGTAAAAGATATTTTATTGGCTTCAATAGATATGTCCTCGACTAAATTAAGGGCAACAATGTCCTTTTTTAGATCGGGTTCAATAATATGAGCTAAGGCTTCTAAAAGTTTATCCTTGTTTTCCATAGCGCAAAAGTAGTTATAAATGCTTCAAAAGTTTACCTGAATGAGCGTAATCAAATTGGTCTTTGAGAAGTATTTCATCGGGTTGCTCAATTTTCCCCAATTGATCAGCCAAAATTTTCTCTATTTCTTCTTGGTAGTTTTCTTCAGGTTCAGGCTTTTCTATTACAAGTACAGGTCTTTCCCCAAAGAGCTCATGCTCCTTTTTAACAATATAAAAGGGCTCTTTTATGTGTTCAGCAAGTTTCTCTTCAATCTCTTGAATAAAAATCTTCTTTCCATCGGAATTGATAACATCATCTGTTCTTCCCAGATAAATAAAGCTCTTATCAGATTTTAGTTCGACCAAATCCTTGGTCTCAATAGGAAATGAACCCAAATAATCAGCACTTAACTTGAGGCAGCCATTATCCGTAAGTTCCATTTCTATGCCTGGTAAAAGTTTAAACTCCGGACTTCCTAACTTTCTTAGTGCGACATGCGAGTAAGTTTCTGTCATTCCATAACTGTGGTAAACAGCATCATGCATGTCGCTTAATTTATCTTCCAATTTTGATGGGATTCTTGCCCCACCAATAAGTATGTCTTTGATTTTGGAAAGATCTACTTTGTTCTCGACTAAGTTAGATATCTGTGCCGGACTAAAACTGGCAAAGTCAAAGTCTTCAGTTAGATTTGGACTTAAAGACGGTTCTTCAACAATTAAATTTAGTCCTCCCACCCAAGCGCGAATCACCATCATTTTTCCAGCAATACTGGTGGCAGGTAGGCACATAAAACAACTGTCCCCTTGCTTCAGATCAAAAAAATCAAGCGTGTTTTGAGCCGAAATTTTTGCTGAATCAATCCCCAAGCGCAAACGCTTAGGCTCTCCAGTGCTGCCAGAGCTGTAACAATAAAATGACTTTCCTTCTTTGATTTGTGCCAACAAATGGCCTAGTTCTACTTGATTTTCTGAGCTTGCATTTTTGAATTCATCAATCCAAAACTCAAGGGGTCGTATTAGTCCATTAATCTGTATACTACTCATGAAAGGTCCTATCGATTTGTTCGGTGTTCCAACTGTTTTCTTGGTTATAAATGAGGTTATCACAAAGCACCTCAAGTGGGGATGAAAAATTATTTAGATAAAGACTTCCTGTTCCAAGTCCCTGAGGCATTTTAAGATTTTTATGAACCGTGAATTGAGCAATTGCATTTAGACCAATATTGCTCTCCAGTGCGGATGTTACCCAATATTTTATTCCCAATTTGTCTGCCGCATCCATCCATTTTTCAGACTCAGAAAAGCCACCTAGTAAGGATGGTTTTAAAATGATGTATTGCGGTTTTATTGTTTCTAATAGCTCTTGGCGATGAGCATTTTTCCCAATAAGTTCTTCATCCAAGGCAATATCCACGGGTGATGTTTCGCAAAGCTTGGCCATTTCCTCCCACTGACCCGCCTTAATGGGTTGTTCGATAGAGTGTACGCCTAATTTTGACAAGTCATCCAAAATTTTGGGAGCCGTATTTGGAAGAAAAGCCCCATTTGCATCAACTCTTAGTTCGAGATCCGAGCTGTTGTATTCCTCTCGGATACGTTTAAGTAAATCGTGTTCTACCTCCCACTCAATCGCTCCAATTTTAATTTTCAAGCAACGAAAACCCACTTCTAATTTTTCACGGATCTGCTGGCACATATATTCTTTCTTGCCCATCCAGATAAGCCCGTTTATTGGAATTCCTGTTTTAAGATTTTCTTCAGCTCCCGGATAGAAGGAAAAGCTTTTTCCCGTTTTCCTTTGAAGCTCCAACATTTCCAATCCCATTTGAATACTTGGGTAGTCTTTTAAGCTAAAGTCACAGTCCTTGGTTTGACTTAATTTACAGGATAATTGATTGAGAACATCTTCATAATTTCCCAAGCGGTCAATGCTCAAACCTTTTAAAAGCCCACATTCTGCATAATAGGACTGACCATCAATATTCCATCTCAAGAGGTAAGAATCCTTTTCTTGAAGCACGCCACGGCTAGTTCCTCCTGGAACAATAAATTTCAGTGTATGTTTGGTCCAACTAAGCATAAAGTGGTAGGATGAGACCCAGGCTCAAAGTTACCGAGAATAAGAGCGTAGCGATAGCAGTTTTTTTCAAAAAGGGGTCAAACAACTTTTCATTTTCAATCCTGTTGATACTTTGAAAATCCCAAAATAGCTTGGGAAAAACTATCCAGAAAATAAAGCTTTCAAAACCGTAATTCAATTGAATCAGAAAGATACTGGTAAATATAAACGGGCAAAAAAGCAATAAGGCATGGTAGATTTTAGCTCTCTTTAAACCAAGTTTAACAGGCACCGTGTTTTTATTGTTTTCTTTATCATTTTTGATGTCGCGCATGTTATTAAGGTTAAGAACAGCAGTAGCCAAAAACCCTATCGCACTGGCAGGAAGCAGTAATTCCCATAAAAAAAGCTTGTGATGAAGATAAAATGTCCCGATTACCGCTACCCATCCAAAGAAGAGAAATACGAAAATGTCACCCAATCCGGCATAACCATAAGCTCTTTTTCCCACGGTATATTGCACTGCCGCCCAAATAGCCAATAGACCTAGGCCTAGCATATACCAGAAGTCCTTTCCTAAACCGTTTTTAAATGAAAGAAATAAAAGCCCTAAGCCAGCTATTAGTGATAAAAGTCCAAATACAAGCATGGCTTTTTGCATTTCATTTTCTGAAATTTTTCCGGCTTGCATGGTTCTCTCCGGTCCCAAGCGTTGTTCATTGTCCGTTCCCTTTTTAAAATCGCCAAAATCGTTTGCGAGATTGGACAATATTTGAAGGAAAATAGTACAAACAACGCTGAGTATTGCAATTGCCCAATTAAAATTAATGGGATTGTAGGCTAAGACATTGCCCAATAAAATACACGCCAAAGAAAGGGGTAGGGTCCTTAATCTAAAAGCTTCAATCCATCGCTTCATCGGCTGTAAAGTTATTTTCTTCCCTCGGAATTTCAAGTAAATTAGAATGAATTGTTTGCGGCTCTTCCAAAAAACGTGTGAAAAGCACAACGTCTATCATCATGTGAGAGACAACTGCTGTAAGCAAACCAAAATATTGTGCCATATAGCCGATCAAAACAATGGCAGCCGTCATGTACAAGCCATATAAGCTTAAACGCCAATTGAATGGATTCAAATAACCATGAATAGCAACGAAAATTATAGCCGTTATTTCTACTCCCAACCAAGGTTGTATACCTCCCCGAAAAAAGATTTCTTCTCCGGCACCAGCGCAGAAGGATATGAACCAAATATCAAAGGATTTTAGTTTTAGGCCAGAGAATAGGTGAGAGTATTTCGTTCGCTGATCTTTGAAGAATTTTTGGCGGACTATTAACCATGCCCCAAATCCGAAAAACAGGCCACTAATCAAACCAATCCCAAGCTGAATTCCGGGATTCCAATTAAACTCAAAAAGTCTTTCAATAGGTTGATTTAACCAATATAAATGTATAACCACGCCTAATGCGCTGAAGCCAATTAAAGTTAACCAGCCAAGACCTAATATTTTTCGGCGTTGCATCCTACAAAGAAACTAAAAGTCATGAATAATAATTCTTACTTTTGGAATTGATGTTTTGTGTCGTATACAGCTTTAAGGTTAAATTAGGAAAAGAGGAAGATTTTTTAAAGTCCTGGGAAGAATTAACCAAATTAATTTACCTCTATGAAGGCAGCTTGGGGAGCAGGATTCACCAGTCGGAAGATCAGAATATTTATATTGCCTATGCCCAATGGCCAAGTAAAAGCACTTGGCAGAACTCCGGTTCTAAATTACCTGAAGAGGCGAATGAATGGAGAAAAATGATGAAAGAAAGCTGTGAAAAAATAGAAACAATTCATCAACTTGAAAGCAAAATTGATCTTTTAAAAGATGAGGTATTTAGTAATTCTTAATGTTTTTTTACTCCTTTCCTGTGGTAGCAATGAGGATAATGAAAACCCAGAGAAGGGGAATAAAAAAAAGCAAACAACCGTCGTGCCTGCTGATGGATTTAAACTGAGATGGGAGCGTTTTAAGGAAGTTGAGGGTTATGAAAATGAGCTTAAGCTGTTTGCTAAAAAAGTAAATATTGACTTAGGTAATGCCGCAATCAGCACTCAAGGGAAGGTTGATAATATAATTGCGCATTGGCACATTACAGGTCAAGATAGCCTTCTACATATTGAAATTCCAAAAGAGGAAATAGTGGCGCTTCAAAAAGACAGCACCGGAGCTTTGAAGTTGAGTCCTGTTTTTTATTTATCGAGTAACCCCATTTTTGTATCGAATGTGCTCCATAATGGTTTAATTAGTGAAATGATGGTTAAAATAAATGGAAAAGAGATTAACATCCCTATTAAGCCTAACGTTAATCCTATGCAACTTGGTATGAACAACACACTCTCATTTCCAATTGATGGTAAATATTTCGAGCTCGTTAATCCAGCAACAAATCAGACCATAGAAAAAGATAGTATTCAACTAAAAATATTTAAGTAATGGCACGAACACCCAGCAACATGTTGGAATTAGGAACTCATGCTCCACATTTTGAATTAAAGGATGTTAGCTCTGGAGAAATGGTAACAGAAAGTTTGGGTCATGAAGCAGGCCTGTGCGTTATTTTCATGTGCAATCACTGTCCTTTTGTAATTCATATAATTGAGGAATTCGTTAAGATAAGTAATGATTTCAACAAGAATATAAAGTTTGTGGCTATCTCATCAAACGATATCGAAAATTACCCACAAGATGCTCCAGATAAAATGATCAGCTTCAAGGAGGAATATGGGATGAACTTTCCTTATCTATTTGATGAAAGTCAAAATGTTGCCAAAACCTATGAGGCCGCATGCACCCCAGATTTCTACCTTTTTGACCGTAATTTAAAATTGGTTTATAGAGGGCAAATGGACGACAGTAGGCCGGGTAATGATGAACCCTTAAATGGAAAAGACCTACGCACGGCCATAAATCAATTAATCCAGGGAGATGCCATTCCGAAAGATCAAAAACCATCTATTGGTTGCAATATAAAATGGAAGTAAACAAGGTATATCTTTCACTGGGCAGCAATTTGGGTGACAGTATTCAGATTCTCCAAAAGGCCTATGATTTACTTAAAAAAGTATCCAAAAAGCACGTATGTTCCAGTCTTTACAACAGTCCACCTTGGGGTTTTGAATCGGAAAATGAATTTTTAAACTGCTGTCTTTACATTGAAACAAGGCTAGGCCTTAATGACTTTCATTTAACCTGTAAAGAAATTGAGTTGGCTCTTGGCAAAAGTATGCAGCTAAAACAGTCGTATGAGGATAGGCTCGTTGATATTGATATTCTCTTTTGGAATCAACAAATTGTGGAAAGCGACCTATTAAATATCCCTCATCCTAGATTACATCTAAGGAATTTTGTGCTGCTGCCATTGCTAGACCTAAATCCGGAATTAATTCATCCCAAAATGAATCTATCCATTGAAGAATTGTACCTTTGCAGCCCCGATTCAGGGGATATTTTTTTGAATGAACTTAAATTATCTTAGCATAGAAGGCAATGTTGGCGCAGGAAAGACTACGCTTGCTAAGCTTTTGGCCAAACAGTATAACGCCGAGATAATTTTAGAAGAATTTGAAGAAAACCCATTCCTAACTAAGTTTTTCGAGAATCAAGAAGAATACGCTTTGCGAGTTGAGCTATCTTTTCTAACGGATCGCTATCATCAGCTGAGCAAAATCAACAAAAACGAAAAATCCTACGTTGCCGATTACTACTTCAGAAAGTCAGAGCTTTTTGCAAAGAATAATTTAAAAGCGGATGAGGCCAAATTGTTTTCTCGAATTCATGACATCATGCTTAATGAACTGGCCTGTCCAGATTTAATGATTTATTTAGATTGGCCTACAGACTTGCTTCTCAGAAATATTCAAAAAAGGGGTAGAGAATTCGAGCAAAAGATCAAGTCCGATTACCTTGATAGCCTTACAAAAGCCTACCGAGAGCAATTAGAGAAAGAAGACAAGTTCCCAATTTTATGGATTGATTGTGAGAAATACAATTTTATCGAGAATCCAAACGACTATCGTTTTCTAAATGAATTGCTTGCGAAAAAGCATCCAATGGGGATTACAAACATCAATTAAGTGTTGATTTTTTACAGTTTTATAAAATAAACTGTTAAGTTTGCAGACTATTACAATAAATGAGAAAAATAAATAAGATGAAAACACACAAATTACTTGGATTAGCAGCCGTTGCATTGTCTGCTGGACTTGTTGCTAGTTGTGACCTACTAAAAGACGTTGAATACAGCGTTGAACCATGTCCTATGGAAATGCATGGTGATTCGGTTGAAGTAACAATTACTGCGAAAATCGGTGAAAAAGGAATGAACAAGAAAGCTTATGTTGAGTTCACTCCTATGATTGGTGATACCAAATTAAAAATGGTTGCCTACCAAGGTGAAAAAGCAACTGGAAACGGTAAAGTAATTCCTGCTACAGGTGGAACAATTACTTACACGGATAAAGTGGCTTATGCTGATGCCATGGAAAACACTGACCTTAAAATTGATATCAAAGGATACAAAGGTGAAGGTGGTAAAATGAAACTTGATGAAGTTACTGATCCAATTTGTGTTGGAACAATTATAACACCATTCAGAATTGCGAATGATGATAAAGTAATTCTTGCAACTGATGAGTTTGTAAGACCTACAAATCATGATACTGCAATGGTAATCAACTTCCAAAAAGATAGAGACGTAATCAGAACTTCTGAATTAAAAGAAGATGATTACAAAGGAATGGTTTCTTTCATTGATGTAGCTATGAATAACCCTAAGTTGGTTATGGAAAGTGTACAAATCGATGGACACGCTTCACCTGAAGGGGAAGAAGAAAGAAACCAAGGTCTTTCTCAAAGAAGAGCTGAAAATTCAAAGAAACAACTTGAAAAAGAGTTGAAGAAATTGAAGTACGAAGAAGAAATGAGCATCAACACATCTGCAAAAGGTGAGGACGTTCAAGGATTCAAAGATTTAGTAGCTGCTTCTGACATCCAAGATAAAAATGAAATCTTGACAATGATCAACAACTACAGCGATGATGTAGATAAAGAGATAAAGAACTTGTCAAAAACATACAAGGAGTTAGAAAAAGACATCTTACCTAAATTACGTAGAGCAAGAGTAACTCTTTCTTACAAAAACTTAGGTTTAACGGATGAGGAGTTAGTAGCTGTTTCTAAGTCTAACCCAGACTCTTTAACAATGGAAGAATTACTTTTCACTGCAACATTAACAAATGACTTAGGTGAAAAATTAAGACTTTACAAAGAGTGTGAGCGTCAGTATCCAAATGATTGGAGAGGACCTAACAATGTTGGTGCTATCCTTTACATGCAAGGAAACACAAATGATGCAAAAGCTGCATTTGAAAGAGCTGCTAAATTAGATGAGAACGGTACAGTGAAGAATAACATTGCTGCTATCACTCGTCAAAGCGGAGACAGAATTGCTGCTAAAGAATTATTAGAGCAAGCATCAGGTGCTGGAAATGAAGTAAACTACAACTTAGGTATCATTGCTATTCAAGATGGTAACTACGGTGACGCAGTTTCTTTAACAGCTGACTTTGATACATACAACAGGGCTTTAGCTCAAATGTTGAACGGTGATACTTCTGGTGCACTTACTACTTTAGATAACTCTGAAGATAAAGAGACAGCTAAAGGATACTACCTTAAAGCTATCATTGGTGCTAGAACAAACAACCAAGATATGTTAATCAACAACCTTAAATCGGCTATTGCTAAGGACAGCAAGTACAAGGCAGAAGCTGCTAAGGATATGGAATTCCACAAATGGATGGAGAATGACGTATTCAAAGGAATCGTTGGATAAGAAATATTTTTCTCAAAATAAAAAAAGGGATGCCTCAGGTATCCCTTTTTTTATACCCTCATTTTAATTAAACTTGTGTCATGTCAAAACTCTTAATCAAAAACATTAAAACGCTTTATGGTGTTCATGACGATAATTCCACGGTTTTACGCGGTAAGGACTTATCCGCAGAAGGATCAATTTCTAACGCTTGGTTGGCCATAGAAGATGATGAAATCATTGCCTTTGATAGCATGGATAACACGCCACAGGTTACCGATTGGAGCGAACTGCAAGTAATTGATGCAAGTGGAAAATTCCTTCTTCCTGCGTTTTGTGATTCACATACCCATACGGTCCATGCTGCTCCAAGAGAAAGAGAGTTTGTAGACAGAATTAATGGCCTATCTTATCAGGAGATAGCTGATAACGGAGGTGGTATTCTGAACTCAGCAGCAAAGCTGAGATCAATGTCAGAAGATCAACTTTTTCATGACGCTATATTACGCTTGAAAGAAATGGCAAAAATGGGTGTTGCCTGTGTTGAAATTAAAAGTGGTTATGGTTTAACTACGGAAGCCGAGTTAAAGATGCTAAGGGTTGCTAAACGGCTAAAATCTGCCCAAGACATAGAAATTAAAACAAGCTTTCTTGGGGCTCATGCTTATCCACCAGAGTTTAAAGAGAACAAAGCTGGGTATATTGATTTAATATTGAATGAAATGCTTCCTCAAGTCGCAGAAGAAAATTTAACTGATTATATTGATGCTTTTGTTGAGAGTAATTATTTCGGTGTAGAGGATTGTCGTAAAATCGTTCAAGCAGCCAAATCATATGGCATGAAAGCCAAGTTACATGTTAACCAATTCACGAGCATAGGAGGTCTCCAAATGGCGATAGAGGAGGGAGCCTTAAGCGTAGACCACTTGGAAGAAATGACCGAAAAAGATATAGCGGATTTATCTGCATCTGATACCATTGCAACCGTGCTCCCATCTTGTTCCTTTTTCCTTAGTTTACCTTATGCGCCGGCAAAAGAACTTATTGAAAATGGTGCTGCTTTGGCGATCGCTTCAGATTTTAACCCTGGATCAACACCAAGTTACAACCCCATGTTTTTGTGGAGCTTGGCCTGTATTAAGATGAAACTAACTCCCATCCAGGCTTTAAACGCCATGACCATAAATGGTGCATGTGCGATGGAAATGGAAAATGATTATGGCAGCGTAGCTGTTGGAAAAAAGGCAAACCTCATCCTAACAAAAGAAGTACCCTCTCTAGCTTATATCCCATACTCCTTTGGACATGGTATTAATTGTATTGATTCAGTATTCATTAAAGGAAAGAAACAATGATCCGCTTTTATACAAAATCAGAAATAAGCGACTTAATCAGTGAAAGAGAAGGGGAGCGGAAAGTTGGGGAGCTATTAAACATTGCTCACTCGGAGGATGATCTTGAAGCCTATTTATCTTCCGAGCAAATTAAGTATTTCATTCTTGGTGTACCTGAGGATATTGGGCCCAGAGCAAACCACGGTAAACCCGGATCTCAGTTTGCATTCAATGATTTTCTGAAGTCCTTTTTAAATCACCAGGCTAATAAATATTTTCCCTTAGATAAAATCGCATTCATTGGAAGACTTCCTATCAAACATCTTCAAAAGAATAGTGAAAAGGATAACATTGACTTATTGCGAGAAAAAACATCCAAAATTGACAATGCCCTTTTCCCGGTTATGCAGCGGCTCTCCTCTCATGGTAAAATTCCAATAATTGTTGGAGGAGGACATAATAATGCATACCCAAATATTAAAGGGGTAAGCTTGGCCAAGGGTGAAGCTATAGCAGCTATAAATTTAGATCCTCATGCAGATTTTCGGCAAAAAGAAGGTAGACATTCCGGTAATGGTTTTTGTTATGCCTGGGATGACGGGTTCTTGAATGAGTACCATGTTTTCGGACTTAATCCGTTTTTTAATTCGGAGGACATGATAGAACGAATGGACTCGAACAAAATTACTTACACCATATTTGAGCCAAAATTTTGCCAGCAAGCGAATTTCGAAAACAAACTTAATTCGGCCTTAGCAAATTTAAAGGCTAAACACCTTGGTGTAGAGTTAGACTTGGATAGTATTGCTAATTTTCCTGTAAGTGCAATTACTCCTGATGGGATTAATCTTCAACTGGCAAAAGAATACGCCAGGATTTGTGGGTCAGATCCACGATCAACCTACTTACATATCTGTGAGGGAAGCCCTACTCAAATGGAAAATGGTAGCATCATAGTAGGTAAAAGTATCAGTTCAATCATTCTCGCCTTTATTTCAGGAAATAGCTGAACCTTTGATTGATCTTATGCGTTAAACTATAGTGCCAGAACCTAATAAAATATCGCTCTACTACCGCTTGGTGCATTTTTTCCCGGTTCAATTACTCTTATTGCATGTAAAAAGGAATCATCTAATGATGATTTTATGGTTGCTCATGTTCTCAATGGTCATGGGTGGATTTGGAGCAAAATATGGCATCCATTACCTCTTTGCATATCCAGAATATTTGGGGAAGGTTAGTTCCCTCTCCTACGGAATTTTAGGCTTCTCCTGTGGTGGGTTTATTATGGCATTTCATATCTACAGCTATTTGCTGCTTGGGTGGAAATTTAAATTTATGCCCACCATTGCTCGACCCTTTTTTAAGTTTTGCATCAATAATAGCTTACTCCCTTTAATTTTTTTATTGGTTTATCTCTACAAAACGTGGCAATTCCAAAGAACAGAAGAATTACTACCTGCTCTGACCATACTTCAGCACCAACTTAGTTTTATAGGGGGATTTGTAGTGTTTGTTCTATTGAGCATGGGCTATTTTTTAAGACTAAATCAGGATGTGATAAAGCTAAAGCTCCATCGCCCGGAGGATGATTTATCTGATGATGACTTTTTAGAAAAAACTCCAAAGGATACAGGTTATTTAAAAGTCAGGTCCTATCTCTCATCCCCTTTTAAAATTTCCTTAGCACGATTTGGCGATCATTACGATAAAGCCGTACTAGAACAAATTGCTCGTCGAAACAGACTAAATGCCAATATATTTGAGATCATAGTCGTTGCCTCTTTTATCTTTCTGGGTGTCTTTAAAGATTCTGATTGGGTTTTAATTCCTGCGGCAGCGAGCATTTTCCTTCTCTTCACCATCCTCAGTATGTTGACGAGTATTTTTGTGAGTTGGTTTAAAGGATGGTCATTTACGGTAGCAATAATCCTTTTCCTAGGAATAAACTACGTGACCAACTACTACGACATCTTACGATATAAAAGCTACGCCTATGGCCTAAATTATACGGGTGAATTAGCAGATTATTCCTTTCAGAATATAAGCAAACTTGCACATGATACGCTGAACAATAAGCAGGATGCCGATAGAGCCATCGAGATGCTCGAAAATTGGAAGAAAAGAACAATGCAAGAAAAACCCTATATGGTAATTATAGCAACCAGTGGGGGAGGTATTCGGTCTACAGCATGGACCTATCAAATCATGCAAGAGCTTGATGAAAGAACAAATGGGAAATTCATGCAGAGCAACCAACTTATTTCAGGATCATCTGGGGGAATGCTGGGAGCTGCTTTTTATCGAGAATTATATCTAAGGGACCAAAGGGAGGAGAAAAAAGATCGATTCCAGAAGAAATACTTTGAGCAGATTACCGCTGACCTTCTAAACCCTGTATCATTTAGTATAGCGACAAGCGATATATTTTTCCGTCTTCAAAATGTTGAAGAAGATGGTAAAAAATATACGCGTGATAGGGGATACGACTTTGAGAGGCATTTGCATAAGAATACGAATTACATAATGGATAAATCCTTGGACGATTATGCCCAAGATGAATATGATGGTAAAATTCCACTGATGCTTTTGGCTCCAAGTATAGTTAATGATGGGCGCCGCCTGCTCATATCCTCGCAACCCGTGTCCTATTTATGTAACTATGACCCGGATAGCTCAGCCAATCATGAGCATATCGAAAATGTAGAATTTCAACGTATGTTTGAAAAACAAGGAGCTAAAAATTTAAGATTTAGTTCTGCTCTTAGGATGAATGCCACCTTCCCTTACATCATGCCCATGTCGAGCTTACCTTCCGAACCTACCATCGAGATTATTGACGCTGGATTTAGAGATAACTACGGTATTAAGCTTATGGTTTCTTACCTCTCCGAATTTCAATCCTGGATTGAACATAACACAGCTGGTATTATCATAGTTCAAATAAGAGATACCAAAAAGGACTTTGAGATTAAGGCCGTTCGAAACAGGAGTTTACTTAGTCGAGTTACAACACCTGTGGGCAACGTTATTGGTAATTATTTGAGAGCGCAAGACTTTAACAACGATCAATTAATACTGGAATTTTCAAAGCATTTTAAGGTGCCAATTCACAACTTTCATTTCTCCCTCATCCACGACAGAAATGAAAATGTAAGCATGAGCTGGCATCTTACGAACTATGAAAAGAAGAAAGTTCAAAATGCCGTTGGCCTTTCTCACAACAAAGAACGCATTGACCAACTGTGCGAAATATTAGAACAATAAAAAAAGCCGCTTACATGAATGCAAGCGGCTCTTCTTAAGTTTATTCTTAAATTACTTTGCAGTCAAAGTAATTTCAGTCATTTCAGTGGATGAAGATGAATTTGTTCCATCAGTGTATGATGAAGCGTAATCAGCCTTGAAAACAATCTCCTTTGACCTTAATTGATCGATTGCCATTACAGAGCTGTTTTCTCCATTTCCGTAAGTATTTGTACTTGTGCTAGTAGTTGTGCTACCACCACCTGTTTGCGTATCAGTAGAAACTGAATTTGTTACATTAAATACAACTCTTTCTTTATTTTTCCACTCACCGTCTTTATCTTTTCCTAAGAAGCTCCAGTTTCCAGAGTCATTGTTGTTAGTTGTAGTTGTGTAAGTAGTTCCAAAAATATCTTGTGATATGCTGAAATCAAGAACCATGTTGTAAGTTCCATCTTTGTTGATAGTCATATCAGCTGTATTCACAGTTCCAGTAGTTGTAGTTGAACTTCCACCTGAAGATTGAGTAATTGTTAATGTAGTTCCATCAATTGTAGTTGTTTCAGTAGTGGTAGATCCACCAGATGTTGATGTACTAGTTACAGACATTTTAGAAATAGTGTACTCTCCAGCCATTCTTCCTTTTCTTGATTTGAATGACAATCCTGGATCGTTTTCTCCTTTTTTACAGCTAGTAAAAGAACCAGCTACCAACGCTAGAGCTAATGCTCCAAATAATACTTTTTTCATTTTAATAGGTATTTAATTGTTTTTAGTTTTAATGATGATGCAAGCTTACATTATAAGGTTGCACGTAATTTAATTTATTGTTTAGATGCGTATGTTTTGTCACCATCTTCGTCTTCTGTAATTAACTCGCTGTTAGTTAATCTAACGATAGTAACTTCATCTTTTTGTGTTGTTCCGAAGAAATCAAACTCAGTAATGATTCCACTCTTATCTCCGTTGAATTCCCATTTTCCAGAAATTGAAAAACTTCCATCCGTAATGGTATAATCACCATCTTTTTCAAAAGTCATTGATGGAGGATCCGAAGGAGTGCTTTCATTTCCATTAGAATCTTCATACTTGTCAATTTCCCAAGTTCCAGTTAATCTTGTCTTTTTTGGCAGTAAAGTAAAGCCTGGGCCTTCCTCATACTTTCCACATGAACTCAAAATTACTGATCCAGCAATAAATAGAGTTAAGGTAAAAATCGCTTTTTTCATATTTTTAAATTTTGCACAAATATGCGAATTAATCTTATCAATAGCCTAATTGGTCGAAAATATAATGTTATTCATTTGTTAAATTAGGTTATATATTCCTCCTTATAATGTAATTTTAATCCGTGAGTAGAAACGTCATTCGAAATCTTATCATTTTTGGATTGATTTCCATCATCGGTATCACCATCTCTCAATTGTATTGGGTTAAAACAAGCTTGGAAATTCAGGCGAATGAAGAAAAACAACAAGCCTATCAGGACTCATTAAACACCAATGAATTCAATGATAGAGTAAAGGTGGCCTTGTCCAAAGTCGCCCAAACCATCTTAAACGCTCAAGATGATCCTGCAGCTTCCTACCAAGCGGTTGAGCAATTACGTCCGAATTATTTTGTGGTTAGGATTAACGATACCCTTAACCCATATTGGCTGGAGAATTTATTGAACAGAGAATTTGATAAAAATAGTGTTGAAGAAAACTATCGTTATGGAATCTATGATTGCTTTACCGATTCAATTGTATATCAAAATGCTGTGTTAATGGACAGCGCTACAAAGCAAGATTTTGATGTCAATGCTCCTCAAATTAAATGGGATATGGATGGCCATTACTTTTCGGTTACCTTCCCAAATAGAAGCAATCAGCAATTAAGTAAAGCAAAAGGTGGGTACTTAACCTGGTGGATTCTCATAGGAGTATTAATTATTTCCTTGGGGTTCTTTGCTTACACGATTTGGGTGGTGCTCCGACAGAAAAGGTTATCGGAAGTAAAAAATGACTTCATCAATAACATGACACATGAGCTTAAAACTCCCATCTCAACCATTTCCCTTAGCTCCGAGATGTTATTAAAACCAGATATCGATGACGAAAGATCGAAACGTTACGCAAAAATCATCTTTGATGAAAATGCCAGACTTAAAGAACAGGTGGATAAAGTTTTACAAGTAGCTCGATTGGACAAAAACGAATTAACCCTGAGCTTTGAAGACGTTGACATGCACGACCTCATACGTCAATATAGCGAGAGCTATAATCTAAAAATTGATCAAGTTGGTGGTAAATTCAAACTAGACCTTTCGGCCAACAAACATGTGGTTAAAGGCGATCGCTTGCACTTGGAAAACGTGCTCAGAAACCTTTTAGATAATGCGCTGAAATATAGCCTAAACGAACCCAATGTCAAGCTTTTTACTCGATCCAACTCCAAATACTTTATCTGCGAAATAAGTGATAATGGTATTGGAATTAAAAAAGAAAACCAGAAGATGATTTATGATAAATTTTATCGTGTTCCTACTGGAGATATTCATGATGTGAAAGGTTTTGGATTAGGGCTTTTCTACGTCAAAAACATTTTAGAGAGGCATCAAGCCAAAATAAGCCTTGAAAGCCAGCTTAATAAAGGGTCAAAATTCACTATAGAAATACCTTTGAAGAATGAAGGATAAAAAACATATTTTACTCGTAGAAGACGATCTCAATCTAGGATTTGTAATCCAAGATACGCTGAAGGTTGAAGGCTATGACGTCCATCTTGACACAAATGGAGTGGACGGATTTAAATCGTTTAGTCAGGGTGATTTTGACCTGTGTATTTTTGACGTTATGATGCCTAAAAAGGATGGTTTTTCTTTGGCTGAGGATGTTCGGAAAATTGACCAAAATATTCCCATCTTTTTTCTAACGGCTAAAAGTTTAACGGAAGATAAAATTAAAGGATTCAAAAGTGGAGCTGATGATTATCTGACGAAACCCTTCAGTCAAGAAGAGTTTTTACTTAGGGTACAGGCTTTATTAAAACGGACAGCGGAAAAAGTAGGATCACCGAAAGAAATTAAACTTGGGAAAGTCACCTTTAATCCTTCCGCCTTAATCCTAAGTTGGGATGGAGGTGAACAAAAACTTACGAAACGTGAAAGTGAAATATTGAGTATCCTCTGCAGGAATATAAACGAACTTTCTGAGCGTGAATTAATCTTAAAATCCGTTTGGGGAGATGATTCATATTTTAACGGTAGAAGTTTGGATGTATTTATTTCTAAGTTGAGAAAGTACTTAAAACCAGATGAGTCCATCCAAATTGAGAACATACATGGAGCAGGATTTAAGCTTGTTTGCAACTAGTATTCAAAGTCCAGTAAAAGGTATACCTTTGCAAAAAAATTAAATGGCTTACAGCAACTCAGGAATCTTAGAATCAAAAGACGAAAAGCTTGTTACAAACAATGAGATTTCTGAGAATTTTGTTGACATACGTGCAACATTTCACAAGAAAAACCCGAAAACTGCCAAACGAATTCCCGGCTTTGTTTACCGCTACCTTCAGCGAATAACGCATGAAAAAGAAGTCAACAGAGTATTATATAAATACAGGGATTATAGCGGAATTGATTTCTTGGAAAAAGTGATTATTGATGAGTTTGACATCAAGCTTAAAGTAAATAACCTAGAATACTTCAAAGAAACAGAAAGAGCCATAGTAGCTGCAAATCATCCTCTTGGAGGATTGGATGGTATGGCACTTATGTTGGTATTGGGAAGAGAGAATAAAAATATAAAGTTTCCCGTAAACGACATTTTAATGGGAGTACCCCAGTTACGACCTGTTTTTGTGCCCATTAATAAAATTAAGAAAGGTTCTGCCAAGCAAAATATTAGCAACGTCAATGAGGCTTTTATGTCGGATGCAGTTGTGCCTTACTTCCCTTCCGGCATGGTATCACGAAAGAAAAGATTCAAGGGTGTAAAGGACCTTCCTTGGAAAAAGTCTTACTTGATTGGTGCAAGAAATCATCAGCGTCCCATTATTCCATGTCACATCAATGGAAGAAACAGTAACTTCTTCTACAACTTGGCAAACTTTAGAAGCTTTTTTGGAGTTAAGGCAAACATTGAAATGCTTTACCTCATCAATGAAATGATGAAACAAAAAGGTAAAACCATTGAAATCACTTTCTCAAAAGCAATAAACCCTGATCAACTACCTCCTGCAGAATTAGACTTATTTACAGCTAGTAACATGCGTGACTTTATTTATCAATTGGATAAAAATAAAGACGCGAAATTTTCTGCTAAGAGTTAAGAACCTCCTTAACAAGTGTGGAGATTAACTTTCCATCAGCTTTACCGCTGAGCTTACCCATAACTGGCCCCATCACTTTGCCCATATCTTGTGGACCAGAAGCACCAACTTGTGCAATTGTCTCTTCTACCACTTTACGCACTTCATCCTCACTCATTTGTGCTGGCAGATAGGCAGCAATTACCTCCGCTTGAAACTCTTCTTCTTGAACGGATTCCTCTCGTCCTTGCTCTCTATAAATGTTTGCAGCATCCAAGCGTTGCTTCTTTAGTTTGTTTAGAATCTTTATCTCAGTTTCTTCAGAAATCTCTCCTCCGCCACTCGTAGCTTCTAACAAAAGAGCTGATTTTATAGCTCTCAATGCCGCTAATTTTTCCTTTTCTTTCGCTAGCATTGCTGCCTTTATATCTCCATTTATCTGATCTACTAATCCCATGATTTAATTTTTTATAAAGGTAAAAAGATTACTTTGAATTGTATTTATTATCATCTTCTTGAACTTATTCGTTTTGGATTATATTTTTCTGTCTTAAGATGACAGAAACTTGCAATTTCTTTCGCTTTTTCAACTGCGCTATTTGAATTTTGAAAGGAGCAAATAAATTGTTTGTTGCGATGATTAGAAGAAAGAAAATAGACTTCATGTTTTAAATTGCTATCTGAAATACTTCTATTGGTTCGACTATAAAAACTTTCAGTATAACTTTTGCTAAGAACGCTTACCACAGTAAATGGAATTTGTTGCCATTTACCATATTTTAAACCGAAAATTGATCTAAAAAGACGAAACGATTTACCATCTGAACTCAACTCCAGTCCCGATCGGGTCATAAATAATATAATTAAGCCTAGCATTAACATAAATCCCCATATAGGATATGTTTGAATAAGGGCTATAGAAGTCACCAACCCTGCAAAACCAAACATTACAGGCATATAAATAGATCCTATTGGAAAATAAAAAATCATCTTAATTTGCCAATTACTTCAACTCCTTTGCGTGTTGAGCATAATGGTCCCATTTTTCTATTAATGCCTGCATGTCCTCAGGAATTTCAGAATCAAATTGCATCCACTCTCCAGTTTTAGGATGTGTAAAGCCTAAAGTCTTAGCATGAAGTGCCTGTCTAGGACATAGCTTAAAACAATTTTCTACAAACTGCTTGTATTTAGAAGAGGTTGTCCCTTTCATAATACGGTCTCCGCCGTAAGTTTCATCAGAAAATAAAGGGTGACCAATAAATTTGAAATGCGCTCTGATTTGGTGTGTTCTTCCTGTTTCAAGTTTACACTCCACTAAGCTTACATAGCCAAAACGTTGTAATACGGTATAATGTGTCTTTGCTGATTTCCCAAATTCTCCATCTGGAAAAACTTGCATTATCTTTCTATTCTTAAGTGAACGACCGATATGGCCTTCTACACTTCCTTCATTTTCTTCAAAGTCACCCCATACCAATGCATGGTAGCGCCTTTCACTGGTTCTATCAAAAAACTGCTTGCTAAGATGGCTTAATGCTACTTCCGTTTTTGCTATCACCATAATACCACTCGTGTCCTTATCGAGACGGTGTACCAATCCAGGGCGGTTTCCAAACTCGCTCTGATCGGGTAAGCTTTTGAAATGATGTAATAAGCCATTTACCAGAGTGCCAGTGTAGTTTCCATGTCCTGGATGCACGACAAGTCCCGCTGGTTTATTCAAAACAATTACCGTGTCATCTTCGAACAGGATATTCAAATCCATCTCTTCGGGAAGCACTTCCGTTTCATTTATAGGGTATGGAAATTTTATCCTGATATCATCACCGGCTTTAACCTTATAATTTGGTTTTACGGGCTCGTCATTGACGAAAACGTTTCCGTTCTTTGCAGCGGATTGTATTTTGTTTCGAGTGGCATTCATTACCCGATCCATTAAGAATTTGTCAATCCTTAAAGGCTCTTGCCCCGCATCAGCCGTGAAGTGAAAATGTTCGAAGAGATCTTCGTTTTCTATAGGATCTTCCATTAGCGTATAACTAATTTTTTAGTGCCTGCAACACCATCAGAATTGGTAACTTTTATAAAGTAAATACCAGCACTAAATGCCTCCAAATTCAATTGGTTTTGGTTTCCAAATTCCCTAACAACTCTTCCGCTCATATCTATTAATTGAACCGATTGAATATTTCCATCTATTCTCAAATTAACAAAATCAGAAGTTGGGTTTGGATAGAGTTCAAAATCCAATTTTTCCTTTTCATTTAAAGACAGAATAGGTGCTTTACCAGAAACAAAATCTGGTCGTATCATCAAAGTTCCTTCAAAACTTGTATTGAACCAGTCCGTTCCTGTTTTATAAAAAATTCGGTTCTGGTTGTTTGTGTTCAAGTCAAAACCAACATTCAATGGATCGGAATCTATTTGTTCAAATCCAACATAATAAGTTCCATTCACGGCAACGTGCTCCATCTCATGTAAATGATAGATTACAAAACCATTTTTCTTATTGAGGTAAATGGGGTTCTCAGCATACAAAGCTGGTGTTTGATAGAGTAGATTCCCCGGTTCTCCTCCTATGTCATTCCATATGCTCAATCGGAATAAATTCCCGCTAACATCATCCGACATGGGCGTAAAATGAATAAGTATAGAACGAATAGAGTCCTGTTGAGCAACTTCAAATTTTTGCGCTACTTGAGCATTTGATCCTACGATTCCATATCCAGCTTCTGCAGAACCATCATCAAGGGCGTAATAGGAACTAAAAACTTGCTTGTAGGTAATGGTGTCGTTTGATCGCAATAACTCTGTTGATGGTGAAACGCTTGAGTAAACCAAGTCAAATACAGCACAGGTATCTGCAAGGCTTGTATCGTATTCAAATAAGGTGTGAACGTACTTTGCTTCATTAAAACCAAAGGCTGGGGCGGTTGGGTTAAATAAATCTTTCAAAACCGTTTGGGTTAGATTACCATCAAACAGCACTTGAATCGATCCTCCAAAAGCATCCTTTGGTTGATTGTGCATGTTTCTAGATATTAAATTCGTTTCTGTAAGAATATCCGAACTTGGATCCAATTTATAGTGGTCCCATGGAATAGAGTAATACGTTTCTAACATCCCTCTTGGGGTTGTAATAAAGGCTAAATCATTCATCAAAGTATCTCCTATAGATCTATTAGGAGAGAAATAAACATAGTCTAAATGCCAATGATCTAAGTTACCCGATAAAGATGCGTAGTTATAGAATCTAAACTTAAAACCATCTTCAAAATACATGGCCTCTGTAACGGGTATGTGCACGTATTGAAAGCTATCCAAAGCTATCCCCGGTGTTGCCCAGATATGAATCCATTCATTGCTATCGGGAACCCAGAATTCAAGCACAAGAGAATCATTGACTTCTGGGGAGTTTCCAAGTCCTGTAGACTGAAAAAAGAAACTAAAATATACAGAGTCCGATGGAGTAAAATCACTCATTCGAATTGGCTTTGAAGTCATGTAATCGGCAATTCCTGAAGGGTCAGAAAAAGTAGGGAAGACATATGGCATCCCATCGTTACTCAAACCATCAAAAGTAGCTACACCATAGGTAGGTGGGTTTATTGGATAACGGGAGTTCATGCAAGCAAAATCGTCTACCCAATAGGATGAATCAGAACCAGGACTCACAAAATAATAACGCAACGTGTCTTGTAAAACATCTGTAGGAGCTATATACAGCGTGTCTTCAATGTCTCCGCTAACAAACGCGCTGGAATCATATATTTCGTAGGGCGGCCAAATTTCGATTTGCATTTTCGTTATTGGATAAGAAGAAATGTCATAATACCATGCAAGCTGAGAGGGTAGGGCCGTTTTATTAATAATAACAATGGTATCAGCGGTAGATGCCGTGTCATAAAATATTCTGAATGTCGTGTCCGTCATGAATTCACCCGGAAAAGCCATCGGATTTGTATCAGTAGCATCAAATAACTGGTAAAACAAGGTGTCCGTCACATTTGGATCATTCTCTGTGGCTACATACTTTTTAAAGCGGTCCCTGGTAAAATCATCTATTATGGGAAGTGAAATTGTATCAATCTCATAAATAAAGTTATCTCCAGACTTTTTATTGTTTCCGAATAAACTTGTGTTTGAAAATAGGTCAAACAAACTTTCTCCTCCTTGAGAAAAGGACGACAAGGAACAAAAGGTAAAAATAAATATGATGACTATTCTAAGGCTCATTCCCTTCTTCATTTGAATCTGGTATATGCATGGTCGCCCAAATTGTAACATCAGATCCAACAGGAACCAATGACTCAGAGCCACCATACGGACTTTGTTTAGTAATAATTGCCATACTGCTATCGGCAGCACTTGAACAAGCATCACACTCTGCTAAAGAAAGTATGAGGTTTGCTTCACTTAAACGTTTTTTGGCCGCCATTATTGTTAAGCCTGTAAGATCTGGGACGGGAGTTGCTTGATCAACTCCTTTACCAACAACCAAAGTAAATTTTGCACCATAAGGAACTTTATCTCCGGCTTTAACTTTTTTACCTTGATACAACAAGTCCAGAACATTCGTGTGCTCATGTGGTCGAGTTTCTACCTTATACTGAAAACCAGCAGAAGACAATTTGGATTCTGCAATTCTTCTTGATAATTCTACTACATCTGGCACAGTCCTAGGTGTAGGTAAATAGGATATCACTTTAAGGTAAACTCTTCTCCCTTCCTTGTATTTATGTCCTGAGTACTGCGTCTGAATAGTGTCTTTGGTATCACAACGAATTAAGGTTGTTTTGGTATAGGCCAATTCATTTTTTTCAAAGCTTGGAATAGGATCCTGCAATAATACAGTACCACCGGGGATACAATGTTGGAAAATGGAATCAACGATCACATTAAACCCTCTTTTCTTTAGTTCTTTAACTGCATCCGAAACATCCATACCAGTTACCGACGGTAAGCTTTTGTGATACTTAGCGTCTTGTCTCGTTCCTTCATGATTACTTGACTGAACCAAATAAAAAATCAAGAAAAAGGCTCCTATAGCAAGCACCAAGTTGATAAGAAACAATGGTGAAATTAAAAATCGAAAAAAGGCTTTTATTGCATTCATTCAAAAAGAATATCGTGCAAATATAAGGAAATACCCGCAGGGGCTTGAGTGAAATTCTTAAACGATTATATGAGCTTTTATGCGCGATTAACAAATGATTATTAGCAATTGATAAATTGTCTTAAAAAGTATAATTCAAACGGTTTTATCTTGCATCAAAGAATTAAAATGAAGATTGCTTTAATATGGGGTGGTTATTCCTCCGAAAGTGAGGTTTCCAAAAAAAGTGCGGTTAATGTAAAAACGCACCTTATCAGTGCAGGTTATGATGTAACCATGATTGAAATAAGTATAGATGATTGGGTTGCCGAAAACGGAAAAAAAGTGGATAAATCCAGTTTTAGTTTAAGCGGAACATCATTTGATCTTGTATATAACATTATTCATGGCACCCCCGGGGAAGATGGAAAAATGCAAGCATATTTTGATATGTTGAAGATACCATACTGTGGTTGTAATCATTTAATATCATCGCTAACTTTTGATAAATGGATGTGTAATAACACCCTAAGAGGCTTGGGCTTTTCATGCGCAACTTCAGTACTTCTTAGAAAAGGATCTGAAATAAATCAAGATGAAATTGAAGCTAAAATCGGCTATCCCATGTTTGTTAAACCAAACGATGGGGGTTCGTCCTATGGCATAAGTAAAGTAAAACAAAAAGAGGAACTAGTTCCTGCAATTTCAAAAGCTTTTTCGGAAGGAAATGAGGTCATAATCGAATCCTTTATGGCTGGAAGAGAGTTCACCTGCGGGGCCTTCTTTGATGGCAAAGAAACTGTAGTCTTACCAGTTACTGAGATAATATCGGAAGGCGAATTTTTTGACTATGAAGCAAAATATGAGGGGAAATCAAAAGAAATAACACCTGCTGAACTAGACCAAGGAAACACAGAAAAAATTCAAAAAACAGTTAAAGATGTATATAACACTCTAGCTTGTTCTGGTTTTATACGAATTGATTTTATCCTAGAAGAGAAAGGACCTTCTATCATTGAAATAAATACGGCGCCTGGTATGAGTAATGCAAGCATTATTCCCCAGCAAGTAAGGGCAGCAGGTTTAGATTTACCTGAAATCCTACGCAATCTAATTGATTCGAGTTTAAAAAAGGGATAAATTCATACTTTTGCATCAAAGAAAACCAATTATGAAAAAGATACTATTTGTTTTTGCAGCAGCTGGATTACTTGTTGCTTGCGGTGAAGCGGAAGAAAAAGAAGAAAGCACAGAAAATAAGAACACGGAAGAAGTTGCTGAGCATGATCACGATCATGACCACGAAGAGGAGCATGAGCATCAGTCTTTAGAGGGTGGCATCACTGTTTTTGAAGAGGCAGAGTGGGAAACCTATGGACTTAACACTGAATTTGATGCAGATGGAAATATCTCTGTTGATTCGGCATTTCAAATAGCTAGCAACGGTCCTGCTGAAGGACTTGTAGTTAAAGGGAATATTGCTACAGTTTGTCAAAAAGCTGGATGTTGGATTACAATGAACACTAGTGATGACCAAGAGATGTTTATCCGCTTTAAAGATCACTTTACTGTTCCTATTCCTAACCAAGAAGGAAAAGCAGCTTATATCCACGGAAATGTAATTCTTGATACTACGACCATTGAAATGCAGAAACACTATCTAACGGATAGAGTAGAGATGGGTGAAGAAGTTCCTCAGGAAGAGTTTGATGCTATTACTGAAGACAAAATTCAACCTATGTTTATCGCAGATGGAATTTGGATTGAGAAGAAATAATCTCATCCTAAAATAGATATTAAAGAGGGCAAGGGCCCTCTTTTTTGTTTGCACTCAACATCTAATTCAGTAACTTTCTCGTAGTTTAACTATGAGAACAATAATTATTGGGTTATTTGTTATGATTTTGAATTCCGTTCAAAGTCAAGAGCTTTTTATCCCACAAAATATTCGCTACTTAGCACTTGGAGACTCTTACACCATAGGTGAAAGTGTCAGTTATCATGAACGCTGGCCATCACAATTATGTGATTCACTGGCTCAACGAAATTATCAAATTGATACC
Source organism: Flavobacteriales bacterium (assembly GCA_964230025.1). GTDB lineage: Bacteria > Bacteroidota > Bacteroidia > Flavobacteriales_D > JAUILH01 > CAXRFO01. The sequence goes on along the minus strand of CAXRFO010000001.1, from coordinate 45,821 downwards.
CTTCATTACATTGCAACAACCGGCTGGACAACTCAGAACTTGCTCAATGGAATTAATAATCAAAACCTAGAGGGCAAAAACTTTAATCTTGTATCTGTTCTTATTGGTGTAAACAATCAATACCAAAACAAAGCTTTCAGTTTATTTTTAACCCAGTTTCCTCAATTATTGGATTCCGCCATTCGTTACGTTGGTGGGGACACCTCTTCAGTTTTTGTACTATCTATCCCTGACTATGCTTACACGCCTTTTGGACAGGCTTCTAATCCCAATCAAATCTCTCAGGAAATCGACCAATACAATGCATCCAAAGATTCTATTTGCCAAGCATACGGAATAAAATACTTTAACATTACTCCAATTAGCAGACAAGGATTGAACCAGCCTAGCTTGGTAGCAACAGACGGTTTACATCCGTCAGGCGAACAATACGGTTTGTGGGTACAAGAGCTTTTAAATTGCATTGACACTGTCAGAACGAATTCACTAGACAATTTTGACACAGAAAAAATAGAAGTATACCCAAATCCTGTGAGCTCTCATATAATAATAAATAATCCTGATAAAATTAATTCATATGCTATCTATACCTTAAACGGAAGACTGCTTGTAGAAAAAGTATTGTTGGACCGTCAAATTAATGTTCAGAATCTTGCCAATGGAAGCTATATATTAAGCTTAAAACTCACTAATGGGTCCAAACGAAATTTGCGCATTATAGTTAAAAAATGAGTTGCGAACTATGTAATATTGACGATAAGCTAAGCTTCCATCATCTGGTTCCAAAAAAAATGCAAGGAAGAACATATATAGAAAAGAACTTCCCCGACCTTGATCTAAATACATACGGGATTATGCTGTGTTCTCCCTGCCATAAAATGGTACACCGAAAAATTGATCATCGGACCTTGGCGCTAGAATACAATACGTTGGATAAATTAAAAGCGCATGAGGATATTAAAAATTTCGTCGCCTTTAGAAGAAAATCGAACAAGAAAAAAAGGGTTAAATAAGCCAAGTTTGTTAGAAAGATTAAGGATTATTGACGGCTTTTTCTAGGCTAAATAAAATCCTTGACTTACATTTGGGAAAAATTTTGAAAATGAATGTACCAGCGGATTTAAAATACACCAAAGATCATGAATGGGTGAAAGTAGAAGGTGATACCGTAACTATTGGAATTACTGATTTTGCTCAGGGTGAACTAGGGGATATTGTTTATATCGAAATCGAAACGGAAGGTGAGTCACTTGATAAGGAAGAGGTCTTTGGAACAGTAGAAGCTGTGAAGACGGTTTCGGATTTATTTATGCCAGTTTCAGGTGAGGTAGTTGAATTCAATGAAAACCTAGAGGCAAATCCGGAAGTAGTGAACTCTGACCCTTATGGGGAAGGCTGGATGATTAAGGTTAAGGTTTCTGACGCATCAGAATTGGAAGAACTTTTAAGTGCAGAAGACTACCAAAACGAGATAGCATAATCAATAGATGGTGCTGTTAAGGCATTTGAGCCCTGCGATTGCCTGGTTATTGTTAATTTTACTTTTAACAGGCATGCCCGCCAAAAACGTTCCCGAAATTAGTTTTTGGGATTTGTTTTCTGTGGACAAACTAGCGCACACGATTATATATACCATTTTTGTGCACTTGCTCATGGTGGGGTTTGCAAAACAAAGAAAGCTCGATACCTTATATTTTTATTGCATTGAGTTTTCTATAGGTATAGGAATGTTTTTTGCAATCTTTACCGAACTAATGCAAGGCACGATTTTTGCAACTCGTAGCTTTGAATGGTTGGATTTACTGGCCAATTTTTTCGGATGTATGTTGGGCATTGTAATGTTCAGATATATATACGGAAAGAAAATTTTTGAACAGATTAAAAACAAATACTTAATTTAGCAATTATGGAAAGTAAGAAAAATCCATCTGCGGATATTGAAAAATTCAAGATGCCGTTCTTTTTGCTAGGTCTTGCATTAGCTGTGGCCCTTACGCTAGTGGCTTTTGAATATAGAAGCACAACTACTGTAAGACAAGAAATTGACCTAGAAGATCCAAACGCCTTGGATGAAGAGTTATTTGAACTTGAAGAAGAGGAAGAGGAAGAAGAAGAGGAAGAAGAAGAGGAAATAATTGAGGAAGAACCAGAAGAGCCGGAAGAGCCTGAAACCACAGTTATTTCTGATGAAGTAAAACAGGATACAGAAAATAAGCAGGAGTCTAAAGGACCCCCAGCACCACCACCACCACCAAAACCAAAGCCAAAGCCAAAGATCACTATTGTTGATGTTCCAGAAAAAATGGCTGAATTCCCAGGTGGTACCAAAGCTATGTACGAGTACTTGGCAGAAAACTTAAAATATCCTTCTATGGCACGTGACCAAGGTATTGAAGGTAAAGTGTATGTGAAATTCGCTGTAATGGCGGATGGAAGTATCCAAAAAGTAAAAGTACTACGTGGTATTGGAGGTGGTTGTGATGAAGCTGCAAAAAAAGTAGTTCAAGGTATGCCAAAATGGACCGCTGGTGAAGTTGCCGGTGAGAAAGTAGCATCCTACTTTACACTGCCAATTAAGTTTACACTAGATTAATATATTTATATTCATAGCCCGCTTTCATAAAGCGGGCTTTTTTGTGCATGAAAATTTTAACCTTAATAGTCTTCACATTGTTCCTAATCGAATTTTCGATGGGCCAAATTAATGACACCACCGCACAAAATTCTTCAGATACGATTGTTACTTCTGTACCTCAATTTCCAGGAGGAATGAAGAATTTTCATGCTTACTTCAGTGACTATTTTGAAGATCCAGGAATAGGAGCTGAGGGGACAACTTATGTTGCATTCAAAGTATTAGCTGATGGGAAAATTGATAGTGTTCGTATTTATAAAAGCCTAGGACCAGAATACGATGATGCCATAATGGAATTATTCAAATACATGCCTAAGTGGATTCCAGGTGAGGAAAATGGAAGCAAAGAAGCTTACTATTATACTATTCCAATCATATTTAAGTTGGATTAATCCAACTTAAATCACCCATACAAACACTTAAAAGCTAATTTCTTACCGTTTACTCAAGCTGGGTTAAAAATGGCATTTTACGGCTTAGTACTTGCAACTTTTCAAGCAGTATTAATCAATAAATGTTTTAACCATGCAAAACAAAAAAAACAAAGGCGCAGATTTAGAAAGATTTAGATTTGCCATGCTTTTCCTGGGATTAGGAATAGCCGTTGTAAGTACCTTGAGTGCTTTTGAGTTTTCATCCTTTACAAACCAGCGTGCAGCAATGGACGATATGGATGGAAAAGCCCTAAATGAGGAATTATTTGATCTTCCTGAGGAAGAAGAACCAGAAAAGGAAGAACCAGAACCACCAGTTACTGAGTCCGAACCAGAGCCATTACCTCCTGTTCTTCCGCCAGACCCTACCATAGGGATTCAAGACACAAGCAACAGACAAATTACTACTGGACCCATTATTACACATATAACTCGCCCACCTGTAACACCTCCACCAACTTTACCTCCAGTGGATGTTCCAGAAAAAATGGCTGAGTTTCCAGGAGGTACAGCAGCGCTATACAAGTATTTGGGTGAAAATCTTAAGTACCCTAGTATGGCTCGCGACCAAGGAATACAAGGAAAAGTATATGTGAAGTTTGTTGTTTCAAGCACAGGCCAGATATCAAAAATAAAGGTACTTAGAGGTATCGGCGGAGGCTGTGATGAAGCTGCAGAATTAGTTGTAGGTAATATGCCAAAGTGGACTCCGGGTGAAGTTGCCGGTGAGCCCGTTGCATCATACTTTACACTTCCAATAAAATTCGTTTTAGAATAATTATAATTTAAGTTTAATTGATCCCTGTCAGAAATGACGGGGATTTTTATTTATACATGATGAAAAAGTATATACTAATACCAATTATTCTAATGTTTGCTATTGTTGCTCAGGCTCAAAACGATACCATCGTGGATTTTCCGGAAAAAGAAGCACAATTCCCAGGTGGCAATGACTCCTTATTCCGTTTTATTCAAACAAACTTGAAATTTCCAGAACCTGATGGAATACATGGAAAAGTATATGTTCGCTTCACGATTTCTAGTGTTGGAGAAGTTTCGAATATTAAAATTTTGAGAGGAATTCATAAAGCATACGACCAAGAAGTTATACGGGTAATTTCTATGCTCCCCAAATGGGTTCCAGCTGAAAATGAAGGTAAGCCCGTGGCAAGTAATTTCACTATCCCAATTTATTTTAGGGTTCAATAACTGAATTCAACAACTGAAATGTCAAAATGCTCCTTTCGCTCAAGGAGCATTTTTTTTAGCACATTTGGGTCTAATGCTTGCAACCCTTAAGACATTATTAATCAATTAAATGTTTTAACCATGCAAAACAAAAAAAACAAAAACGCAGATTTGGAAAAATTCCGATTTGCCATGCTTTTCCTTGGACTTGGAATAGCAGTAGTTAGCACCCTAAGTGCATTTGAATTCACCAGCTTTGAACGGGCTCGATCTTATGTTGCTACGGAAGATATAAGAGCCCTCAACGAAGAGCTAGTTGAACTGCCTGAAGAGAAGGAAGAAGAAAAGCCGGAGCCCCCTAAAGAAGAGGAAAAACCGGAAGAGAAGGAAGAAGAGCTGGAACTTGAAGTTTCTTCGGATGAATTCAAAATCGATACGACCAACACTACGGTGCGAAAAGGTCCTGAGATTATCATTAAGAAAAAGCTTAAGAAGAAAAAGGTAGAAGAAGAAATTCTAATAGCTCCTCCTATCATGGCACAGTTCGATGGTAATATGTACAAGTATCTTTCAGAAGTAATTAAGTACCCTTCTATGGCACGTGAAATGGGTATTGAAGGAAGGGTATATGTGAAATTCATAGTAGGTAAAAATGGCCAAATTAGAGATGCAAAACTTCTAAACTCAATCGGAGGCGGTTGTGATGAAGAAGCATTAAACGCGGTAAAAAACATGCCCAAATGGAAACCTGCCGAGAATTTGGGTGAGCCAGTAGCTTCATACTTTACACTTCCCATTAAATTTAAGCTGGAAAAATAAACTTCATCTTCATAATTAAAGTTTGCGCCACGGATATTGCTGTGGCGTTTTTTCTATCTTAGCATAAGATTGTCGATTGCCGTTAAAATACCCCTGAAAATAGAGCTTACCCCAAGTCAAGAACAGGCTTGCCAAACTTTAGCCTATTTTAAAATATTCAACTACCCACTTAGGAAGGAAGAAATAAAAAAGTACTCTCAACTCTCAGATGATTTGGATGATACCTTTCTTTCAAATTTCAGAATTGATGGCAGTGAATTCTATGGATGGGAGCTAAGCGAAAAGAACATTCAAAAAAGAATATTAGGGGGAATTGAAGCAGAAAAACGACTTAAAAAAGGACTCAAACGAGCTCGTTTTATTGGTAAGTTTCCTTACGTAAAAGCAGTGGCAATATCTGGGTCTTTGAGTAAAGGCTACATGGAGAAAAAATCCGATATTGATTTTTTCATAATCACAGAACCTGGTCGTTTATGGGTAGCACGAACACTATTGGTAGCCTATAAAAAGATCTTTCTTCTTAATTCAAGAAAAGCCTTTTGTGTAAACTACTTTGTAGACACAAATAATCTAGAAATTGAGGAAAAAAATCGATTTACTGCAACCGAAATTGTCACCCTAATTCCATCTTACGGTACGGATGTTTTTGAACTTTTTTCTAATGCCAATGTATGGGCATATCAAACTTTCCCAAAATATAAACAGACTGAAATCCATGTACCTTACAAACGCAAAGGAGCTAAGAGATTTAATGAATGGTTTTTGAGCGGAAGACTAGGAGAGGCTTTGGACGCCCGTTTTATGAAAATGACCTTTAAACGGTGGCAGCGAAAATTTGGTCACCTAGATAACCATGATTTTGATATTGCCTTTAAAACAAGGAAACATGTTTCAAAACATCATCCTGGGAACTTTCAAGCAAAAGTTCTGGAAGAATATGACGCAAACTTAAAGGATATAAAGCATTACTTTGAACTGAGGAATAATGTCTAAAAAAGTACTTTTCAGTCATTCTTATTTTTATCCACTGGACCCAAAGCAGTGGAAAAATAAAACGCCTTACCCTCCTTTGGCAACAATTTTAGCAGCTGCTTTTTTGCGTGAAAAGAATTATGAGGTACAACTCTTTGACACTAACTTAAAGAGCAACCCATCAGAAATTGAACCTTTATTGGAGCAACACCCAGATTATTTTGTGCTATATGATGATGGCTTCAACTACCTCTCTAAAATGTGTCTGAGCAATATGCGAAACGCTGCCCTGGAGATGATCAAAATGGCAAAATCAAAAGGATTGAAAGTTGCTGTTTCAAGCTCCGATTCATCGGATCATTTTGAGAAGTATTTAAATGCAGGAGCAGACTGCGTTCTCATAGGAGAAGCTGAAGATAGTTTACTTGAGGTATTGACGAAATGGGACAAAAAAGAAGATTTGGATGACTCCGTTCTGGGTATTGCCTATAGGAAAGGGGAGGAATTGATAAAGAATAGATCTAGACCAATAAGGAAAAACCTTGACGAATTTCCTTTGCCCGCCTGGGACTTAGTTGATGTAGATGCCTACAAGAATATTTGGAGTCAAGGCAAATATGACTTCCACCTTAATTTGGCAACAACAAGGGGTTGTCCTTTCAAATGCAATTGGTGTGCAAAACCCATTTATGGTAATCGTTATAATTCCCGTACACCCCAACATGTAATTCAAGAAGTGAAATTGCTGGTTGAAAATTATCAGTGTAATAATTTCTGGATGTGTGATGACATCTTTGGGCTGAAGCCAGGTTGGGTTCAAGAGTTCAACAAAGAGCTAAAAAAGCATAAGCTTAACATCCGATATAAAATTCAATCAAGAGCCGACCTTTTAGTTAAAGAAGATACTATAGAGGCGCTTGCGCAAAGCGGCTGTTATGAGGTTTGGTTGGGTGCAGAAAGTGGTTCGCAGACTATTCTAGACGCAATGGATAAAGGAACCAAGCTCGAAGAAATTAAAGAAAGTACGATTAAACTTCAGAAACACGGTGTTCGAGTAGCTTACTTCTTACAGTTTGGCTACCTTGGCGAAAGTAAAGAGGACATCCAAAAAACTGTGGATATGATTAAGTCAAACAAACCCAACGATATTGGTGTGTCCGTATCGTATCCATTACCAGGGACTTTATTTTATGAGAAGGTTAAAGCCGAAATGAAGGATAAACAAAACTGGACGGACTCGGATGATCTTGCCATGATGTTTCAAGGAACCTTCAACTCATCCTATTATAAAACCTTGCACCGATACATTCATAGAATTTTTAGGACACAACTGGGTAAAAGAAGCTTAAAAAACCTTTTTAGTGCTAAATTTTCTCAAATTGAGGGTCGATATTTAACTCTGCTTCCGTACAACTACTTACTTTCAAAAAAGTACCAGATTAAACTGAGTAAATTGAATAATAAGCAAGAGCAAAACGTAGTTTAGACATTAGTATTTCAAATGCCGGATTTCAATCACATAGCAAAGAATTATGATAGTGACTTTACCCATAGTTTTGTTGGGAAATATCAGCGAGATTGGGTCTGGAAACTAATGAATAAAGAGTTGCAGGCCGATTATGAGGTGCTGGAATTGAATGCAGGAACAGGTGAAGATGCCCTTCATTTTTCTCATAAAGTTAAAAAGTACCTAGCAACGGATATCTCACCTGAAATGATATCCTTGGCAAAAGAAAAATGCAGAGAAAAAAGTAAGGTTCAACTTGAGGTAGCTGACTTCACCCAGGCATTATCCAGTAATAAAAAATACGACCTGATCTTTTCAAATTTTGGAGGACTCAATTGTGTTTCCCCATCGACATTAAAGGAATTAGCTCCTCTTTTAAAGGCGAGCTTAAAAAAGCAGGGAAGTATGATAGCGGTTGTAATGGGAAGAGATTGCAAATGGGAGCAACGTTATTTTAAAAAAAAGAAAGAAGCTCAAAAAGCCTATCGTAGAAAAAGCAAAGAAGCTGTGCAAGCAAATGTGGAAGGTAAAAACGTAGAGACTTGGTATTACAGCCCCATGGAATTTGCCATGTTACTTGATTTGAAAATTACCAAGCTAAAACCTGTTGGATATGCTATTCCTCCTTCGTATTTGAATCCTTGGCTAGAACCAAAAACTTTATTACGAGCGGGCCTTAAATGGACGGACATGTTGACCCGAAACATGACGTCCTTATCCAATAAAGCAGATCATTATTTCATAAAGTTAGAGCATGAGAACCCTGCTTAGTCATGCATATTTTATAAATGAAGATGTTAAGGAGCAAAAAATTATGCGCCCCTATCCTCCATTAGGACTATTATATGTATCTGCCTATTTGAAAGAGAACAAGATCGAAACACGAGTTATTGATTCTACCTTTCTAAGCGAAAATGAGTGGAAGAAAGAGCTTGAAAATTATAAGCCAGAAGTCGTTTGTCTCTACACCAATTTAATGACAAAAATTAAGCTATTAGAGCTAGTTAATTGGGTAAAGAGTGTTCTGCCTAAAACGAAAATTGTTGCTGGAGGACCAGATGTAACCTACAATCTTGAGAATTACCTAAAACATGGAATTGATATTTGTGTCATAGGGGAAGGTGAGGAGAGTAGTCTTGAATTGATACAATGTTTACAAACTGATTCCGATCTCAAAAATGTAAATGGCCTTGCTTTTTTAGACGATAAAAATGAATTGGTAAAGACAGCACCACGTATGAAGATGAAAGATCTATCCAAATTGCCCTTGCCGGATAGAGAATCAATTCCAATCGAGAAATACCTACAAATTTGGAAGGAAAACCACGGTGCTAAAACTCTTAACATATCGACCCAACGAGGGTGTCCGTATACCTGCAAATGGTGCTCAACAGCTGTTTACGGGCAATCCTACAGGAGACGACCTGCTGCAAAAGTTGTGGATGAAATTCTAATGTTGCAAGAGAGATATGGAGTGGAGGCACTTTGGTTTGTAGATGATGTTTTCACCGTTTCTCATAAATGGATAGATGCCTTCCACCAAGAAATAAAACAACGAAAAGTCAAAATAGCTTATGAAATTATTACACGAGCTGAGCGCTTGAATGAAAAGGTTTTGACCCAACTAAAAGAGAGTGGCTGTTTTAGAATTTGGATAGGTGCAGAAAGCGGATCTCAAAAAATTATTGATGCCATGGATAGGAGGGTAGATGTTCAGCAAGTTCGAGACATGATCAACCTAACCGAATCTATAGGAATTGAATCAGGTACATTCATTATGGTCGGGTATCCTGGAGAACAATGGGAAGACATTGAAGAAACGGTCAATCATTTGAAAGAAGCTACCCCTAGTCATTTTACGCTAACAAAAGCTTATCCTATCAAGGGCACAAGTTTGTATAGTGATATGGAAGATCAACTTATTCACCCTGAAAGTTGGGCCCATAGCACCGACCGAGATATTGACTTCCCAAGAAGTTTTCCAGATGCCTTTTATCCTCAAGCTATACGTTATATTAGCAACTCTTTTGAAAGTTTCAAGCATAAGAAAAATGGAAATAAAATTGGACAACTTAAAGCTATTACAAAAGCAAAGATTGCTAAATCACTTATGAAAAAAGCCGGCAAATGAGTTTAGAATTTTGGTCCGAAAAAAGAGAGTCTAATTTCGAGCAGCTTTATCTTGCTTTAAGGAAAAAGGAAGGACGCATTTTGAGCGATGATCAAATAAAATCTCTTCCATTTCTAAAAAATCATACTTTAGATAAAGAGTGGAAATTAAGACAAAAATCAACGGAGAGGTTTCTTAAGATTGCTAAAAAATCCAAACTAAAATACTGGTGGGAAATTGGCTGCGGAAATGGTTGGTTTGCTTATCAACTTTCCCTTCTTCCTGGGAGCAAAGTAGTTGGTACGGATGTTAATGTTGTAGAATTACAACAGGCCGAAAGGAACTTTAAAAAATCCAATCTCCAATTTGCATATTGCATAAACCCAACTGATGTGCCCGAGGAAATAAAAGTTGAGGCAATTGTGTTTAATGCCTGCATTCAATACATTGAAGAACCTCAATCTTTTATTGAAGCCTGTAAAAAAAGATTTCCCGGAGTAAGAGTTTTCATTTTAGACTCACCAATTTACAGCAACCCTAAGGAAGCTCAAGGCGCTAGAGAAAGATCAAAAGCTTATTACGAAAAGATGGGATTCCCTCAACTTTCTGAATTTTATTATCACCACTTCTGGGCTAAATTTAAAGACTACAAGCTTATTTATTCTCCAAACAAGATCTATCGAATAATTGGACAATCTCCATTTCCAATTCTAGAAATATAAACATTCGTCCTCAATTTAAGACCCTGGTATTAAAACCATTACTGACATTATTAACAATGCTGCACGTGGTTGTTAATAACTATGTGTGCGCGATTTGAAACCCAAAGTGGCACGTAGTGCGTAAATTTAAATGTTACACTAAACATGTACTTACGAAAGTTTAACCGAACTAAAATATTGTTGGTCTAATTTTTTGAATTATACTTTCTATACACAAGTGGGTTAGGTAATATTGTGAGCACATTAAAACCTTGTTGCTGTTGAAAGAAAAATTACTACTCCATTCGTTTATTTTAGTCCTGATATCTCTTATGAGTGTGGGCTCGGTTCAAAGTCAGTCTGGCCTGTGTGACCCAAACACACCCTTTTTTGCGGTAGACTTAACTGGACAACCAAACGGAACTTGGGTATCTAATCCACCTGTACAAAGGGAGGGAAATTGCTGTAACACAAACCCACCCGACAAGTGTATTGAGTTTGAAATTACGCTTGACCCCAACACCATCGCCATCGACTTTTCAATTGCATCTGGTGCAGTTCCTGGAGGAGCACTTTTCTATCAAATAAATTGTGGGCCACAAACACCCATCGGAACTCCATTGTGCTTATCAGGAGTAGGACCACACATTCTTACTTTCTGCAAACCCGGTAATAATCAGAACACTTATCAAATAACAGCCATAGCAGCACCTGACGTTTCACCAGATGACACCACCGCCTTTGGTTGTAGCGCTGAAATCTATAGTTCAGGAGTGGAGCTAACAGGTATAACTTGGACCTCTATCGCGCCGGGAAACCAAGGCGATTATGATGGTTTTTTGAGCTGTACTGTAGGTTGTGACACTACCTTGGTAACACCTTCGGGAACTTACCCTCCTTTTGTTGACTACCAACTTTGCGGAGTTCCGCTTGCGGGACCATGTTACCCAGAACCACTTTTTTGTGATACTGTAAGGGTTTATTTAAGTCCACCAATGGTAGTAACAGTAAACCCAGACCCTGCCTCCTATTGTACTGACAGTGCAGGTGTTTCATTAGATGTTAATGCGACGGGGGGGCTTGCACCCTATGTTTTTAATTGGTACGACCCGGGAGGTGCTTTGGTCGCTAGCGATACAGACTCATATTTTGCTATTGCACCTGGCACTTATACAATTGAAGTCTTTGACGCTAATTTTCCGGACTGTCCTCCGGTGACACATACCTTTAACGTTGCATTGGACCCAGCTCCAATTGTAGATGCAGGTCCTGACCTATTTGCCTGTGCTATCGCACCCACAACAAATATTAATGGTACGGTTACAAACTCCCCCGGCGGAATTTGGTCGGGAGCAGGAACTTTTGGTAATACTACAAGTCTCAGTACCACCTACACACCAACAGCCGCTGAAATAAGCGCTGGATTTGCGGAAATCGTTCTTACAAGCACCGGGCATCTCACTTGTTCACCCGTCAGTGATACACTCATATTAAATTTACTGCCAGACCCCATTGTAACCTTCAATGCTACCGAGATTGTATGTTTTGGTGAATTAACAGACATAGAAGCCCTTGTTGGTGGCACTAATACACCCTATGCTTTTAACTGGAATACAGGTGATATAACATCTCTTATTACGGACCAAGGACCTGGAACATATACAGTTACAGTTACAGATGGAAGTCCAGCTGCTTGCCAGACCACTGAAAGCATTACTATAACTGAAAATCCAGAAATTATTATAACAGCAAATGATGTTAATATAGTTTCATGTAATGCAAATGCCCAAGTGCCTATTTCAGTATCTGGTGGTTCAGGTGGAGACTTCACTTATCTTTGGAGTACTGGAGATACAAATGATACTATTGTTGTTGGACCAGGGACATACTTTGTCACAGCCTTTGACACCCTCGGATGCACGGATGTCGATACCGTTTTAGTCACTACTTCAGCGAGTAACTTAAATGTAGTTGTGAGTCAACCCGCCACAGTGTGCTACGGTGACTCAGCCCTATTAACTCCATTAGTTTCAGGTGGAGTAGCACCATATACCTATTTATGGGGAACTGGAGAGACAACATCAACGGTTACAAAACCTGCTGGAACGTATTGTGTGACAGTAACGGATGATGTGAGTTGTGTTGCACAATATTGTGTTACCATAAATGAAGCGGATAGTTTATTCGTTAATTTGGACGACCCCATACTAATTTGTAATGGAACTTCCACTGTTATAACTGCAAATGTAGGTGGAGGAACCCCAGGCTATACTTATTCATGGTCAACGACAGATAATACCCAGTCAATATTGGCTGGGCCTGGGACATATTCCGTGCAAGTAACAGATAACAACGCAAATGCTTGTACCGCATCAGACACAACGGTAGTAATACAGGGAAGTTTATTAACTCTTGCTATGGATTCTACCTCAGTGAGCTGTTTTGGATTAAATGATGGTACTGCAGATGTAAGTGCTTCCGGAAGTTTTTCGCCCTACACCTATCTTTGGGAAACAGGAAGTGTGTCTGACAGTATTTCTGGGTTAGGACCCGATTTTTATACTGTAACAGTAACAGATTCAATTGGATGTACGGCTGTTGATTCGATTGAAGTGATCGAGCCTCCATTTCTTACTCTAACAATACTTAGTCAGACCAATGTAAGTTGTTTTGGTGGATCAGACGGATCAGCCAGCGTGCAAGTAAATGGAGGATTCCCTCCATATTCATATTCATGGTCCCCTATTGCCAATACAAACACTAGTGCAAGTGGATTGAGTGCAGGTACTTATATCGTAACGGTTACTGACAAAAACTTTTGTATCGCCTCTGTGACCATTACAATAACAGAACCCGACTTATTGGAGGCTCAAATAATTCAAAATGAAGCTGTATCCTGTTTTGGCGGTTCTGATGGTGGAGCAGTTGCAAGCGCTATTGGTGGAACCGCGCCATATAACTACAATTGGCCTTTCAACAACGACACAGATTCATCTAACCTAAATGTTTTTCCAATTGGGACCTATACAGTTAATGTCACAGATGATAACGGATGTACAGCATCTACTACAGTGACCATCACACAGCCCACTCCTCTATCTGTGCAGAGTAATGCAATAGATGTGACTTGTTTTGGATTTACAGATGGGGTATTGGAAGCTAACCCTACGGGTGGAACATCACCCTACTTCTACAGCTGGGACCCTTTTCAAGGTAACATAGACACTGTAAACAATGTGGCCCCTGGCACTTATACACTCGTTGTTGGTGACGCAAATGGGTGTCAAGATACAGCTGTTTTAACCGTTGGTGAACCAATGGATATTTTTCTTAGCACAACTGGTCTTGATTCATATTGTGGACAAGACCTTGGAGAAGGAACTGTAATTGTTGATTCAGGAGGAGTTGCAAACTTCAGCTATTTATGGGATTTAAATGCAAACGGACAAACAACTCAAACAGCCATTAATTTATTTCCAGGAACATATTCAGTAACTGTAACTGACGCGAACTCATGCGAGCAAACCGCTAGTGTCACCATTGGTAATATCCCTCCAGGCACGGCTACAATAGGTGCAAGTACGAACGCAAGCTGTAACGGTTCAGCAGACGGTACAGCAACCGTAAGCATGTCTGGAACTGGAACTGCCCCATACACATATGATTGGTTTGATGCAGCAAGTGGAATAAGCTTGGGGCAAACCGGACAAACTGCTACTGGACTTTCTGCAGGCACATATTACGTTGTCGTAACAGATGCAAACGGATGTGTCTCAACGAGCAACACGGTTTTGATATCAGAACCTACCGCATTATCATTGGTATCTGGACAGACAGACGCCAGTTGTTTTGGATTCTGCGATGGTACAGCAACGGTCTCCGTCACAGGCGGAACCGCTCCATACTTCTATTCTTGGGATGATCCCTTAATGCAAAACAACGCACAAGCAACTCAACTGTGTGCAGGAAATTTCGTTGCGACTGTAACAGATGCGAATGGTTGTATTATTACCCAAAACTTCACAATAACTGAACCGAATCAATTATTTCTTGATACGGTTGTGGTAAATGCTAATTGTGGTCAAAACGATGGCTCTGCTTGTGTTTCAGTTTTCGGTGGAACTGGACCATACAATTACCAATGGTCAAATGGTGCAAACACCACATGTATTACAAACATTGTAGGGGGTAGCTACCCTATAACAGTGACAGATGCCAATAACTGTATTATTAGCTCAATTGCTGATGTTCAAGACCTGACAGGGCCTATTGCATTTATCAGTAACCAGACAGATGCTAGTTGTCACAACAGTTGTGATGGATCTGCCCAAGTGGATATTCAAGGAGGTTATTCTCAAATTATGAATGTGTTTTGGAGTACCAATACAGGAGGACAGACAACGCCTTTAGCTACTGGTCTTTGTGCAGGAATGTATTCAGTTAATATCGTAGATTCTCTTGGGTGTACATCAAGCACCACTGTTACCATAGATGCTCCAAATCCTTTACAAATAAACTTATTACCTACGACTCCTACCTGTAATGGATTCTGTGATGGGGCTGCACAGGTGTTTACTTTTGGAGGAACTTCTCCTTACACTTTTCAATGGTCGGTAACGGGTGCTAACGTAATTGGCACAACTAACAGCGTCTCTGGTCTATGTGCTGGAACTTATACCTTAAGCATAACTGATGCAAACGGATGTACTGCCGATACAACCTTTATATTAATTGACCCTGCTCCCGTTCAAGCTACAACCGGGGCCACAGATGCGCTGTGTTTTGGATCTTGTAATGGTAGCATTAGTGTTGTACCACAGGTTGGAGTAGCTCCTTTCTCCTATCAATGGGATGCTGCAACAGGTAATCAAGTTGGTCAATCGGCCGTTGGCCTCTGTGCAGGTCAATATTCTGTAACCGTGACAGACGCAAACGGATGTACGCTTGTACTTGATGACCAAGTAATTGAGCCGACTGCACTTGGAATCGCATTTACAGATACAGGAAATGTAGATTGTGCTGGAGCTTCCAATGGGTTCATTGAAGTTACACCAAGTGGAGGAACAGCCGGCTACACCTATGCATGGTCGGATGGTTCTACTGGACAAATTAATATCGGACTTGATGGAGGTACTTATTGTGCAACTATTACAGATGCCAATGGATGTCAAATTTCGGATTGCATCAATATAACCGAACCAAGTGCTTTACAAATTTCTGCTTTTGCTGTAGATGCAAGTTGTCATGGTTACTGTGATGGAGAATTATTGGTAAATACAAATGGAGGAACATTCCCATATCAAGTTCAATGGAATGCTCCAGGTTTCCCTACAAACGCCTATGTACAGAATTTATGTGTTGGAAACTATAGTGTAACTGTTACGGATGCAAATGGATGTACCGCGGATAGTACTTTATCTATTTCTCAGCCAACGGCAATATCTGTAAGTTCTATTAACACAGATGCAAACTGTGGTCAAAATAACGGTGAAATTTGCGCTAGTGCAACAGGTGGTACTGGCGGGTATCAATTTGCCTGGGATGACCCCAACCTTCAAGTAGGAACTTGTGCTTCTAACTTATTATCTGGATGTTATACTTTGACCGTTACGGACGCCAATTACTGTGACTTTGACACTATTCTATGTATCAACGATATTAACGGCCCAGTTGCTTCACTAATTCAAGCTACGGACGCTTTATGTTTTGGTTCTCAGGATGGGACCTTAGACTTCCAATTTAACCAAGGAACTGCACCCTTTAACACAAGTCTTTCAATACAGGGAGGTGCACAAATAGGAGCTGGTGGCACCAGCTTTTCAAACCTAGATGTTGGTTGTTATAATTTCACTGTCACTGATGCTGCTGGTTGTATTTCCAGTGTTTCTCAATGTATCAGTGAACCTGCGGATATAACCTCTCAATTTGGAAATATCCAGAATGTAAGTTGTACCGGGCAATGCGATGGTCAAGCAGAAGTAAATGCTTGGGGAGGTACTGCGCCCTACTCTTATGCTTGGACCAATGGTAATAATCCAGGGAACTCTCTGAATACAGGCCTTTGTGCAGGGGTACAGAACGTCACTATAACAGATGCGAACAACTGTATACATAATACGAGTGTAACCATTATTGATCCTAATCCACTTCTCCTGAATCTAACAGCCACGAATAACCTTTGTAATGGAGACTGCCAAGGGATTATTCAAGCACAAACTAGTGGTGGTACTTTGCCTTATACTTATGCTTGGACTAACACTACAGGAACGGGGAATATGGTTTCCGGACTATGTGCTGGAAATTACAGTCTTCAAGTTACCGATGGGAATGGCTGTACGGTTTCTTCAACAGAAACAATAACAGAACCTGCCGCACTTACACTGAGTATAAATGCGACAGACCCAACATGTTCGGTTTGTAATGGTATAGGTGATGCCATTGTAAATGGAGGAACAGCACCTTATACGTACAACTGGTTCGGTAGTGGAAATAATCCCACAGCTAGCTTAAATGATGGTTTGTGCCCTGGAACTACTAACCTAGAGGTTACTGACATAAATGGTTGTCAAATCAGTGCTTCAACTTCATTAGTTGACTCACCACCACCAGTAATTACTGGATTCAATGTTACAGATGCCCTATGTTTTGGCAGTTCGGATGGTACCGCTGAAGTCTTATTTTCAAACCCATCGGGTTCACCCGTAAACAATTTCCTTTGGGATGCAAATGCTACCGGGCAAACAACACAAACTGCAACGGGATTAGCCGCTGGAAACTATTGTGTAACCATAACGGATAACAATGGATGTGATGCTATTAACTGCACTACGATAGATGAACCTACAGAGCTTATTGGTGTTCCTTTAGGGGCAGATACTTTATGTTTTGGTGAGGGAACTGTAATTTTTGCTGGGGCTAGTGGTGGAACAATGCCATACACCATAAACTGGGATGCGGCAACTGGCTTTGGAAATCAGGCTGGAGGAATAAATGTAGTGCCATTCACGAGCACAAGTTATTGCTATGAAGTAGTAGATGCAAATGGATGTACAAGTGCAAATACTTGTATCGATATTGAAGTTCTATCAGATGTTAATTTAGCTCCTTTAAGCGATTTCGAGTATTGTGATGGAGACACAGCGGATATTATTGCCATAGCATCAGGCGGAGCAGGGAATTATAACTTTACCTGGGTTGATGAAAATGGACAAGTAATTTTCTCTGAAATTTCAGATGATTCGAGTAGCCTAACGGTCAGCCCTTCTTCTGATGAAACTTTTTACCTTGTTGTGGACGATGGGTGTAGCTCTCTTTCGATAGACTCATCTGTAGTTACAGTTAATCCTAACCCAAATTTCTACTTGGTACTGTCCGACTCAATTGGTTGTGCTCCCATGCAAATAGATTTTGACTTTGTTGGTAGTGATATGTTCCAATTCAATTTGAATATTGGTTGTGATAGTGTTTCAGAGTATATTGGATTGAACCAAAGTCAAACACTCATCCTAACAGAGCCTGGAATACATCCTGTTTGTGCCTCAGTAACCTCCGCAGAAGGTTGTACCACCAGCTCAGATAGTGCAAGTTTCATTGAAGTTTGGCCGCAACCGGATGCAGATTTCTTCGCGGACCCGAATGTTGCCGATTTATTGGACACGGAAATAGAGTTCATCAACCAAAGCTCAGGAGCGAATAATTATGAATGGAGCTTTGGCGATGGAACAGTTATATCTGGGTTTAGTGGCCCTGTTGTGGGTGTTGCGAACACTAATGGCACCTATACAAACCCATCATATATTTACCCATCTATTGGCCAAAGCTACAATGTCCAGCTGGTTGCAACTAATCAATACGGATGTACAGATACAGCTATACAAACATTAGAAATTAAAGATATCTTCTTGATTTATGTCCCAAATGCATTTACTCCTGACGATGATGGGTTGAACGAAACATTCCTACCTGTATTGTCAACCAACAATGGAATAAGAAACTATGAATTCTGGGTCTTTGATCGTTGGGGAGAAGTAGTATATTACACAGAACAAGTAGGTGCGGCATGGGATGGAACCTACAGAGGTTTCCCATCAAAAACTGATGTTTATGTATGGAAAGTAAAACTGCGCGACTTTGAAGGTAAGCCTCACGAATTTGTTGGGCATGTTACTCTACTAAAATAGGTAGCCATTAGTCTTTACCTATGAGCCCATATTTGTGAGCAACAACAATTGCCTCCGCTCGTCCCTTAACCAGTAGTTTGTTGTAAATTCTGCGTAAATGAGTTTTGACTGTTGATTTGGAGACATGCAGGGATTCTGCAAGCTCTTCATCCGAATACCCTAAGGAAAGATTACACAAAACCTCCATTTCTCTCTTTGAAAGAGAGATTAATTCAGGTGATAATTCTTTCTGTGTTCCTTTTATAACAACATTTTCAAGAATTTTATTTTTTTCATCCAAGCTCAGCTTAAGCCCATCGATTTCCGTTTTTACGACCTCATTTATTCTAGATAAATCCTTGTTCCGCTTATCGATTAAAGCGTTTTGTACCATTAGCATCTGGTATTTTTTCTGCTTGCTTCTATACCTTAATAGCAAAACGACCAAAAAGCCCGCAGCAATTACCAATACAAGTATTAGATATAATAGATTTTCACGTTTTTCTTGTAATTCATTTTCGTACTTCTTTTTTGCTTTCAATTGCGCTATTTCTTGCTCCTTAATAATTCGCTTGTTCTTTTCATTTTGATACTTACTTTCCATCTCTGCAACAGAGGCTATACTTTTCTCATCAATTAATGAATCCTTGTAAGTCATGGCAATCTGTAATGATAATAAGGCACTATCAAGCTTATTTTGAGCCTGAAAAACATCTGATTTTAACAAATGAATATCTTTAATATTTGCTTTTGCATCTATTGACTCTGCCATATCTAAAGCCTTGTTAGCACTTTTTAAGGCTAGTTCGATCTCACCTGCTTTCAGGTCATATCGGGCCATAGCCGACAGGGCTCTGATCTTTAATTTTTCCTCTACAATCTCGGGGTAAATTTTCTCAATTTCTTCTCTGATAATTGTGGCTTTGGTCAAGTTCTCATTTGCCAAATAAGAGAGTAAAATATTACAATACGCTCTTGCCAACTTATCTCGCTTGGGATGATCTGAATAAAGGCGGATAGAAGTTTCAAGCGCATTGATGGAGGCCTCAAATTCTCCCAGATTATAATACAAAATACCCAAGTTTATATTCACTGCAGCAATTGCATTGGTATCGCCAAGTTCTTTTTTTAAGCTAAGTGACTTCTCATAATACTCAATTGACTTCAGGTAATTCTGCTGAAGATCATACACAATTCCTAAATTGTTTAAATAAAAACTTTGTCCTAACTTATTTCCGGATCTTTCCATAAGTTTTAGGGCCTCAATAAAATGAAAAGCTGCCGATTCATACTTACCCATATTCACGTAGGTCTTAGCAAGATCATTGTGAGTTAGTGAGTAATCTTTTAAATCTGTCCAATTTGCTTTCAGTGAAAGACTATTATTCAAACAAAAAAGCGCGCTGTCATAATTTCCCCGAATACGATAAATCTCACCTGCCACATCTAAGAAAAAGGTGCTTTCCAAAGAATCTCCATAAAGTATCGCATCCGCAAGTCCAATTTTAACCAGTTGAAAAGAACTTTCGATATCCTGAGGGTAAACTCCTTCAATTCTTTTTTGCAGCTTTTTTAAGTCGGTTTTTTGACTAAAAACAGGAAGATTTAATCCTGTAAAGATGGTAAAGTAAAAAGCAATCAGAATTATTTGTCGATTCATTATGAAAATTGAGAAATCTGCACCAAAACTAACAAAATAAAGGGTTTAGGCTTATTATCATTCTAAAGAATGACAAAAAATCATCCTTTCGAATGACATCAAAAAAGATTAAATAGAAGAATTTTGACAGCAGAAACAAGTACGACATCAATATGCTAACGAAAAGAGAAAATCAAGTTTTTGATCAGGTTATGAAAGGGAACTCAAACAAAGAAATTGCCGATGAACTTTCAATAAGTATTCACACGGTAAAAACGCATGTTGCGAGAATCCTTCAAAAGAAAAAAGCAAAAAATAGAATTCAATTAATTACAAAAAACAATTAGAAATGAAAATAAATTTATTAAAAGCAGGGCTTATTGCTCTCATCGGAATGAGTTTTAACACGGAAGCACAAAGCATTAAGTTAACAAATAACGGTTCTGAAGTTAAGGAGCTTAATTGCGATATGAAAGACGTAAAACTCACCGTTAATTTTTCTACATCTGCAAAAGAATATGATGTAGTAGACGTAGTTATTAAACGTTTCTCGAGCAAAGACTTTAAACAAACACCTCTCGATTATTACTTTAAAAAACACATGGCGTATGAGTACCGCCTTTCGAAAGAAAGTATAAACAAGGGAAGCAAAACCTTCCACTTGGTAAATAACGATGAAAGTGACTTGTTCGTTGGATACTATAACTATTACCGACTATCAGAAGCCTGTGACTATTCTTTGCGGGAATTTGAAAAATTGTACAATGTGATTTACGTAGTAGGTGGAACTCATTCAGGTTATGAATGGAAGGATAATAAAAAAGTGAAAACCTATGACTGGAGCACAATTCATACAATGGAGTTTGTGCATATTCTAGGAGCTGTGTCCAATGAAATTAAGTCATCCAATGGGAATTTTTCAATCTCAAGAACCATAACTAATGCTTTCGATTACAACGATTATGGAGATGGTGAAATGATAGAATTAGATTCTAAACAAAGTGCAAATAGTGGAGGAACCTTAGATCTTGGAACAGGCCAGTCGACAGGACGTCCTGCAACTGTTTATGCAAAACTAATGGCCTTTGAAAATCAATCACTGGAAGCAGTAAAGAAGAACTTGGAGCAACAGTTAATTGCACAAGCCAATTATTATTATGGAATGGCCATTGAGCCCATATTCGAGTCAGATGAAATCAAAAAAATGGTTACTCCGAGCCTAGTTGTAGGCTCTAATAGCGGGGAAAGCTCTTCAGCATCTGGAGGATCAAAATTAAAAGGCTTAGGCAAGAAAATAGGAAGTGCTTATAATCTTAACTCAGGAGCATCTGAAAAAAACAAGGAGGCCCTAAAAACTATGATTGAAAATTCTGGTAAGTATTTTAATTGGGAATCAGAAACCATAAATGGCGTTACCTACCAAACGGTTAAGCTAAACTATGCCGATAAACAACATTTTGAATTGGATGGGAGTAAAAATCCGAAATATAAAAGCGATAGAGAAAAGTTTGAGCGTGAATACAAAATCTTGATTGCTGAAAAAGACGGTGTAATATTAGTCCTTTTCGCAAAACAAAAAGGAGATGCTGATTTTACGGGTCAAGTAAAAAACGATTACATTAACGTCTTTTCCACGGTAAAAATGTAAAAGCTTAAAAGTACAGTTGTGACTATACCAATTGGGATTGGAATATCCTGATTGGTGTAGTTTATTATTTAATAATCCGATTCTGGAGCTAAACGTAGCACGATACCGTCAATACTATCAGTAATTGGAATTTGGCAACCTAAGCGGCTGTTGTCTTCTACGTAAAAAGCTTCATCCAACATAGCCAATTCATCATCGCTTTGCTCTTCTAGCTCATGGTCCGATTCCTTGTAACATTGACAACTTGCACACATGGCCATACCACCACAAGTTCCTTCTACAGGAAGTTCATAGCTTTTACAAAGCTCCATGATGTTCATGTTCATATCGGTGGGAGCATCTAAATGATGTTCAACTCCTTCACGATCAATGATGGTTACTTTAACAACTGACATTATTCAAATCCATTAACACCATTTACAGTGGTGTACTTTAATACTAAGTTTTTGTCGGGATAAATTCTTTTAAAAGCACTCTGAACCATCAAGGTAGCTTCATGGAATCCACAAAGAATCAATTTCAATTTTCCTGGATAGGTATTGATATCTCCGATGGCATATATACCCGGGATATTGGTTGAATAATCGAAGGTATCAACCTCAATGCTGTTTTTGGATATGTTCAAATTCCACTCTCCAATTGGTCCAAGCTTGGGACTTAATCCAAACAAGGGCACCCAATGATCCGTAGAAATCTCTTTCTCACCTTCTGTTTTGTGAACTACTTTAACTGAATCAACAACACCATTTCCGCTGATTCCTTTAACTTCAGAGTCCAACAATAAATTAATCTTTCCTTCTTCCGACATGTCCATCACTTTTTGAACGGAATCTAAATGACCTCTGAAACGTTGAGAACGGTGAACAAGAGTAACTTCTTTAGCAACACCTTCCGCTAAAAATATCGTCCAGTCCAGTGCGCTATCTCCTCCTCCGGAAATAACTACCTTTTTATCACGATAAAACTCTGGATCCTTAATAATGTACTCTACACCTTTATCTTCAAAATTGGGAAGCTCAGCAATAGGTGGTTTACGCGGTTCAAAACATCCTAATCCGCCAGCGATAGCAATTACAGGTGCCTTGTGAACCGTTCCTCTATTCGTCGTAACAATGAATTTATCATCGTCTGTTTTTTCTATGGTCTCCGCTCTTTCTCCTAAGGTGAATCCTGGCTTAAATGGCTCAATTTGTTCCATTAGACGATCCGTAAGATCTCCTGCTAAAATTTCTGGATAGGCAGGAATATCGTAAATAGGTTTCTTCGGATAAATCTCCGAGCATTGCCCTCCCGGCTGTGGAAGAGCATCAATCAGGTGACACTTTAGTTTTAATAATCCAGCTTCAAATACTGTAAACAAACCACAAGGGCCAGCTCCAATGATTAAAATATCCGTCTCTATCATAGCGTTAAATTGCCTGCAAAAGTACAAACAAAATTGTTTCAAATAAGTTTAGATGGTCATCCCAGCAGCGACTGTTTCGTTGGTAGACTCATCCACTAGGATAAAACTTCCCGTTATTCTATTCCTTGAATATTTATCTATATGCAGTGGACTCGTTGTTCTCAGGCTTATTCGTCCAATATCATTCATTCCGATATTCTTATCCTCTTCATTTCTATGAAGGGTATTGATATCAATCTTATATTTCACGTCTTGAACCATGCAGCGTGCATCTTTGGAGGTATGTTTTATGGCATACTTTCCTCTGGGAACAAGCCCTTTTGGATTCAACCAGCAAACCATAGCCTCTATATCTTGGGTCGACTCCGCCTGATTATTAGTTCTAACAATCATATCTCCACGAGAAATATCAATCTCGTCCTCAAGAGTCATGGTAACCGACATAGGAGGGAAAGCTTCTTCTATTTCTCCATCCATCGTATCAATGGACTTTATCTTAGTCGAAAAACCACTTGGCATTACAGTAACTTCATCTCCTTTTTTGAAGACGCCTCCTGCAACCCTTCCAGCATACCCACGGTAATCATGAAATTCCGTTTTTTGAGGACGTACCACATATTGAACTGGGAACCTGCAATCCACCATGTTGTGATCAGAAGAAATATGCACATTCTCCAAAGTGTAAAGTAGGGTAGGCCCTTCATACCAAGACATGTTTTCGGACTTGTCTACCACATTGTCGCCATATAAGGCAGAAAGGGGTATGAAACGAACATCCTTAACACCAAGCTTAGATGAAAAGTCTTCTAATTCTTGCTTCACCTCTTCAAAGCGCTCCTCAGAATAGTCAACCAAATCCATTTTATTAATACAATAAACCACGTGTGGAATTTGCAACATACTGGCAATAAACGAGTGTCTGCAGGTTTGTTCAACGATACCTTTTCGAGCATCCACTAATATTATCGCTAGGTTAGCTGTTGAAGCACCTGTTACCATGTTTCTGGTATATTGAATGTGCCCTGGGGTATCAGCAATTATAAATTTTCTTTTGGGAGTTGCAAAGTATCGGTAGGCCACATCAATGGTAATTCCTTGCTCTCTCTCTGCTCGGAGTCCATCGGTAAGTAAGGCAAGGTTTACCTGCTCTTCACCTTTACCCACGCTCGCCTTTTCAATAGCCTCCATTTGGTCTTCAAAAATGGATTTGCTGTCGTAAAGCAAACGACCAATTAGTGTACTTTTTCCATCATCAACACTTCCTGCAGTTGTGAAGCGAAGAAGGTCCATGTCTAAATATCCTTGAGTTGTTGATTTATCTGTCATTTTCTTCTTGCTTTTTTAGAAGTATCCTTGTTTTTTTCTGTCCTCCATTGCTGCCTCTGAACGCTTATCATCAATTCTACTACCACGTTCTGTAACTCTAGTAGAGGCAACTTCTTCTATAATATCTTCAATAGTGTTTGCAGGTGAAACAACCGCACCTGTACAAGTCATATCGCCAATTGTTCTGAACCTTACCTCTTTATCAAAAACTGTTTCGGTATCCTTCTTCAACATGATTTCAGAATCGGCGTAATAAACTCCATCACGCTCAAAAACAGGACGAGTGTGTGCAAAATAAATGCTTGGTATTTCAATCTTTTCCATTAAGATATATTGCCATACATCCATTTCTGTCCAGTTAGAAATTGGAAAGGAACGAAAATGCTCGCCGTAATTTTTACGCCCGTTGAATAAGTTCCATAATTCAGGTCGCTGATTCTTAGGATCCCACTGACCAAAATCATCTCTATGCGAAAAGAAACGTTCCTTCGCACGAGCTTTTTCCTCATCTCGACGGGCTCCACCCATACAACAATCGAACTTGTGTTTTTCAATTGTATCTAGAAGTGTAACTGTCTGTAAACCGTTTCTACTGGCGTTTACTCCTTGTTCTTCTTGAACCATACCCTGGTCAATGCTCTCTTGCACGGAACCAACGATCAAGCGCGCCTCATGTTTCTTAACCAGATTATCTCTAAACTCTATAGTTTCAGGAAAATTATGTCCTGTATCAATGTGTACCAATGGAAAAGGAACATTCCCTGGATAAAATGCTTTTCTTGCTAAATGAAAACAAACAATAGAGTCCTTCCCTCCTGAAAACAAGAGCGCTGGGTTCTCAAACTGAGCAGCTACTTCACGAATAACGTAAATTGATTCTGCTTCTAATTCTTTTAAATGGTTTAAGGTATATGCCATTATTTAATTTTAGTAAGTGCGTATTCAACAAATAGGGAAGCGCTTTCTTCCACCGATTTACCTTCTGTTTCAACAGTGTAATCCGGTGACTCAGGAGCCTCAAAGGGAGATGAAATACCCGTAAAGTCTTTTATCTCTCCAGCTCTAGCCTTTTTGTACAAGCCCTTGGTATCTCTGTTTTCACATTCCTCCAAGCTTGTCCCAATAAATATTTCTTCAAAGGAGTCGCCAATAATTTCTTTCGCCATGGTTCTGATTTCCCTTGTTGGACTAACAAAACAGTTGATGCAAATCACACCTGTTTCAGCGAATAATCTTGATACTTCTGCTATTCGACGAATGTTCTCTGTTCTGTCTTCAACTGAAAATCCTAGGCCTTTATTCAATCTATCACGAACGTTATCGCCATCCAGAACCTTTACCAAAAATCCCATTTTGTGAAGCTGCTTTTCCGCATGCTTTGCAATAGTGGATTTCCCAGAACCAGAAAGACCCGTAAACCAAAAAACTTTGGCCTTTTGATTCAGAAGCTTTTCTTTCGCTTCTTGATCTAAAAGTTGGTCATAAATTGGATATATATGGGCTGAACTCATTTTGGTCGACAAAGATAGCCAATCAGCCTATGAAAACATAGAATACCTAGTATAATTACGATGAATACCCTAGGAATTTGTGAAATTTATAAGCTTTATTTGTTCACTATCCTCATTTATTGAAAAAACTATCGGAAGCGCCCTTTCATAGAATAGTTGTTTTGAGGTTAGTGTACAACGTTTTATGGGCGCTTCTTTTATTCGCTTTTTAGATAGTTTAAAAGCTCCTCAGAAGAAAAATAATTGTTCTCAAAAAACCAATCCTGCCCTTTAATTATAGAGGTGTCTATTTGGAAACCTGAAGAGGCATATTCATCTGCACGCTCATTATTCAAAAAGCGTACATCATTCATAACAGTATTCAGACAAGACTCAATTTCAATTACCTCTCTGATACGGTTGTTGGCAATATCCAAGTCAGATATTTGAGTGTCCTGACAATCAAACAAACCAAAAGCTCCATAAGTACAATCGTGAATTATGCTGCCACTGATAGAAAAGCTTTTACAGCGGTGCGCAAGAAAGCCCCTTGTGCCGCAACCGAAAAGGTCTAGATCATCAAGCTCAATTATTTCTGAGTCAAAAAACTCCAAGACTTCTCCAGAGCAAAAACTTACCCAGGCATCATGAGGGTTCGATAAAGTTTCATTTTCGTGACCAAAAAAGAGACCTGAAATATGCAAATTGTTACACTTCTGAAAAGCCATAACACTGGCCGTTAATTTCCTTGTCAAAATTTGAGTTCTCTGCTCTGGATGCTTAGCCTCAAGTGAAAAGTTCTCAAGGTTCATAAGCAATAAAGTAGCATCATCTTCGTAAGTCTCATCATAGGCAATTTCATCAAAAAGCACCATTGCCCAGTTACAATTATCATTGGATAAAGACTTATCAATTTCATCCAAATAATAATCTCCAGGTTCTATAATAATGCGTGTGTTTGAAGCAATGTTCTTATATAGATCATTGACGTTTGAAACTTCAATGTTCAATACACTGTCCTCCGTGTAAAAGGCATTCAATTCATAGCCTTCCACGGATTTTATTCCCAGTGTTTCTGCCAGTTCATCACCCTCAGCAAGCTCTGAACTCTCACCATTTTCTAAGATTAAAGTATCCTGTTCGACTTCAAAATTTTCCGTTTTCTCGTCGTCCTGCTCATTTTTTTTAGTCTCTTTCTCACCTTGAGAACAAGAGAAAAAAGCACATAACACAATGCATAAATAATATCTCATATTACATCTAAAATTTCATAATTAGTGCCCTGAAAATTGAGCGAGTCTCCTTTCTTTTTTGATAAGAAGAGTTTGCCTAATGGGCTTGCCAATGAGATACACAAGACATCTTGCTCCTTCCAGTTTATTTTTCCAAGAGGCACACCAAAAAAGAAGAGTGCTTTATTCGTACTTACCAAGCTTCCCAGACCAATAGAGCTTTGTTTACTTGCCGTTATTTTTCCGCTGAGCACAAGCAGTTTTTGAAGGTTTTGCTCTTGCTTGCCCAATTTTTCCATTTCCAAATGGATCATAGCTCGGCCCGTATCATGCTTATCCCCAGCGGTACTTTTACTTTCACTTTCTAAACTAGTTTTTAAGTCCGAAAGCTGCTCTTTTACCTCTCTCAACTGGTCTTGAACATGACCCTTACAAATATCTATTAACTCCGCTTTATCCATATTTCAGCCCCTTAATTTATGAAATAATCCAAAGAGCATAGTCCTTTGCTTCTTGCTTTTCTATTGCTTATCTTTCGCTTATGAAAAAGATGCTTTTCCCCTTTTTGGCTATAGGTATTACTGCCTGCTCTTCAAATAATGAAGAAGTACCAGCCACTGAATCCGATTCTACAATTAAAAAAGTTAAACAAGAGGCCTTGAATTATCCAGAAACAAAAAAAGTTGATACCGTTACAAATTACTTTGGAACAGAGGTTCAAGACCCCTACCGTTGGCTGGAAGATGATTTAAGTGATGAAACCGCCGATTGGGTAAAAAGACAAAATGAGCTTACTTTTTCTTACTTAGACAAGATACCTTATCGTTCCCAAATAGAGGAAAAGCTCGAAAAGCTTTGGAACTATGAGAAAGTGGGCTCACCATTTAAGGAAGGCGATTACACCTACTTCTACAAAAATGACGGTCTCCAAAATCAATATGTAGTTTACCGTAAAAAAGATGGTGGCAAGGAAGAAGTATTTCTAGATCCAAACACTTTCTCTGAGGATGGAACGACATCTTTGGGAGGACTTTCATTTTCACGTTCTGGAAAATTAGCGGCATATGCCATTAGCGAGGGCGGATCTGACTGGAGAAAAGTTATTGTAATAGACGCTGAAACAAAGGAACAAATTGAAGACACCCTGGTAGACATTAAGTTCAGCGGTATTTCATGGTATAAGGATGAAGGTTTTTACTATTCTTCTTATGACAAACCCAAAGGAAGTGAGCTTTCTGCAAAAACCGATCAGCACAAATTATACTACCATACCATTGGAAAAGCTCAGAGCTCGGATAAATTAGTTTTTGGTGGGACTCCAAGCCAAAAAAGACGTTATGTAGGAGGCTATGTTTCAGATGATGACCGTTATTTATTTATTTCTGGTAGCCAATCTACAAGCGGTAATGAACTGTATTTAATGGACCTTGAAAAAGGTGGAGGTATAGTAAGCGTTGTTGAAGGTTTCGATTCTGACTCTTATGTTATGGAAACGCAGGGTGACAGTCTTTATATTGCCACCAATCTTGACGCTCCTAATAAACGTGTAGTACTCACAAATTCAAATAATCCAACTCCTGAAAACTGGACCGATTTTATCCCTGAAAAAGATATGGTTTTGAGCCCAAGTACAGGATCGGGATATTTCTTTGCGTCTTATATGAAGGACGCCATTTCAGTTATCGAGCAGTACGACTATCAAGGAGTAAAAGTTAGAGACGTTAAACTTCCAGGTGTTGGAACGGCCAATGGAATGGGAGGCAAAAAAGAAGAAGAAACGATTTACTACTCCTTTACCAATTATATCACTCCAGGAAGCATCTATACCTACAATCCTGCCACCGGTGAGTCAACTAAATACTGGGAACCAGACATTGCTTTCGATTCCGACATGTACGAGAGCAAGCAAGTTTTTTACACTTCAAAAGACGGAACGCAAGTTCCTATGATCATCTCCTACAAAAAAGGATTGACATTGGACGGTTCAAACCCAACCATCTTATACGGTTACGGAGGCTTTAATGTAAGTTTAACTCCAAGCTTTAGTGTTACAAATGCGGTTTGGATGGACATGGGCGGAATTTATGCTGTAGCTAACCTTAGAGGTGGAGGTGAATATGGAAAAGAGTGGCATGATGCTGGAACTCAAATGAAAAAGCAAAATGTATTTGACGATTTCATTGCAGCTGGAGAGTACTTGCAAGCCGAAGGCTATACTTGTCCGCAACGAATGGCAGTCCGTGGTGGATCAAACGGTGGACTTCTAGTTGGTGCTACCATGACCCAGCGTCCAGATTTGATGGCCGTAGCGTTACCTGCAGTGGGCGTATTGGACATGTTGCGTTACCACACCTTTACCGCAGGAGCAGGATGGGCTTATGACTATGGAACTTCCGCTGATAGCAAAGAGATGTTTGATTACCTGCTGGGCTACTCACCGGTTCACAATGTGAAAGAAGGTGTTGAGTATCCGGCCACCATGGTAACCACCGGCGACCATGATGATAGAGTAGTGCCCGCACACTCCTTTAAATTTGCTGCCGAGCTTCAAGACAAACAAAGCGGTACCAATCCAACCTTAATTCGCATTGAAACAAATGCTGGACACGGTGCAGGAACACCCGTTAGTAAAACCATTGCTCAAACAGCAGATATTTATGGATTTACCCTTTGGAATATGGGAATAGAAGAATTGAAGTAGAGGGCCGCATTAGTGGGTTAATTAGGCCATAGTTCATTCGATTACCAGCTTCCCAAAGCTGGAATTAAACCTATAAAGGTAGAGGCCTTTACTTATGCCATTAATTCTAATATTATTTTGTCCCTGTAATAATTGTTTTGAAAAAATTCGTTTTCCATTCAGATCAAATACTTCTATAAGACCCTCTGTTTTGGTGTCAACAATAAAAGTTCCATTATTTGGATTAGGATATATAAAAACCGAGGGCTCTTTTTCTCTTTCTAATATACCATTAACCGTGTGCGGTTGTTCTGAAATGGGTAAAAAAGTTTGGCAGGAGGGCACGCAGCCGGGTGCAATACAGCCGCAACTATCAGTGCGCACGATCCAAGCATCTTGGCCATTGGTCCAGGCGGAGCCGCCGGTTAGGTAGCCCCCATCCGGTAATTGAGTAATGTTTACAAAATCATTGTTTACCCAAGGGGCAGGCATGTAATCTTGGTGCAGACGTGTCCATAAACTATCGCCATTGTAGCCTAGAAGCATCATCATTCCATATGCCTGATTTGGATATACACCATACCTGCCGGCTACCATAATACTGCCATTCTTGGTCTCTATTATTCCAGGAGTGTAATTTTGATTACTTTCTTCACCGTACACTCTATCCCATAATAATTGGCCGGTGGATGATAAACGAGCTACGTGTATGGTATCTGTCCAATCTTGAGTATAAGAACAAATAATATCACCATTTCGGCATTCATAAACAGAAGGAGCTTGGTCTTGCTTGCTACCCCCAAATTTATAGGACCACATTATTTGGTGGTTTTTGTTATAGCGTACCACCCTAGGGTCTTTATCAAAACCATTACCCGTCCAATATTGTTCACCTATAACATAGCCGCTATCTGCGCAAGCATATGAGAAAAAAGGGTGGTGGTTCCCGGAATAGTTTACATTGCTGTACAGCATGTTACCTAGCGTATCAAACACGTAGGTACCTAGACCATTTTTTTGACTTGCTGTGTCATAAACTTGAGCATTTAATAATAAAGTTTGGTTAGCAAGTGTTCGTAGCGAGCGAACATAAATTTCTTCGTTACTGGCGGCAAAAAAATCTCTTATAAAAAGGGTGTCTAATTGATTATTCAAATATATTAACCCACCGCGTTGAGGAATAGTATCAAAATAATTACAAGCAATAAAGTATGCGTTATTCAACGTATCAACACTTGAACCATACCAGCCAACGGAAATCCCAGCGTTACTTTTTCGAATTAATGAATGCTTTACTAGTTGCCCTTGGTTTCCGATTCTCCGCACATAAAGGCATTGTTGCCCACCTGTCATAGTATCAGCTCCATGAGAAAAAATTAGATAACTACTGTCTTCTTCATAAAGAACTTTCCGCCCTACTTCCTGACCACCATAAAAGTCATACCTATGGTTTAAAGTATCTTGCGCGTTTCCAGTCGCCCAATAAAAAACTAAGAGTATGAAAAAAATAGATTTCAATTATTCCACGATTATTCGTCCTACTTCATCTCCAAATCGATACAGATATACCCCTTTGGCTAAATTTAAATTTGAGTATGTATTATCTCCAATTTCAATTTGTACATCTGTAATCTTTTTTCCTAACAAATCAAACAGGGTTAAAGTCCCAACTACTTCTGATTTTATATTAAAATTACCTGAATTTGGGTTCGGGTAAATGCTAAATAAGGATGATTTAATTTCCCTGTTTCCTTGTAAAAGCTGTGATTTCACGCCGCCATCAAATGGTAAGACTACTGGCAAGGGCAGAGGCAAACTATCTACCTCCGATAATATAACGTTGGCATTTACACAACCGTACAAATGACTTTGTTGAATATCATCCAGTTCATCTTTGGTAGTGGCATCCAAGAGCATGCAGCGCTCTACTTGCTGTTCATAGGTGAGGGCAAGGCTTTGCAAAATGCAATAAGCATTGTTGGGGTCTTCTGCCAGTTTTTGGTTAATGATGTATTGCGCTTCTGTAAAATTACCACGACTAATGTAAAAGGCAGCCACCTCACAGGGGCTGCTTTCCATCCAATACGTTTCCATATAGCGCTGGGCGCTATCCAAGCTGCTACTGGTAGTATCATTTTGGAGGTAGAGCTGTATAATTTTAGCCACTGTATTATCCCTTTCTTGCTCTGCACCGGCAATAATATCTTGCTGTAATTGCACTTGCGAAATTCCATTTTGCAAGGCGGCTAATTGACTTAAACTATTACTGTTTAACCCGGGGTTTAAGTCTTGTATAGCATCCCACACAGTGGCATCCAAAGGGCTATTAGCTTCCAGTACCTGCTGTAAATGCCCGTTGGGAGGATTACTGTTTATATAGGTTAATAAAACAGCATTACTCAAATAAGGACTATTTTGTATAAGCAAGTTTTTAAGCTGGCCAGCATTACTGCTATAAATAGCGCTCAGTAAGGCATTCGTATCGCCGCCATCTAACTTGTTTTTTTGGAAGCTTACTTCATCTTCATCTATCAATAATTTGGGAACCAGTACAACTGGGTCTTTACCAATAACTATATCATCCGGACAATCCTCTGCCTTAATGTAATCGTCACCTGTATTGTCCAAAGTAACCACTTGGTTGGTGTACAGAGTTGGTTCCACTTTTGTACCAGGAGTTGCAGTTTGGTCATGATGGTAATAGGTATAACCTGGTGTATTCGGCTGGGGTGCTTGGTTAAAAATGGCATCTATTTCGTAATCGCTATTGGCGGGGGTAGAGCTGTTTAAAAAGAATGTGTTGCCTATAGGGTTGTTGGGATCTCCTTGCGGAGGCAAATCCCCATTTTCGGAAAAGCGTATAAAGCCTTCGTTGGTGTTGGAGGTGACAGCACTATTAAAGTTGTTGCATTTAAGCTGCAGGTTTGCTGGTGTCAAGGCCCCTGTGGGGTCTCCCTGAACTAGGATGTCGGCACCGCCTTTATCATGATTTACCGTTAACTCAAAACTATTGTTATAAATTTCGGAATTAATGCTTGGCGCACGATTACTAACCAAGGCCACGGTAGGTTTTTGATTTGAAAATCCACTGCTCGAATGGTCTCGAGTAAAACTATTCTCGCTAATTGTAAATCGAGATGATTGATTCAAATAAAGTCCCACGGACTCTTTATGAAGTAGCGGCCTCATATTAAACTTATTTCTTGTAACAACTGTATTAGAGGTTCCATTACAAACAATACTGTGCCAACAGTTTGTGAAAGTATTTCTATCTATTCTGCTAGAGTATATAGTAGAAGTCTCATTCAGTTCAATACCCTTGTAAAGGCCTTCAAAAATATTCCTATCGTAATCAGTCTCTGGACAAATTTGCCCAGCTCCCAGCGGGTATGAGCACTCACCGCTTACAACTATAGAGCTGTTGAGCGCATAAATTCCAACTCCTTGGGACCTTGCAATTTCATCACTTGTGCTCCCATTCGTCCCAACTGCATCATTAAAAGTGCAACCGTTAAATCTCACGCCTTTTGTATATAGTAACTTGACCCTGTAATTATCAATTATATTATTCGGAAGTACACTAGTATTAAAAATACAATTTTCAAATTCTGAATAATTCCTAATCTCATTTGACGAAGGCGGCTCAAAATTCTTATAATTAGTGAACAAAACATCCGTAATATTTGTGAAGAGCGTGTTGCTTGAAACTATAATTCCGCCCGACTTATTATAATTAAAAATGGTAACCGGAGGTCCTACAGGTGGAATAGCACGCTGACCAAGTAAAACACCTATTTCTGCCCCATCAATAACAGCTTGCTTATAATTTCCATCCGCGCTTAAAATTCCTCTAGTTATCAATACGCCCTGGGGAGAATTTCCCGGGTTTCCTTGAGGCAATAGAGAGTTTCCACGAACTTCAATACCTTTCCAGCTTTCTAAACAGTTGGATTTTGATATTATTCCACCTTCAAGCGTCAATCTTCCACCGTTTTGGGTCATATCTCCTTCTCTTAAAATACACTTAGAGTTTTCGGAAAAGAAAATTATCTCACACTCTTTACAATAAAGTGTTGCCCCTGGTTCGATTATTAAGTTACCTTGTATGGCGTGTTGACCTTCCCAAGTTGTATTGGAATTAATTACAACATTACCTGAGGGCTGCCCAGGAGAGTTAATTTCGGGTTTTGAAATTCTTTGATAATTCTTATTACTTAGTAAATCCGTGTAGAATATACCATGCCCATAAGTTGCACAATACAACCTGCCAGTTAAGTAGTTGATTTCAATATCATTCACAAGAGCATTGGGTAGGTCAGAGCTATAACAAACCCATTCCTGAGATGTGTTATCGAAATAGTAAACACCTCCATCGGTACATAAGTAAAGTATACTTTCAGGTACATTTGGCCCTGTGTTAAAATCATTAGAGCCCTCCTGAAACTCAATATCATTTATGGGAAGTCCGTCTAACCCTGCTGACATATCTTCAAAAGTTAAGCCCCCATCAGTGGTATGAAAGACTTGACGTTCTCCAGGGATCGTTGAGAAGCCAGACATACTTAACCAAAATTCGTCAGGATTCAAAGGGTTTGAAACCAACTTTGAATATGATCTCCACCTAGTAACGTCTCTCATTCGGTCGTTAGTGCCAATTATTACTCCGTCGTCCAAACTCTGCCAAGTATTCATCCCGTCAGTTGTTCTTAAAATCCTTATTTCGGATTGATAGTTTGAATAGGTCGGTGTTTCAAAAACAGCAACGACAGTGTTTGGGGATGATAAATTCACATCAAAATCTTCAACAGGAATAACTTTACCATGTATCGAGTAAAAATCTGAAATTGGCAGTCCACACTGCTCATTATTATAACATTGAATTTCAGAATATGCTACATAAAAATTGTTCTGATCGGTGGCGTATACAGGTCTCCAGTAATTATAAACTTGAGGAGACCAGTTTAACAATTCTATTCCTGGTTGTCCTCCAATTGCAGCATGGGAAAGATATACATACTGATTACTTATTGGGGAATATTTAAACGTTCCTATATCACCCCCTAAAATATTTATCCAGAGGTTAGTACTTTCATTATAAGTATACCCACGATTATCAATACTTCCCCCAGTGACCTGACCAAAAGTGGTCTCAGAGGTTGATAAGCAAAAAAACTGTGTGTTTCCAAAATTAGCCCCATTCAGACACTCCCAGTTTCCTTGTGTAAATCCGTTACCATCAAAGGTGATTCTCTCTATACCGCCATCTGTTCCAACTAAGAAACAAGGATTGCCCTGATACGTTGCGTGTATGCCAACCCTAGTATCAATATGCTCCAAAATGGCCGTGCTCCAAGTAGTATAATCATCTTCTGATATTCGTGTGTAAATCCCACTAATAAAACTATGTTGGCCGTTTAAAGGAGAAATTAAAAAGCAGTTTTTCCAATATCCAGAGCTTGCTGAATTTACAATTGAATTAACTAACCCCCATTGAGAATTCGAATATCTGATGAGTGTAAGGTTGTTGTTTACATCCGAGAAAATGGCATTTAAATCTCCATTTGGACTTAATTCCATTTCAATTCTATCTGTGATTACCGAACTTAAACCAATAATACTTGTTGTCGGGGTTAGTATATTATTCCAAGCCGTTCCAAACCCTGGATAATGTCGTATCAAAGACCCAACATCCGCCTGATCATCATCTGAAGAAAGAAAGATCTCACCATTGGATTTAAATTCGACATCTCGCCAAAATCTGGGGTTTATATTTCCACCATTACTCCATAAAATCCTAGTACCTGGAACTTCAATAAAATCAGTACCATTAAAATCCTTCTTCCATAGGGCACTAAAAAACGTCCCATTTACATTATAATCTGGATCTGAAATGGGAACATCAACCTGACCTCCAGCAAGAAGATAGATGTCTCCCGTAAACGGATTCTCTTTCATTTGAGTTGTCCGCGCAGTTGTTCTGGTGCTTAAATCATTAGTTAACTCTGGAACCATGGCTTGTTCAACCCAGTCTGTCCCATTCAATTTATAAACACCCCCACTATTATATACGTTGTAATCTTCATAGCTAACAGATATAAAAAGATCGCCATTAGATTTTGCAACTATGCCCGTTACGGCGTTAAAGAAATCATCATCAGATTGGGACAGATTCACCCAGTTTCCACCACCATTTGTGGATTTGTATATTCCTCCTCCCAAAGTACCAGCATAGATTACGTTCTCATTATTTGGGTCCTGAGCGATAGATTCAACCCTTCCAATATTGCATTCCAGGGCATTATCATCAAATGGCCCTAGACTTGTCCATGAATTCACACTTGATTGACAAAATGCTCCTCTATTAGCATTAAACTGACTATAGGCCTTAATTCCGTGATTGAAGCTACCGTCGGTTACTCCTTCGACTTGATTTTTACCCTCCCATCTTGTTCGAAACCTTTGCCAATCCTTATACCCATATTGATTGTCCTGTCTCCTTTCGGGATCAGAGTAATATTCGATACCTTCCTTTACAATTTCATCATATGATTTATCATCAAAATAAATCTTCTCTAATATTCCGGGTGATTGAGCAAGAAGTAAAACAGGAAAAAATATAAGATACGCAATTAGAATCTTCATTAAGGCCAAATTAAAATTATATGCAATATAAGCTTTAATTCTAAGACTAGAAAATAGCAAGATAACAGCGGGCATAACCCGCTGCTTCCAACAAACATGAAAAAAGTAGTTTTATTTAGATAAAACTATCGGTAGTACTGTGGTTGCATTATTTTTAATTGCTCGCACATAATAAACACCTTCCTCTAAGTCTTCTAGGCTGACGTTTACCTGTTCTGAATTGACAGTAAATTCCTCGATTAATTTTCCTACTGCGTCTACAATAATTATTTGTGTCCCAGCAGCTAATCCACT
This sequence comes from Flavobacteriales bacterium, assembly GCA_964230025.1. Classification (GTDB taxonomy): domain Bacteria; phylum Bacteroidota; class Bacteroidia; order Flavobacteriales_D; family JAUILH01; genus CAXRFO01. The sequence continues at coordinate 8,940 of CAXRFO010000001.1, read as the reverse complement.
TATGATAAAATTACCTTGGTTAGGATTTGGATATACGGCCATATTGCTTAATTCTTGATCAGATATACTCAGGCAGGTTTCAACAACAACAGCTGTTGAGCTGGTTCCACCACAACCATTTCCATCAAAGTAACTGTAATTAATTGTGTAGGTGCCTGGCCCCACTAAACTTGGATGGAAAGTAGAGTCGATGATTCCATTTCCTGTATAAGTTCCTCCTGCTGGCATTCCAACTATTTGGAAGGTATCATTGCCCTGACAAACAGTATCAACAGGTGCTGTAATGCTAACCGTTGGTGTTGCGTTCACCGTTAAATTTGTAAATACTGTGCTGTCACATCCATTAGGACCTGTCAATACATCAGTGTAAGATCCCGTGGTGGTATAGGTATTGTTCCCAACAGTAACGGAGTTCCCAGAACAAATAGTAAAACTCTGCGAATAGCTCACTGGGCCATTAACCGTAATATAGTTGGTAATAGTTTCTATATCCGAACCAAAAGCATTGGTGGCCGTCATGCTCACAGTATAAGTTCCTGCCGTTGAGTAGGTGTGTGTTGGGTTTTGTTGAGTAGAAGTATTTCCATCACCAAAGTCCCATAACCAGCTCGTAGGTGTTCCGTTTGAAAGGTCGGTAAAGCTTACCGTATTGCCCTCACAGGTTTGCTGGGTACTACTTGAGAAACTCGCTATAGGAGCCGAATTTGTTAATTGACCATCAATATTGATATTGTCTAGGTATAAATTGTTCCCTGCAATACCGTTATTAAAGCTTTCAAATCTTACTACAACGGATGATTGACCATCATAGGCACTTAAGTCTATTGTAAAACAGTTGGCACCAACCGTTCCTGTACACCAATCTCCTACACCGGGAGTAAATGGAGCCGTATTGGTAGTGGCTGTTGCAAAACTCCCTGTACCATCTTCCGCATAACCCACAATTCTATCGAAGGTATTTCCACAATCAGTAGAAACATATATGATCATAGAGTCTGCGGAACTTGTATTGTATCTTCTGAAAGCATGGTCATAAGACATGCTCACATTTTGATAGTTTGTAAAATCCAAAGGTGGCGTTTGTAGACCATCTCTTTCGGAGCCATTACCGTAATTGTAAAAGTCGATTTTTGCAGCCTTATCGCCTGGGGCACTACCTGCAATGGTTGTAATCTCCCAAGTAATCCCATTATCTGGATTATCGATGGTCCAGTTGTTCGTGTTAAAACTGTTGCTTTCGAAATCCTCACTGTACGGAAGTGGCAAGGAAGAAGTAAACACAGTAAAGGCAGAAGTTTTAATGTCATTTGCTGTGTTTTGATCCGTACCGTTATTCGGATTATTGGTAGCTGCTGTAAAAGTATAAGTCCCACCCGCAACAGTTATCGAAGGCAAGCTAACCGTAGTTGCTGATCCTTGAGCTAAGCTACCTGTCCAATTAAATGTTTGGTTGGCTCCTCCAGTATTGTACAAGATTTCTACGCTTGTAAGCGTATTGGATCCGTAATTGAATAACTCTATGCTTGGTGTTATAGTACCGTTACATGAGCTTCCTGTTGGATTCATAATATTAGAAATTCCAGCATCTAGGGCTAAATTTGAAGTAATACAAAAATTATGTGTTGCTTGGTTTCCGAAATCACCATTTGGAGCCGTCATACTGAATAAGTTAGCTCCAGAAGCATCATCCATGTAATAATCACCATCTACGGTGCAAGTCCATTGACTTCCGTACATGCCGTCTCCGTAAGTATCATTTATAGTAAAAACATAGCACCCCGACTCAAGACAAACACTTTCATTGATGGTCTGACCGCCGGTCACGTCAGCGTAACCGCTTCCGTCTGCCCAAAGCACTCCTGTTCCATCCTCTTCAATGGTCCAAGAGATTTCAGAACCATAGCAATCCGTAATAAGCGTAAAGTCAGCTATTTGACCATTAGCTACAATCGTGAAATTTGAAGATTCTGAGTCGTTAGAGGAATTTTGATCTGTACTTGCATTTGGGCTAGAAGTATACGCCGTAAAAGTGTGTGCCCCAGCACCTGGTGTTTGTGTTGGTAGCGTAACTATAGCCGATTGACCTTGCGTTAAGCTTCCCGTCCAGTTAAAGCTTTGAATAGGTCCAGCATCCACTTGATAGTTAATCGTTACTTGGGTAAGCGTGTTGGATCCGTAGTTCTTTAACTCTACCTCTGGATCTACCGTGCTTGAGCAAATTGAACCCAAAGGACTGTTCACCTCTGAGATTCCTACATCTAAGTTGTAGGTGTATTGGTTCATGCAAATAAGTGCTTGATGTGCATTGATTCTTCCAGCACCTAACTGGCCAATGTAATTGGAGTTTGCGCCATCAATATTGTCGCAAGTGTTCAATAAACAAGTCACCACATCCTGCTGAGAAGTTGAAGGTGCATGAGATATCATTAAACCTACCAAACCAGCCACCATCGGAGATGCCATGGATGTTCCTTGCGTGAATTGATAACCTCCTGTTTCGTTACAAGACAATATGCTTGATCCTGGTGCCGTAACATCAATCCAAGTTCCATAATTAGAAAAACTGGACTTAGCATCTCCGCTTGTCGATGAAGCAACAGAAACAACATTGTTGTATCCAGCCGGATAAAACACTTGACTGCTACCATCATTACCTGCCGCGGCAACTAAAATTGATCCTTGATTCCATGCATAGTTGCATACATTTTGTCCATAGCTTGATTGGCCTCCACCGCCCCAAGACATATTAATAACATCAGCTCCATTGTCAGCTGCCCATATGATTCCATCGTATCCAGCTGTTAAGGCTCCGGTAGCGCAGTTTCCAATTTTCACTGGCATAATACTAACGTCAAAACCAATGGATGCAATTCCAATAGAATTGTTAGTTTCTGCTCCTACAATACCAGAAACGTGCGTTCCATGAAAACCATCGTTTCCACCGCAAGGGTTTGGGTCATTATCATTTTCAGCGGCATCCCAGCCAGCCACCATCTTGTTTACTAAATCAGGGTGGGAAGTGTTAATCGCATTATCTGTAACAGCTACCACCACGTTTGATGACCCTGTTGAAATATTCCAAGCTAAATCCGCATCAATTTGATAAAGGCCCCATTGCCCATTATTGAATGAGTTTGTAAAATATTGGTCGTTGGGAGTTAGAAAACTCTCGTGCAGTTCTTTTTTTTCAGCGTAAAGAACCCGTGATGATTGATTCACCAATTTAACTAGCTCTTCAACCTTCTGAATTTGACTAAACTCAATCTGATAAGTTCGAATCAATTTTTCATCCTTAATACCAGGGTGCAATTGTTTAACGTTTTGAATGCCAAATTGAGCTGAGATACTTTGCAGAAAAGGAAAATCTCTCATTTCAACAAAGCCATTGCTAACTTTTGGCATTTTACTGCTTTGCTCTAATTGAAAAACAACCTTGCCATCTTGATACCAACGATGAACAGTTTGAGCATTAAGTTGTGTTAATAGAAGTAGTGTAAGGGATAAACAAGTAAAAAGTCTCATTGAATTTGATTTAGTAACACATCCTACTAAGTTATTAAGAATCTGGACACATTGAAAGCCTGGATTACGAGTACGATGAGAAAACACATAAGCGGGATATGCTTGGGATGTTTGGTTCAAACCAGATTAATTCTTCACAATTATTACCTTAGCCATAGATGAAAGTTGGAATTGTTGGATTTGGTAATATTGGAAAAGTACTCAGTTTTTCATTGATACATAGTGAATTCGGAATTAAAGAGATGGTTATTTATGACCAAGACCCGAGCACTTCAGGCGCTATCTTAGACCTTCAACATGCTTCTTATGCGTACCGTGAAATTAAAATCAGTAATGAGGGTAAAAAGAATTTAGAAGCTTGTGATTTTATCCTTCATTGCGCAGGGGTCGGGGTAAAAAAAGGCGGGAATCGACTAGAAACAGTTAAGGTAAATCAGGAAGTAAGCAGAGAAATATTTGCTGATCTAACTCTCCAAAAGGATTGTAAAATTATAGTGGTTACAAACCCTGTGGATATCATAAGCTACTTCACTTGGAAATACAGCAAATTACCGGCAAATCAAGTTGTGGGTACCGGTACGCTTCTAGATACCTATCGCTTGAAATATGAACTAGATCAAGAAAACATCTCTTTTCAAAATGCAAAGATAATTGGGGAACATGGTGAAAGTATGTTCATTGCACAAGGTAATGAGTTAATTGAAGATGATGATTTACAAAAGGATATTCTGAAGCGAGTAAGAACCTCTGCTCGTCGAATTAAAGAAACGCAAGAGGCCACCATTTTTGGTGTTTGTCAGGCCGCCTTGGAAATATTTAAGGCTCTTCAAAATGAAGAGGAACAAGTTTTACCCATTTCCATTCAGTGCCCAAGCGACATTAACCCTTCAGGGGTTTACTGTGGACTTATGTCCAAAATTAGCCATAAGGGTGCTTTCTGCGATTGTTCGCAAATAAATTCAGCGGACCTTAAGCGCTTGAAAAATTCGATAAGCGTCTTGGAAACAGCTATCGTAAGTGCCTCTTAAGCTGGCACTCCCAACAAGTCCATAATTTGTTCGGCTAATTCTTCTCCAATTCTGTCTTGTGCCTCAACGGTTGCAGCACCGATATGTGGCGTGCTAGCAATTTTTTCATGAGCTAAAACATCTGCCCTAGGCGTTGGCTCGTTCACAAAAACATCCAAGGCACAATATGACACAGTCCCATCATTCAATGACGCAATAAGTGCATCTTCATCAATAACACCTCCACGGGCAGCATTTACGATTCGAATCCCTTTCTTCATTTTTGCAAACTCAGCAGTACCTAATACAGCAGATCCATCTTCTTGAGCCGGTACATGAAGACTGATATAATCAGATTCTGCCAATACATCTTCCATCGACTTTAATGGAATATTAACAGGGATTTTTTGACCGTTTACTTCAACATTAACTGAAACTTTGTCAACTCCATGGGTGCATCCAATTACATTCATTCCACATCCCAAAGCATACTTGGCAGTATACTGGCCAATTCTTCCTAAACCGATTACACCTAAAGTCTTACCTCTAAGCTCTACACCTTTACCATATTTCTTTTTAAGTGCTTTAAACTCACTCGCACCTTTGTTTGGCATATTGGCACTTGCATCATATAAAAACCTTGAAATGCTAAACAATTGACCCATTACTAACTCGGCAACAGATTGAGAGCTAGCCGCAGGAGTATTGACTACGTGAATTCCTTTTGAACGAGCGTAATCCACATCAATGTTGTCCATTCCAACACCACCACGTCCAATTAACTTCAAACTTGGACAAGCATCAATCAAGTCTTTTCGCACTTTTGTTGCACTTCTTACCAACAATGCAGAAATACCATCATTATTGATGGCATCAATTAGTTGATCTTGGGGTACGTTTTCAGTTCTTACTTCAAAACCGGCAGCTTCTAGGGCATCAACTCCGCTTTGAGAAATTCCATCATTCGCTAATACTATCATGTCTTATCCTTTTGTTCTTTCTAATTCTTTCATGCAATCTACCAACACTTGTACACTTTCTAATGGAAGTGCGTTGTACATGCTGGCTCTGTATCCGCCTACTGACCTGTGTCCTTTAATTCCGCTGATATTAGCTTCATTCCACATTTGATCAAATGCTTCTTTGTGAGACTCATCGTTTAATAAGAAACAAACGTTCATATTGGAACGGTCTTCATTGGCCACGGTACCTTTGAAAAGTGGATTACGATCAATTTCACCATAAAGCAAATCAGCTTTTTGTTGGTTAATTCCTTCTATCCATTTTACGCCACCATTTTTCTTCAACCAACGCAAATTCAACATGCTTACGTAAATTGAAAAAACTGGAGGAGTATTAAACATTGACTCCTTTTTAAAGTGGGTGTTCCAATCCAACATGGTAGGAATATCACAACTTGATTTTCCTAGAATTTCTTCTTTTACTATGTAAACGGTTGCTCCTGCAGGACCCATATTTTTTTGCGCTCCAGCATAAATAACGTCAAACTGAGAGGCATCAATCTCACGGCTAAAAATGTCAGACGACATATCACAAACTACCGGTACATTTGATTTTGGAAACTCCTTAAACTGAGTACCAAAAATAGTATTGTTAGAAGTAAGATGCAGGTAATCCAAATCGCTTGGGATGTCAAAGCCTTTTGGTATATAGTTGAAATTCTTATCCTCAGAGCTTGCCAAAACAACAGCTTCTCCTGCATGACGAACTTCCTTAATGGCTTTACTTGCCCAAGTACCAGTATTGATGTATCCCGCTTTTTTGTTGTCACGCATCATGTTGTATGCCGTCATTAAAAAGCCCATGCTTGCTCCACCTTGCAAAAATAAAACGGTGTAACCATCAGGTACATTAAGCACCTCTTTTACCAATGATCTTGCTTCTTCCATCACAGCAACAAAATCTTTGCTTCTGTGCGAAATTTCAAGAATGGACAAGCCATTAAAATCTAATACTGCTTGAGAAGCCTCCTTAAATACCTCTTGTGGGAGAATACAAGGACCAGCGCTGTAGTTGTGAATTTTTGCCATGTAGTGTTTATCTTACGCCACAAATATCCGATTTATAAAATCCCTGCAAAAGAAATAGAGGTGAAAGTTTTGTTAAATGTTAAATTTGAGGCATGGCATTAATTAAAAGTTTAAACGGCAGCACTCCAAGTTTTGGAAAGGACTGTTGGTTAGCAGATAACGCAACAGTAGTTGGTGATTTTGAATGTGGAGATGATTGCTCCTTTTGGTTTAATGCTGTTGTTCGGGCGGATGTAAACAAGATTAAGTTTGGCAACAAGGTTAATGTCCAAGACGGAGCCGTAATTCATTGCACCTACCAAAAAAGCCAAACTATCATTGGAAACAATGTAAGCATTGGTCACAACGCCATTGTGCATGGCTGTACCGTTCACGATAATGTCTTAATCGGTATGGGCTCAATTGTGATGGATAATTGCATCATTGAAGAGGGTTGCATTGTTGGTGCAGGAGCGGTTGTACCGGAAGGGAAACATCTAAAAGCCGGAGAGCTTTGGGCAGGAGTTCCAGCTAAAAAAATAAAAATGGTTAGCCCTGAGCTGCGTCAGGGAGAAATTGAGCGAATTGCGAACAACTACGTGAAGTATAGCTCGTGGTTTAAAGATTAAAGCCTCTCCAGTTTTTGCCAGGGCCCAGCGTTATGGGCCGTAATACCATTTTGTTTCAAAATGGATTTAGCCTGAGCGGCTCTCATACCAGACTTGCAAACAACAATTACTTCCTCGCTTTTAATGTTCTTAATTTGGTTTTTTAAATCCCCGAGAGGTATGTTCTTACTTCCCTTGAAGTGTCCGGAACGAAATTCCCCTGGTGTTCTCACGTCAATTACTGGAGTCTTTTTATCCAACAATGCTACATAATCCGTTTTACTTCCAAATAGTCTACTTAGTAATCCCATTATTTTTCTTCTAAATGTTGGGCGGCAAGCTCCATTTTTTGATAAAACTCATCGCCGAATTCCCTGATTAAAGGCTCTTTTAAAAATTTATATACCGGAACATCCAACTTGGAGCCACACTCACAGGCCGGCTTACAAATTGGCCATTCATGATAGTTTAACGCCAAACCAACAGATAACTTAGAAACTCTTATTGGATATAGGTGGCATGATATTGGCTTCTTCCAATTTACCTTACCATCTCTGTGGGCATTATCAATGGCGCATTTTGCAATTCCATTTTCATCAAAGTTGACAAAGGCACATTCTTTTCCGTTGACTAATGCAGTTACCGGCTCATTGTCCACGTCCATGTAAAACACACCATTCTTCTCTACTTCATCAATGCCTGCTTGTCGCATGTAGGGTTTTACATCCTCGTAAATCTCTTCAAGTATATCAACTTCTTCTAGGGTCAATGGAGCACCGGCATCACCCTCTATACAACAGGCACCTTTGCATGCTGTTAAATCGCAGACAAACTTCTTATCAAAAACATCAAGACCAATTAATTTTCCGTCAATTTCTACCATTACCGGCAAAGGTACTTTAAAGCAGTTATTATTATAATAATTTCAATATTCATTTCTTACTTTTGCGGCATGTCGGATAACCTTAAAGATATCGTAAGCCACGCCAAAGAGTACGGCTTTGTTTTTCCAAGTAGTGAAATATATGATGGATTAAGCGCAACCTATGACTACGGTCAGCTGGGTAGTGAACTTAAGAATAACATCAAAAATTATTGGTGGACTGCCATGGTGCAGATGCATGAGAATATTGTAGGCCTTGATGCAGCAATATTTATGCACCCAACCACTTGGAAGGCTTCAGGTCACGTTGATGCATTTAACGATCCTTTAATTGACAACAAAGACTCTAAAAAACGGTATCGTGCGGATGTTCTTATTGAAGATCATATCGCTAAAATTGAGGGGAAAATCGAAAAGGATATCACCAAAGCAAAAAAGCGTTTTGGTGATGATTTTGATGAGGCTCAATTCAGAGAAACCAACGCAAATGTTGTACGCCGTCAGCAACAAATTGACGAAATAAACCAAAAGTTTGAGGCTGCCTTGAATGCCGATGACTTAGACGGTGTTAGACAACTCATTATTGATTTAGGAATTACTTGCCCTGTATCTGGATCAAAAGAATGGACGGAAGTTCGACAATTCAATCTCATGTTCTCTACTGAACTTGGATCTGTTGCTGGAGATGCGAGTAAAATTTATTTACGCCCCGAAACTGCTCAAGGAATTTTCGTGAACTATTTAAATGTTCAGAAAACGGGAAGGATGAAAATTCCTTTTGGAATTGCACAAATTGGTAAGGCCTTTAGAAATGAAATAATTGCCCGTCAATTCATATTCCGAATGCGCGAATTTGAACAAATGGAAATGCAATTTTTTGTTCGTCCGGG